>NZ_JAVYJG010000009.1:0-356564 GCF_032621675.1 Pseudomonas sp. zfem003 | reverse complement strand
GGTTTCGCGTACAAGCGCGCCTCGCGGACGAGGTGCGGCGGGATCGGGAGGGGGATGGGGTCACTCATAATCGCCATTACGTTACGCAGGGCCCGGAAGGCTACGCCAGTGTCCGGACCCCGCTCAACGTAACGCCGTCCATTATGGGTTAATTACGTATTTCCTGGCTGAGGATTCCCCAGTGCTTTCCACGCTGCGGATACGCTGGAAATCGTCCTTGGCTCGCTCTTTCAGCCTTTCGGTTTCTAGGCCGTTACCACGCGGCGATCACTGCCCGGCGCGTTCCTTCATCTGCGCCAGCATGGCCACCAACAAGTCCTGATGTTCGTCTGCGTCGGATGGCAACCCATCGGCGGCGTACCAGGAACTGTCCGCTTCGTAATGCGGGCCGATGAGGCCGACCGTGCCTTTGCCGTAGGACGAGATTCGCGCGGCGATGCGTCGGGATTTCGTGTAGTACGCCGTCGCCTCGGCGCCAGCCGGGAGCCGGCTGCCGAAATGCGGGCCGGCCTGGTAGTAGACGTCGCGCTGCTGGTGGCCTGCGGGCAGCTGGATGGAGATGAACTGCGCCGCCTTGTCCTTCGGGATTTCCTGGTCGACCTCGGCCAGCTCGATCAGTCCAAAGGCTGGAACGCCTTCCTTCTCGTCGGCATAACGCCCAGCCAGGTAACCGCCGGCACAGATGCCCAGGTACTGGCCTCCCTGGGCGACGAAGTCGCGGATGGCCTGGACCTGGCTGGCGGACAGCTCCGACAAGGTGTCCATGATGTCGTCCGAGCCGCCCGGCTGTACGTAGAGATCGGCGTCCTCAAGCACCTCGGCGCTGAGTTGGTCTTCATCCACCAGGCGGACGTTGTAGTGCTCTTTCTGCAACAGTTCGGCGACGGTCTTCGCGCAGCCGTCGCAGGTGCCGGCACCGTCGAAGATCACCGCCAGTTCGGCCTTGGCCAGCAGCGGAAACACCAGGGCCACGGCGGCCAGTACGGTCTTTTTCATCAGCACAGTTCCTTTGTGTGGGAGTGGCACGGGCACTACATGTAACAAGCCCGTATGGCGGTTAATCGGTGATGACAGCGTCAATTTACGCAAGCCTTGAGCGTCGACGAGAAGGGTCGCTCCCCTCCTCCCCCTGCCCGTTCACCCGTCTCAAAGGTGCGCGTCGGCCTCGCTGGCTATGCGCCCCAATGCCAGCCACACCGTGTGCTCCCGCTGGAACGGCAGCGCCGCTTCGACGGTGATGTCCAGGCGCGTCAGCCCGCTGAGGATGTCCTTTCGTTCATCCCGGGGCAGGATCGCAACGTGCCGGAATGGCTGCCGAAAGCCCTTCGAGAGCACCAGTGTCGGGGCATCGCCAGTGATTCGAATGGGCAGGGATTCAGCTGAGGCGATGGGCTGAGCCAGGACCGAGAACACCGGGTCGATGCTCTTCTCCAGCTCGACGAAACCCACCAGGACCAGCAGCACCTGGCGTTGGCTGGGCAAATCCAGCGAGAAGACCGAGCCCACAGGCGCCGTGGTACGGACCTTCCTGGGCTTGGGCGGCGACACCTTCACAGGCTTTTCCGCCGGCTGAGGGGTAGCCAGCCTGGCTTCTAGCGCTTTGAGGGCCTTGCGGCGGGCCGGCACCTCCCCGGGCGCATCGCGCTCCCACACGGACAGGTCCCCGCCCGCGCGCAGCAGCGACAACGCCTTGTCCTTGAGCGTCTCGTCCAGCCGGCCGTACTTCCAGGCCGTGTCGGCCAGGGCGAAGTGCACCAGGCAGGCCACCTCAGGCTCGCCCAGCCGTGCGGCATGGCGGCCCAGGACCTTCTGGCAGGCCTCGCTGTGGGAAAGTCCGTGCTTCAGGTGCTGGATGTAGTCATCCCGCACATCACAGGTCGTGTCATCGGAATACAGCCCCGTGCCCCAGGCGCCCATGTCCGGTCACGCCTGCTCGATGGGGAACGCAAGGCGCAGCACGAGGGATGCAGGGCTCGACGTGCTGCCGCCCCTCTCTGTGCGGACATCGGTGGTCGGGGATTGGAAAGGGTTGTCCATGTGCTGCCGCTCCGTGATGAAAGCGGGAAATCTACCGCTCTTCGGCCTCGATCACCACGCCGGAGCGGAACGCCCGGATTGCAGTCCGGGCATTCCGACAGCCTGGCCGCGCTACGCGAAATGCCGGTTGGCGACGCGTTGCAGGCCGAGGTTTTCGCGGAGGGTGCGGCCTTCGTACTCGCGGCGGAACAGCCCCACACGCTGCAGCTCCGGGATCACCAGGTCGACGAAGTCCTCCAGCCCGCCCGGCAGGTGGGTGAACAGCAGGTTGAAGCCATCCGCCGCGCGCTCTTCGTACCAGCAGGCCATCTCCTCGACTATCTGGCTCGGCGTGCCCACCAGCAGGCGATGGCCGCCGGCGCCTAGCGTACGCAGCAGCTGCGCGGCGGTGGGCTTCTCGCGGCGGATCAGGTCGATCACCAGTTGCTGGCGGCTCTTGTGGCGCTCGGTGACCGGCAGCGGGTCGGGCAGTACGACCGGCGCATCCGGCGGCAGGCGTTCCAGGTCGATGCCGATGTCCACCAGGAAGGACAGCGCCTTGAGCGCCGCCTCCGGGTCCACCAGCGCCTGCAATTCCTCGTGCTTCTCCTGCGCCTCGCTGGCGGTGCGCCCCACCACCGGGGCCAGGCCGGGGAACACCTTGAGTTCACCCTCCTCGCGCCCGGCCAACGCCAGGCGCTGGTGGATATCGGCATGGAAGGCCTTGCCCTCCTCCAGGGTCTGCTGGGCGGTGAACACCAGCTCGGCGGTGTGCGCCGCCAGGGCGCGACCGGCTTCGGAGGAACCGGCCTGGGCGATCACCGGCCAGCCTTGCAACGGCCGGGGTGCATTCAACGGGCCGCGCACGCGGAAGTGCTCGCCTTCGTGGTCCAGCACGCGCATGCGCGCCGGTTCCAGCCAGGTGCCGGAAGCCTTGTCCAGGGGGAAGGCGTCGTCCGCCCAGCTGTCCCAGAGCCCGGTGACCACCTCGAAGAACTCCCCGGCGCGCGCGTAGCGGTCGGCATGCTGCAGGTGCTCGGCGCGGTTGAAGTTCTCCCCGCCGATCAGCGCCGTCACCAGGTTCCAGCCGGCGCGGCCGCCGGACAGGTGATCCAGCGAGGCGAACTTGCGGGCGATGTTGTAGGGCTCGTTGTAGCTGGTGTTGGCGGTGGCGATCAGGCCGATGTGCTGCGTCACCACCGCCAGCGCCGGCAGCAGGGTCAAGGGGTCCCAGCGCAGGCTGTAGGCGCTGCTGCGCAGCACGCGCGGGTCCAGCTCGCCCACCGCCACGTTGTCGTTGAGGAACAGCGCATCGAAGCGCCCGCGCTCCAGGGTCTGGGCGTAGTGCCGGTAGCGCTCGAAATTGATCGAGGCGTCGGCGTCCGCCCGGGGGTGGCGCCAGCTGCCGGCATGGGCGCCGGAGCCGGAGAGGAAGGCACCCAGGCGCAGGCGACCGTCACGCCTTGCCATGGCTGGGCTCCTGCTCGGCAGCCGCCTCGGCGGGCGCGGCCACCTGGGCACGCAGCAGCAAGGCGACGCTGGCCCAGACCAGCAGCACGCTGGCGGCGAGGAACAGCATCACCGCCTGGTAGCCCTGGAGGAAGGCGCCGTGCACCCAGCCCTGCAGCACCTCCGGGGCCTGCGCCAGATGCGCGCCCAGCAGTGCCACGCCCTGCTCCGGCGCGGCCGCCGCACGGGCCAGCCAGTCGGTATCCGCCGGCACGCCGGTGGCGCCGGCCAGTTCGTGGGCGGCGAATGCGCGGTAGAGGCCCACGCCGACCGCCAGGCCGAGGCCGCCGCCGACATTGTGCAGGGTCATCAGCGAGCCCATGGCCACCGAGCCCACCTTCTGCGGCACCGAGGAGATGCCCAGCACCGTGGACGGCCCGAGGATGCAGGCCCAGCCCAGCCCCATCACCGCGAAGGCGCCCAGCAGGTAGGGCAGCGAGGTGCCCTCGGCGAAGCCGGCTTGCAGCAGGGCCGACAGGGCGAAGAACAGCAGCCCGGCCTGGATCAACAGCGCCGGGCCCTTGCGGGGGCATGCCGAGATAAAGGAAAATTAGGACATAGGGATCCTATCCTATTGATGTAAATAGAATTTCATTTGATCTGTTTGTCTCGCCTGCCTCATGCCCGTAAGCGTCTATGCTGATCTATTTGCATGCATGGGGGCTGAGCGATGGCGGCTTTGGAGAGAACGGCATATCCACGGCTAGCGACTACCCTCAGTACTAAGGAATTACACCGCAACTATTCGCTTTCCTCAGGAGAGCTTGACTGGATTTCCAGGACAGCTCGTAGCCCAGCCCTTTCCCTTGGGCTGGCAGTCCAGCTCAAGGTATTCCAAGAGCTCCATTACTTTCCTCCCCTAGACGAGATACCTCCAGAAATCACTGGCCACATCAGGAATACACTCGGTTTTGGCCCTCGTATCACTTCCCGCTATACCAACTCGCGTACTTTTTATAGGCATCAGGCGGCCATTCGTGAGTACCTCCAGATCAAGGCTTTCTATGGTAGTGAAGCGCTCACCATAGCTCTCCACCTTGCGCACGAATCTGCCGAGGTACTCGACCAGCGGGCGGATATCATCAATGTGCTGATCGGCGAGTTGCTGCAGCGCAGCTACGAACTCCCAGCCTATTCCACCCTCAATGACGCTGCTGAGGATGCCTTAGTTGCAATGCAGGAGCGGCTATTCAATCTCGTTGTGACCAGGGCGCCAATTGAGGTGGTCTACAAACTGAAAGAACTGCTCGAAACGGATTTCGGGCGACGCCAAAGTGACTTCAACGCCCTCAAGCAGGCACCCAAGAAGCCATCCCGCAAACACTTGGAAGTGCTGATAGATCACATGGCTTGGCTCGAGAGCTTTGGGAATCTAGATGCCATTTTTGATGGAGTCGTCGATACCAAAATCCGCCACTTCGCTGCCCAAGCTGCGGCGTCGGACGTCGCCGAGCTTAAGGACTGTTCGCTGCCGAAGCGTTACACGCTGATGCTTGCCTTGATCTATCGGATGCGCGTGCGGACTCGGGATCACCTAGCCGAGATGTTCATCCGGCGAATCTCTACGATTCACAAACGTGCCAAGGAAGAACTAGAGCAAATCCAAGCACGGCAACGTCAGAAGCTGGAGCAGCTGGCGGCCACCCTGGACGGTGTGGTGCAGATTTTGGTTCAGGAGCCGGATGACCAAGAGGCAGGTAGCCTGATTCGGGAATACCTCTCCCCCGACGGCAACCTGGAACGGTTGCGCGAAACCTGTGCCGAAGTCCAGGCTACCGGCGGTAATAACTACCTGCCGTTGATCTGGAAGCATTTCAGGTCCCATCGCTCGCTGTTGTTCCGTCTCAGCCACCTTCTCCAACTGGAGCCCACGACTCAGGATAGGTCGCTGGTTCAGGCACTTCAACTGATACAGGACAGCGAGAATTTGCACCGCGAGTGGATCGACGAGCACGTCGACTTGTCGTTTGCGTCGGAGCGCTGGGTCAAGGTCGTTCGTCGTCCTGCCAGTGAGGGGCCACCGACCAACCGGCGCTATCTGGAAGTTTGCGTATTCTCCTACCTGGCCAACGAACTGCGATCCGGTGACATGTGCGTACAAGGGTCGGAATCCTTCGCCGACTATCGCAAGCAGTTGCTACCCTGGGACGAATGTCTCCAGCGACTACCGGCCTACTGCGAAAAGATGGAACTGCCTGGCACGGCGAAGGAATTTGTTACCTCCCTCAAGACCCAGTTGGAGGAAACCGCGCAGCAACTGGATGACAAATTCCCCTCTTGCCGAGGGGACGTATCGATCAACGAAGCCGGCGAACCGGTATTGCGCCGAGTGACGGCGCGCGACATCCCGCCATCGGCCATCTCGCTACAGACGGCCCTCATGCAACGCATGCCGGCCAGGCACGTACTCGACATCATGGCCAACATCGAGCACTGGATTCAGTTCACTCGACATTTCGGGCCGATGTCCGGCAACGAGCCAAAGCTCAAAGAACCTGCCGAGCGCTACCTGATGACGATCTTCGCCATGGGTTGCAACCTCGGCCCCAGCCAGGCCGCGCGGCATCTGGCCGGTAATGTCACCCCGCACATGCTTTCCTATACCAATCGCCGTCACCTCTCGCTGGAGAAACTGGACAAGGCTAACCGCGAGCTAGTGGAACTCTATCTACAGCTCGATCTGCCCAAGCTCTGGGGCGATGGCAAGGCGGTGGCTGCGGACGGCACCCAGTTCGACTTCTATGACGACAACCTGCTGGCCGGCTACCACTTCCGCTACCGCAAGATGGGAGCCGTGGCCTATCGGCACGTGGCCAACAACTACATCGCTGTATTCCAACACTTCATCCCCCCGGGCATCTGGGAGGCAATTTATGTAATCGAGGGGCTGCTCAAGGCCGATCTCAGCGTCGAAGCTGATACGGTGTATTCCGATACCCAGGGCCAGTCGGCCACGGTGTTCGCCTTCACCCATCTGCTGGGCATCAACCTGATGCCACGCATCCGCAATTGGCGCGACCTGGTGATGTGCCGGCCGGATCGCGGCGCTGCGTATAAGCATATCAACCGCCTGTTCACCGACACCGCCGACTGGCACCTGATTGAAACCCATTGGCAGGATTTGATGCAGGTCGCGCTATCGATCCAGGCGGGCAAAATCTCCTCGCCTATGTTGCTGCGAAAACTCGGTTCCTACAGCCGGCGTAACAAGCTCTACCACGCGGCACAGGCACTGGGCAGCGTGATCCGTACGATCTTCCTGCTCAACTGGATCGGCAGTCGCGAGTTGCGCCAGGAGGTTACCGCGAACACCAACAAGATCGAGTCCTACAACGGATTCTCCAAGTGGTTGTCCTTCGGCGGCGACGTGATCGCCGAGAACGATCCGGACGAGCAACAGAAGCGACTGCGCTACAACGACATGGTGGCCTCGTCGGTGATCCTGCAGAACACTGTGGACATGATGCGGAACCTGCAGAAATTGGCCCGCGAGGGCTGGCAGTTCACCGATGAGGATGTGTCCTTCCTCAGCCCCTACCTGACCAGCAACGTCAAGCGTTTCGGCGAGTTCAACCTCAAGCTCAACCGGCCGCCGGAGCCCTGGATCAAAGACTCGGTGTTCCAGCAGGCAGCCGGGTCCATCCGCACTGGCAAGCTCGGTACTGCGGAAACCGAGGAGATGACCTGATGAACATTCCTCCTGCGTCATTTCGCGTCACGCCCTACGGCGAGGTAGATGCCGAGGCGCTGGAGCGTTTGCATGACGACTACGACACCATCCAGTTGCTGCGTCTAGTCGATGGGCTGGATCTGCTGCTGAAGGAAATGAACAACATCGGCGGCCTCAGGGATGGCCTCCTGCGGGTACATGCCATGGCGAAAACGGTGCTCGATGGTGCGGCACTATCGGTGTCTGTGACGGAAGGCGGCAGTATCTGGGAGGAAGCCGAGTCGCTTGATGAGGATCTGGTGGAACTGGGCAATTGGCTGGCCAGCGTCAGAGCTCAACTGAGGCCTTTGATTGAACTCATGCCGGCCGATCCTCATTAACCAACCAGTCGCCAGCGACACCGTGCAAGCTACTGGCTTCTGAACGGCTCAACAAGCTGACCCACATAGCCTGTCGGATAGTTCCGGTCATGCAGTCCTACTTCGGCGCTGCCGGGCTTGCTTACGCTGTCATAGTAGGTTCCAAGCAGCTGATCCCACACCAGCAAGAACTCACCGAAATTGACCTGCGCATCCTCGAAGTCGCGTTTGTGATGCCAACGGTGTGTTTCTGCAACGCCGATGACGCGCCGTAGCCAGCCCAACGAGTAGTCCAGATTTGCTTTCGCGGGAGGCAATCTGGGACTTTTGGCCGGATTTGACCTGTTTCTTGATTGCATTGGAAGGCAACTTGGGACTTCGTTGGCGCTTTGGAAGGCAATGTGGGACTCCATCTGCTTCTTGGAAGTCAATGTGGGACATCGATCCTAGTCTCTTCCATCAATAATAACGGCTTAGTGAAAATATCTGATATGCAATGAGGCCGCTGATAGTCCAACGCTGACATCCAAAGCCTTGGTACCCAAAGAGACTCCGGCAAGGACGCGGTGTATCGCTGCTAAGGCTGTCTGCCTAGGCCTGAACTGTTTGGTGATCTCACGCGGCTCGTATCCTCATCGACTAGGCTCGAGTGTGACAGGTCGCCGCGCTCTTCCACTTGTTAAGGCTTCCTTGAAAAATCCACACATGGGCAACTGATCAGACTTTCTGACGTGAGCTCTCTCCCTGCCCCTCCCGGGCCAAGGCTGAGGCGATGGAGGTGTTCTAGATTGGGCTTTATAGCCGATTATAGAGCGATTATAGAGCGATTATAAAATCGCTCTTTCACGATATACTTTAGAGTTAAGCTGCATGCGTTAGACGGACCCTAATGACCTGCCCCGATCACTTTTGTCCGCACGCTCCGCGGTGCCTGAAGGCTGATATCCTAAGACGGTGAGCACGAGCAAAAGTCCATCGTTCAGATTCTCTCGCAGGAATCGATTTCCCCCGAATCTAGTGCCGCCCCTGCATACCCTCCAGCCGTTCGACACGCTGCTGTAGTTCAGCTACCTGTTGCTCTAGGCGAACGACACGGCTTTGCGGGCTGCTATCGCCGAAGCCCCATCCGCGATCTTCCCGGTAAAGGGTTGCCCATATCCACAGGAACGGCCAGATCGCATGCAATGTGAACATACTGACCCAGCCGGCTGCATGGATCGAATCCTGATGGGGGTGGTTGCGCTGCCGGGCAATTTCGCAAGGGATGTCATGGATGACAATCATCCCGTAAAACAGCACCAGCCCAACAAAAATCAATAAACCCAGTGCAAAGTAATCGAGCATAGTTTCTTCCATTCTTGGAGAACTAAACGCTGGCAGTGTAGTGCAGAGGGCTATGGCCTGCCCCATAGCCCTACCCGCTTCTGGTTTACCGGACTCTAGCTAGCTTTGTGCCGAAGGAGTGTTGCGAATCCTGCGACTTTGAGACATCCGCTTAAACGGAGCTACCAGTTGAGCCCCATATCGCGTTGGATAGTCACGTTCTTGCAGCCCTACTTGAGCATCGCCGAGTTTGTCTGTCCCATCGTAGAAGGTCCTAAACAGGTGGTCCCACAGAAGCAGGAACTCGCCGAAGTTAACCTGAGCATCTTCGAACTCCCGCTTGTGGTGCCAGCGGTGTGTCTCAGCGACGCCAATCACATTACGCATCCAGCCTAGCGAGTAGTCCAGGTTGGAATGCTGAAATGCGAGATGCACTGTGAGGATGCCGAACCAGGTTGCGACAAGAGCAGAAGGTGTTCCCATCGCAAAGAGCACCAAGAGTCCAGGGCCCGCCATGATCGCCGCATGCAGTGGATGCCGGCGTTCGCCATTCATCCAGTAGAGGCGCTCTGCACTGTGGTGTGGTTCATGCAGGCGCCATAGCCATGGTGCGTAATGGCTGAATCGGTGCATGGCATAGAGACTGATATCCAAAACCATGGCTACGATGAACAATTGTGCCCACAGCGGCAAATCCGTTGGGAAGGTACGCGCGGCGTCAGGCATCAAATCACCCAGCCGAGCCAGAAACGTGGCGGTGAACTGGATGACGGACAGATTCACCACCATGTGAAGCATATCGGTCAGTGTATCTTGGTGGTCGGCAAGCCAGCTCTTACGGAATGGTTGTAGGCGCTCCAATATAGCGACCAGAATAATTCCAGATGCCGCGATGAGGGCTGTGCTGGGCCAATATGGCAAGCCCTTGTACAGCAGCCAGATCATCCAGCCAGCCGTACCACCAAAAATGACCGGATAGCTGAACCAGCGAACCATGAACCTGAAGCAATTGGTCATCATGCGGCCCTCCTCTTGAGTACCTTACGATAAGAGGCTCCTACGGCGCTGGCTTGAACGAAAAAGCTGATTTCAGCTGCTGAGACTGATCTGGCTCAGCGCTGAAGATGGATCGAGGCCAAACAGGCTGCGAAAGGTTCGAGAAAAGTGCGCGGAATCCGAGAACCCTGCCGCATGGCCGGCCATGGTCAGACTTTGGCCTGCTGTAATGAGTTGGAGTGCTGTAACCAGACGAAGCCATTTTCGGTAACTGCGCAATGGCAACCCGGTCTGTTCAACAAACCAATGAGAAAAGCGAGTCGGTGACAGGTGCATCAGATCGGCCAGTTCCTGTCTGCCATTGGCGGGTTTGCTTAAGGCTTCAAGTACAAGCCGCAAGCGTGGATCGATGATCGGAACATGGGGGAGATTAAGAAACTGGCGAACCGCACCTCGCATTTGCTGGGCGGTGATACTAGGAGTTGCCAGCAGTCTCTGCAAAGCCAAGATGTTGTGCACTTCGATAGGCAAGATGCTCGTGGGGGCATTGAACGCCTCCGCCTCCTCAGAAAGCGCGTCAAGGTAAATCGAAACAACCTCTACTGCTTCGATTTGATGAATTACGCCCGCTTGGATGCAAATGGCTCGGGCCGTGACGCTGCCATCAGGTGTAGTCACCCTCAAGTCGTGATTGATGCCAATGGTGATCTGGTGGGCCATGTGCCGGTGCCAATCATGATTGCCTACCTGTCCGGAAAACACTCCAAAGCCTGGAGATATCCAGGCTTTGCCGTGCCAACCGACGGTCTGTGATGCAATCACCTGATAGTCCCTCTTGTTTTCTGCACCCTACCCTTCGGCCTGCTAATTGACACCCTATTTGATCCAAGTCAACGAAGTGCTGTTATCGCCAAAGGGAGCGTTCATGCCTCGGAGCAATCTGCTATCGTCGGCCTATTGCCCCGCCTGGTGAATTGCTGTGCGTCGGATTGGATTGATCCTGCTAATGATTGCTAGCCTCTTGCTGCCGACCTTTGGCGGTGTGGCTTTCAGCATGCCGGCACAACCTTGCCCGATGCAGAACACCGATCATCAGGGCCATGCAACGGCTGATGCTCCGTGCTGCGAGCAGATGGACAAGTCTGATGGACTGGCCAGTAAGTCACCCTGCAAATCTGGTCAGGAATGCAAGACTGGAGGTCTTCTCCAGACCACCGTGATCAAGAGCATATCCCCTCTTCCCTCGCGCCCCGAAATATTGCTGACCCAGTCGGTGATCAAGCGAGAGCCCACAGGACTCTGGCGCCCTCCTCGTTTCGTCTAATGCAGTGATCATCCCGCGCCTCAAACCAGGCGCATCGTCGCGGCCAAGGCTTCATGGTAGCGACCCCGATCAATCGCATTGGAGGCGAAAGCATGTCCGCTTTCCTTTTCCCGCGCCGTGGCTATCTCGGTGTGTTAGCTGCCGCATTCTGGGCAGTTCCCTGGGTTGCCGCGCAGGCGCAGCCCCTGACCTTCGAACGAGCGCAGGCACTCGCCGAACAGCGCGCACCTGAGAACCTTGCACGGCAAGCCCAGGTTGCCTCGGCACAGCAGGCCATAGGGCCCGCAGACGCCCTGCCCGATCCCAAGCTGATTCTAGGCATCGACAACCTGCCGATCGAAGGCCCGGATCGTTACACACTTAATCGTGACTCCATGACCATGCGCCGCATTGGACTCATGCAGGAGGTACCCAACGGCGACAAGCGTCTGGCCCGTCGCCAACTGGCTGAAGCCTCCATGACACGAGCCGAAGCTGAGCAACGTGCCATGCAGTTGGAAATCAAGCGCCTGACGGCATTGAGCTGGCTGGACGTTTACTACTCAGAGCGCAGCGTTGGCCTCTTCAATCAGCTGGATCGTCAGATCGAGATGCTCCGCTCGACCGTGCAATCGCTGATTGCCGGTGGTGGTGCCCAGCCTGGCGAGCTGTTACAGGCCGACCAGGAAGCTTTGGCGTTACAAGATCGGCGAGATGAGCTGAATCGGGATGTCGCAGTTGCTCGCGCCAAGCTGCGCCGCTGGATCGGCAACGAGGCCGAGCAGCCTTTGCAAGGCGATGTACCCGAGCTGAGGCTAACGGTACCCCACCTGCAACAACGCATGGCCTCGCACCCCGAACTGCGAGCAGCCTCAGCCCGGGTCGGCGAGGCTAGCGCCGAGCTGAACGAGGCCATCGCCGAGAAGACCCCCGACTGGGGAGTCGAATTTGCCTACAACAATCGCGACAACCAGTTCGGCGATATGGTGATGGTGCAATTCACCTTTGACCTGCCGTTGTTCGTAGGTACACGTCAGGGGCCCAAGATCAAGGCCAGACAACAAAGCGTGTCGCAGATGGAAGCCGAGCAGGAGGCGCTACTGCGCGCCCATCAGGCTGAACTGGAAGGCGGCCTTGCCGAGCTTGAGCAATTGCGCAGGACTCTGGCGCGCACCGAAAAAACCCTGATCCCGCTCTTAAGCAAACGCGCCGATCTCGAACTGGCCGCCTACCGGGCCGGCAACAGCCAACTGACATCCGTCATCACCGCCCAGCGCGATCTGATCGAGGCGCAGCTGCGGCAGATCGAACAGCAGCGCAAGCTGAACCAGCTCTCCGCAAGCCTGTATTACGCCTATGTGGAGGGACTGAAATGAAGATATCGTCTTTTGGATTTGCAGTCGCCTTGCTGGCTGTGGGGATTAGCGCGGCAGGCGGTGGCTACTGGCTGGCCCAGAGGCAGGCCAAACATGACGCCATACCAAGCAGCGTACCGACAGATGAGCGCCAAGTGCTCTATTGGTACGACCCGATGCAACCGGAGCAACGCTTCGATAAACCGGGCAAGTCACCTTTCATGGATATGGACCTTCTCCCCAAATACGCGGGATCTGAGAAGGATTCGTCTGTTCTGAGCGTCTCCGCTCAAGCCGTGCAAAACCTCGGAATGCGAACCTCAACAGTGATCCGCGGTGTACTGCCCTCGGGCATCGAGGCCGTCGGTTCCCTGGCCTACAACCAGCGTGAGGTGGCAAACCTGCAGGCCCGTGCCGGCGGCTTTGTCGAGCGGGTCTATGGACGCGCCCCGGGCGATGTGCTGCCTGCAGGTACCCCCCTGGTCGACCTGCTGATACCCGAGTGGTCCGCCGCGCAACTGGAGTTTCTCGCCGTGCTGGCGACAGCCGACGCCCGCCTGATCGACGCGGCCCAGGGGCGCTTGCGCCTGCTCGGCATGCCGCACGCGCTGATCGAACAGGTGCGCCGCAGCGGCAAGCCTCGGGCGCTGCAGACCCTCACCACGCCCATCAGTGGTGAGCTGCAGGCATTGGAGGTGCGTGCCGGGATGACCGTTGCAGCCGGCCAGGATCTGGCGCGGATCAACGGCCTGTCCACGGTCTGGCTCGATGCGGCGATACCCGAGGCCATGGCCGGAACGGTTCAGGTCGGAAGCGAGATCAACGCCAGCCTGACGGCCTTTCCCGGGCAACCGCTGCAAGGCCGCGTCATCGCCCTGTTGCCGAGTGCAGACCCACAGACCCGCACCGTCACCGTACGCAGCGAGCTGCCCAACCCGACAGGCAAACTGCGCCCCGGCATGTTCGCCGCCGTGCGCCTGAACAGCGAAGCCGAGCAGCCCGCGCTGCTGGTGCCCAGCGAGGCGGTGATCCGCACCGGCAAGCGGGCGCTGGTGATGCTGGCCGAAGACGACGGACGCTACCGTCCCCAGGAAATCACCCTGGGCCGCGAGGCCGATGGCCGCCTGGAGGTGCTGTCCGGTCTCGCGGAAGGCCAGTCGGTGGTCACCTCCGGCCAGTTCCTGATCGACTCCGAGGCCAGCCTGCAGGGCGTCATGGCCGGCAAGGCGGAGCAGCCGCTCGCCCCGGGGCTGCACGAGTCCCATGGCGTGATCCGGGCGCTGGATAGCCAACGGATCACCCTGGAGCATGGTCCCTTCGAGAGCCTGAACATGCCCGGCATGACCATGCCCTTTCCCCTGGCCGGTCCTTCGGTGGCCGCCGGTCTCAAGCCGGGCGACCACGTGCGCATCGGCGCACGGCTGACGGATAGCGGGCTGCTGATCGAGCGGCTCGACAAGCAGGGGGAGCAGCCATGATCGCGCGCCTGATCCACTGGTCGATCGGCAATCGCTTCCTAGTGCTGCTGGCCACCCTGTTCATCAGCGTCCTGGGCATCTGGTCGGTGCGCAGCACCCCGCTGGATGCACTGCCGGACCTATCTGACACCCAGGTCATAATCAGAACCAGCTTTCCCGGGCAGGCGCCGCAGATCGTCGAGAACCAAGTGACCTATCCGCTGGCCACCACCATGCTCTCGGTGCCGGGGGCGAAGACGGTGCGCGGCTACTCGTTCTTTGGCGACTCCTTCGTCTATGTGCTGTTCGAAGACGACACCGACCTCTACTGGGCCCGCTCGCGGGTACTGGAGTACCTCAACCAGGCCCAGGAGCGCCTGCCCGAGGGCGTTACCACCACCCTCGGCCCGGATGCCACCGGTGTAGGCTGGATCTACCAGTACGCCTTGGTCGACCGCAGCGGCCGGCATGACCTGGCCCAGCTGCGGGCACTGCAGGACTGGTTTCTCAAGTATGAGTTGAAGAGCCTGCCCAACGTAGCCGAGGTGGCCACCCTCGGCGGTATGGTCAAGCAATACCAGGTGCTGCTCGACCCGCAGAAGCTGGTGGCCTATGGCGTGACTCAGCAGGAGGTCGAGGCCGCACTGAAAAGCGCCAATCAGGAGACCGGTGGTGCCATTCTGGAACTGGCCGAACGGGAATACATGGTGCGGGCTTCCGGCTACCTGCAGAGCCTGGAGGACTTTCGCAACGTACCGCTGCGGGCCTCGGCCAGCGGCGTGCCGGTGCTGCTGGGCCAGGTAGCCACCATTCAGCTTGGCCCGGAAATGCGCCGCGGCATTGCCGAGCTGGATGGCCAGGGCGAAGTGGTCGGCGGCGTGGTCATCCTGCGCTCCGGCAAGAATGCCCAGGACACCATTGCTACGGTGAAGGCCAAGCTGGACAGCCTGAAGGGCAGCTTGCCGGCCGGTGTCGAGGTGGTCACTACCTATGACCGCTCGCAGCTGATTGATCGCGCCATCGACAACCTCAGCTATAAGCTGCTGGAAGAGTTCGCGGTGGTTGCCCTGGTCTGCCTGATTTTCCTCTGGCACCTGCGCTCTTCGCTGGTAGCGATCATCACCCTACCCTTGGGCATCCTCATGGCCTTCATCGTCATGCGCTACCAGGGCATCAATGCCAACATCATGTCGCTCGGTGGCATCGCCATCGCCATCGGCGCCATGGTCGATGCCGCCGTGGTGATGATCGAGAACGCGCACAAGCACATTGAGGCCTGGAAGGCCCGGCACCCCGGTGAGCAGCTCCGGGGTGAAGCGCACTGGCGGGTGATCGGCGAAGCCTCGGCCGAGGTTGGGCCGGCGTTGTTCTTCAGCCTGCTGATCATCACCTTGTCGTTCCTTCCCGTGTTCACCCTGGAGGCCCAGGAGGGCAGGCTGTTTGGCCCATTGGCCTTCACCAAGACCTATGCCATGGCCGCCGCCGCCGGGCTCTCAGTCACCCTGGTGCCGGTGCTGATGGGCTATTGGATTCGCGGGCATATCCCCAACGAACAGCAGAACCCGTTGAATCGCTGGCTGATCGAGGCCTACCGGCCGGTGCTGGAGTGGGTGCTGGCCTGGCCCAAGGCCACGCTGGCCATGGCCGTTGTGGTGTTCCTCTCCAGCCTCTGGCCGCTAAGCCAACTCGGCGGGGAGTTCCTGCCGCCCATGGACGAGGGCGACCTGCTGTACATGCCTTCTGCCCTACCCGGCTTGCCGGCCAGCAAGGCCAGCCAGCTGCTGCAGCAGACCAACCGCATGATCCTCACGGTGCCGGAAGTGGCGCGGGTATTCGGCAAGGCCGGGCGGGCGGAGACCGCCACCGATCCGGCGCCGCTGGAGATGTTCGAGACCACGGTGCAGTTCAAGCCGCGCGAGCAGTGGCGCGACGGGATGACGCCGGAGAAGCTGATCGAGGAACTAGACCGCGCGGTGAAGGTTCCCGGGCTCTCCAATATCTGGGTACCACCGATCCGCAACCGCATCGACATGCTGGCCACCGGGATCAAGAGCCCGATCGGGGTCAAGGTTTCCGGCACCTCGCTGGGCGACATCGAGCGCATAACCCGCGATATCGAGGCCGTGGCCAAGGCGGTGCCCGGGGTCAGCTCAGCGCTGGCCGAACGCCTCACCGGCGGCCGCTATGTCGACATCCAGATCGATCGTCTGGCCGCAGCGCGCTATGGCCTGAGCATCGCCGATGTGCAGTCGGTGGTGGCCGGCGCCATCGGCGGCAGCAACATTGGCGAGACCGTCGAGGGGCTGGCCCGCTTCCCCATCAGCCTGCGCTATCCAAGGGAGTGGCGCGATAGCCCGGAGGCGCTGCGGCGACTGCCGGTGCTCACCGCCAGCGGTCAGCAGATCACCCTCGGCACGGTAGCCGAGATTCGCCTGAGCGAAGGTCCGCCGATGCTGCGCAGCGAGAATGGGCGACTGTCCGGCTGGGTCTATGTCGATGTCCGCGGGCGCGACCTGGCTTCCACCGTGCGCGAGTTGCAACAGCGCGTCGCCGAGCGTGTGCGGTTGGACGCCGGCATGACCGTCTCCTACTCCGGCCAGTTCGAGTTCCTCGAACGCGCCAATGCGCGGCTGACCTGGGTGGTGCCGGCGACCCTGCTGATCATCTTCGTGCTGCTCTACCTGACCTTCAGCCGCTTCGACGAGGCCCTGTTGATCATGGCCACCCTGCCCTTCGCCCTGTCGGGCGGCATCTGGCTGCTCTACTGGTTCGGCTTCAACCTGTCGGTGGCCACCGGTGTGGGCTTCATTGCCCTGGCCGGGGTCTCGGCCGAGTTCGGGGTGATCATGCTGCTGTACCTGAAGAATGCCTGGCATGCGCGTATGGATGCCGGTCGCATCGGTGATCCGGCCCTACTGGAGGCAATTCGTGAAGGCGCAGTGCTGCGCGTGCGGCCTAAGGTGATGACAGTAGCCGTGATCATCGCCGGCCTGCTACCAATCCTCTGGGGCGGCGGTGCCGGCTCCGAAGTGATGAAGCGCATCGCCGCGCCCATGGTCGGCGGCATGATTACCGCGCCGCTGATGTCCATGCTGGTTTTGCCGGCAGCCTACTGGCTGATGCGAAGGCAGCGTACACAGAGAGTTCGCGCACCGCAGGAGCTATAGCTGCACAAACCCGGGCAACCCATGCACTAGGTTCTGTACGAAAAGTACTGCCGCAGGCATCGCAGCGTGCAAGCCAGCGTGACCATTGCGGCAAAACTCCTGGCGAGCTTGTCGTAACGGGTGCCAATTCTCCGGTTCTCTTTTAGCCAGCCAAACATCCGCTCGATGATGTTCCGCTGCCGGTATTTCGGACGATCAAACAGTCGGGGTAGTCCTGGCTTGGGTTTGCGCTTCATGGTGCGCTGTGGAATCACCGGCTGCATGCGGTAGCGGTCGCAGTACTGGCGCAGATGCTCGGCATCGTAGCCTTTGTCTGCCAATAACCAGCGGCAGCGCTTACGAGGCCGTCCCGACTTTCCGGGGATACGTACATGATCTAAGAGTGGCTGAGCATGGCCAATGTCACTGGCCTGCCCGGGTGACAGCATAAAGCGGAGAGGTATCCCGTTGGCATCGCAGATCAGGTGAATCTTGGTGGTTAGGCCGCCTCGGCTACGTCCCAATGCATGATCTACCGGTTCTTCTGGCCCCCCTTTTTCCCGGCGCCAGAAGAGGCTCGGGTTGCACGCACCGCGGTGGAGTCGATCATCCACGTATCCAGGTCGATCAGGCCTTCCTGATTCAGCCGGACGTGCAATCGCTCAAGTACTCGGTTAAACGTGCCGTCGTCTCGCCAGTCACGGAACCGTTGATAAACCGTCGACCACGGGCCGAAACGTTCCGGCAGATCACGCCAGGCGGCTCCGGAGCAGAGGATCCAAAAGATGCCGTTGAGCACCAGCCGATCATCACTTCGAGGTCGGCCCATCTTCTGTTCCGGGGCAACCAGATCCTTGATCAACTCCCAGCCCGCATCTGGGAGTTCGTAGCGCCTTGCCATGTGGACATCCAGCCAATCATGGTGGCGATTCTACCTGTACCGACTTTTCGTACAGAACCTAAAAACATAGAAGTGAGCGGGCGATTTGGTCGTTTTTGATCGACTCCCTGTTTAATATTAATTCTCAAGAATTACTTCACCTAAAAACCAGAAAGCACAGAGGAGCAATGAAAAGATTCGGCATAAAAATCCATTGACAAAAACTGAAGAACCTCACCACCCATTAATAGATGCAAAAATTAAAATCTTTAATTCTATATTGACCCACCATGTCTCATGCGGTGCGCGCGGACTAGTGATAGAGCTTCTTGCACTGCAGAAATATCTTTAGGACTCATATTCAGCTTTTTAATGAGCCAGCGATCCCCATACGAGAGGATCTCATTGACTTCTCCTCTTGCTAGCTCGTGCGCCGCGATAAACTCTTGAAACTCTTTATCAGTAGGCTCATGATAGGCAAGGGGCAAGCCACGAAACTCTGTTGGCGACAATTCAAGAACGCCCCCACCATAGAACCGTCCATCTAGCTCAGCGAACAGCATTGTCAGTGAATTATAAAAAGAATAGCAAAGACCTTTTATGGTGTATCCGTCCTTAATTCGCAAACCGTAAGCTGTATCCGTAAGATATACATTAGCATTATTTATACATATCTTAGGAAGTTGGTGTGAACGCTTAAAGAAAAAACCAACCTCTCTCGAAACAATAGGAACCTCGTACCAATTCTTTCTATTGCGACATTTATATCGCTTGTGAAGCCCCTCAGCCTCACCCTGCTTAATATACTCCTGCAGCTTTTCATTTAACGATGAGAACTCCCCCTTAATATTCAATAGATAGCAGGGTTCGCGTCGCTCAAGCTCGTTAAAATCTGCATGATCGAAGACTGGTCTATGGCTTGCCAGGCTACCTTTCTTCAATATTGGGATAACGTAATTTTCAACTTCAAGCTCTTCGACTCGAGCCTTTGTCAGAATGAAGAACTCGTTAGCCGCCGAAACTATTCCAGGCGCACTCCCAGAAAAATCAGAGATTTTTTTTGCACGAGCTCGCAACTTCACTAATAGCTCTACCGTGGTTTTGGGAAGGAGAAAGGAGCTAAGCTCAATACCAGAATTACTTTGGTCAAGTGCAGAAAGCTTATGGACAACTGGGCTAAAAAGATCAACCATGCTTTCAACGTGATTAATATAAAGCCCTTTACTTCTATTTGTTTTCTTCTGACCAACAAAAATAACGGCATCCTGGTCTATCGAAGGAAATGCTTTACTTTTTGATATAAAAAGATCTATACGCTCATAAGCAGCAGAAAGAGATCGTAGCGCTTTCCTCCCATAATCTACGGTCATAAGCTCATAGGGAAGAATAAGCGCCACAACCCCATCTGGCGATACTAAAAGTCCCGATGCAATCAAAAAAGCGACCCAGCTATTTTTCAAATCTATTAAAGGATAAGAGGCTACAGCTGAAAGTTCTGCCATGCGGCTTTTAAATTCTTCCGAAAAATGGCGCCCACGAATAAAGGGTGGATTCCCTATAATAATATCGAATTTCCGGAAGCCCACATAGCTCTTACTAAGAGCGTACTCTATGAAATCACTGCAAATCAGATTTAATGATGAACGGCAGCCTGCTAGGCCTTTTAACAAAGTATCAATAGACTGACTATCGATATCTACTGCAGTAAATTTATGCTCTTGCTGCAGCTTTATCATTTCATGTAAGAAAACGCCATCCCCTACGCTTGGCTCCAAAATCTCTAATGGACGACTTGGTACAAGAGAGATAACTTTTTTTATCAACGCGACTGCAATATCTGTCGGAGTGTAAACCGCCCCAGTAAATCGAATCTTTTTTCTCTTATCCGCCTTGCGCACCAAACTCATACTCTTCAATCTTAATTGTTAGCTCTCGGAATTTTTCTAACAAAGCGACATACAGCTCTCCTTTAGGAAAGCCTCTCGCTCTAAACTCTTCGATCAATGGGGAAATTTCTTCTCTAAGCAACCTTGCACGCCTTGCTCTCCAAAGCAATTGATGCCTAAGAAGCCCGAGATTTAGGCGCTTGACTATATAGCAACCTAGTGGCGTTTTGCCAATAATCTTACCTGTTGCTTCGCGCCCTATATGTTCCGCATATGCATCAGAGCAAGGATCGACAAATCCTTTTTCACCATCATTATGAATCAATGGGTCATCGCCTATCCAGTGATTAGATTTAGGTATATTGCAAAAACGACAGGCATAGACAAGATTTGAATAAGCATTCTCAAGTTCAGGAAATTTTTTCTTCGGCGCAAAATGATCAATATGAAAGCATATGCGATCCATTCTATGATCACTGTCATCACAGTAGCCACACGATTGATTGAAATCTTCTCTTAGATCATCTCGGTAAGCACTATAGGGCTCTCGGAGCTCGATCTGTCGACGACTAGGCTTCTTCTCGTGAACCAAACTCACTTACTTTCACCTTCTTTGAGGGCGGATCGCATGTGTTTGATTAAATTCTCAGCTTCTTCAATAAGAGAACCATCAAACTCTAGAAGATGCTTTTTTATATGAGAAGGAATTGACGACTTTCTAGAAATACTAGACTCTATTTTGCCATCCAGCTCGATGGCCCTCTCCACCTCTGCGGCACTTAACCTACCGGGCCTGTTATTAAGATCGTCTAACTCTTCCTGCCAAGCGTGCAGACGAGATTTATATCTATTTATCTGATGGACAATACGAGCAAAAAGATCTCGACCATCTTCCTTGTCCCTGCCGCCACCTTTAGAGTAGACCCTATTCACATCCTCAGCCGAAGATATTGCTTGGTCGCCATACGCTGTTCTTATAAAACAGGGGAAATCACACCGCACAGACATAAATGCGGAAACTAATTTATCACCATCATAAGACAGAGGCCCCGCTTCCGAGAGGTTAAAATCACTTACAAGAGCATCAATATCTAAAGAAAGCAAGCCATCAAGCAACTCATCAAGGTCCTTAGTTGGAGCAACTAGGTAAATAGTATTGAAGAACTCAGTATCAAAAGCGTCATTAAAAAAATTTGATCGCTCATCCTCATGCTCATCAACGTAAGCGATACTTGGGCGCCAACCGCTATCCATCGAATCCATATTTACCCCTCCTTCTTATACTCTGGAAATTTTAGGCTGATTGAAAATCCAGACTCCCCTATGCCTGAATTTAAATTTACCTCACCAGAATAGTCATCAATAATTCCTTTAACCAGCCACATCCCAATGCCCGTTCCAGAAACCTCTGTTCCTTCGGTAGTTTTCGATGAGACGCCAAAAGAAAAAATATCACTTACCGAAGTGAAACCTTCCGAAATGCCAGGGCCATTGTCTCTATATATAACATCTATACTATTAGGACTAACCGAAGCCACCTTAATCCAAACATCTCTGGACTCGGCATCTCGAGGGCGAATAAATGCCTCTACAGAGTTGATAAGTAAATTATAGAAAATACTATCTAAATCTATTTCGTGAGCCAATAGTAGCGCTGGTTGCTCAAGTTCATCAACTATATGAAGGACAATGCTTTTCGCTTTGAGGAAGTCCTCCCAGTACTCAGAAAGGTTCAATAAGTAACTAGAGAAATCGATGATCTTACGCCGACGCTTAACTGGCGAAATAGCCGACAAGGCAAAATCAACCCACCTACCTACCTTCTCGTCCTCACGCGCCCATCTTTGGACGATATTAAATGGGTTGACATATTCTGGCACTGTCTTGATACGCTCCTCATCAACCACTCGCTTGAGGGCATTATCCATCCTGCGGTAGCGTAAATCCATGTTGGCTTTAATTTGCTTTAATTCATGCGTAAACGAAACCAATACGGTTCCTAACGTAGCCAATCCACGCATTACTTGGATTTCATCTTTTAGTACTTCGTTCCTTTGCTCCTCAGTCTTATATGCCTTAGCGATCTTCAGATTCTGAGATAGAAGTTCTTCGTTTGCTTGATGCAGGCTTTCGGGATTAGTAACCCCTAGTTCTAACTGAGGGGGCTTCGGGTTATCAGCATTGGCTAACGCATCTTCCGCTAGCTGCTTCCCTTCCTCAATATCCTTTTGATCTGCTCGCTCAGCCTCGTAGACCCTGTCAAAGACTCGATAAATATAGCTTCTATCATGCTCAAACTCTGCGATTAGTGAAATAATCAATGAGCGAAATACTGAAAACGCTCGCTCATTCATAATACCTTCGCGGTTAGACTGATCAGCAAGCAATGGATTTTCGTGTTTTGTTATATTAATTGTGCCCGCCACTTGCTGTGGGGGTACACGCCAGCCAATGCGTTTCGCTGCGGCAGGATTAGATGCAACCCTCTGTCCAAGTAGGAGCCAATCTGAGCCTTGCGTATTTGGTTCGCCATAAGGACGCACCCGAAATCCATCACGGTAAATTCTTATTCCACCAGAGCTATTTAACCATCGACGCCTTTTAGCAACATCGAAACTCTTTTGTGGATATCGTTCTAGAGTATCTGCAGAGGGGTTAGCCAACTTAAAAAAATAGAGAGTAAAATCAAGAGGACCAATTGAGAGAACATCTTTCTTCTCGTTATCCGTCAAACGAAGATTAAAAATACTTTTATTATAGCCATAGCTACCAATTAAAAAATCCCCCCTCCTAAAACCATCAACCTGCATTTCCTTATAATCGAAAACAGCGGACCTTATTTTAGAAGGATCTATCTCCTTTCTTTCAATAGCAAACTCAACACTCCCACTCGCATTAATTTTTGCAAACATTTTATAATCGAACTGATCTGGCGGAAAACTATCAATCCAACCACTACTTGCAATATCTCGATAGTCATAAACATATATATTAAAGCCACCTCGCTCCCTTGGGGGAAGCAAAGCTTCTAGAGTCTGCTTCAGCTTTAAGCTGTCACGCTGGTCCCAGACATCGTGCAAGTGAGAGATCCTGATGGCTGTTCCCTTTAGAAAGCTAACAGGTTCATAGTCCGTTTCATTAACAGGCACAGACTTTGGCAGATACTCTTTGATACCTATTCTTTGATAGAGAGAGCATAGCTCTTCTGCATAAGAGTCCAGAGACGCTCTGACATCGTCTAGAATTTTTCCTCTACCTTCAAAACATTCCCAGTCAACAGACCAGTGGATTATTTCTGCCCCTTCATGCTCCCCACTGTAGAGCTCACACTCGTACCCTAACCGGTCAAGTGCAAAGCGGCCAATTCCCTTTGCCCCTGTAACAACTCGCCCACCTACTGAATGCTCTCTTATCTCCTTCGCATCGGTTCCAATTACCATCCAGTGATCTTTTATAACTTGAGCCGACATCCCATGACCATTGTCTACGATCCATAAATCTAATACATCTTTAAAGGCGGCCGCAACGCTGTCCAAAAATTGTCCGGATAAACCTGTGCGCAAGTGATACTCTTGCCCCACTGCCTCATAATAGCTTTCAGCATCCTGTAAAAACTTAGACAGCTCTTGGTATTGCCGCCCAGATATAGATCGAGGAACTTGCTTATATCTTGGCAAAAACATTACCGCACATGCGCCCGCGTCTGCATCATATGCATTCTTTACTAATTCAGTAATGGCACCTTGCGACGTCGCAACGTTCTCTCGGCCTATTAGTCTAGCGGCCCTTGCAGACACCTTAAATGGAATATCGGCCATAAATAGCCCATCCTATGCAAGTAAATTGAGGTAATACAGCTCTACTGAACAGTAACAAAGCAGGCCTATCGGGCGACTGAAGCTGAATTTCATGCCTCTAGCTCTGCAAAGCTGCAACCGCTTGCGCTTACGCTACCAACAGACACTTTATGGGAAGTTCTCTTTTTTGACGAGCCTGGATTTTCCCTTTCATAACCCCCCTCAGATGGTCGCCCCTTTGGTAGCCTATTGTTTCGCACGCAGTTCACTGATCACAGTTAATGCGAGCCGAATGGAGCTATAGAGATAAGCAAGAGCAGGACTGCAATAGGCGCCCAAGGCAGGCGCCGCAAAGGGAGGAGGGGAAAATTGAAAGGCAACCTCCAAGGTGGAGGTCCTTAAGCAAAAGCCCTTAGATCGATCAAATAAAATTAATCGAAAAACGAAAAGGCCCAAGCCTTTTGGCTTGAGCCTTTTCTAAATATGGTCGGGACGGAGTGATTCGAACACTCGACCCCTTGCACCCCATGCAAGTGCGCTACCAGGCTGCGCTACGCCCCGACATTTGTTGCTAGCTCCGTCACCGGAACGACGCGAACTATACTTTAAGCTTTTGAATTATGGAAGGTTTTTTTTGGATTTTTTTCACTTACGCAGTACGACGAGGACGTCTTCAAGCTCGGCAATCATCTGCCGTATCAGCTGCTTGTACTGAGTGGTGTCATCCTTGGCCTCGTCACCGGAGAGACGCTGACGCGCCCCGCCGATGGTAAAGCCCTGATCGTACAGCAGAGCCCGGATCTGCCGAATCATCAGCACATCCTGGCGCTGGTAGTAGCGGCGGTTACCCCGCCGCTTGACTGGGTTGAGCTGGGGAAACTCCTGCTCCCAGTAACGCAGCACGTGGGGCTTGACTGCGCAGAGCTCGCTGACCTCGCCAATGGTGAAATAACGCTTGCCAGGGATAGGTGGCAGTTCGTCGTTATGACTTGGTTCCAGCATAAGCTTCAACTCTGGCTTTCAGTTTTTGGCCCGGACGGAACGTCACGACACGGCGTGCCGTGATCGGGATTTCCTCGCCTGTCTTCGGGTTGCGTCCGGGGCGCTGGCGTTTATCGCGCAGGTCGAAGTTGCCGAAACCGGACAATTTCACCTGTTCGTTCTGCTCCAGCGCCTGACGGATTTCCTCGAAAAACAGTTCGACCAGTTCCTTGGCTTCCCGTTTGTTCAGGCCAAGCTCTTCATACAGACGTTCAGCCATCTCAGCTTTCGTCAGAGCCCCCATACGCTACTTCCTTAACGTGGCGTTGAACCTACCTTCCAGCGAGGTGACGATGTTCTGGGTTGTGGTGTTCACCTCATCGTCGTTAAGAGTGCGCGATGGATGTTGCCAGGTCAAGCCGACGGCCAGGCTTTTTCTAAGCGGATCAATACCTTTACCGTGATAGACGTCAAATAGCCTGAGGTCCGTCAACCACTCCCCAGCGGCTTCGCGAATCGTATCGAGGACGGCTTCAGCGGCGACTTCGCGATCAACCAGGACGGCCAGGTCGCGACGCACTTCGGGGAAGCGCGACAGCTCGCTGAACGTAGGCAGGCGTCCACTCATGACCTCAGCCAGCACGAGTTCGAAGAGGTAAACGGGCTGGTCAAGATCGAGGCTCTTGGCCAGTTCGGGGTGAATGGCGCCGAGGTAGCCAACCAGCTTGCCATCTCGTTCGATGCGAGCGGTTTGCCCCGGATGCAGCGCCGGATGCTCGCCCGACACGAAGCTGAATGCGTCCAACGCGCCAGCTGCACCCAACAGCGCCTCGACGTCGGCCTTGGCGTCATAAAAATCCACGCCTTCGCGGCCATGGGCCCAGGCTTCCGGCAAGCGCTTGCCACAGACGACACCGGCGATCATCGCTTCCTGCTTCAGGCCTTCGAGTTGGCCGACGAAGCGAAGGCCACTTTCAAACAGGCGAACACGGCTCTGCTGACGGTTGAGGTTATGCTGCAGCGCCTTGACCAAACCCGGCCACAGCGAGGATCGCATGGCAGCCATGTCGTTCGAGATGGGGTTGGCCAGCATGAGCGGCTTGGCGCCAGGATTGAACAGCTCGAACAACTTGGGATCGATGAAGCTGTAGGTGATCGCTTCCTGATAGCCCCGGGCAACCAGCAGGCGACGCAAGGCCGGCAGCTCGACTGCAGATTCGGCACGCGCGCGAGGCGCAAGGCGCGCTTGCGGGTAGCGAACCGGCAGGCGGTTGTAGCCATAGAGACGACCAAGCTCTTCGATCAGATCCACCTCCAGACTGATGTCGAAGCGGTGACTGGGCACTGCAACCTTCCACTGACCCGGCGCAATAGAGGTGACGCCCAGACCCAGAGCGGTAAGCAAGCGCTCGACCTCGGCGGCGTCCATCTCCATGCCCAGCATCTGGGCAATACGCTCGGCACGTAGGATAACTGGGGCAACGCTCGGCAGATCTGCCTCACTTACAGCCTCGATGATCGGGCCAGCTTCCCCCCCCACGATCTCCAGCAGCAACGCAGTGGCGCGCTCCATGGCCTGGCGAGCAAGCTGCCAGTCCACGCCACGCTCGAAGCGATGCGAAGAGTCGGTGTGCAGGCCATAGGAGCGGGCCTTGCCAGCAACGGCGATGGTGTCGAAGAAAGCAGCCTCAAGGAACAGGTCGCGGGTCTTGTCGCTGACGCCACTGTGCTCACCCCCCATTACCCCTGCGATAGCCAGGGCACGGCCGTGGTCGGCGATGACGAGGGTGTCACCACGCAGGCTGACCTCCTGACCATCGAGCAGGACGAGCTTCTCCCCCTCCTCCGCCATGCGCACACGGATGCCGCCATTGATTTCGGCAAGGTCAAACGCGTGCATCGGTTGGCCGAGCTCAAGCATCACGTAGTTGGTGATATCGACGGCTGCATCAATGCTGCGCACGTCCGCCCGGCGAAGGCGCTCGACCATCCACAACGGAGTGGGCTTGGAGAGGTCGACATTACGCACCACCCGACCGAGATAGCGAGGACAAGCCTTCGGCGCCAGCACGTCCACCGGGCGAACTTCGTCGTGAGTCGGTGCGACCGGGCTGATCACTACAGGGGTGACGGATGCCGCATACAGGGCACCCACTTCACGGGCCAGACCAGACATGTTGAGACAATCGCCACGGTTGGGCGTGAGGCCCAGCTCGATGACGGCATCATCCAGACCGAGGTAGGCCCGGATGTCCTGCCCGACTGGCGCATCGGCAGCTAGTTCCATCAGGCCGGCGTTCTCGTCGCTGATCTGCAGCTCACTGGCAGAGCAGAGCATGCCAAAGGACTCGACGCCGCGAAGCTTGGCTTTCTTGATCTTGAAGTCGCCGGGCAGCTCAGCACCGATCATGGCGAAGGGGATCTTCAGGCCGGGGCGCACGTTGGGCGCGCCGCACACCACCTGGAAAGTCTCGCTGCCATTGCTGACCTGGCATACACGCAGCTTGTCGGCATCGGGGTGCTGCTCGGTGCTGAGTACCTCGCCCACCACGACGCCACTGAACGCGCCGGCGACAGGCGTGACGCTGTCCACTTCCAGGCCGGCCATCGACAGACGAGCCACCAGCTCGTCGCGGGAAACCTGCGGGCTTACCCAGCTCCGCAGCCACTGTTCACTGAATTTCATCCTGCTCTCCTGAGGAATTCGTTACGTGGACTACGACCTAGCGGAATTGCGCGAGGAAGCGCAGGTCGTTGTCGAAGAACAGGCGCAAATCGTTGACGCCATAACGCAGCATGGCCAAACGCTCGACGCCCATGCCGAAGGCAAAACCCTGGTACTTCTCGGGATCGATGCCGGACATGCGCAGAACATTGGGGTGGACCATGCCGCACCCCATCACTTCCAGCCAGCCGGTCTGCTTGCAGACGCGGCAGCCTTTGCCGGAACACATGACGCACTGCATGTCGACTTCGGCGGACGGCTCGGTGAAGGGGAAGAACGAGGGGCGGAAACGCACGCCCAGGTCCTTCTCGAAGAAGACGCGGAGGAACTCCTCAATGGTGCCTTTCAGGTCGGCGAAACTGATGCCTTCGTCGACCAGCAGGCCTTCCACCTGGTGGAACATCGGCGAGTGCGTGATATCCGAGTCACAGCGATAAACACGGCCGGGGCAGACGATTCGGATCGGCGGCTGCTGGGACTCCATGGTGCGCACCTGGACCGGGGAGGTGTGGGTGCGCAGCAACATGTTGGCGTTGAAATAGAAGGTATCGTGCATCGCCCGGGCCGGGTGGTGGCCGGGGATGTTGAGCGCTTCGAAGTTGTGATAGTCGTCTTCAACCTCCGGGCCTTCAGCGATGCCGTAGCCGATGCGGGTGAAGAACTGCTCGACGCGCTCGAGAGTACGGGTAACCGGATGCAGACCGCCAGATACCTGGCCGCGTCCCGGAAGGGTGACATCGATCCGCTCGGCCGCGAGCTTGGCTGCCAATGCAGCTTGCTCAAGCGAGTCCTTACGGGCGTTGAGGGCGTCCTGGACGCGCTCTTTGGCGGCATTGATCAGCGCACCGACCTTGGGCCGCTCGTCTGCAGGCAGGTCACCCAGGGTCTTCATCACCTGGGTCAGCTCGCCTTTCTTGCCGAGGTACTGAACGCGAATCTGTTCGAGAGCATTCACGTCTTCGGTTTGTTGCACGGCCTCAAGCGCTTGAGAGACCAGCGCATCCAGATTTTCCATTTACTGACTCCAGATACGAAATAGGGGAAGAGCCAAGGCCCTTCCCCTATTGGTGACGTTCAGCACCGGGATGGCCCGGTGATTGTCGGGGACTTAAGCCAGAACGGCCTTAGCTTTCTCGACAATCGCAGCAAACGCCGCTTTTTCGTTCACTGCCAGATCGGCCAGAACCTTGCGGTCGATCTCGATGGCCGCTTTTTTCAGGCCAGCGATCAGGCGGCTGTAGGACAGACCGTTCTGACGAGCACCAGCGTTGATACGAGCGATCCACAGAGCGCGGAACTGACGCTTGCGCTGACGGCGGTCACGGTAGGCGTATTGGCCTGCCTTGATTACCGCTTGCTTGGCAACGCGGAACACGCGAGAGCGAGCACCGTAGTAGCCTTTGGCGAGTTTCAGAATTTTTTTGTGACGAGCACGAGCGATAACGCCACGCTTAACACGAGCCATGAGTGTATTCCTCTAGTCTTGACCGATTAACGAACGCGCAGCATGCGCTCGACTTTTGCTTTGTCCGACGGATGCATCAGTTCGCTACCGCGAAGTTGACGCTTACGCTTGGTGGACATCTTGGTCAGGATGTGGCTCTTGAAAGCGTGCTTGTGCTTGTAGCCGGAAGCGGTCTTGAGGAAACGCTTGGCTGCACCGCTCTTGGTTTTCATCTTTGGCATGTTCGGATACTCCGCATTGAGTGATTACGCATAACCGCAAGGCCTGCCAGTGCCCTGGTGGTTACTTTTTCTTTTTAGGAGCGATGACCATCATCAGCTGGCGTCCTTCCAGCTTGGGATGCTGTTCGACGGTTCCGATTTCGGCGAGGTCGGTTTCGACCCGCTTCAGCAGTTCCATACCCAGCTCCTGGTGAGCCATCTCACGGCCGCGGAATCGAAGCGATACCTTGGCCTTGTCCCCATCATTAAGGAAACGTACCAGGTTGCGTAGTTTTACCTGGTAATCCCCTTCTTCCGTCCCTGGACGAAACTTGATCTCTTTGATCTGTTGCTGGTGCTGATTCTTCTTGGCTGCAGCAGCCTGCTTCTTCTTCTCGAAGAGGTGCTTACCGTAGTCCATGATCCGGCAGACAGGCGGTACCGCGTCTGCCGAGATCTCTACGAGGTCCAGCTTTGCTTCATCAGCAGCGCGAAGCGCTTCATCGATCGAGACGACGCCAATTTGCTGGCCGTCTGCACCAATAAGTCGCACCTCTCGAGCCGTGATGTTCTCGTTGATCGGGGCCTTGGGTGCAGCTCGTTTATCTTGTCTCATTTCACGCTTAATAGTGATTACTCCGATTCTTGGCGACCACGCCGGGAAACCGTCTGCGCGAGCGTGGTGACGAATTGCTCGAGGGGCATGGAGCCCAGATCGACGCCTTCACGGGTGCGCACAGCAACGGATCGTGTCTCAACTTCCCTGTCTCCGATAACCAGGAGATAGGGAACCTTGAGCAAAGTATGCTCGCGGATTTTAAAGCCGATTTTTTCGTTTCTCAAGTCGGACTTGGCACGGAACCCGCTTTGATTGAGAGTCTTTTCGACCTCAAGGGCGAAATCCGCCTGTTTGTCGGTGATATTCATGATCACCGCCTGGGTCGGCGCCAGCCATGCCGGGAACGACCCTGCATAGTGCTCGATGAGCATGCCGATGAAGCGCTCGAAGGAACCGAGGATCGCGCGGTGAAGCATGACCGGGCGCTTGCGGTTGTTATCTTCGGCGATGTAGCTGGCATCGAGCCGATCAGGCAGGTTCGGATCGTACTGCAGGGTACCGCACTGCCAGTTACGACCCAGGCAGTCCTTGAGGGTGAATTCGATCTTCGGACCGTAGAAAGCCCCCTCACCCGGCTGGTATTCCCAGGCCAGGCCCGACTCGTTCAGCGCGTCAGCCAGAGCCCCTTCAGCCCGATCCCACAACTCCTCGGACCCCACGCGCTTGGCCGGGCGGGTCGAGAGCTTCATGGAAATGTCACTGAAGCCGAAGTCGGAATAGACCTGCAAGGTGAGCTTGATGAAGTCCGCAGCCTCCTTCTTCACCTGCTCTTCGGTGCAGAAAATGTGGGCGTCGTCCTGGGTAAAGCCGCGCACGCGCATGATGCCGTGCAGCGCGCCCGACGGCTCATTGCGGTGGCAGGCACCGAATTCAGCCAGGCGCAGCGGGAGATCGCGGTAGGACTTCAACCCCTGGTTGAAGATCTGCACGTGGCACGGGCAGTTCATCGGCTTCACGGCATAGTCGCGACTCTCGGACGCGGTGGTGAACATGTTCTCGGCGTAGTTGGACCAGTGACCGGAGCGCTCCCACAGGATGCGATCGACCACCTGGGGCGTGCGCACCTCGACATAGCCATGCTCACGCTGAACCTGACGCATGTACTGCTCGAGCACCTGATAGACGGTCCAGCCATTGGGGTGCCAGAACACCATGCCCGGCGCTTCTTCCTGGAGGTGGAAGAGGTCCAGCTGCTTGCCGATACGGCGGTGATCCCGCTTCTCGGCCTCTTCGATGCGCTGGACATAGGCAGCCAGCTGCTTCTTGTCCGCCCAGGCAGTGCCATAGACACGCTGCAGCTGCTCGTTCTTGGAGTCGCCGCGCCAGTAGGCACCCGAAATCTTGGTGAGTTTGAAGGCCTTGAGGAAACGCGTGTTCGGCACGTGCGGGCCACGGCACATGTCCACGTACTCTTCATGGAAGTACAGGCCCATGGCCTTCTCGTCCGGCATGTCATCGACCAGGCGCAGCTTGTACTCCTCGCCTCGAGCCTTGAAGGTCTCGATCACCTCCGCACGCGGCGTCACCTTCTTGATGACGTCGTAATCCTTGTCGATCAGCTCGGCCATGCGCTTCTCGATAACCGCCATGTCGTCCGGAGTGAAGGGACGCTCGAACGCGATGTCGTAATAGAAGCCTTCGTCAATCACCGGCCCAATGACCATCTTGGCACTGGGATAGAGCTGCTTGACCGCATGCCCGACCAGGTGAGCACAGGAGTGACGGATGATCTCCAGCCCCTCCTCGTCCTTCGGCGTGATGATTTGCAGGGTGGCGTCGGCTTCGATCAGGTCACAAGCATCGACCAATTTGCCGTTGACCCGACCCGCCAGCGTGGCCTTGGCCAAACCAGCACCGATGGACTGAGCCACCTCGAGCACGGAAACGGGTTTATCGAACGAACGCTGACTGCCGTCGGGAAGAGTAATGATGGGCATGGCGCCTCCTCTCCTAGTGGTGACCTCTACCAAAGGCCACATGGGTTGGGATGAGCCAGTAAATGATCCGGCGGTATACCTGCCACACGATGGCAGAGCCCTTTCAGGCCAACCTGACCGAACCAGGGTCACTGGAGGTATTTCGGGAAACGCGAATGCTTTCAGAAAGACAACGCAGTGACAAGCAGGAATTGGGCCTCACAGAGCATTTAGCCAGCGGCACCTCACCACCCCACCGCGCATCCATAACTCACGCCAAAACGAGACACGGATCACACAAGCCCAGCACCGCAACCTGACAGATCGCTCGCGCACCTATGCTCAAACGGGTAACCCGCCACCCTCGGGAGGGCGCGCAATGAAAGAACAACGGAGATACCTCGCACTGCGTGCGCACATTGATGAACTGATCCAGAGCGGCGCCCGAATTCTCAGCCGAGAACCACTCACCCTCAGGGCAAACGGCAATTTGTACACGATTGCCCATGGCATGCTGATCAGCCATATCGCAGCCGCCTGAAGCGCGACCACGAAGCCAAAAACAAAAAGGGCGATCCTTTCGGATCGCCCCTTCTGCTAAGCCTTTCGGCTTTATTTGGTAGGCACAATTGGACTCGAACCAACGACCCCCACCATGTCAAGGTGGTGCTCTAACCAACTGAGCTATGTGCCTTCGATGGGTGCGCATTCTACGGGGTTAAATTTTGGTGTCAACAACTTTTTTCGCTAACTGACTGAAAAAGTGGAGCTTTTACTGTTCAGCCCCTCGTCAATTATCTTGCACGGAGGCTAGCCGGCTATTTTCAACTCGGGTAGCATCTCGCCATCCGTAAAAAATAAAAAACAGAGATTCAAGATGACGCACACTCCCTACCCTCAATCCTATTACGCCGCCTCCGCCAACCCGGTTCCGGCCCGCCCTGAACTGGAAGGCGAGACGCAGACCGATGTCTGCATCATCGGCGCGGGCTATACCGGCCTTTCCACCGCCCTCTTCCTGCTGGAGAACGGCTTCAAGGTCACCGTCGTGGAAGCGGCCAAGGTCGGCTTCGGCGCATCGGGGCGCAACGGCGGCCAGATCGTCAACAGCTACAGCCGTGACATCGATGTCATCGAACGCACCGTCGGCCCCAAGCAGGCCCAACTGCTCGGCCAGATGGCGTTTGAAGGCGGACGCATCATTCGCGAGCGCATCGCCAAGTACGACATCAAGTGCGACCTGAAGGACGGCGGCGTATTCGCCGCCTTTACCGCCAAACAGATGGGCCACCTGGAATCCCAGAAGAAGCTCTGGGAGCGCTACGGCCACACCCAGCTGGAACTGCTGGACAGCAAGCGCATCCGCGAAGTGGTAGCGAGCGAGAACTACATTGGCGGCATGCTCGACATGAGCGGCGGCCACATCCACCCGCTGAACCTGGCCCTCGGCGAGGCGGCGGCAGTGGAGTCGCTGGGCGGCGTGATCCACGAGCAAAGCCCGGCCATCCGCGTCGAGCGTGGCGATAACCCGGTGGTCTACACCCCCAAAGGGTCGGTAAAGGCCAAGTTCGTCGTCGTCGCCGGCAACGCCTACCTGGGCAACCTGCTGCCGGAACTGATGGCCAAGTCGATGCCGTGCGGCACCCAGGTGATCACCACCGAGCCGCTGTCGGACGAGATGGCCCGCAGCCTGCTGCCGCAGGACTACTGCGTGGAAGACTGCAACTACCTGCTGGACTACTTCCGCCTGTCTGGCGACAACCGCCTGATCTACGGCGGTGGCGTGGTCTACGGTGCACGTGATCCGTCGAACATCGAGGCCATCATCCGCCCGAAGATGCTCAAGACCTTCCCGCAGCTGAAGAACGTGAAGATCGACTTCGCCTGGACCGGCAACTTCCTGCTGACCCTGTCCCGCCTGCCCCAGGTGGGTCGTCTTGGCGACAACATCTACTACTCCCAGGGCTGCAGCGGCCACGGTGTCACCTACACCCACCTCGCCGGCAAGGTGCTGGCCGAGGCGTTGCGCGGCCAGGCCGAGCGTTTCGACGCCTTCGCCAGCCTGCCGCACTACCCGTTCCCGGGCGGCCACCTGTTCCAGGTACCGTTCAGCGCTCTCGGCGCCTGGTACTACAGCCTGCGCGACAAGCTGGGCTTCTGATGCTCCATCCTTGAATGAAAACGGCGCCACAGAGCGCCGTTTTCATTTGGGCGATGCACATTCAGCGCACCTGTTTCCTCGCCATGTCCGCCGCATCCGCCTGGCCCGCAGCCGCCAGCGCATCCGCCGCCGCCCGCCAGCGAGCCATATCGGCCGCCACCGGTAGCACATTGGGCGCCTGAAGCAGCACGGCCCACTGCCCAGCGGCGGCCCAGTCTGCCGCGAACTCAGCAAACCCGACCTGGGCCCGACGATCACCGGCCAACCGCAACAGCACCACCTCACGCTCCCGGTCGAATCCGACCAGCACCGCATAACGCCACGACGGCAGCCAGCCATAGCCCTGGCGCAGATGCACCAGCACCGGGTTACCGGCCGCCACCTGGACCAGTAGGTCCTCCAGACGCTTATCGAGCGGGTACACCAACAGACCATGCTGGTGGGCGACCACAGGAATCCGCTGGGCAAGCGACGCCTCGGCCTCAGGCAGTTGCAACGCCTTCTCCACCATTCCCGGTGTCACCGTTTCTCCCTGGAAGCCAAACAGCGCAGCCAGGGAAGCCGGCGCACTCTGATAAGTCTGCTGGGCGAAGAACGGCACGCTGCTCAGCTCCACCACCATCGGCAGAGCCCGCACGCGCGGATCATCGGCGGGATCGTGCCCCGCGCAGGCCACCAGCAGGAATGGAACGAGGCAGGCCATCACGACCTGGCGGGAACAGGCAACAAATCGGGAACGGCGCAAGGAAACCACCTTGTTAGCAACCGGGAAGAGGCCCGCATGATAGCGCTCGCCCCCAACCGGAACCCCATGTTTTATGGGACTTCGCCCCACCGGCAGATGACAGAAATGCGACCTGTGCACACTCCACCATTCATCCTGGCGACAAATTGTTTCCAAAGCGCGACTCGCTGTGACTTATAGCGGGGAATCAGCCATCCATATCCACGACACCGCCCAGCCACATTGGCGGCGGCCAAGTCAACCCTTGGGCACAATATGGAGAGAATCCCCCAATGAACGCTCCGCTCCGCGTCAACGAAGCCTTGATCATCGCCGGCCGCGCCTTCCAACCCTACCAGTGCGTCGCCTGGGCTCCCCAGGATGGCAGCGGTGAACTCAGCATCAGCGTGATCGACCGCACCAGCACCCGCCTGCTGGGCCGCTCGAAACTCACCACCAGCACCTACACCGACCCGGCCCAACTGGCCAGCGTCCTCAAGCAGTCCCGCGAGGAGCTGTCGCGCCAGGGCTACCGCCTCGACCCGTGGAAGATGCCGGAATAATCCTCTTCCGCGCTGTGCCCAATGCGCCGGCGAGCCGTCCACACGGCTCGCCGCTGAGCTGATCCCCTCCACCTCCTCCCCTCTTTCCCAAGCAGCGGATTGGCAAGATCCGTGGGCTTGTTGTCGTTGTCGCCAAGACCTCCGACCTCCACACTGATGGCGTCCCCCTTGAAGCGAACGCCATGGACGCCCCACTGACCATCGCCTGCCTGGCTTTCCCCGATGTGATGAGCCTCGACGTGACCGGCCCTCTGCAGGTCTTCGCGTCCGCCAATGTCGAGCGAGAACGCCAGGGCCTGCCCGCGCCCTACCGCATCCTCCTGCTCGGCCTGGAGGCTGGGCCAGTGCGCACCTCAGCCGGCTTTGCCCTGCTGGCGGAGCAGGCCTGCGGCAACTGCCCGGCGGAAACCCTCGACACCCTGCTCATCCCGGGCGGTTTCGGCGTTGAGCCGCTGCGCAGCCATGCGCCCCTCCTTGGCTGGCTGCGTGATGCCGAACCCAAGCTCCGCCGCCTCGGCTCGATCTGCTCCGGCGCCCTCATTCTTGCGGCCGCCGGCCTGCTGGACGGCCGGACCGCCACCACCCACTGGTCCGACGTCGACACACTGCGCTGCCACGAAGCCGTGGACGTGCAGGGCGACCGCCTGCACACCTACGATGCCTGTGGCCGCGACGGCGATCCCCATGTCTTCACCTCGGCCGGGGTCACCGCCGGCATCGACCTGGCCCTCGCCCTGGTGGAGGCCGACCTCGGCCGCTCCATCGCACTGGCAGTCGCCCGGCGCCTGGTGCTCTTCCTGCGGCGCCCCGGCGGTCAGGCGCAGTTCAGCCCGCTGCTGGCGCCGGATCCGCACCGCACATCGCGCCTCGCCGCCTTGCTGGAGTGGATCCCCCTCCACCTCGGCGAGGACCTCAGCCTCGACACCCTCGCCAGCCAGGCGAACCTGTCGCCGCGCACCCTCTCCCGGCTCTTCAGCCAGGAGCTGGGCATGGGGCCCGGCCAGTACGTCGAGCGGGTGCGCCTGGAGGCCGCGCGCAACCTGTTGCAGGACGCCCAGGCCTCCATCTCGACCGTCTCCCGCCTCACCGGCTTCGGTCACCCCGAGAACCTGCGCCGCACCTTCCACAAGCACCTGTCCATCAGCCCCCAGGAATACGCCGAGCGCTTCGGCCGCCCCTGACCCGGAGAACCGCGATGCTCGAACTGCGCCCCAACTGCGAATGCTGCGACAAGGACCTGCCGCCAGCCGCCACCGACGCCATGATCTGCTCCTTCGAATGCACCTTCTGCCGTGACTGCGCCGAAGACCACCTGGACGGGCGCTGCCCCAACTGCGCCGGCACGCTGGTGAGCCGCCCCATACGGCCCGATGCGAAGCTGGCGGCCAACCCACCGTCCACCCAACGCATCCACCACCCCAATGGCTGCCTGAAGCGCGCCTAAGCTGGAGTCACCATGCTCGAATTCGCCAAGAAGCTCCGGGGCGACGCCGCCGCCCTGCCCCCTCGTCCCGCTTCGCGCCAGGTGATCCTCGCCTGGTTCGGCGGCGTGCTGGCCATTGCCGGCATCGCCGGCCTGGGTGACGCCCTCACCCTCAGCCTGCTGCTGGGCTCCTTCGGTGCCTCCTGCGTGCTGGTCTTCGGCTTCCCCGACGTCCCCTTCTCGCAGCCACGCAACGTGGTGCTCGGCCACGTCCTCAGCAGCCTGGTAGGCCTGGTATTCCTGGCCCTCTGCGGGCCCCACTGGTGGGCCATTGCCCTCGCCGTCGGCAGCGCCATCGCCCTGATGATGGTGACCCGCACCGTGCACCCACCGGCCGGCTCCAACCCGGTGATCATCTTCCTGCTGCAGCCCGGCTGGGACTTCCTGCTCTACCCCACCCTCAGCGGTGCACTGCTCCTGGTCTTCGTCGCCCTGCTGTACAACAACGCAAGCCGCGAGGCCCGCTACCCCAAGTACTGGTAGGCCACCGCATGCCCCTTCTGCTGAGCAACCCCGGAATCCGCCTGCTGTTCGCCTGCCAAGCGCTGTACTGGAGCTGCTCGCTGATCGGCATCACCCTCACCGCACTGATCGGCCTCCAACTCGCGCCGGCCAACGCCCTCGCCACCCTGCCGCTGGCACTGCTGGTGCTGGGCAACCTGCTCGCCGTGCAGCCGCTGTCGGTGTTCATGCAACGCCACGGCCGCCGCCCGGGCCTGATGCTCGGAGCGGCCGGGGGCATCCTCGGCGGCCTGACCAGCGCCCTGGGCGTCTGGCTCGGCGACTTCAGCCTGCTGTGCCTGGGCGCCTTGCCCATCGGGGCCTACCAGGCCTCGGCGATGTACTACCGCTTCGCCGCCCAGGAAGCGGTCCCGCCGGAGCAGAAGGGCCGTGCCACCGCCTACGTGATCGGCGGCGGCATCTGCGCCGCCCTGCTGGCACCCAGCCTGGCGCTGTGGTCGCGCAACGCCCTGCCGACACCCTTCGTCGGCGCCTACCTCGCCATCGCGGCACTGGCCGCGCTCGCCCTGCTGCTGCTTCATCGCCTGCGTGAAGGCGATGCACCCCCAGCCCCACGAACCGGCTGGGCCTCGACACGCGCACTGCTGGCCCGCCCCCTGGTGCGCGCAGCCATCGCCACCACCGCCATCGGGCACGGCTTGATGATCCTGGTGATGAACGCCACGCCCCTGGCCATTAGCCTGTGCGGGCTGTCGATCGAAGAAGGCTCGGAAGTGATCCGCTGGCACGTGCTGGGCATGTTCCTCCCGGCGTTCGCTGCCGGCCCGCTGGTAGACCGCTTCGGCAGCCGCCAGGTGGCACGGCTCGGCATCCTGCTGCTGGCCATCAGCGCGGCCACCGCCCTCACAGGCCTGGCACGCAGCCATTTCCTGGTCAGCTCGATGTGCCTCGGCCTGGGATGGAACCTCATGCTGGTCGCCGGCACCACCCTGCTTGCGGAAGGCCACGACAGCGCCGAGCGGGGCCAGGCCCAGGCCCTGATGGAGCTGAGCAACAGCCTGGTGGCAGCCTGCGCGTCCTTCGCCTCCGGCGCCCTCATCACCGGCCTGGGTTGGGCCGCCGTGAACATCGGCATGCTGCCGCTGCTGGTCATCGCCTTGCTGGCAGCCGGCGTTCGCCCACACAAGGCGCACTGAGCACAGCCGTCTTGCTCGCCGGCCGGCCAGCCAGCGGCTAGAGTTGCCCGCTACCGGCCCCCCCAACCACAAGGCCCAGCACGATGTCGAAGCCGATAACCGACCCGCACGATGCCTCCACCGCTACAGAAGCATCAGCGCACGAACCCCCACTCCCGGGAATCGACCTGTCCAGCCCAGCTTCGGGCCAGCCTGTCTGGGGGACGATCAGCGCCCCGGTCGCGATGCCATCGCCTGACGTCAAAGGCAGCGACACAAGCCGCAAGTACGGCGTCGAATACAACATAGACGTGCACGCCCACCAGACACTGATGCCCGAAGGCCTGCAGCGTGTCCTGGACATCATCGACCAGGCCATCGCCCCACACCCCGCCGCACCCGCTGGCGGCAACCACGCCGGGCCCGACGAGCCAGCAGCCTCGTCGCCAACCGCTCCCGAAAATGAAAAAGGCAGCCCGTAGGCTGCCTCTCTCTGCTTCGCGCAACGCCTCAGTAGTAGGCGTTCTCGCGGTTGCTGTGGTCGGTGACGTCACGCACGCCCTTCAGCTCGGGGATGCGCTCCATCAGGGTCTTCTCGACACCGTCCTTCAGCGTCATGTCGACCATGCCGCAGCCCTGGCAGCCGCCGCCGAAACGCAGCACGGCGATGCCTTCCTCGACCACGTCCACCAGGCTCACCTGGCCGCCGTGGCTGGCCAGACCGGGGTTGATCTCGGTCTGCAGGTAATAGTCGATGCGCTCGTTGAGCGGGCTGTCTTCGTTGACCATCGGCACCTTGGCATTCGGCGCCTTGATGGTCAGCTGGCCGCCCATGCGGTCGGTCGCATAGTCCACCACCGCGTCTTCGAGGAAGGGCTCACTGACGGCATCGATCCACGCCGTGAAGGACGCCAGAGCCAGGGGCGTATCCTCGGGCTTCTGCTCGCTGGGCTTGCAGTAGGCGATGCACGTCTCGGCGTACTGGGTGCCGGGCTGGGTGATGAAGATGCGGATACCGATGCCGGGGGTGTTCTGCTTCGACAGCAGGTCAGCCAGGTAATCCTGGGCTGCCTGGGTAATGGTGATGGCGCTCATGGCAACTCCTCGCGAACATGGCGCGCAGTGTACGCCAATCCGCTCCGACGGATAAAGTCCCAGTAATTTAGTAGGAATTATTCCCGATTAGCTCAGCCCAGGCTCCATGCAACGCTCTTCCCGGTGGAAAGAGCGCTGCAGCGCGCCTCAGAGGTTCTGGTAGCGGTTCATGTCCAGCACGCCCGCCTCCACCGGTTCGGTCTCGCGGATGTAGGCCGACAGGTCGTGGAAGTAGTACCAGAACTGCGGGTGACTACGGCGGATGCCCCAGCGCTCCACCACCTTGTCGAAGGCTGCCATGTCCTTCACCCGCCCCAGGGCGGTGACGAAGTCCGGCACCTCGTCGGCGCGCAAAGCGAAGATGAAGTTCGGGTAGCTGGTGAGTACCCCCGGGTAGATGGTCAGGGTGTCCAGGCCGGGCTGGTAGCGGAGCTCCTCGCCCATCATGAAGGCCACGTTGCTGTGGGCGCGGTTGCGCAGCACGCTGTAGACCTCGCGCTTGCCATTGGGCAGCTCCACCCTCAGCAAGGTCGCCTCGGGCAACTGCTCGATCACCCGCAGCCCTGCCGCCGGGCGACTGACCAACTGGCTCAGCGCCTGCTCGGCGTCCTGCAGCGCCGGGTCGATGCCCGGGCGGTAGCAGTTCGCCGTGCAACGGTTGATCGGGTCCGGCCGGGCGTTGAGCCCCTCGAAGCGCTTGACCAGCTCGGCGGCAAAGGCGCCCTTGGCCCCCTCCACCGGCAGGAACAGCCCGGTCGGGGCGTCGTTGTCGATGGCCTCGTAATCCAGCCACATCTTCAATTTGCCGCTGTTCTGGTACCAGTCATCCAGCAACCCATCCCGCGATGCCGCCGGCATCAGGCGCAGGAAATTCACCTCCGCGCCATTGCGGATCAGGTCGAAATAGAGCCGGGTCTGCGCCTGGTGGGACACGTTGCCAAACACATCGAAGTTGACCACCAGCTGGTAGTAGGTGCGCTCCAGCAACGGGTAATCCAACAGCCACATCGTCTGCGGCACCTGACCGATCAGCCCCTTGCGCACCGATGCGCTGTCGAACTGCCGGTAGATCGACAGCAGCGCATTGTCATTGCCCGCCCAGAGGGTGCTCCAGGTAGGCGCCGGAGCCGCCGCATAGGCTTCCTGACGCAGCTTCTCGTAGGCGTTGCGCTTGTCCCGGTAGCTCAGCCACAGCCCCAACAGGTTGCCGATGTCGTCGAACTGCCCCGGCATCGCCAGCAGCGGCGTGGCCTGGCCACGGTAGGCGGCATCGGTGACGTACAGGTCGTGCGCCGGGTCCTGGAACATCGCCCAGAAGTTGTCGCGGATCACGTCGGTGGCGATCTGCCCGCGGCATACCGGCCCGCGGATGAAGGTGCGAACGAAGTACTCCGCGTTGTCCAGCATGAACTGGTAGCGGGCACGGGCCGGGATCGCCTCGAAGGTCTCGAACGGATTGGCCCGGCGCTGGGCGCCGTAGCCCGGCACCTTGTCGGTGCTCCAGTTGCTGGAGAAGAACAGCTCGCGGACCCGCTTCATCTTCTCCGCGCTCAGCGGGTAGGTGATGTGGGTCTTGTGGACGATGGCCCCCTGGATCGGCCACATCCGGTAGTAGAAGGTGGTGCCCGGGTCATCGTTCGGCCGGCGGGTGGCGATGGGGTCGATGGGCTGGCCACTGGGCGTGCGCGAGCGCACCAACTGGAAGAAGTGGCCGCTGCGCCCACCGTCGAAGTACAGGTGTGCCAGGAACAGGTGCTCGAACAACCAACGCCCCACCAGCACCTCGCGGGCACCGGGGGCGTTGAGCAGCGCCTCCCACTGTGCCACCTGGGCCGCCTCGCTCGGCGTCGGCAGTGGTGCCTGCTCCTCCACCGGCGCCCCGGCCCCCAGCCAGCGCTGGAGAGTCTGGTACTCCTGCGCGTCCAGCCCGGTCACCGCGAAGGGCATGCCGGCATGGGCATAGCGCCGCGCGTAGTCGTCGAACTCGGCAGGCGTCGGGCACTGGTTCTGCCGGTTGATGCCGATGTCCAGGTCCTCCGGCAGCTTCGCATTGGGCGTCGGCGGGTTGCTGTGGCCCAGCTCCAGCATGCGCGCCATCAGGGCAGCCTGGGGCCCCTGGCCGTTGAGCACCGAATAGAAATCCTTCTGCCGCCAGGCCGCCTCGCCGTGGGCATCGAAGTAGAGCCGCGTGGTGGCCTGGGCCTGGGTCCGCGTGCCGTCGTAGACCGGCTGCTTGGTGGCCCCACGGGCAGCCCCTTCGGCGCTGCCCAGGTTCAACTGGCAGGGCGAGTCATAGCAGGCATGGCAGGCCACGCACTTCCTCTCGAAGATCGGCTGCACATCACGGGTGTAGGACACCGATGCAGCCTGCACCCCAGAGCCTGCGCAGAGCAGGAACACGAACGACAACAGGCGATGGCGCATGACCTCATCCTTGAACGAAGCGAAACGGAAAGTGGGGATTCTACCGGCCCCGCCTCCGTCGCGCAGTGACAAAGGCCCGCTCAGGCGGGTTGCAGCGCCAATGCCTCGAACTCCTGCTCCAGCAGCACACGGGTTTCCGCCACATCGAACTGATGAGCCAGGAGCGGAACAGCGAAACCATAAGCCCCTGCCTCCCGCTGCAGCACATAGGCCAGCAACAGGCGCGAAAGCGAACGCTGCAACTCGTCCGCCTCGACCCGAACACCGCGCCCACGGAAGCGTTCCACCAGGTCCGCCAGGCGAACCGCACCGTTGCAGGCAACCTGGTAGACCAGGATCCGGTCCAGCCGGCAGGCACGCTCGTCGTGGCTGAGCCGACCCCAGCCGGCCAACGCGTCGCGCACGGCCTGGGAAGAGATCGCCGCCTGCAGGTGCCGGCGTTCGATGGCCCGTTCACCCGGCTGCAAGCCTTCCAGGCATTCCTGGCAGAGAATCGCCACCAGGTTGGCCCGGCGCCCACTGGCCTCCACCAGGTCCTCGATGAGCGAATCGTTGGCAAACCCCAGCCGTAGCAGCTCCAGCGGCACCCGAGCCAGTTCCCGGCACGCCTCCACTTCCAGCGCGCCCACCGTCAGCACCTCGCCGAAGTTGCGCAGGGGCGACTGGTAGTCCAGCACGGCCGTGGCGTAGAGGTCCCAGAAGCCGGCGAGCATGAACCAGCAGCGCCCCTCCTCGCTCAGCGCCCGCAGAGTGGAAAGCTGCCCATACCCGTGCTGGGCCTCGTCCCGGAAGAACAGGTCCGCCTCGTCGATCAGCAGGAACAGCCGCTTGCCCACGCACTGTGCAGCCAGGTGCTCCACCATCTGCTCCAGCGCCGTTTCGGCAGGCAAACCGAACTGCAGCGCCAGGCGCGGCGCCAGGCGGTGATCACGCAACGAAACGTAGTGGCAGGCCAGGTGAGGATGGTCCTGCAAGCGGCGCTGCACGGCCTTCAGCAGGCTGCTCTTGCCCAGCTGCCGGCCGCCCACCACCAGGTAATTGGACGGCTCCCGGTTCAGCACGCGGGCCAGCATCTGCGCCCGACCGAAGAACGAGCCCGGGCGCACCACGCCCCCACGGGTCTGGTAGGGCGAGATGCGCGTCACCCGCAGCTGGGCCGCCAGCAAGCGCAGCAGCACCTCGATGGGCCGCGCCGCCAGCAGCAGCTCGGTCTGGGCCGCCCCATCCACCAGCACCAGCAGGTTGGCGGGATCGGCACAATGATCCTGCAGGGCCTCGCCCGCCTCCTCGCGCACCACCAGCATCACGTCGAGCCCGGTCTGCTGGGCGCGCAGGTGCTGCAGCAGCAACTCGTCGGCCAGCCCCGACTCCGGCAGGTAGACCAGGCAGCGGTCCATGGACACCGGCAACTCGCCCTTGAACAGCCACTCCCCCATCACCCCCGGGAGGCTCCAGCCGCTGCTCGGCCGGTACTCCGCCCCAAGGCGCAAGGCCAGGGCACCCAGGCGCTGCGAGGCCGTGCCCCGGGCATAGGTCAGGGCCTGGCGCCAGCGCCCGACATTGGTTCCGGCTGCCATCAACGTCGACTCACGGCGCCCCAGCAGGCCCAGCAGGCGATCCAGCCGAACCAGTTGCCCCACCGGCAAACGCAGCAGGCGGGACGGCCGCATCTGCACCGGCATCAACAGCGGGTGGCGGAGCAGCAACAACAGCGTCGCAATAGCGAACAGCACACCGCAGGCGATCACCACCGCATGCAGGGTATCGATGATGGGGACGCGGGCTTTGTCCGCCTCCTGGCAGTTCAGGGGCAGATAGCCCTGGGGGAACGGCGGGTTGCCCGGTCGGCAACTGGACATGTTTAGTTGCCGGTCGAAGTCGAGGATCATCTGCGTGCCCGCCAGGGAGCCCATCTCGTCCTGGTCCACCACCGTCACCACCAGGCGATAGGGCGCAGGCGACTCGATGCGCACGCTGCTGCGATCCGCCGGGGGCAGGTAGGGCGTGATGTCCGCCGGCCAGTCCCCTTCGATCTGCTGGACGTCCATCAGCTTGCGGCGCACGTCCATCACATCGCCCCAGACCCGGTCCATGGCAGTGATCGCCAGCACACGGCCCCGGCTGAACGGGTTGAGGTGGGGCGTCAGCACCAGGCTGCCCACGAACAGCGTGGCGAAGGCCACCAGCAGCAACCGGGCAGCGCCCGGGCGGCGGATCAGCGACCGGAACATGCGTCGATCACCTTCAGCCCAGCCTCGCGAATCACGCTGGAGCGCCAGCACAGGCGAGCCCCTGCCTCGGTCTCCCGGGCCGTGATCAGGTTGCTCCAGAACAGCCGCCGCAACTCGGCATCCGTCAGGTAAGGATGGGCCCGCCCCAGGTCATCGGCCTGCAAGCGCTCCTGCATGCGTGCCCTCGCCACAGCGTCCTCCACCAGCGGTACAAAGGCCTGCCAGAGCCGCTCGCTGCCCAGCAGTTGCCGGTGCAGGGATTCAGGCGAGGGCTCCAGCGCCTGGTCGACCAGTGCCTGCAGCCCCTCCTCCACCAAGGCCGGGTGCCCGCCCGTCACCTGCAGCAACACGCCCAGCGCCGCCGGATCGAAGGCGCGGCCCGGCCAACGCTGCCGCGCCAGCGCATCCAGGTCGCCGTGGCCCAACTCCGGCCAGTGCACCACCTGGGCGATGTTGAGCAACGACAGGTCGCCGCTGCGGTACTTCAGGTCCGCCAGGGCCTCGCCACCGCAGAGCAGCAGGTGCAACTGGCCGCCATGCATCTCGCTGAGGCTGCGCAGGATGCCGGCGAGGGTCTCGCGCTGGGTCTCGGTGCCTTGCTCGAAACGGCTGACCAGGCAGAACAGCCGCTCGCCATCGAGCAGGCGGCGCTCCAGCGCGGCCTCGAATTCATAGTCGGAACCCACATCGGCAAACCCGCACTGCCGGCCGATGGCCGCGAAATAGTCGGAGCTGGCGGTGCTGGTGCTGAATGGCGGCTGCACGTGCAACACCGCTGCCTCGCCGTACAGGGCCCGCCCCCGCGCCAGCAGGGCCTGGCGGAACGGCGGCTGTCCCCAGTGGGCCTGGGACAGGAGCATGAGGATGGGGAACGGCGCCAGGCGTCCCAGCCGCTCGAAAAGCCCCTCGATGAAACCGGCGAAGGGGCTGCCCCCCGCTGCCTCTTGCTGCAGGGGAAACTCCAGCTCGAAACCCGCCGCCTCGAACAGGCGGTTGGTCTCAGCCTCGGTCAGGCGCAGGTAGCGCGCACACGCCAGCAGGCGATCACGGAACTTCGGGTTGGGCAGGGACAACCCGTTGCGCCAGTTGTTGACCGCCTCGCGGCTGAGGCCGATTTCGGTGGCGACACCGGCCGCGCTGGCGCGGATGCGCCGCATGTAGAGGGTGAGCAGCTGGGAAAACAACGGGTTCTGCATCGGTCAATCCAGGTGAAACGCCCCACACGGCGGAGCAGGAAAAGGCCCGCCAAAGGGCGGGCCAGAGAAATCCAGAGGAGCGGCAGGGGGCAGGAGCCGCCCCCTGTGCTCAGGCTCAGCTGTAGCTGACACCCAGGTTGAGGGCGATGTGCTCGAGAGCCGCCTTTTCCTGCTTGCTGATCTTGCTGCCGAAACCAAGGAAGCCGCCGGAGGACGCGGCCACGGCCTTGCCCAGCGCCACCAGGGTCTCGCAGTAGATCCGCGCATCGTCAGCCGCGACGCGGGCCTGGAGGATCTCGCGGACGCGAACCAGCTCAGCCGAGTAGTCCATCGACGTGCTCACCAGTTCCTGCAACAGGGTTGGGGCGTTGCCAACGACGTTGGTGGCCACCCGCGAGAACAGCGGGCTGCCCGAACCGGCCAGGGTCACCAGTTGCTTCATGAAGGCCTCCACCTCCTTCTTGTCGAACTTGCCGTCGGAGGCCGCCACCAGCAGGAACACCAGCACCGGCGAACGGCACAGGGCATGGAATTCCTCGGCACTGAAGTCGGTATTTTCCTGCCCCGCAGACGCGGAGCTCTCGCCAGCCTGTTCGACGTAGTGGGCATTCCACAGCGCCCAGCCTTGCTCGTGGCGCTCCATGCCGCTGAAGAACACCTGGCCCAGCGCCTTCAACTCGTCCGTGGAGAAGCCCGCCCCCTCCGACACCTTGGGTTTGTGCACGGCGAAGCCCGAGGCATGGCTGGCATTGCGGTAAGGCAGCAACCACTGGAAGCGCCGCCCACGGTCGGAGGCGAAGCGCACATCGGCGATCAGGCAATCGGTCTTGCCCGTGGGCAGGGTCACCATGCCGTCGCGAATGAACACCGCGCCCAGGGTGTCGCCGTCCAGCTCGCTGATACGGGCCTCACCGACCTGCATGGCCTCTGCCGAGCTGCCCATGGCCAGGCGCACCATCCGCGAGCTCTGGTCCACCCCGAGGTAACCGACGATGGGGATGAGCATCTCCCCGTCCGAAACGCTCTGCACTGCATGACCGGCGAAGAATCCAGCCATCTCCATCACTTTTCTTGCGTGTTCCATCCGTTGGCGTCCTTGTTCGAGTCGGCGGCCCTGCGGCCACCTGGGGGGGGTCATTGCAGAGAGAAAGCACAGAGGCCGAGGGCCTCGGGCAGGATGTCCCGCACATCCTGCAGCACCTTGTCGTCCAGTGCATGAAGCAATAGCGAGGTGCCAGCATCAATCTGCAGGACCAGCGCCCGCCTTGTGAAGAGCAGGAAAAGGCTTTCGTGATCCATGTCGATAATCGAGCACGCCAGGCGCTCTTCGTCCGTCAGCGGCGGGTTGATGTAGCCCATGCCCAGGCTGGTGTAGGTCCGCACCAGGTTGTTCCAGACCAGCTTGGCCAACGCCGGATGGCCGGCCAGGCCGAAATACTCGGTGCCTTCGAAGGTTGGGTTGGCGAGGACGATCTCGCCGCCATCGGCCAGCGCAGCGATCAGCTCCAGATCCTGCGCCACCCGCTCCTCGATCATCCGCACGATGCGGGTGCCCTGGTAGCTGGCCGCCTCCGCTGCACCGGGGTTGCTGAGGTAGGCCCGCTGGTAGAAGTCCACCAGCATCGACACCTGGCCGTCGTCCGCGCGAGCCAGCCGGCAGGAGCTGAGGGTGCAATCCCGCCCCTTGCTGGCCAGGTCGGCGAAATCCACCGCGCACCAGGGCCGAAGCGAGGTGGGCAGGTCCTCGGCCTCGAGGTCGACCAGCTCCGCCTCGTGCAGGCGGCGGGACGGCATGCGGTCCGAAACGTAGTCGAAGTCAGCGTTGACGATCACCAGCAATTGGCGGATCAGCTCGTTGCGCAGGTCCATGTGAGGCTCCCGTTTCCCTGGTTTGTTGGAAGAACGGGCCCAGTATTCCGCGCCAAGCGGAGCGAGGCAGTCCCGGAGTTGTCAGGCCCGCACGGCGCCGGTTGACACGCCGTCAAGCGGCACCCTGCAGGCCGTCGCATCCGTGAACCGCGTCATTTTCCGTACACGGCGTCAGGCGTATCCTTCGCGCCACGCCGGACCATCAGGGACAGTCGGCGCAGCCACAGGGACGTCGACGGGCACCACGCCCGCTCGCCACCCGGCCGCACCCCGAGGGTCGCCACCCCATTGCATGCTCCACAGGAGATCGTCATGAAAGCCCTCGCCGGTGGCCTTGCCGCCCTGTTCCTCTGTGCCTGCACCCAGGCCGCCGATTGCGGTTTCGCGCCGCTCACCCTCAGTGCCAGCGCCGCAGCGCCGAACGTCTTCGTCGGCAAGGGCCAGCACCTGGAGGTCAGCTTCACCAACGAGAACCCCGAGATCAAAGAGCCGGATGCCTTCCCCGAGCCCCCCGTGGTGCTGCGCGACACCGCCAGCGGCAAGGGCTGCAACATCGAGGACGGTGGCATCTGGGCCCGTGAACCCCTGTACCTGAGCCGTGACGAGAAGCGCCTGGTGACTTTCGAGTACAGCGGCTCCAACAGCGAACTGGTGGCCTACGACACCGCCACCTGCAAGGCCGTCCACCGCCTGGACGTCTCCGGCAAGCGCGCCGCCGTGGTGGGCGAGCAGCTGGTGCTGGGCAGCCAGTGCGACGGCGACTCGCTCGGCAGCTGCAAGAAGCAGGCGCGCCAACCCGTCCAACCGTTCTGCAAACCCTGATAGGGAACGTCAATGAGCCTCGATACCTGCATCGTCAACGCCTGCACGGCCGCCTGGGATGAAAGCTTCATCGCCGGCACCAAGAACAAGAACAACTGCTCCGGCTTCCTCCAGTCGGTTGCCGCCGCCCTCAACGTGCCGATCCCCGCCGGCAATGCCGACGCCATCATGTCCGGCCTGCCCCAGGCCAGCGGCTGGAAGGAGCTGAAGAGCGGCGCGGAAGCCGCGCAGAAGGCCTCCCAGGGCTGGTTCGTGATCGCCGGTCTGAAAGGCAGCGACCACAACCCCACGCGCAACAACGGCCACGTCGCCGTGGTCATCGGCGGCACCCTGTACCGCGGCACCTACCCGCGCTGCTGGTGCGGCAGCATCGCCGGCCCGGTGGGCCAGAGCCAGGGCGTGCGTTCGGTCGGCGAGGTGTGGAACCGCACCGACCGCGACCTGGTGAAGTACTTCGTGTACGAAACCGTCAGCTGCGCCAAGTAAGCCCGCCACGCCGTGGATGATCCCCCCTCATCCACGGCGCCCGCCTTCCGGGCCGTTTCCGGCCGTCCCCCGCTGAATCCCGCGCGCCCGGCCTACCAGAGGCCTACACCCCACCGCCAACATGAGCCACATTCATGTTCCAGGCGGCACAGGCCGTAAACCCTTCATCTTTGTTATGATCGGCGCCCTTTTTCCGCCCAGCCAGACAGGTCCCTCATGTCCAGCACGCTCACCGATCGTGGCGCACGCCTCAACGCCCTCCAGCAAGCCCTCAAGGAACGCATCCTGATCCTCGATGGCGGCATGGGCACCATGATCCAGAGCTACAAGCTGCAGGAGGAGGACTACCGCGGCGCGCGCTTCGCCGACTGGCCCAGCGACGTGAAGGGCAACAACGACCTGCTGCTGCTGAGCCAGCCGCAGGTGATCGCCGAGATCGAGCGCGCCTACCTGGATGCCGGCGCCGACATCCTCGAGACCAACACCTTCAACGCCACCCGCGTGTCCCAGGCCGACTACGGCATGGAAGCGCTGGTGTACGAACTGAACGTCGCCGGCGCCCGCGTGGCCCGCCAGGTGGCCGATGCCAAGACCCTGGAAACCCCGGACCGCCCGCGCTTCGTCGCCGGCGTCCTCGGCCCCACCAGCCGCACCTGCTCCATCTCCCCGGACGTGAACAACCCCGGCTACCGCAACGTCACCTTCGACGAGCTGGTGGAGAACTACACCGAGGCGACCCGTGGCCTGATCGAAGGCGGCGCGGACCTGATTCTGATCGAGACCATCTTCGACACCCTCAACGCCAAGGCGGCGATCTTCGCCGTGCAGCAGGTGTTCGAGGAAGACGGCGTCGAACTGCCGATCATGATCTCCGGCACCATCACCGACGCCTCCGGCCGCACCCTCTCCGGGCAGACCACCGAAGCGTTCTGGAACTCGGTGCGCCACGCCAGGCCGATCTCCGTGGGCCTGAACTGCGCCCTCGGCGCCAAGGAGCTGCGCCCCTACCTGGCGGAGCTGGCGGCCAAGGCCGAGACCCACGTCTCCGCCCACCCCAACGCCGGCCTGCCCAACGCCTTCGGCGAATACGACGAGACCCCGGCGGAAATGGCTGCCGTGGTGGAAGAGTTCGCCGCCAGTGGCCTGCTGAACATCGTCGGCGGCTGCTGCGGCACCACGCCGCCGCACATCCAGGCTATCGCCGAGGCCGTGGCCAAGCACAAGCCCCGCGCCCTGCCGGACATTCCCAAGGCCTGCCGCCTGTCGGGCCTGGAGCCCTTCACCCTCTCCCGCGACTCGCTGTTCGTGAACGTCGGCGAGCGCACCAACATCACCGGCAGCGCCAAGTTCGCCCGCCTGATCCGCGAGGAGAACTACACCGAAGCCCTCGACGTCGCCCTGCAGCAGGTGGAAGCCGGCGCCCAGGTGATCGACATCAACATGGACGAGGGCATGCTCGACTCGAAGGCGGCCATGGTCACCTTCCTCAACCTGATCGCCGGCGAGCCCGACATCTCCCGCGTGCCGATCATGATCGACTCCTCCAAGTGGGAGGTGATCGAAGCCGGCCTCAAGTGCATCCAGGGCAAGGGCATCGTCAACTCCATCTCCATGAAGGAAGGCGTCGAGCAGTTCAAGCACCACGCCCGCCTGTGCAAGCGCTACGGTGCCGCCGTGGTGGTGATGGCCTTCGACGAGGTCGGCCAGGCCGACACCGCCGCGCGCAAGAAGGAAATCTGCAAGCGCAGCTACGACATCCTGGTCAATGAAGTGGGCTTCCCGCCGGAAGACATCATCTTCGACCCGAACATCTTCGCCGTCGCCACCGGCATCGAAGAGCACAACAACTACGCCGTCGACTTCATCGAGGCCTGCGCCTACATCCGCGACGAGCTGCCCCATGCGCTCTCCTCCGGCGGCGTCTCCAACGTCTCGTTCTCGTTCCGCGGCAACAACCCGGTGCGCGAAGCCATCCACTCGGTCTTCCTCTACCACGCCATCCGCAACGGCCTGACCATGGGCATCGTCAACGCCGGCCAGCTGGAGATCTACGACGAGATCCCCGCCGAGCTGCGCGAGAAGGTCGAGGACGTGGTGCTCAACCGCCACGAAGGCAGCACCGAGGCGCTGCTGGCCATCGCCGAAAACTACCGGGGCGGCGGCGCCGTCAAGGAAGCCGAAGACGAGGAATGGCGCAGCTACCCGGTGACCAAGCGCCTGGAGCACGCCCTGGTCAAGGGCATCACCGCCTTCATCGTCGAAGATACCGAGGAGTGCCGCCAGCAGTGCGCGCGCCCCATCGAAGTCATCGAAGGCCCGCTGATGGCCGGCATGAACGTGGTCGGCGACCTGTTCGGCGCCGGCAAGATGTTCCTGCCCCAGGTGGTCAAGTCCGCCCGCGTGATGAAGCAGGCCGTGGCCCACCTGATCCCCTTCATCGAAGCGGAGAAGGGCGACAAGCCCGAGGCCAAGGGCAAGATCCTCATGGCCACGGTCAAGGGCGACGTCCACGACATCGGCAAGAACATCGTCGGCGTGGTGCTTGGCTGCAACGGCTACGACATCGTCGACCTCGGCGTGATGGTGCCGGCGGAGAAGATCCTCCAGGTCGCCCGCGAGGAGAAGTGCGACATCATCGGCCTCTCCGGGCTGATCACCCCCTCCCTGGACGAGATGGTCCACGTCGCCCGCGAGATGCAGCGCCAGGGCTTCCAGCTGCCGCTGATGATCGGCGGCGCCACCACCTCCAAGGCCCACACAGCGGTGAAGATCGAGCCGCAGTACAGCAACGACGCCGTGGTCTACGTCACCGACGCCTCCCGCGCCGTGGGCGTGGCCACCAGCCTGCTGTCCAAGGAGCTCAAGCCTGAGTTCATCGAGAAGACCCGCGTCGACTACGCCGAGGTCCGTGAACGCACCGCCAACCGCGCCGCCCGTACCGAGCGCCTGGCCTATGCCGACGCCATCGCCAACAAACCGGCCTTCGACTGGACCGGCTACCGAGCGCCCAAGCCCAGCTTCACCGGCGTGCGCGTGCTGGAAGACATCGACCTGGCGGTGCTGGCCGAGTACATCGACTGGACGCCCTTCTTCATCTCCTGGGACCTGGCCGGCAAGTACCCGCGCATCCTCACCGACGAAGTGGTGGGCGAAGCCGCTACCGCGCTGTTCGCCGACGCCCAGGCCATGCTGAAGTCGCTCATCGAGCAGAAACTGATCAAGGCCCGCGCGGTGTTCGGCTTCTGGCCCGCCAGCCAGGTCAACCACGACGACATCGAAGTGCGCGACGAGCAGGGCAAACCGCTGGCCGTCCTGCACCACCTGCGCCAGCAGACCATCAAGCCCGATGGCAAGCCGAACCTCAGCCTGGCCGACTTCGTCGCACCGAAGGAAAGCGGCGTCACCGACTACGTCGGCGGCTTCATCACCACCGCCGGCATCGGCGCCGAGGAGCTGGCCAAGCAGTACGAAGCCAAGGGCGACGACTACAGCGCCATCATGGTCAAGGCCCTGGCCGACCGCCTGGCCGAGGCCTGCGCCGAATGGCTGCACGAGCGCGTGCGCAAGGAGTACTGGGGCTACGCAGCCGATGAGCAGCTGGACAACGAAGCCCTGATCAAGGAGCAGTACAAGGGCATCCGCCCCGCCCCCGGCTACCCGGCCTGCCCGGACCACACCGAGAAAGCCACCCTGTTCCGCCTGCTGGACCCGACCGCCGACTTCGGCAAGCCCGGCCAGAGCGGCGTGTTCCTCACCGAGCACTTCGCCATGTTCCCGGCTGCCGCCGTGTCCGGCTGGTACTTCGCCCACCCCGAGGCGCAGTACTTCGCCGTCGGCAAGGTCGAGCGCGACCAGATCGAGCAGTACAGCAAGCGCAAGGGCCAGGAGCAGACGGTCAGCGAGCGCTGGCTGGCACCCAACCTGGGCTACGACAACTGAGCCATCGACAGGGCGCCCATGGGCGCCCTGTCTTCATTCCACCCTCCTCTCTCCTTCCCCCTGCCTCGCCCCCTCGCGACCGTCCGTCCCTTCGGGCTGGAGCAGTTTCCGAAAACGCCGATAGCCAAAACAGGCGGGCCCGCTGGCCAGGCATTGCGCTTGCATGCTGATCTGTGCGGCCCGGGAGCCCCATGGCTCCCCTTCGAGACCGGGAAACGAGGAGTACCTGCATGTCGCTGCTGCCTGATCGTATTTCCACCCGCCTGACCCTAGGCGCCATCCTCCTGCTGTTGCTGACCGCCCTTGCGGTGTTCGCCGTGATGGTGCTGCGCGGCCAGCCCCGCGTCGTCGCCGAGAGCAACGCCCTGATCGAACAGACCGGCAGTGCCATCGTGCGCCAGCTCGGCCTGCAGCTCACCGGCATCCAGGGGCTGGCGGTGAGCATGGCCCACCTGGCCCAGACCCTGCCCCATGACGAGGCGCTCTACCGCACCACCTACCCGCCGCTGATCGACAACAGCGGCGACGCCGCCATCGCCGGCGGCGGCATCTGGCCGGAACCCAATGCCTTCACCAGCGGCACCGAGCGCCGCAGCTTCTTCTGGGCACGCAACACCAGCGGCGCCCTGGATTACTCCGACGACTACAACAAGCCCGACGGCCCCGGCTACCACAACGACGCCTGGTACACCGGCGCCCGCAGCGCCGCCGGCAATGCCTGCGTCTGGTCAGAGGCCTACCAGGACCCGGTCAGCAAGGTGCCCATGGTCACCTGCAGCGTGCCCTACCAATTGCAGGGCCGCTTCGCCGGCGTCAGCACCATCGACCTGCGCCTGGACGACCTGGCCCGTTTCCTCAAGGAACAGGGCACGGTTACCGGCGGCTACGCCTTCGCCCTGGACCAGGCCGGCAACGTCCTGTTCTTCCCCCTCGGCCAGGACGTGACCATGCAGAAGTTCGACGACCTGGCCAGCCGCGAGGCCTGGCTCGCGCCCTTGCAGGAGGCCCGCCGCAAGGCCGCCGCCGACGGCCACTCCAGCGTGCAGCTGGACGCCGACGCCGTACTCGACACCACCGTCCAGGCCAACCTGTTCCGCATGCCGCAAACCGGCTGGGTGGTCGGGCTGGTCACCCCCCAGGCTCGCGTCACCGGCCTGGCTCGCGCGCTGACCTATGAGCTGCTGGCCTTCCTGCTGCCGGTGCTGGGCCTGCTGCTGCTGTTCGTCTGGCTGGCCGGGCGCAAACTGCTGGAGCAGATCGGCGAGACCACCGCGCAGATCCAGGCCCTCGGCAATGGCCAGTCCGGCCAGGGCGGCGCCCTCAGCGTGCTACGCGACGACGAGATCGGCCAGCTGCGCCAGGCGGTCAACCAGTACGCCGGGCGCCTGCAGGGCATGCTGCAGAGCATCGCCAGCGAATCCCAGCGCCTGCGTGACGAGGCCGGCAGCCTCGGCCGCCTGAGCAGCGCCCTGCTGCAACGGGCCGAGCAGCAGCGCCAGGAGAACACCCAGTTGGCCACCGCCATCACCCAGATGTCCTCCAGCGCCCAGGAAGTGGCACAGAACACCAACGACTGCGCCGACACCGCCCAGCGCTCCCAGAGCGTGGTGCGCCAGGGCCAGGACAAGGTGGCCGCCAACAGCCGCGCCATCCAGGCCCTGGCCGGCGAGATGGCCAGCGCCGCCGCCGTGATCACCCAGCTGGAGCAGGACAGCCAGCAGGTCGGCGCCGTGCTGGACGTGATCAAGGCCATCTCCGAACAGACCAACCTGCTGGCCCTCAACGCCGCCATCGAGGCAGCCCGGGCCGGCGAACAGGGCCGGGGCTTCGCCGTGGTGGCCGACGAGGTGCGCTCCCTGGCCGGCAAGACCCAGAGCTCGGCCAACGAGATCAGCGGCATGATCGCCAACCTCCAGCAGGCCTCGCGCCAGGCGGTGCAGGCCATGCAGGCCGGCGAGGCGCGCACCCGCCACGCCGTGGAGGAAGCCGAAGGCGCCGCCAGCAGCCTGTCGGCCACGGTGCAGAGCTTCGACGACATCTCCCAGCGCGCCCAGCAGATCGCCGTCGCCGCCCAGCAGCAGAGCCACGTCACCCAGGAGATCAACGAACTGGCCGTGCGCATCCACTCCGCCAGCGAGGAGAACGCCCGCGACGCCGTGGACCTCGACGCCCTCGGCCACTCCGTGCAGGACGCCGCCAGCCGTCTGGCCGAGCTGAGCCGCGGTCGCTGAGACTGCGAACGGTGCCCACCGAAGCGAAGCGGGAGCTGCTAGGCTCCCGCTTTCTTCGCCGCCGAGACCCAACCATGCCCTTCCCCACAGGCCGCCTTGCAGGCCTCGCCCTGATCGCCGCCCTGCTCGGCGGCTGTGGCTCCATCCTCGCCCGCAGCCAGGACGTCCACCTGGTGGATGCCGACTACTTCCGCAGCACCCAGGGCGACGTGCAGTTGCTCACCGGCAATCTGGACGAAGGCTCCTTCCCCATGAGCACCGTCTGCTGGATGTCGCTGATCTGCCCGGTCGCCACCGTGGTCTCGGTGCCGGTGGACCTGGTGGTGGATGTCGCCCTGCTGCCCCACGACATCGCCGCCGAGCGCTGAAGCCCCCGGCGCCCCTACTTAAGCGCCCAAGCCGGTGGTAGGATGCGCGCCCCATGCGTATCCACGACCTCGACCAACAGCTCGCCGCCCTTGGCGCCAAGCCCATCCACCGGGATCGGATGCTGCGTGCCTGGCTACAGGGCAAACCCCTGGACAGCGGCCGCCCACGCCAGCAGGCCGACGACTTCCTGCCGCTGCGGGTGCGCGAAGCCCTGCCCGCCCTCACCGAAACCCTCGACGGCCTGGCGCGCCTGCGCTCCGAACACCCCGGTGGCGACGGCTCGGCCCGCCTGCTGGTAGGCCTGGGCGACGGGCAGATGGTGGAGAGCGTGCTGCTCCCGCGGGACGGCCTGTGCGTCTCCAGCCAGGTGGGGTGCGCCGTGGGTTGCGTGTTCTGCATGACCGGCAAGAGCGGCCTGCTGCGCCAGGTCTCCAGCCTGGAAATCGTCGCCCAGGTGGTGCTCGCGCGGCGCTACCGCAAGGTCAGGAAGGTGGTGTTCATGGGCATGGGCGAGCCCGCCCACAACCTGGACAACGTACTGGAAGCCATCGACCTGCTCGGCACCCTCGGCGATATCGGCCACAAGAACCTGGTGTTCTCCACCGTCGGTGATCCCCGCGTGTTCGAGCGTCTGCCGCACCTGCGGGTCAAGCCCGCCCTCGCCTTGTCACTGCACAGCAGCAAGGCCGAGGTCCGCGAGCAACTGCTGCCGAAGGCCCCGCGCATCGCCCCGGACGAGCTGGTGGAACTGGGCGAGACCTACGCCCGCCAGGTCGGCTACCCCATCCAGTACCAGTGGACCCTGCTCGAAGGCATCAACGACAGCCTCGAAGAGGCCGAAGGCATCCTGCGCCTGCTCAAGGGCAAGTACGCGGTGATGAACCTGATCCCCTACAACAGCCTGGAAGTCGACGACTACAACCGCCCCAGCGGCGAGCGCATCGTCGAGCTGGTGCACTACCTGCACCGCAACGGCGTGCTGACCAAGGTGCGCAACTCCGCCGGCCAGGACGTGGAAGGTGGCTGCGGCCAACTGCGCGCCCGCGCCGTAGAGCGGGTCAACACCCGCCGGCTGCATTCCCCCGCCTCCTGACCCGGCAATTCCATGGAAAGCACCTACGCTTGCAGCAGGAGGTGCCCCATGGACGACCCACAGCAAGACCGCCCACTGACCTTTCGCGAAATGCTCCACAGCGTCGCCGCTGCGGCGTTCGGGGTGCAGAGCGGCAAGAACCGCGCCCGTGATTTCAGCCGGGGCAAGCCCAGCCACTTCATCCTGCTGGGCGTGCTGTTCACCCTGGTGTTCGCGCTGATGCTGTTCGGCGTGGTGAAGCTGGTGCTGCACCTGGCCGGCCTGTAGCCGCCTCAGTCCAGCAGCGGCGCCAGGGAGAAGCGGTAGCCGGAGAACCCGGGATTGCCCCGAGCGCCGAAATCGCGGAAGCGAACCCCGTAGCCCGGCTGGCGGATGTGCGCCAGCAGCCGGCGCGCCTGCTGCACATCCAGCCGGGTGAACAGCCGGGCATGCTGGTCGACACCACCGTAGCGGGCGAAATCCAGCCCGGCGTCGTAATCCGCCAGCATCACCAGCGCCCAGCCCCCCAGGGTGAAGTGCCCACCCACCAGCACGTCCACGCGCCCGTCGATGCGCGCCTGCAGCACCTCCGGCGAATTGTTCAACGCGGAAACATGCAGGCGCCCACGCACCAGCGGGCCCAGCGCATCGGCGGCACGCATGGCGCCAAAGGCCATCTCATCGTTGGCGGCCCAGATCAGGCTGACCCGCGGATAACGCGGCAGCAGCTGGCTGGCCTGCTCGAAGGCGCGGCCCCGGTCCCACTCCGCGTACACCAGCTGCCGCAGTCGCACATCCGGGTTGGCGGCCAGCACCCGGCGCAGCCCGGCCTCGCGAAAGCGCGCAGCAGGCGTCTGCTTTACCCCGGAGAACGCCAGCATCTCGATGGTTCCCTGGGGCTGCAGGCGGCGCTGCTGGCGGATCAGCTCCTCGGCCATCAGCGCGCCAGCCTCCTCGTCATTGGGCACCAGGCTGCCGATCCAGTTGCTGTAGCGCTCGCGCGGGCCACCGGTCAGCTCACGCTGCTCGTCGGTGAGGGTGCTGTTGACGGTGAACAGGCGAACGCCGCTGCCCTGCCCCAGGCGGAGGATCTCCGGCGCGGCGTATTGCTCGTTGACGAACACCAGGTAGTCGGGGCGCTGGGCTTCCGGCCCCTGCAGGATCGCCCGGGCCTGGCGCAGCATGCGCGCGTTGTCGCGCTCGGCGAATTCGATGCGCAGGTCCATCCCCAAGTCATCGGCGGCGGCCTGCATGAAATCGGCGTAGCTGCGCCAGAACGGCTCGTCGCTACGACCGGGGTTGAGGAACACGACGGAGGCGGCCTGCGCCAGGCCACAACAGAGCAGGCCCACGCACAGGGCCAGGGAACGCAGGAAGGGCATCAAGGAGAACCTGTTCGTCGAATGCGCCGCAGTATACCCGCGCCACGCCTGCCCTGCCCCGCCGCCTCGCTGGGTCCGTCTACTGGTGGCTCACCCAGAACACCGCGGTGGAGACGACGATCAGGATCAGGCAGAAGATGGCGATGGCGTCCGCGCGGCTGTCCCCGCCCGGGTGCTGGATAGGCTCGTTCATGGCAACCCCTTCTTGTGGTTATGGATGGGCACGCTCCAGCAGTTAAGACCAGCCCCGACAGGCCCTCAAGGCAGGCCGTCGGAAGGAAAACTTGCGCCAGCCAGCAAACCCTGCGCGCGAGCAGGCGAGCGACCGGCCCGATGTTTTAACATCGGCGCCTCGCATTCCAAGGACAGGCCCTCCCCATGCTGCAGACACTGCTGGAAAAGCTCGGCATCACCGCCCCCACCACCCCCTTCGCCAAGCACGTCGCCGAAAGCCTCGAGGTGCTGGACATCCTGGCGCCGGGCCTGGCCGCCCGTGCCGCCGCCTTCGTCCTCAGCGGGCGGGAGGAACAGGTCCTCGCCGAGCTGTCCCGGCTCAATGGCGAAGAAGCCGCCGTCCTCCTCGATCAGCCCGCCACCCTCGGCTGGTGGTACCCCTCGGGCAACCTGCGCAACGACGCCCAGAAGCACAAGAAGCGCATCAACGCCGCGACCAATGCACGCACCCGCCTCTACGTGATCGGCGCCGAACCCGATGTCGTCGCCCTGGCCCGTTTCGGCAAGGTGCTGGCCGCCGCCTGCCAGGGCGTCAACCTCACCCGCATCGCCCAGGTGCCCGACTGGTTCATCTACCTGGTGGTCGACGCCCTGCACACCACCCGCAAGGACTTCGGCAGCAAGATCAGCAGCGACCTGCGCCAGCACTGGACCCTCGACCTGTTCACGCGCCTGCTGGCGGTGGACGACCTGCCCGGCGACGACGCCCCGCTGCTGGTGCTGGACCGCCGCGACCTCGGCGACTACCACTGGCGCGACCTCAACGCCCTGCTGCGCCTGCCCGACCTGGCCGACCACCTGCTGCAGCACCCCGAGGCCACCCGCGCCCTGCCGGCCCGCCTCTCGGCCAGCGGCAACCTGTCCCTGGTGGGCCTGATCGGCCCCCACCCGCGCCTGGCCGCGGCCTACGCCGACATCCTCGTGCGCCTCGCGGTGAACAGCGCCAAGACCGTGCGCGCCGCCGCCGGCCCGCACGTGGAAACCCTGCCCCAGGACGTCAAGCTGGAACAGCTCGGCCTCCTGCTGGCGACCGGCAGCAGCAGCGAACGCACCCTGGCCGCCGACCTCCTCGCCCGCAGCGGCGAGGGCGCGCGGGCGATCCTCCAGGCGCGCCTGGCCGAGGAAACCTCCAAGCCTGTGCAGCAGGCCCTGGCCAGCGCCATGGCCCGCCTGGACAGCCAGTCCAGCGCCGAGGAACAGGTGCTGCCGGAGGCCGGCGACTACGAGCGCTGCCCCGACGTGGAACTGGGGGCCACCACCCTCGACCTGCTGCGCCGCAACCTCACCGAACTGCTGGAGGAGAGCCGCCTCTCCGCCGAGGAAGAGATCCGCGGCAACCTGGAACACAAGCGCAAGTGGGACTGGCAGCAGAAGGCCTACAAGAAGCTCAAGGCCCTGACCGACAAGGACCTGCAGGCCGCCCTCGACTTCCTCAACGGCAAGAGCCGCAAGCTCTCCGACGGCCTCGACGACGTGCTCGCCTACCGTGGCCGCCTGGCCGCCAGCGCCGACGTCAACCTGCTGCACGCCCTGCGGGTGACCCGCCGCCGCTACTTCAACGCCTACCAGCTCATGCAGTGGCTCAAGGGCGACGCCCTGCGCCGTCTCGACCTGCGCACCCTGGCCGACGCCCTGCGCCGCTGCGGCAGCGAAGAGCCTGAGCGCGAGACCGCCGGCCTGTGCTTCGGCTGGAACTCGCCGCTGGCCCAGCTCGACCCCGACCGCGTCTGGCCGTTCTTCGCCGAGCACCCGCAGTTCCTCGAAGAGGCCTTCGGCCTGCGCCCCAACCATGGCCGCACCGAGTTCGACGTGCCCACCGCCCTCAGCCTGCTGGAGCGCTTCCCGGTGCTGCCGAAACGGCTGATCCCGGTGCTGCTGGAACTGGCCCTGGGCGCCAGCAAGACCAACCGCAGCGAAGCCCAGCGCCTGCTGGAAACCCTGCCCGACATCGCCGAGCGCGCCATCGAGGCCCTGGCCTCCAGCAAGCAGGAGATCCGCACCCTCGCCGCCGAATGGCTGCAACGCCTGGGCCGCCCCGAAGCCGTCCCCGCGCTCAAGGCCGCCCTGGCCAAGGAAAAGCGCGAGACCGTGCGCGCCGCCCTGCTCACCGCCCTGGAAGCCCTGGGCGACGACATCAGCGGCCACCTCGCCCCCGCCGTACTGCTCGCTGAAGCGCGCAAGGGCCTGCAGGGCAAGGCCCCGGCCAGCCTGGCCTGGCTCGACCTGGACCGGCTGCCCGCCTGCCAGTGGCTGGACGGCAGCGCAGTGGAGCCGGAGATCGTGCGCTGGTGGGTGGTGCTCGCCTGCAAACTCAAGGAGCCGGCCGGCAACGCCCTGCTCAACCGCTACCTGGAGCTGCTGGCCCCGGCCAGCCGGGCAGCGTTGGGCAAGGCCCTGCTGCTGGGCTTCATCGCCCAGGACACCCGCCACCCGAGCCAGGAGGAGGCCATCGCCCACGCCCAGGCCAACCTCGCCCAACGCATGCAGAGCTACCAGGCCTGGGCCAAGTGGTCCCCCGAGTACGCCGACATCACCCAGGAGCAGGCCTTCGAGATTCTCAAGCGCGAGCACCTGTCCATCTACCTGGGCAGCGCCATCGCCGACAAGGGCATCCTCGCCCTCACCTGGGCCATGGCCGGCCACGAGCTGGTCAGCCTGCTGCAGGCCTACATGCGCGACCACTACCAGCGCCGCGCCCAGGTCGAGGCGCTGCTCAGCGCCGCCGCCAACAGCAACGACCCGCTGGTGATCCAGCTGCTGCTGGCCGTCGCCCGCCGCCACCGCACCGCCTCGGTCCAGGCCCTGGCCCGCGTGCTGGTGGAGCAGATCGCCCAGCGCAACGGCTGGAGTGCCGATGAACTGGCCGACCGCACCATCCCCAGCGCCGGCTTCGACGAACAGGGCGTGCTCAACCTGCAGTACGGCGAGCGCCTGTTCACCGCGCGCCTGGACGGCGCCCTCAAGCTGGAGCTGCGCAACCCCGACGACAAGGTGGTCAAGGCCCTGCCCGAGCCGCGCAAGAGCGACGACCCGGCGCTGATCAAGGAAGCCAAGACCCAGCTCTCCACCAGCAAGAAGGAGCTCAAGCAGGTCATCGAGCTGCAGACCCAGCGCCTCTACGAAGCCATGTGCGCCGAGCGCCTGTGGCCTGCCGGCGAGTGGCGCGAGTACCTGCAGCGCCACCCGGTGGTCACCCACCTGGTGCAGCGCCTGGTCTGGGCCGAAGTGGCCGAGGACGGCGCCCTGCGCCTGTTCCGCCCCACCGAGGACGGCAGCCTGATCGACCTCGACGACGACGAGGTCGAGCTGGACGAAACCCGCCGCGTGCGCCTGGCCCACGCCGCCCTGGTGGACGCCGACACCGCCAAGGCCTGGACCGCCCACTTCAAGGACTACAAGGTCAAGCCGCTGTTCGCCCAGATGAGCCGCATGCTGCCCGAGCCCACCGCCAGCGAGGCGCCGGAGCAGGACGAAGGCAGCGGCGAACGCATCGCCGACCGCCTCGGCTGGCTCAGCGACACCTTCACCCTGCGCGGCACCCTCACCAAGCTCGGCTACCAGCGCGCCGCCGCCGAGGACGGGGGCTTCTTCGACCACTACTTCAAGGAGTTCTCCAGCCTGGGCCTGCGGGTGTGCATCGGCTTCACCGGCAACTGCCTGCCCGAAGAGAACGTCCCCGCCGCGCTCACCCACCTCAGCTACGAACGCATGGCCCAGCGCTGGTCCACCGGCGAGAGCCTGCCCCTGGCGGAGATCCCGCCCGTGCTGCTGGCCGAGACCTACGCCGACTACCGCGCCGCCGCCGACGCCTGCGTCGGCTTTGATCCCCAGTGGAAGAAGAAGACACCATGGTAAGCACCGCCTTGCGCCACAGCGCCGAACACCTGCATGCCGACGAACTGGCGCGCCTGAGCGAAGCCGACCAGCAGGCCGGCGCCGACCTGCCCCCGGGCTGGCTGCGCTCGCCGCGTTCGGTGCGCCGCTTCATCCTCGGTGACGACGCCCTGGGCATCAGCCGCAAGTTCTACGGCGACGATGCCCTGGTGGACCGCGCCATCGTCACCCTGCTCGGCCGCCAGGGGCTGATGCTGGTGGGCGAGCCGGGCACCGCCAAGTCGATGCTCTCCGAGCTGCTGGCCGCCGCCATCAGCGGTGACTCCACCCTCACCATCCAGGGCACCGCCGGCACCACCGAGGACCACATCAAGTACTCCTGGAACTACGCCCTGCTGCTGGCCGAGGGACCGACCCCGCGCGCCCTGGTGCCCTCCCCGCTGCACCAGGGCATGCAGGCCGGCAAGCTGGTGCGCTTCGAGGAGATCACCCGTTGCCCGCCGGAGATCCAGGACGTGCTCGTCTCCCTGCTCTCCGAGAAGCAGATGATGATCCCCGAGCTGGGCGAAGGCGGCCGCCTGCTGGCCCGCCCCGGCTTCAACCTGATCGCCACCGCCAACCTGCGCGACCGCGGCGTGCACGAGATGTCCGCCGCCCTCAAGCGCCGCTTCAACTTCGAGACGGTGCGCCCCATCGCCGACAGCGAATTCGAAGTGGAGCTGGTGATGCGCCAGCTGCAGCGCGAACTGGGCGAGCAGGCCGGCAAGGTCGCCGTCGAGCGGGACGTCATCACCCTGCTGGTCACCGTGTTCCAGGAGCTGCGCCAGGGCAGCACCCGCGAAGGCACGGCGATCAAGGCCCCGGACGCGGTGATGTCCACCGCCGAAGCGGTCAGCGTCGCCTACGCCGCCGCCCTGGAGGCCCGCTACCTGGGCGACGGCCGCCTGACCGCCGCCGAGCTGGCGCGCCAGCTGCTCGGCGTGGTGTTCAAGGACAGCCAGGACGACGCCCGCCGCCTGCGCCACTACCTGGACAGCGTGGTGCGCGAGCGCGCCCGCCGCGACGACCACTGGAAGCGCTTCTTCGACGCCAGCAAGGGCCTCTGGGACTGAGCCATGGCAGAGGCCTTCGCCAGCGACCCGCGCCTGCCCGAACGGCTGCAGGCCGCCGCCCGTGAGCGCGCAGCCCTGGCCCGGGCCGGCATTCACCTGGTGCCGGTGCGCCACCACAGCCCGGCCTGCGCCTTCGCCCTGCGCCAGCAACTGCAGGTCCTGCAGCCGGCGGCCATCCTGATCGAGGGGCCGGCGGACTTCGACCGGCTCATCCCCGACCTGCTGGACTCCCGCAGCCGTCCGCCCCTGGCGATCCTCTCCCAGCACCGCCGGCCCGATGCCGAGGGCGAGCCGGCGCTGCGCTCGGCCTTTTTCCCCTTCTGCGACTACTCGCCGGAATGGCAGGCCCTGCAGGACGGCCAGCGCCTGGGAGCGCAGCTGGCCTTCATCGACCTGCCCTGGGCCCGCCAGCATGACGAGGAGCAGGCCGCCGACCAGCAGCGCAGCCTCATGGCCGAGCGCTACCTGGCCCACAGCCGCTACCTCGCCGCCCTGGCCCGCGAGGCCCACTGCCGGGACCACGACGAACTCTGGGAGCACCTGTTCGAACTGCGCCCCCGCGCGGCGCTGGCCGACTGGCAGCGGCTGTTCGACGACGCCTTCGCCTGGTGCGCCATGGCCCGCCTGGACTACGAGGACGACGTGCTCGCCGCCGAAGGCTCCCTGGCCCGCGAAGCCCACATGCTCGGCTGCATCCGCGACTGGCGTGGCCGTGTGGACGGCCCGCTGGTGGTGGTCACCGGCGGCTTCCACACCCTGGCGCTGGTGGAGGCCCTGGCCGCCGGCACCCCGGTACCGGCCAGACCCGCCGCCCCGGAGGACAGCCAGGCCTGGCTGATCCGCTACAGCTTCGACCGCCTCGACGCCCTCAACGGCTATGCCTCCGGCATGCCCTCGCCGGCCTATTACCAGCAGGTCTGGGACGCGCTGCAGGGCGAGGAGGACGACACCCTCGCCCGCCAGCGCATCGCCACCCGCCTGCTCAGCGGCATCGCCGCCGAAACCCGCGAGCAGCGCCTGGCCGATGCCCTGACCTTCGCCAGCGTGAGCAACGCCGCCGAACAGGCCGCCGGCCTCGCACGGCTGCGCCAGCACCCCGGCCCGGGACGCTACGACCTGCTGGACGCGGTGCACGCCTGCTTCGTCAAGGGCAGCCTGGACGAAGGCCAGGACGGCCTGCTGCGTGCCGTGCAGCGCCACCTGGGCGGCAACCGCCTGGGCGACGTGCCGCCCTCGACCCAGGCCCCGCCCCTGGTGGAAGAAGCCCGGCGGCTGGCCCTCGCCCACCGCCTGGACCTCAGCGACAGCCTGGCCCGGCGCACCCGCCTGGACCTCTACCGCAAGCCCCGCCACCGCGCCCGCAGCCGCTTCCTGCACCTCATGGCCTACCTGGACAGCGGCCTGGCCCGGCACCAGGGCGGGCCGGACTTCGTCAACGGCAGCGGCCTCGACCTGCTCTTCGAGGAGTGGGAATACGCCTGGTCGCCGTTGGTGGAAGCCAACCTCATCGAACGGGCCGAACAAGGCAGCAACCTGCGCGACATCGCCCTGCGCCGCCTGCTGGACGAGGAGCGTGCGCTGCTCGGCCAGGGCCAGGGCCGCAGCGCCGGCCGCGTGGCACAGCTGGTGGCCCGCGCCGGGCTGATCGGCCTGGGCGAGCAGCTGCCGAGGCTGTTCCAGCGCCTGGCCGAACACCTGGACGAAGACCCCGAGCTGGCCTCGGTGGTTACCTGCGGCCAGCGCCTGCTGCACCTGTGGCGCGGCCGCGAACTGCTCGGGCTGGAGGAGCAACCGCAACTGCCGGCACTGCTGCAGCGCATCGTGCCGGCGGCGCTGTTCCTGGTACCGGGCCTGGCCCTCTGCGCCCCCGAGCAGGAAGGCGCCGCCGTGGATGCCCTGCTGGCCCTGCGCGAATTCATCCGCCTGGGCAGCGGCCTGGTGGGCCTGGATGGCCAGGACGAAGCCCTGCAGGGCGCCCTGGCGCGTCTCCGCGACGAGGCGCCGCCCACCCTGGCCGGCGCCCTGGACGCGCTGCGCTACCTGGACGATCTCGATAACGAGGCCCGCCTGGCCGAAGCCCTGGGCCGCCGCTTCGGCCCGGGTGCCGACAGCGAGGACGCCGTGCGCTACCTCGGCGGGCTGCTGCAGGCCGCACCGGAGCTGATCCTGCGGGTCGAACACCTGGGCCAGGCACTCAACGCCCTGGTGGCCGGCTGGGACGAGGCCACCTTCGTCCGCCACCTGCCCGACCTGCGCCTGACCTTCACCCGCCTCAAGCCCCAGGAGACCGGGCGCCTGGCCAGCCAATTGGCCGCGCTGAACGGCCTGGGCGACAGCGCCCTGGACAGCGCCCACCACGAACTGGACAGCCACGACCTGCTCGCCGGCGCCGCCCTGCACCTGGCGCTCGGGCGCTCGCTGGCGCGCGACGGCCTGCTCGACTGGGCCACGGAAGCCGACCATGACTGACCTGGAAACCGCCCGCCGCTGGCGCCTGATCCTCGGCCGCTACGCCGACCGCGCCCTCGACCAGGCCGCCCTGAACCCCACCGACGCGCGGCTGGAGAAGACCCTCGACTACCTCTACAACCGCGAGTACCAGCGTCGCGGCCATGTCCAGGGCGGGCGCGGCGGCTCCCTCGACGACAGCCAGCTGACCGCCCTCAACTGGCTGGAGCAGGCCCGCAACCTGTTCCCCCGCTCCACCTTCGAGCGCCTGCAGACCCAGGCCATCGAGCGCTACGCCATCAGCGCTCTGCTCACCGACCCGGCCAGCCTCGCCAGCCTGGAACCCAGCCCGGCCCTGGCCAAGGCGCTGCTCAGCGTGCGCGGCCGCCTCAGCGCCGACACCCGCGACGCGGTGCGCCAGCTGATCGCCAAGGTGGTGGAAGAGATCCTCCAGCGCCTGCGCAGCCGCTTCACCAACGCCCTCAACGGCCGGCGCAACCGCTTCCGCCGCTCGCCGATCCGCCACGCGCAGAACTTCGACTGGCGCGCCACCATCGCCGCCAACCTCAAGCACTACGATCCGGAGCGCAAACAGCTGCTGATCGAATCGCCGCGCTTCAACGCCCGGGTCCGCCGGCAGCTGCCCTGGGACGTGATCCTCTGCGTCGACCAGAGCGGCTCGATGCTCGACTCGGTGATGTACAGCGCCATCTGCGCCAGCATCCTCGCCACCCTGCCCAGCGTGCGCGTGCGCCTGGTGCTGTTCGACACCCAGGTGGTGGACCTCAGCCACCTCGCCCACGACCCGGTGGAGGTGCTGCTGACCGTGCAGCTGGGCGGCGGCACCGACATCGGCAAGGCCCTGCGCTACTGCGAGCAATTGGTGGACACGCCCCAGCGCACCGTGCTGGCGCTGATCAGCGACTTCGAAGAAGGCGCCGCCATCGGTCCGCTGCTGGCCTGCGTCTCGCGGCTGAACGAGGCCCGCGTGCGCCTGCTCGGCCTGGCGGCCCTGGATGATGCCGCCCGGCCGGTCTACGACCCGTCCATGGGCCAGCGCCTGGCGGATCGGGGCATGCGGATCGCCGCGCTGACCCCGGAGCACTTCGCCGAATGGCTGGCGGAGGTGATGCAATGAGCGCCTGGCTGGCCCGCTACCGGGCCTACGACGACGCGGCCCTGGAAACACTGGCCAACGCCGGCCTGCTGCGCCGCGCCGGCAAGGACGTGGAGGCCGGCAAGCTGGCCTGGGGCGAGCGCACCGAGGCACACGGGCTGATCGAGACCGACGGCCAGACCGTGCGCCTGGACGCCGGCGGCGTGGAGGCGGCGCGCTGCACCTGCCCGGCCAGCGGCTGCTGCAAGCACATACTCGCCGCCGTGCTGTGGCTGCGCAGCGAAGCGCCCGACGCGGCCACCGGCACGGAACAGCCCGATCCCGATGCCGCCCAGGTGGAAGCCCTGGCGCTGGACCCGGCGCAGCTGCAGAAGCTCGCCGGCAAGGTGGCCACCCGCCGCGCCCGGCAATGGATCGAGACCCTCGGCACACCCCAGGTGAGCAACCACGGCCTGCGCCTGGCCATCGCCTTCGACGGCCTGGAGGGCGAAGTCAGCTACCTGGCGGGTGCCGGCTTCGACGGGATGCTCTCCGAAGCGCGGGACAGCGAACGCAAGGCCCTGCACCTGGCGGCCCTCGCCGGGCTCTTCCAGGCCCACGGCCAACCCTGGGCCTGGACCGCCGAAAGCGCCCCTGCCGACACCACGCGGGACGGCCTGGGCGAGGCCGAGCGCGAACTGCTGGCCTCGGTGCAGCAGCTGCTGCACGAGCTGCTGGGCCAGGGGCTGTCCCACGTCAGCCGGGCCAGCGCCCTGCAGCTGCGCCTGCTCAACCTCGGCGCCCGCACCGAAGGCCTGCCGCGCCTGGCCGGCCACCTGCGCACCCTGGGCGGGCAGATCACCCGCCTGGCCGAGCGCGACGACCACAGCAGCGAGCGGGAGGCACTGGTGCAGATGGCCCGCGTCCACGCCCTCTGCCAGGCCCTGCTGCGCGCCGACGGCGAACGCCTGCCCCCGCTGCGCGGCCGCCTGCGGCGCGACTACCAGGCCGGTGAAACTCTCGACCTGCTGCCCCTGGGCGGCCACTGGTGGACCAGTGCCGGCGGCGCCCGCGGCCTGAGCCTGGCCTTCTGGGACCTCAGCGACGGCCAGGTGCTGGAAACCACCCTGGCCCGCCCCGATGGCAGCGACCCCGGCTTCCGCCGCGACGCGGTCTGGGCCCAGCAGGCGCTGTGGCGCAGCACGCCCGAGCTGCTGTGCCGTGCGCCCTTGCAGCTGGAAGGGCCGCGCCTGGCCGAGGATGGCCGGCTGGCCCCCGGCGGCGGCATTGCGCGCCCCCAGGACGGCTGGCCAGCGGATGCCCCGCGCCTGCTCGACCTCGGCCTGGCGGACTGGGAACAGCTGGGCCTGGCCCTGGAAGACAGCGCCGCCCTCGCCAGCGAGCCGCCGACCCGGCTGCTGCTGCGCCCCGCCCGCTGCCACGAAGCGAGCCTGGACGAAGCCCGGCAGGTGCTGACCTGGCCGCTGGAGGACAGCAACGGCCGCACCCTGCTGCTGGAGCTGCCCTGCACCGCCGAGCGCCGCGAACGCCTGGACAACCTGGAGCGGGCGCAGAAAGCCCTGGACGACATCCGTGCCGTGCTGGTGCGGCCCTGGCTGGACGGACGCCGCCGCTGCCTGGAGCCCCTCGCGCTGCTGGTGGCCGATCACGGCCGGCTGCGCTGCCTGTCGCTGGACTTCGAATCCCTGGTGCGCGGCGGCTTGAGCCGCAACCGCCGGCTGTTCGACCGCATCCAGCGCCTGCTCAGCCGCACCGACCGCCCCGTGCCGGCGGTGGAGCCGCCGAGCCTCGCCGGACGGCTGGTGGAGCCGGCCCTGGACGTGCTGGAAAGCCTGGCCAGCAGCGGTCGCCAGCAGCCCTCTGCCCATCACCGGGAAGTGCTGCGGGCCCAGCAGGCGCTGGCCGAGGCAGCGGGGGTGGCGGTGCTGGCGCAGGCGCTGGGGCAATTGGCGGAGTCGCCCAGGGTCTCCTCCGGGACACTACTGCGGGGGACGCACCTGATGAGCCGCCTGCTGGCCCTGGGCTGACGCCGGGCCAGTCGAGAAGCATTCTCGACGCCCGCCGGCCGGGGCCTCCAGCCGCGCGGGGAAGGTTATGCTCGCACCCCTGCTTATGCGATCAGGTTCTTTACATATACTCAAACATCACTTTTGCGCATAAACCTGAGCTGGTATCTTCCACCGGCTCCGCAGGGGGTGCGCGGCCGTGCGCGCAGAAAAGCTGTAAGCAGCCTGACAACAGGACCATTCATGTACGTATACGACGAGTACGATCAACGCATCGTAGAGGACCGCGTCAAGCAGTTCCGCGATCAGACCCGCCGCTACCTGGCCGGGGAACTCTCGGGCGAGGAATTCCGTCCCCTGCGTCTGCAGAACGGCCTCTATATCCAGCGCTACGCCCCCATGCTGCGGGTCGCCGTGCCCTATGGCCTGCTGTCGTCCGCCCAGGTGCGCAAGCTGGCGCAGATCGCTCGCGACTACGACAAGGGCTACGCCCACATCAGCACCCGCCAGAACGTCCAGTTCAACTGGCCGGAGCTGGAGGACGTGCCGGAGATCCTCGCCGAGCTGGCCACCGTGCAGATGCACGCGATCCAGACCAGCGGCAACTGCATCCGCAACACCACCACCGACCAGTTCGCCGGCGTCGCCCGTGACGAGCTGGTGGACCCGCGCCCCTGGTGCGAGATCATCCGCCAGTGGTCCACCTTCCACCCCGAGTTCTCGCACCTGCCGCGCAAGTTCAAGATCGCCGTGAACGGCGCCGTGGGCGACCGCGCCGCCATCGAGGTGCACGACATCGGCCTGGAAGCGGTGAAGAACGAAGCCGGTGAACTGGGCTTCCGCGTCTCCGTCGGCGGCGGCCTGGGCCGTACCCCGATCGTCGGCAGCTTCATCAACGAATTCCTGCCCTGGCAGCACCTGCTGAGCTACCTGGACGCCATCCTGCGCGTCTACAACCGCTACGGCCGCCGGGACAACAAGTACAAGGCGCGCATCAAGATCCTGGTCAAGGCACTGACCCCCGAGGTGTTCGCCGAGCGCGTCAACGCCGAATGGGTCCACCTGAAGGATGGCCCCACCACCCTGACCCAGGCGGAAGTCGATCGCGTCGCCAGGCATTTCGTCGACCCGGCCTACAAGGCCCTGGAGGACCAGGACGCCGCCCTCGCCGCCCTGGACGCCGAGCACCCGGGCTTCGCTCGCTGGCGCCAGCGCAATACCTTCGCCCACAAGAAGCCGGGCTACGTGGCCGTGACCCTGTCGCTGAAGCCCACCGGGGTGGCCCCGGGCGACGTGACCGACAAGCAGCTGGACGCCATCGCCGACCTGGCCGACCGCTACGCCTTCGGTGAAGTGCGCAACAGCCACAACCAGAACGTGATCCTGGCGGACGTGGAGCAGGCGCAGCTGTTCACCCTGTGGAACGAACTGCGCGAGCAGGGCTTCGCCACGCCGAACGTGGGCCTGCTCACCGACATCATCTGCTGCCCGGGCGGTGACTACTGCTCCCTGGCCAACGCCAAGTCGATCCCGGTGGCCGAAGCCATCCAGCGTCGCTTCGATGACCTGGACTACCTGTTCGACATCGGCAACCTGGACCTGAACATCTCCGGCTGCATGAACGCCTGCGGCCACCACCACGTCGGCCACATCGGCATCCTCGGCGTGGACAAGAAGGGCCAGGAGTTCTACCAGGTGTCCCTGGGTGGCAGCGCCGGCCGCGACGCCAGCCTGGCGCAGATCCTCGGCCCGTCCTTCGCCCAGGAGGAAATGGCCGACGTGATCGAGAAGATCATCAAGGTCTACGTCGAGCGCCGCACCGAGGAGGAGCCTTTCCTCGACACCTTCCGCCGCATCGGCATCGACCCGTTCAAGGAGCGCGTATATGCAGCGAATCATTAAGAACGGCCAGGTCATCGACGAGACCTGGCACCTGCTGCCGAAGGACGCGACCCTCGATGGCCTGTCCAACTGCGACGACCTGATCGTGCCCCTGGCCCTCTGGGTCGAGCACAGCCACGCCCTCAAGGCCCGCGATGGCGGCCTGGGCGTGTGGCTGGACGCCGGTGAGGAGATCGAGGAGATCGCCGACGACCTCTCGCACTTCCAGGTCATTGCGCTGAACTTCCCGGCCTTCACCGATGGCCGCCACTCCTCCACCGCCTACCTGCTGCGCCAGCGCTACGGCTACCAGGGTGAGGTCCGCGCCATCGGCGACGTGCTGCGCGACCAGCTGTTCGCCCTCAAGCGCTGCGGTTTCGATGCCTTCGCCCTGCGCGAGGACAAGGACCCGTACGACGCGCTGAAGGCCTTCGAGGACTTCAGCGAGGTCTACCAGGCCTCCGCCGACCAGCCACTGCCGCTGTTCCGCCGCCGCGCCTGATTCCCCGGGCAACGGCCAAAAGAAAACCGGGACCTTTGCAGGTCCCGGTTTTTTTATGGCGCTTGGATGGGGCGTTATCCGCAACGCCCCATCGGTCAGCTGTTATTCAGCCAGGCGCCAGGTGGTGCCGCCCTTGCCATCCTCCAGCACCACGCCCATGGCGGTGAGCTGGTCGCGGATGCGGTCGGACTCGGCCCAGTTCTTCTCCGCACGCGCGGTCAGGCGCGCCTGGATCAGCCCTTCGACCTCGGCGGCGTCCACCTTGCCGGTGGCACCGGCCTGGAGGAACGCATCCGGCTCCAGCTGCAGCAGGCCGAGCAGGCCACCCAGGGCCTTCATGCGTGCCGCCAAGGCGGCTGCGGTGCTCGGCTCGCTGTCACGCAGGCGGTTCACCTCGCGGGCCATTTCGAACAGGGTGGCGACGGCTTCGGGGCTGTTGAAGTCATCGTCCATGGCTGCGCCGAAGCGCTCGACGAAGGCTTCGCCACCTGCCGCCTCGACGACCGGCAGGCCGCGCAGGGCGGTGTAGAAGCGCTCCAGGGCGCCCTTGGCTTCCTTGAGGTTGTCCTCGGAGTAGTTGATCGGGCTGCGATAGTGGCTGGACACCAGCAGGTAGCGCACCACTTCGGGGTGGTACTTCTCCAGCACCTCGCGAATGGTGAAGAAGTTGCCCAGGGACTTGGACATCTTCTCGCCATCCACACGGACCGCGCCGGCGTGCATCCAGGCCTTGGCGTAGAGCTTGCCGGTGGCGGCCTCGCTCTGGGCGATCTCGTTCTCGTGGTGGGGGAACACCAGGTCCGGGCCGCCGCCGTGGATGTCGAAGGTCTCGCCCAGGCAGCAGGTGGACATCACCGAGCACTCGATGTGCCAGCCGGGACGGCCAGGGCCCCACGGGGATTCCCAACTCGGCTCGCCGGGCTTGGCGCCCTTCCAGAGGACGAAGTCCAGCGGGTCTTCCTTGGATTCGTCGACCTCGATGCGCGCGCCGATCTTCAGCTCGTCGATGCGGCGGCGGGAGAGCTTGCCGTAGCCCTCGAACTTGCCGACGCGGTAGTAGACGTCGCCATTGCCGGGGGCGTAGGCGAAGCCCTTGTCGATGAGGGTCTGGATCATCTGGTGCATGCCGGCGATGTGGCCGGTGGCACGGGGCTCGATGTCCGGGCGCAGCACGGAGAGGCGAGCCTCGTCCTCGTGCATGGCGGCGATCATGCGGTCCACCAGCGCTTCGAATGGCTCGCCGTTCTCCTGGGCACGCTTGATGATCTTGTCGTCGATGTCGGTGATGTTGCGCACGTAGGTCACGTCATAGCCGCGCTCGCGCAACCAGCGGGTGACCACGTCGAAGGCGACCATCACCCGGGCATGGCCGATGTGGCAGTAGTCATACACGGTCATGCCGCACACGTACATGCGCACGCTGTTGCCTTCCAGAGGTTGGAAGGCTTCCTTGGCCTTGGTGAGGGTGTTGTAGATCGTCAGCGCCATCACTGCCCCCAGGAGTCACGCAGGGTGACGGTGCGGTTGAACACCGGCTGGCCGGGCTTGGAGTCCTTGAGGTCGGCAACGAAGTAGCCTTCGCGCTCGAACTGGAAGCGCTCCTCGGGCTGGGCCTGGGCCAGGGACGGCTCGGCACGGCAACCGGTGAGCACCACCAGCGAACCGGGGTTGATGTTGTCGAGGAAGCTGCCGCCCTCTTCCGACTTCTCGGGGTTGGCCGAGCGGAACAGGCGGTCGTACAGGCGCACTTCGCATTCCAGGCTGCCTTCCACCGGCACCCAGTGGATCACGCCCTTGACCTTGCGCCCTTCGGGGTTCTTGCCGAGGGTGTTCTCGTCGTAGGAGCAGCGCAGCTCGACGATGTTGCCGTCAGCGTCCTTGATGGCTTCGTCGGCACGGATCACGTAGCTGCCGCGCAGGCGCACTTCACCACCGGGCACCAGGCGCTTGAAGCCGGCAGGCGGGACTTCCTCGAAGTCGCTGGCGTCGATGTAGATCTCGCGGGCGAAGGGCAGCGTGCGCACACCCATGTCTTCCTTCGGGTGGCGCGGCAGTTCGAGCTGCTCGACCTGGCCTTCCGGGTAGTTGGTGATGACCACCTTGAGCGGCTTGAGCACGCACATGGCGCGGGCGGCGGTGGCGTCCAGGTGGTCACGGATGCTGAATTCCAGCATGCCGATATCCACCACGCCGCTGGCACGGTTGACGCCGATCATCTCGCAGAAATTGCGCAGCGATTCGGGGGTGTAGCCCCGGCGGCGGTAGCCGGACAGGGTGGACATGCGCGGGTCGTCCCAGCCGCTGACATGCCCTTCGTCCACCAGCTGCTTGAGCTTGCGCTTGCTGGTGATGGTGTAGTTCAGGTTCAGGCGCGAGAACTCGTACTGGCGCGGCTGCGCCGGTACCGGCAGGTTGGCCAGGAACCATTCGTAGAGCGGGCGATGGTCCTCGAACTCCAGGGTGCAGATGGAGTGGGTGATGCCCTCGATGGCGTCCGACTGGCCGTGGGTGAAGTCGTAGCTGGGGTAGATGCACCACTTGTCGCCAGTCTGGTGGTGATGGGCGTGGCGGATGCGGTAGAGGATCGGGTCGCGCAGGTTGATGTTCGGCGAGGCCATGTCGATCTTGGCGCGCAAGGAACGGGCGCCGTCCGGGAACTCGCCGGCCTTCATGCGGGCGAACAGGTCCAGGTTCTCCTCGACGGAGCGGTCGCGGAACGGGCTGTTCTTGCCCGGCTCATGCAGGCTGCCGCGGTACTCGCGCATCTCCTCGGGGGTGAGGTCGCAGACGAAGGCCTTGCCGGCCTTGATCAGCTCGACGGCCCAGGCGTGCAGCTGGTCGAAGTAGTCCGAGGCGTAGCGAACCTTGCCCGCCCACTGGAAGCCCAGCCACGTCACATCGCGCTCGATGGCATCGATGTATTCCTGGTCTTCCTTGGCCGGGTTGGTGTCGTCGAAGCGCAGATGACAGTCGCCGCCGAATTCCTGGGCCAGGCCGAAGTTCAGGCAGATCGACTTGGCATGGCCGATGTGCAGGTAGCCGTTGGGTTCCGGGGGGAAGCGGGTGACGATCTTCGCGTGCTTGCCGGCGTCCAGGTCGGCCTGGACGATGGGGCGAAGGAAGTTCGTGGCGACGACGGGGGTCTCTGGCTTGCTCATGGTGTCCTTAAGATCATGCTTTGCGGCTCAGGGTAGGCCGGCCAAATCAAAGCGCTTATCATACCGAAGCTGTCAACCCCCTGACAGGCCTTCGGATTTCACGTTCAGAGCGAATTGCCCATGATCAAGCTGCACACCAACCACGGCGTCATCACCCTGGAACTCTTCGAGGACAAAGCGCCTGAAACCACCGCCAACTTCAAGGAATACGTAAAGGCCGGTCACTACGACGGCACCGTGTTCCACCGCGTCATCTCCAACTTCATGATCCAGGGCGGCGGCTTCGAGCCCGGCATGAAGCAGAAATCCACCCGCGCACCGATCAAGAACGAGGCCAACAACGGCCTGTCGAACAAGGTCGGCACCATCGCCATGGCCCGCACCATGGACCCGCACTCCGCCTCCGCGCAGTTCTTCATCAACGTTTCCGACAACGACTTCCTCGACCACAGCGCCCCCACCACCCAGGGCTGGGGCTACGCGGTGTTCGGCCAGGTGACCGAAGGCATGGACGTGGTCAACGCGATCAAGGGCGTGGCCACCACCATGAAGGCCGGCCACCAGGACGTCCCGGTCGAAGACGTGATCATCGAGAAGGCCGAGATCGTCGAGTGATCCTGCTGATCTCCGACCTGCATCTCGAAGAGGAACGCCCGGACATCACCCGGGCGTTTCTTCGTTTCCTCGACACCCGCGCCCGCCAGGCCGAAGCGCTGTACATCCTTGGCGACTTCTTCGAAGCCTGGATCGGCGACGACGCCATGACCCCCTACCAGCACGCCATCGCCCGTGCCCTGCGACAGGTGGCTGACGGCGGTACGCGGCTGTTCCTGATGCACGGCAACCGCGACTTCCTCGTCGGTGAGCGGTTCTGCCGCGAGGCCGGCTGCACCCTGCTGGGCGACCCGACCCAGGCCGAACTGGCCGGCCACCCGGTGCTGCTGATGCACGGCGACAGCCTGTGCACCCGCGACGAGGCGTACATGCGCCTGCGCCGCATCCTGCGCCACCCGCTGACCCTCTTCATCCTGCGCCACCTGCCCCTGCGCGTGCGTCACCGCCTGGCCCGCAAGCTGCGCAGCGAGAGCCGCGCCCAGACCCGGCAGAAGGCCTACGACATCGTCGATGTCACCCCCGAGGAAGTCACCCGGGTGATGATCGACGCCAAGGTGCCCACGCTCATCCACGGCCACACCCATCGACCGGCGGTGCACCCCCTGGAAATTGGCGGGCAGCCGGCACAGCGCATCGTGCTGGGTGACTGGGACCGCCAGGGCTGGGCGCTGGAAGTGGACGCAGACGGCTTCCGCCAGGCGCCGTTCGCCCTCGACTGACCGCCGCAGCGAGAACCCGCCCGCAGCCCGCGTGAGTGCTGCTTGACGAGGCGGCATGCGGCCTCCAGCATGCCGCATCCCCACACCGTCAAGGATGCGACCATGCAGTTTGCGAACGCCCCCTACATCAAGTACCTGGTCGGTGGCGCTGCCGCTGCCGGCCTCGGTTTCGTCCTGTTCAACGGCATCTTCTTCTATAACGAAGCCGGCTTCGCCACCCACGTGCGAACCATCTTCGGCGAGGAGAAGGTCGTGGACGACGTCGGCTACGCCACCAAGTGGTTCGGCCGCGCCACCCCCTGGAAGAAGGCGCTGAGCGTGCAGTCGGTGCTCACCGAAGCGCTCAACCAGATCGACGAGAACAGCGACAACGACTCCCTCGGCGCCACCATCGAAGCCTTCCCCATCGTGTTCCTCGGCAACGTCGACGCCAAGGTGGAGTCCTCCGCGCGCTTCCGCCTGCCGGGCGGCGACCAGTTCCTGAAGATCGCCCAGGAATACCGCAACCCCGAGAACTTCATCCGCACCGCCCTGGTTCCGGCCATCAAGGAAACCCTGCAGGCCACTGCCTCCCTGATGACCGCCGACGACTTCTATGCCGGCGCCCGCAGCGAGTTCGCCGCCGAGTTCGAGAACCAGCTCAATGACGGCCTCTACCTGATCAAGCGCAAGGAAGTACGCGGCCCGCGCGGCGCCATGCCCCACCAGACCGCCATCCTCCAGGCCGGCACCGAGCAGGGCACCTTCGGCGACAACAATGCCAGCCAGTTCGTCACCGAGAAGGTGATCGACTCCAAGGGCATCCCGGTGCGCAAGCAACAGCAGTTCCGCAAGTACGGCGTGGAAGTGGTGGAGGCTCGCATCACCAACGTCGACCCCAACCCGCAGTACAAGCAGCGCATGGTCAAGGTCCAGCAGGCCCTGGCCGAACTGGCCGTGGCGCGGCAGAACCGCCTGAAGGAAGAGGAAGAGAAGCTGCTGGTCACCGCCCGCGGTGAAAAGGAAGTGGAGGCCCGCCGCCAGGAGACCCTGCGCGACCAGATCGAGCGCACCACCCAGGCCGAGACCGAGAAGCAGCTCGCGCGCATCAACGCCGAGCGCGAGAAAGGCCGCGCCGAGATCGAGAAGCAGACCGCCGAACTGCTGCGTGACAAGGCCAGCATCACCGCCCAGGCCACCAAGATCACCGCCGATGCCGAGGCCTATGCCCGCGAAGCGGTGATCAAGGCGGACGGCGCATTGCAGCCCAAGCTCGATGCACTGATCGCCATCAACAAGGTGTGGGCCGAAGCCGCTGCCCAGGCACCGGTGCCCAGCGTGATGATGGGCGCCGGCCAGAACGGCGCCACCAGCCGCCAGGACGAAATCGGCCAGTTGATGGGGGTGCTCGCCACCAAGGCCGCCCGCGACCTGGCTCTGGATCTGAAAGTGAAGGACTGACCAGGCACCGCCCACAAAAAAAAGCGCCCCTCGGGGCGCTTTTTCATTCCGGGCCGGATTCAGGCCGGAACACCGCTGTGGAAGCGGAACTCCTCGTCAGGGCTCTCGATCAGCTCCTGTTCCACGCCACGCACCCGCTCGATCGTCGCATCCACGTCCGCCGCCTCACCGTACTGGTAGGCCAGCTTCAGGTAGCCCTGGTAATGCCGCGACTCGCTCTTCAGCAGGCCGAAATAGAACGCGCCCAGGTCCTCGTCCAGGTGAGGCACCAGTGACTCGAAGCGCTCGCACGAACGGGCCTCGATGAAGGCGCCCACCACCAGTGTGTCCACCAGCTTGGCCGGCTCGTGGTTGCGCACCGCCTTGCGCAGGCCCGAGGCGTAGCGCGCTGCCGATACCGGCCGCAGGGGAATGTGGCGCCTCCTCATGATCCGCAGCACCTGCTCGTGGTGGACCAGTTCCTCCCGGGCCAGGCGCGACATGAAATTGATCAGGTCGAGGTGCGTGTTGTACTTGGCGATCAGCGCCATGGCGGTGGACGCCGCCTTGAACTCGTTGTTCTTGTGGTCGATCAGCAGGGTTTCCTGATCGGCCAGCGCCGCCTCCACCCAGGCCTGCGGGGTGCGGCAGGGGAGGAAATCGTGGATCTCCGGCAGGTTCATCGGGCGGGCACTCCAGTTCGGGCAGCAGACAACGAGGGCGCTCACGGCGAGGCCTCGGCGAAAAGGTGCGCATTATACGAATGCACCGGTCGCCGGCCAGCCATCCGCGATTGATATGCATCAAGCACGTTCGTGCAATCGCCGCTAGAGTGACTCCCAGCCATCTGTCTCACAGGGAGAGCATGACCATGCAAGCCATTCGCAGCATTCTGGTGGTAGTCGATCCGAGCCACCCCGAGAGCCTGGCGCTCAAGCGCGCCACGCTGATCGCCGGCGTGACCCAATCCCACCTGCACCTGCTGGTCTGCGATCGCAAGCAGGACCACAGCGCCTGGCTCGCCGACCTGGCCGGCACCCTGACCGGCGACGGCTACAGCGTCAGCACCCAGCAGGCCTGGCACGAGAACCTGCACCAGACGGTGATCACCGTGCAACAGGCCGAGGGCTGTGGCCTGGTGATCAAGCAGCACGTGCCGGAGAACCCGCTCAAGCGCGCCCTGCTCACGCCGGACGACTGGAAGCTGCTGCGCTACTGCCCCGGCCCGGTGCTGATGGTGAAGACCGATACGCCCTGGACCGGTGGCGTGATCCTCGCGGCCGTGGACGTGGGCAACAACGACGGCCCGCACCGCACCCTGCACGCCAGCATCATCAGCCACGGCTACGACATCGCAGGCCTGGCGCGGGGCAGCCTGCACGTGGTCAGCGCCCACCCCTCCCCCATGCTCTCGGCAGCGGACCCGACCTTCCAGCTCAAGGAGAGCATCGAGGCGCGCTACCGCAATGCCTGCAAGGAATTCCAGGAGGAGTTCGACGTCAGTGACGACAACCTGCACATCGCCGAAGGCCCGGCGGACGTGATCATCCCCTACGCGGCGAAGACCCTGAAGGCAGCCGTCACCGTGATCGGCACCGTCGCCCGTACCGGCCTCTCCGGCGCGCTGATCGGCAACACCGCCGAGGTGGTCCTGGACGCGCTGGAAAGCGACGTGCTGGTGCTGAAGCCGGACGAGATCATCGCCCACCTGGAGGAGCTGGTAGCCCAGCACTGAATCGAGCGATGAACGGAAAGCCGCCCGACGGGCGGCTTTCTCATGGGTGGGTCAAACGCGGAGTTCCATCCCCTCGCGCAGGAAGCGCGGGGCGATGTAACGCTCGTAGTGCGCCTCGGAGAGCAGGAAGAACTCGCGGTCGATGGCCTCGCGCAGGTCCGGCAGCGGCCAGTCGCGGAACTCCGGCATCAACACCAACCCATAGGCCTCCAGGCGGTTGATCACCCGCGAGCCCCGCGCGATCAGCTGGTACGCCCAGCAATACACCGACTGCTCCGGCACGAAACGGATCTGCCGCTGCTCCAGCTGGCCCCGCAGCAGCGCCGGATCGAAGACCTCCAGCTTGGCCTCCACCACCTGCACCAGCAATTGCTCCAGGCGGCGCCAGACCGCGCGCTTCTCTTCGTCGCTGTAGAGATTCCAGTTGATGATCTCGTGGTGGAAACGCTTGCAACCCCGGCACACGGTATCGCCGTAGACGGTGGAGCAGAGGCCGACGCAAGGCGTCTTGATGCGCTGGTTGGGCATGGCGGGGACATTGGGTAACGCAGGTACGGACGCGGCATCTTAGCCCTTTGTCTAAGCAGGGTCACCCCAAGATAGGCGGGGCTTTTGTCTTAACTTCGGTTCCGCTTTCCTTTAGAATCGTTCCGCCGTTTTAGGCGCCAAATCCGTTGGAAGCTGTTTTCAAAGCGTCACGAGCACAGTCGATCCGGCAGGAAATCTTGGCGCTGGGTTCTCCTCTCCCGATGAGACCCAACGCCAGCCCTCATCAGGCTCTTCCTTCCGGCGTAAAACTTTGAAAGCAGCTTCTGGATGGAACCATCGAAACACTGGCCAGGCGGCCCAAAAAGCCGCGCGGCGCATGTGTTCGGTGGAATCCTGGATGAGCGTCCCGAACCAAGACTAGGGACCACTGATGAGGGTAAAACTGTGCTTGAAGCCTATCGCAAACACGTAGAAGAGCGTGCCGCCCAGGGGGTCGTACCCCAGCCGCTGAACGCCGAACAGACCGCAGGCCTGGTCGAGCTGCTGAAGAACCCGCCCGCTGGCGAAGAAGAATTCCTCGTCGACCTGATCACCAATCGCGTTCCCCCGGGCGTTGACGAAGCCGCCTACGTCAAGGCCGGCTTCCTGTCCGCCGTCGCCAAGGGCGAAGCCACCTCTCCGCTGATCTCCAAGGCTCGCGCCGTCGAGCTGCTGGGCACCATGCAGGGCGGCTACAACATCGCCACCCTGGTGGAGCTGCTGGACAGCGCCGAGCTGGCCGAAGTCGCCGCCGCGCAGCTGAAGCACACCCTGCTGATGTTCGACGCCTTCCACGACGTCGCCGAACGCGCCAAGAAAGGCAACGCCGCCGCCAAGGCCGTGCTGCAGTCCTGGGCCGATGGCGAGTGGTTCAAGGCCCGCCCGGCCGTTGCCGAGAAGCTGACCCTGACCGTGTTCAAGGTCCCCGGCGAGACCAACACCGACGACCTCTCCCCCGCTCCGGACGCCTGGTCGCGCCCCGACATCCCGCTGCACGCCCTGGCCATGCTGAAAATGGCCCGCGACGGCATCGAGCCGGTACAACCCGGTTCCGTCGGCCCGCTGAAGCAGATCGAAGCCGTCAAGGCCAAGGGCTTCCCGGTTGCCTACGTCGGTGACGTGGTCGGTACCGGTTCCTCCCGCAAGTCCGCCACCAACTCGGTGCTGTGGTTCTTCGGCGACGACATCCCCTACGTACCGAACAAGCGCGCAGGCGGCTTCTGCTTCGGCACCAAGATCGCCCCGATCTTCTACAACACCATGGAAGACGCCGGCGCCCTGCCGATCGAATTCGACTGCACCAACCTGGCCATGGGCGACGTCATCGACGTGTACCCGTACGAAGGCAAGGTCGTGCGTCATGACAGCGGCGAAGTGGTCACCACCTTCGAACTGAAGACCCCGGTCCTGCTGGACGAAGTCCGCGCCGGCGGCCGTATCCCGCTGATCGTGGGCCGTGGCCTGACCGAGAAGGCACGCGCCGAACTGGGCCTGCCCGCGTCCGACCTGTTCAAGAAGCCGGAAGCCCCCGCCGACAGCGGCAAGGGCTTCACCCTGGCGCAGAAGATGGTCGGCCGCGCCTGTGGCCTGCCGGAAGGCAAGGGCGTCCGTCCGGGCACCTACTGCGAACCGAAGATGACCACCGTCGGCTCCCAGGACACCACTGGCCCGATGACCCGCGACGAGCTGAAGGACCTGGCCTGCCTGGGCTTCTCCGCCGACCTGGTAATGCAGTCCTTCTGCCACACCGCGGCCTATCCGAAGCCCATCGACGTCAAGACCCACCACACCCTGCCGGACTTCATCATGACCCGCGGCGGTGTTTCCCTGCGTCCGGGCGACGGCATCATCCACAGCTGGCTGAACCGCATGCTGCTGCCTGACACTGTCGGCACCGGTGGCGACTCCCACACCCGCTTCCCGATCGGCATCTCCTTCCCGGCCGGTTCCGGCCTGGTGGCCTTCGCCGCCGCCACCGGCGTCATGCCGCTGGACATGCCCGAATCCGTGCTGGTGCGCTTCAAGGGCAAGATGCAGCCCGGTATCACCCTGCGTGACCTGGTGCATGCCATCCCCTACTACGCCATCCAGGCTGGCCTGCTGACCGTCGAGAAGAAAGGCAAGAAGAACATCTTCTCCGGCCGCATCCTCGAGATCGAAGGCCTGAACGACCTGACCGTCGAGCAAGCCTTCGAGCTGTCCGACGCCTCTGCCGAGCGTTCCGCTGCGGGCTGCACCATCAAGCTGCCGGAGAAGGCCATCGCCGAATACCTGCAGTCCAACATCACCCTGCTGCGCTGGATGATCGGCGAAGGCTACGGCGATGCCCGCACCCTGGAGCGTCGCGCCCAGGCGATGGAAGCCTGGCTGGCCAAGCCGGAGCTGCTGGAAGCCGACAAGGACGCCGAGTACGCCGCCGTCATCGAGATCGACCTGGCCGACGTCAAGGAGCCCGTGCTCTGCGCCCCGAACGACCCGGACGACGCTCGCCTGCTGTCCAGCGTCCAGGGCCGCAAGATCGATGAAGTGTTCATCGGTTCCTGCATGACCAACATCGGTCACTTCCGCGCTGCCGGCAAACTGCTGGACAAGGTCAAGGGCGGCATTCCGACCCGTCTGTGGCTGGCCCCGCCGACCAAGATGGACGCCCACCAGCTGACCGAAGAAGGCTACTACGGCATCTACGGCAAGGCTGGCGCGCGCATGGAAATGCCGGGCTGCTCGCTGTGCATGGGTAACCAGGCTCGCGTCCAGACCGGTTCGACCGTGGTCTCCACCTCGACCCGTAACTTCCCGAACCGTCTGGGCGATGCCACCGACGTGTTCCTGGCATCTGCCGAGCTGGCCGCTGTCGCTTCGATCATCGGCAAGCTGCCGACCGTCGAGGAGTACATGGCCTATGCGAAGGACATCGACAGCATGTCTGCCGATATCTACCGCTACCTGAGCTTCGACCAGATCGCCGAGTTCCGCGAAGCTGCAGCCAACGCCAAGATCCCTGTCATCCAGGCCTGATCCACGCGTTGTTGAAAGAGCCCCGCCCCGTGCGGGGCTTTTTCTTGGGCGCAGATTTTTCCTGAACTCCCCGGCGCAGGCGACAGCCCAAATGCCTGAACGCCCGCACTGGCCATCGGCCATGGCGAAGCGACAACCACCGGAACAGGAGAATCCCCATGAAACGCTGGCCCCTCATCCTCGTCTGCCTGCTGGGCCTGGCAGGCTGCTCCAGCGAGTACCTCGTCCAGACCACTGACGGGCAGATGCTCACCAGTGACGGCAAACCCGAGCTGGACGCTGACACCGGCATGCTCGAATTCGAAGACAGCGAAGGCCGTGAGCAGCGCATTCCCGAAAGCCAGGTGAAGCAGGTGATGCCCCGCTGACCAGGACGGCGAGGCAACTGTACGGGTCAGAACCCCCGCTGTTGCAGCGGCCTCGCCCTCCCCGCCCCCAGCTGTACAGGCATCTCGGGCTCGAGCTGTACCTGCTGCGAACCCGCACCTCGCGCTAAGGTGGCCCTCTTTCCACGCCGAGGCCGCCATGGACACCGAACGCCAACTCCTCGAAGACGCCGACCGCCGCGCCCTCGCCTACCTCGACGGCATCCCCGGCCGGCGCGTCTTCCCCACGCCCGACGCCATCGCCGCCCTGGCCGGCTTCGAAGAACCACTGCCGCAGCAGGGGCGTTCGCCCGAAGGGGTGCTGCGGCAGCTGGACGAGCTGGGCTCCCCCGCTACCACGGCCTCCAATGGTGGTCGCTACTTCGGCTTCGTCATCGGCGCCACCCTGCCGGCCGCCGCCGCTGCCGAGCGCCTGGCGCTGGCCTGGGACCAGTGCGCGTCCTCCTTCGACAACTCCCCCGCCGCCGACCGCATCGAGAAGGCCGCCGCACGCTGGGTGCTGGAGAGCCTCGACCTGTCGGCCGAGAGCGCCGTGGGCTTCGGCACCAGCGCCACCGCCTGCACCCTCGCCTGCCTCAGTGCCGCCCGCCGCACCCTGCTCGCACGCAAGGGCTGGGACTTCGACGGCGACGGCCTGATGGGCGCGCCCGAGGTGCGCGTGGTGGTCTCCGCCAGCGTGCATATCACCGTTAAGAAAGCCCTGCGCATCCTCGGCTTCGGCATCAACCGTCTGCTAGTAGCGCCCGTCGACGGGCTGGGCCGGATCGACCCGGTGCAACTGCCGCCGCTGGACGACATGACCGTCCTCTGCCTGCAGGCCGGCGAGGTCAACACCGGCGAATTCGACCCCTTCGCCGCGCTCATCCCCCGCGCCCGCGCCGCTGGCGCCTGGGTGCACGTCGACGGTGCCTTCGGCCTCTGGGCGCGGGCCAGCTCCGCCGCCGCGCTGGCCGAAGGCGTCGAGCAGGCCGACAGCTGGACCACCGACGGCCACAAGTGGCTGAACACCCCCTACGACGGCGCCATGGCCATCTGTCGGGATGCCGAGGCCCTGGCCACGGCGATGAACAGCGACGCCGCCTACGCCAGCGCCTCCTGCGATGCGCAGAAGAACCTCAACCTGGAATTTTCCCGCCGCGCCCGCGGCGTGCCCATCTGGGCAGCCCTGGCCAGCCTCGGCCGCGACGGCCTGCGCGCGTTGATCGACCGCCACCTGCGCCAGGCCACACACCTCGCCGAACGCCTGCGCGAAGCCGGCTACCAGGTACTCAACCGCGTGGTGCTGAACCAGGTGCTGGTGCGCGCCGGCAGCGACGAGCAGACCCTGGCCATCCGCCTCGCCGCCCAGGCTACGGGCGAGGTGTGGTTCGGCCCCACGCTGTGGCAGGGGCGCCCGGCGTTCCGCCTCAGCGTCTCGTCCTGGCGCACTACAGACGCCGACATCGAACGGCTCGCCAACCTGCTGATCACCCTCAAGGCCCAGCACCCGGGTTGAGCGCGGCGTCACAGCCTGGGGCAGCGGCATCGCGCTGCAAACGAACCTTCTCCGCCCTCGCCGGGTCTGTGAAAGGCCTGCCCATCGGCAGGCCCACGAAGCCCAGGGAAGGCACGCGCGTCGAAGCAGGCAGTCTCGAGCGGGGTGCAGCCCAACGACGAGGATGCAAGGCATGCCCAGGTTCCAACCGCCCCACACCCATCTCCTGCACAACCACCCTGCCCGCTGGCTCGGCCTGCTCGGCTGCTTGCTGCTCGGCGAAGCCCAGGCCGAGCTCTACAAGGGCGTCGCCCCGGGCGGCAACTTCGCCCTGGAGAACTGGAACATCACCGTGCCTCAGGACGCCGACGGCAACACCACCGGCAAAGCGATCACCATACGCCCGGACCAGTTGTCCGGCCCCTATGGCTACCAGTCCCGCTGGTTCCGCACCGACCCGCAGGACGGCTCGATGACCTTCTGGACACCCATCAACGGCGCTACGGCCGGCGGCTCAAGCAGCCCACGCGCCGAACTGCGCGAAATGCTCGACCCGACCAACCTGGGCGTGACCTGGAGCGGGGCTGGCGAATCGGTGCAGGACGCCCTGCTCAAGGTCATGCAAGTGCCCCGCGATGGCATCGTCATCGTCGGCCAGGTGCACGGCTACGGCAGCGCACCGCTGATCCTCCTCTACTACCGCTATGACTTCTCCAAGCAGACCGGCCGCGTCATCGCCAAGCTGCAGGGCCTGCCGGAACAGGGCCCGCCCTATACCAACCATGTGCTCGCCACGAACATCGCCCTGGGCGAGACCTTCAGCTACCAGATGAAGGTCAGCCACAACGTCGCCATGGCCTCGGCCAACGGCGGGCCGGTGGCGACCATGGCGATGGACCCGGCCTGGAACAGCGAGACCTTCTACTTCAAGGCCGGCGCCTACCTGCACATGCACGGCGACAGCGCCACCGAAGGCGCGCGGGTGAAGTTCTACCGCCTGGCCGCCAGCCACCCCAACGACGGTCTCCTGATCAACAGCCCCGCCGCCCTGCCCGAGGCCCGCGTCGGCCAGCCCTACCAGGCCCAGCTGTCCGCCACCGGCGGTCTCGGTGGCGCCACCTGGAAGCTGGTCAGCGGCCATCCGCCGGCCGGCCTGACGCTGGCCGCCGACGGCCTGGTCAGCGGCACCCCGGAAGCCGGGACCGCTTCTGCTACCGCACACTGGTTCGTGGCCCAGGCGCGTGATGCCAATGGCAACACCCACCACAAGAAGTTCTCCATCCTCATCCCGCAGTAACCCTGCACGCCTAGCTCTAGCGGGGTGGACCGCGCTTCACCGGTCCACCCCACCGGCGCCCAGGCCCGCACCGCGGGTGGATACAAAGAGCGGCATCCACCCTGTGGGAGCGGATTCATCCGCGATGCGCAACACCATGTGGCACATACATTCGCCCCGAAGGACAGCGCCCCACAGCGCCTCGGATTTTTCTCGACAACGCCCCTCCGCTGCGCTTATCTTCGCCGCCAGGCCACCCATGTGGCCGACGTCGCTCGGACGGTTCCGGGCGCTTACGTATCCGAGGAAAGCATGGCTGACTCCCGTTCTCCGCGCCGTTTCGCGCGTATCGATCGTCTCCCCCCCTACGTCTTCAACATCACCGCGGAACTCAAGATGGCCGCGCGCCGTCGTGGCGAGGACATCATCGACCTGTCCATGGGCAACCCCGATGGGGCCACCCCGCCGCACATCGTCGAGAAGCTGGTGCAGGTCGCCCAGCGTGAAGACACCCACGGATACTCCACCTCCCGCGGTATTCCCCGCCTGCGCCGCGCCATCTCGCGCTGGTACAAGGACCGCTATGACGTGGAGATCGACCCCGAAAGCGAAGCCATCGTCACCATCGGCTCCAAGGAAGGCCTCGCGCACCTGATGCTGGCCACCCTGGACCACGGCGACACGGTGCTGGTGCCCAACCCCAGCTACCCGATCCACATCTACGGCGCGGTGATCGCCGGCGCCCAGGTGCGCTCGGTGCCGCTGGTGCCCGGCGTGGACTTCTTCGCCGAGATGGAGCGCGCCATCCGCGAATCCATCCCCAAGCCGAAGATGATGATCATCGGCTTCCCCTCCAACCCCACTGCGCAGTGCGTGGAACTGGACTTCTTCGAACGCGTGGTGGCCCTGGCCAAGCAGTACGACGTGCTGGTGATCCACGACCTGGCCTACGCCGACATCGTCTACGACGGCTGGAAGGCCCCGTCGATCATGCAGGTGCCCGGCGCCAAGGACATCGCGGTGGAGTTCTTCACCCTGTCCAAGAGCTACAACATGGCCGGCTGGCGCATCGGCTTCATGGTCGGCAACCCCGAGCTGGTCAGCGCCCTGGCGCGGATCAAGAGCTACCACGACTACGGCACCTTCACCCCGCTGCAGGTGGCTGCCATTGCCGCGCTGGAAGGCGACCAGCAGTGCGTGCGCGACATCGCCGAGCAGTACCGCCAGCGCCGCAACATGCTGGTCAAGGGCCTGCACGAGGCCGGCTGGATGGTCGAGAACCCCAAGGCCTCGATGTACATCTGGGCGAAGATCCCCGAGCCCTACGCCCACCTCGGCTCCCTGGAATTCGCCAAGAAGCTGCTGGCCGAGGCCAAGGTGTGCGTCTCCCCCGGCATCGGCTTCGGCGAATACGGTAACGACCACGTACGCTTCGCCCTGATCGAGAACCAGGACCGCATCCGCCAGGCCATCCGTGGCATCAAGGCGATGTTCAGGGCCGATGGGTTGATCGAGGCGAAGCCTCGCAAAGCCTCCTCCTGATCGCCACACAGCGCCCCTTCGGGGCGCTGTTTCGTTGGGGCGCGGAAAAACGCAGGGATGTTCGGCGAACGGCGTATCAGGTGCACGACACTCCACTTCGGAAGCCAACCATGTCCATGACCCGCTTGCTTTGCTGCCTTGCCCTGCTGCTCGCCCTCCCCCTGCAACCCGCCTGTGCCGGCCTGCTGCAGGACCGCCGGGAAGCCCGCCAGCTGGAGCAGGCGGGAATCCGCGTCCTGCGGGATATCGCCTACGGCAACGATGAGCGGCAGCGCCTCGATGTCTACCTGCCCGCCAATCCGGGACGCGGGCCGGCGCCGGTGATCTTCATGGTCCACGGCGGTGCATGGGTCACCGGCGACAAGGACAACGGCAGCGTCGCCCTGAACAAGGCACTGCGCTGGGTGCCCCAGGGTGTGGTGCTGGTCTCGGCCAACTACCGCATGCTGCCCGACACTCCGCCCCTGGCCCAGGCCGACGACGTGGCCCGCGCCCTGGCGCATGCCCAGCAACTGGCGAGCGGATGGCAGGCAGACCCGGCGCGCTTCGTCCTGATGGGGCATTCGGCAGGGGCGCATCTGGTCGCCCTGCTGGATGCCGCGCCGGAAATCGCCGCCCAGCAAGGTGCGCGTCCCTGGATCGGGACCGTTGCCCTGGACAGCGCGGCCTTCGATGTCGAAAGCATCATGCAGGCGCCCCACATGAAGCTGTACGACAAGGCGTTCGGGACCGATCCCGCCACCTGGCAGGCGGCCTCCCCGATCTTGCGACTGGAGCAACCTGGCACGCCGCTGCTGGCGGTCTGCTCCACCCGTCGCGACGATGCCTGCCCGCAAGCACGCGGTTTCGCCAGCAAGGGCCGCAGCCTGGGCAAGCGTGTCGAGGTGATGGGGGTGGACATGTCGCACCGGCAGATCAACCACGAGCTCGGCCAGGACAACAGCTACACCCGGGATGTCGAGCGCTTCCTGCGCAGCCTGGGCGTGCTGCGCCTCTGAGCAGCCGCAGTTCGTCGCAAAACCTGAACCTTGCTGAACTTCAGGCGTCACGCCGGTCCGATCTGGGGTTCCCATCCCGCATTAAGGACCGCGCGTGATCGATCTCAGCACCTGGCAACTGGACATTCCCACCCACACCTCCGCCACCGAAATCAGCACCCAGCGCCTGAACAACGGCTATGAGAGCCAGTACTTCCGACGCAACAGGGACGGCAGCGTCACCTTCTGGGTGCCCGTGACCGGGAGCCGAAGCGAAGACGCCCGGTATCCGCGCAGCGAACTGAGGGAAACCCAGGCAGATGGCACGCTGAGCTACTGGTATTACGCAAGCGCGGACAACTACCTCAGCGCCGTCCTGACCGTGCAACAGGTCCCCAGCCGCAACAAGGTGATCATCGGGCAGATCCACAGCAAGGACGAAGCCGGCAGCGAGAACGATCCGCTGCTGAAGCTGCAGTACCACTTCAAGGACGGGAATGGCCGGATCGAGGCCCTGCTGCGCAAGCGACCCGGTGACGCGGAGGTGGAGAACATCGTCCTGGTCGAGCATGTCGATCTGGGCGAACGCTTCGGCTACGACCTGCGGCTGACACCAACGGGGCGCCTGGGTATCACGGTCAGCAGCAAGGGCGATGACGGCGGGCTGTACCGACAACTGAGCGGCTACTGGAGCAAGCAGCAGCTGTACTTCAAGGCCGGTGCCTACATCCAGGACAACTACGGCCCTAACAACGAAGGCGGCCGGGTCACTTTCCACTGGCTGAACAGCCTGCATCGCTGAGTCATTCACCTGGCGAATGACCAGGCGGGCCCAAGCCAGGGGCAGGTAGAATCCGCGCCTGCCCTGTCCCCTGAGATTTCAACGATGGCCCGCCTGACGCTGAGCTTTCCAGACGACCAGTTCTGCTACTCCACCCACCTCACCGTACGCGTCACCGACATCAACGGCGCGAACCACTTGGGCAACGACTCGATGATCTCGATGATTTCCGAGGCCCGCGCCCGCTTCCTCTACGACTACGGGATCACCGAGACGGGCGCCGACCGCGTCGGCATCATCGTCACCGACCTCGCCACCACCTACCGAGCCGAAGCCCACGCGCGGGACCAGTTACGCTTCGAGGTGGGGGTGATGGACTTCAACCGCTACGGCGGCGACATCATCTTCCGCATCACCCGCCCCGCCGATGGAAAACTGGTGGCCATGGCCAAGTCCGGCTTCGTCTTCTTCGACTACGCGCACTCACGGGTGGTGGAAATGCCGGAGTCCTTCCGCGCAACCTTTCCGCAGGCCAACTGGCTGGACTGACGACGCACCCTTTCGGATCGCCGCGCACCTTTCAAGTGCAACAACATGCCCGCCTGGGAAGCACTGGCCTCTCAAAAGCCCGCAGGGCGTGCTGATAAGCGAGCTGGCACGGAGCGTGCTTAACGCTCCATACAATCTACAAGAAGCGCCCATCCTCCGAGGTGGCACTTGCCTCAAGAGGGGCAGCTTGCGTGAAGGCGTTCCGCCCAGGCGGAACGCCTTTTTTATTTGACGCAGTTTTCCCCAGGCAAAGAAAAACCCGGCCTAGGCCGGGTTTTCCTGAAGCTCAGACCAATTACTTGGCTTGGGCTTCTACTTCAGCTTCTACGCGACGGTTAACAGCGCGGCCAGCTTCGGTGGCGTTGTCAGCAACCGGGCGGGACTCACCGTAACCAACGGCATTGACGCGGTCAGCACCTACACCGTACTGGTTGACCAGCACTTCACGAACGGCGTTGGCACGGCGCTCGGACAGCTTCTGGTTGTAGGCGTCGGTACCAACGGAGTCGGTGTGGCCTTCAACGGTGGTGGTGGTGGCCGGGTACTGCTTCATGAAGTCAGCCAGGTTCTTGATGTCGCCGTAGCTTTCTTCCTTGACCTTGGACTTGTCGAAGTCGAACTTCACGTCCAGCTCAACACGGACCACTTCGGCAACGGCCGGGCAGCCATCGGCGTCAACGGTGACGTTGGCCGGGGTGTTCGGGCACTTGTCGACGTTGTCGCAGACGCCATCGTTGTCGCTGTCGGAGCAGACTTCGGCAACCGGAGCCGGAGCCGGCTGTGCAGCAGGCTTGGAGCCACCACCGAAGTTCACGCCAACACCTACGCCGGCAGCCCATTCGGCTTCGTTGGCGTCGATGTTGTACATGCCGTCCAGACCAGCCTTGGCGTAGAAGTTCTCGGTGAAGTAGTACTTCACGCCGGTGCCGATGTTGGCGAAGGTGCTGTGGTCACGACCGGTACGGGCCGGAACGTTGCTGATGTTCTGGTGGGCGAGACCAGCGGACACGTACGGGCGCAGACCTACACCGGGAGTACCGAAGTGGTAGATCGCATCCAGACCAGCCTGGTTGCCTTTGATGTTCTTGTTACCAGTGTCGTTTTCCGAACGAATGTCGTGAAACTCGCCGTAGGACAGAGCCAGTTCGACGTCGTCGGTCAGGTAGTAACCAACCGAGCCGCCCAGCAGGTTGCCGTTGGACAGATCACGCGAGCTATCGGTGAAGTAGCGCTTGCCGAAAGCCTCCACCTCGACAGCGCCTTGGCCTTGCGCCAGCGCGTTCAGAGAAAATGCGGCAACGAGAGAGCCAACGGCTACGCCTAAGGTGTTTTTCAGTTTCATCCGTAAATCCCCATCTTGGTTGTCAGTAAGTTGTCGAACAATCTCAATGGACAACTTGGTCCGCAAGTTTACCAGAACTCGCTGCTCTTAGAGATTGATTTTGCCCAACTAAGTTTCGGCCGATCCTGAAAATTTTTCGCGCAAGCGATCCAGAGCGCGCTTGTACCTCATCTTGGTCGCGCTCAGGCCCATATGCATGATGTCGGCGATTTCCTGGAACTCCAGTTCCGCAACAAAACGCAATACGAGGATTTCACGATCGATCGGGTTCACATGCACCAGCCAGCGCTCGAGCCCGCCACGCTCCTCGATCTTCGGAGCCTTCTCATCGGAAGCCTCCTCGAGCGGATCGAGACTCAGGGCATCGAGCAAGCGACGCTTGCGTCGCTCTTTGCGGTACTGGGTAATGCATTCGTTGTACGTGATGCTGTAGAGCCAGGTCTTGAACTTGGATTTACCCTCGAAGTTCTTCAGGCCATATAGCACTTTGAGCATCACCTCCTGACAGACATCGTCAGCGTCTCGTTCGTTCCCCAAATATCTCGCGCACACATTGAAGAGGGTCCGCTGGTAGCGGCGCATCAGCTCCTCGTAGGCGCGAGTGACATGGAACAGCTCGACATGCGCACGCTCCACCAGCTCTTCGTCGGAGAGTTCGTGAGGGTCATAGCGCAGGGACAGCGATTGGGGTTTGTTCAAAACAGGTCGGGCCGGCAATGATCGGGAGCCGCCGGAGTGCGTGGGCGCTGATCCGGCGGCCAATATTAGCAGGGATGGCGCTTCGTGTTAGCGGCTCGTTACCCGCTGGTCGAGAAGCGTCCGGTTGGCCACCGATACCAGATCCCCCTCATCGGTGAGCAGGATGGTCTTCACGGTGCCGATCTCCTCGATCTGCCCTTCGATGTCCCCGACCTTGACCTCCTGGCCGACCTGGTAGAGCTCGCGCACATAGATCCCGGCGATGATCTGCGCGGCGATGTCACGGCTGCCGAGACCCAGGGCCAGAGCGGCCGCCAGGCCAATGGAGATCAGCGCGATGGCGATCACGTTGTTCAGCAGGTCGGTCTTGACCTCCAACTGGCCGATGGCCACGGAGATGCTGATGAGGATGACCAGGCCCTGGGCAATGCGCCCCAGGCCATGGGCGTAGTCCAGGCCCACACCTTCCGCCGCGCCACGGACGATCCCGCTGAGCAGTTGTGCCAGCAGCACGCCGGCCAGCAGCACCAGAGCGGCGCCCAGCACCTTGGGCAGGTAGAGCGCGAGCATGTCCAGGGTCGCCGAGACGCGATCAAGGCCCAGGGACTCGGCAGCGGACACCAGGAAGATGAGCAGGACGAACCAATAGACAATCTTGCCGATCAACGACGAAACCGGCACCTGGATGCCGACACGGCCGAGCATCTTGGTCAGGCCGGTCCCGGCCATCAGGCGATCCAATCCCAGCTTGGCCAGCAGCTTGGAGAGCAGGGTATCCAGCAGCTTGGCGACGACGAAGCCAACCAGGACCACCACCAGCGCGCCGAAGAAGCGCGGAATGAAGCCGGCGACCGGTGTCCACACCGTGGTCATGGCGTTAACGATACCTTGGGTCCAGGGGTCGAATTCCATCTTCATTCAGCCTTGTCAGCAGAGCGTTTCGAGGAGGGGCGGCGAGATACGGGCGCCACATGCGCCGAGCCGTTGTTCAGGGCGATCATCAGGGCTTCGGCCCAGTGGCCGAGCAGGCAGAAGAGGTCGCCCACGCCAACCTGCCGGTTCGCGGTCTTGAGGACGCGACCGAGCGCCGCGCTGTCGTCATGGTCGGACGGCGCGTTGCGGAGCATGTCCCGCAGGGATTCTTCGAAGGGATCGTGCATTCGCACCTCTCGTGGGTATGTCGGCTAGACGCGGCAGGCTGGGGATGGGTCACATTCAAAGCCAGCGCAGCCGACGGAAGAGCCACCACTGGAAGGCGGCCACCCCGAGGAGGAGCAGGCACACGATGGGGAAGCCGTAGGACGCGTCGGCGCCCGGCAGCCCACCCACGTTGATGCCCAGGAGCCCGGTGATGAAGCTCATGGGCAGGAAGAAGCCGGTGATGATGCCCAGCAGGTACATGGTGCGCGTCATCCGCTCGCTCATCCGGCGGTTCTCGGACTCCAGCACCAGGGCGACCCGTTCGCGGATCATCTCCAGCTCTTCGAGGTAGCGGGTCAGGCGGTTGTTCAGCTCGTTCCAGTAGTCCGCATCGTCGGACGCGAACCAGCCGAGGCGATTGCGCACCAGCTGGCCATAGATGTCCCGCTGCGGGGAGAGGAAGCGGCGCAAGGCCGCCGCCCGCCGGCGAATCTGCAGCATCAGGTCATGATCGGGGTTGTAGCGCTCGTTGGCGTCGAGCTGCTCCTCCTGCTCATCGACCGCATCCCCCAGGTGGGCGATCAGCGCATCCACCTTGCTGGTCAGGTGCTCGGCAAGGTAGAGCAACACCTCGGATGCACTGCGCGGCCCGGTCCCGGCACGCCACTGCTGGATCAGCTCATCGGTGGCGTGGAGGGGACGCAAGCGCAGGGAAATCACGCGACGCGCATCAGCGAAGATGCGCACCGCCACCATGTCTTCCGGCTGGGCACCAGGATTGAGGTTGACTCCGCGAAGGAACAGCAGCAGTTGCTCATTCGGCAGGGTTACCAGGCGCGGACGGGTGCTCTCTTCCAGCAGCAGGTCACAGGCGAACTCCCCCAGCCCACTGCGCTCGCGCAGCCACAGGCGAGCCAGGGGATGTCCCCGGTCCCAGTGCAGCCAGAGGCTTTCATGCGCGCCGAGCTGGAGCCCATCCAGCTCGGCGCGACTGATAGCGCGTGCACCACCCTGCCCGTCGAGCACGAATGCATGGACCAAGCCCGCGCCGGGGTTCTGTTCACCTGTCATCCTCGCGCCACCTGCCAGGTTACTCGGGCATCTTCAGCGGTTCGGGGGACACGATGATGCCGTTGTTGTCGGCATACAGGTACTGCCCCGGGCGGAAGGTCACGCCACCAAAGGTGACCGCCACATTCAGGTCGCCGATGCCGCGCTTGTCGGTCTTCATCGGGTGGCTGGCCAGCGCCTGGACACCCAGGTCGGTCTGGGCGATCACGTCCACATCACGGATGCAGCCGTACACCACGATGCCTTCCCAGCCATTCTTCGCGGCCTTCTCGGCGAGCATGTCGCCCAGCAGCGCGCGGCGCAGGGAGCCACCGCCGTCCACCACCAGGACCTTGCCCTGGCCGGGCTGGTCGACCTGCTCCTTGACCACCGAGTTGTCCTCGAAGCACTTGATGGTGACGATTTCGCCGCCGAAGGAATCGCGACCGCCGAAGTTGCTGAACATCGGCTCGACGACCTGTACCAGGTCAGGGTAGGCATCGCACAGATCAGGGGTGACGTATTGCATGGCGTGGCTCCTTGCGGGTCTAGAGATCGGGGCCGTCACGTTCACCGTCCTGGCAGCGGAAAGCGGTGCGCAGCGCATGCACCAGCGCATTCCAGGTCGAAGGCGATCCCGTGGCGGGAACAGCGCAGCACCCTACCGACGAGGCGAGCGCCGCGCAAGGGCGCAGCACCGCCGTTACGGCGTCTTTCCGGGGCGTTGGCCAGCGGTTCAGCGACAATCAATTGCAATCGGTTTCATATAGCCGAAGAAACTCCACGCTCAGGCGGGCACAGCCTGACCTGGCAGCGGCGGCAGGCTGCGGTGCAAGAGCCAGTGCTCGACGAGCGGCCAGACCTCCTGCTGCGCCGACTTGCTCACCAGCATCTCCACATGACCGTAGTCCTCGGCGAAGCCGCCCTCGCGGGACAGGCAAAGGAACTCACGGACCTCGCTGCCGAACTGGTCGAGCAGCTTCCGGCAGGCCCACGCCGGGTCCTGGTGGTCCCCGGCCGAGCCCACGGCCAGCACCGGGATACGGACATCCGCCAGCCCCTTCCACCAATCCCGCTCGGCATCACCGAAGCGGCCGAACAGGCCGTGCCAGCGGAGATTCTCCAGCCCGACGCCGATAGGCTCATCCTCGGGCCCGCGCTTGAGACCGGAACCGGAGAGCACCTCGAAGCGCTTGAGCAGGAAACGCCCCAGCCACTCCACTGGCGGAACCTTGAGGGGCCAATAGACCCGGCTGATCTGGCTGCCGAACAGGGCAGCGGACGCCGCAGTCTCCTCGTCGAGGTAGCCACCTCCCAGCGCAGCAGCCAGGGTCACTCCGCCCAGGGAATGCCCCACCCAATGGGCGGGCGATCCGGACTGCTCGCGCACGAAGGCGCCAATGGCCGGCAAGTCGTAGCGGGCGTAATCAGCCACCCGGTTGTGTCGGTAGGCCTGGTTGCGAGGGGAAAGACCGTGGCCGCGCATCTCGACGATCCACACATCGAAACCCGCCCTGGCCAGGAAAGGCCCAAGACCCAGGCCACGCGGTGAATACCAGAAGCGACGATTGGAGAAGCTGCCGTGCACCAGCACCACGGGGGCTCCGCGCTGCCCTTCACGCCCGTACAGGCCCAGGCGCGTGACCACCAGCTCGACGCTGGGGTCAGGGCTGTTGCCGGGCTTGAGGCGATAGAGGTCTTCCGTGAGGTCCCCACGGAGTTCGGCGCCCACCAGGGCAACCGGAAAAAGAAGACTGCTGCTTTGCATGAAAACTACTTGCACGAAAAAGGGCGGGTGATGACCCGCCCTCTTTCCGGTTGCCGTTCGGGATCAGGCTTGGCCTTCGGCCAGGAAGAACCAGGTGTCGAGCACGGAGTCGGGGTTGAGGGACACGCTCTCGATGCCCTGCTCCATCAACCACTTGGCCAGGTCCGGGTGGTCCGACGGGCCCTGACCACAGATGCCGATGTACTTGCCCGCCTTGTTGCATGCGGCGATGGCGTTGGACAGAAGCTTCTTCACCGCCGGATTACGCTCGTCGAACAGATGGGCAATGATGCCGGAGTCGCGGTCCAGGCCAAGGGTCAGCTGGGTCATGTCGTTGGAGCCGATGGAGAAGCCATCGAAGAACTCCAGGAACTCCTCGGCCAGCAGGGCATTGGACGGCAGCTCGCACATCATGATGATGCGCAGGCCGTTCTCACCGCGCTTGAGGCCGTAGTGGGCCAGCAGGTCGATCACCTGGCTCGCCTCGCCCAGGGTACGGACGAAGGGCACCATGATCTCGACGTTGGTCAGGCCCATCTCGTTGCGCACCTTCTTCAGCGCGCGGCATTCCAGCTCGAAGCAATCGCGGAACGACTCGCTGATGTAGCGGGAGGCGCCACGGAAGCCCAGCATGGGGTTCTCTTCCTCGGGCTCGTACAGCTTGCCGCCGATCAGGTTGGCGTATTCGTTGGACTTGAAGTCCGACAGGCGGACGATGACTTTCTTCGGCCAGAAGGCCGCAGCCAGGGTGCTGATGCCTTCGACCAGTTTCTCGACGTAGAAGCCGACCGGATCGTCGTAGCCGGCGATGCGCTTCTCGACGCTTTCCTTGATCTCCGGCGGCAGGCCGGCGAAGTTCAGCAGCGCCTTGGGATGCACGCCGATCATGCGGTTGATGATGAATTCCAGGCGGGCCAGGCCCACGCCCTCGTTGGGCAGCTGAGCGAAGTCGAAGGCACGGTCGGGGTTGCCGACGTTCATCATGATCTTGAACGGCAGCTCCGGCATGGCGTCGACGGAGTTCTTGCGCACGTCGAAGCCCAGCTGGCCTTCGAAGATGAAGCCGGTGTCGCCCTCGGCGCAGGAAACGGTCACGCCCTGGCCGTCCTTCAGCACCTGGGTGGCGTTGCCGCAGCCCACGACAGCCGGGATGCCCAGTTCACGGGCGATGATCGCGGCGTGGCAGGTACGGCCGCCACGGTTGGTGACGATGGCGCTGGCGCGCTTCATCACCGGTTCCCAGTCCGGGTCGGTCATGTCGGAGACCAGCACGTCGCCCGGCTGGACCTTGTCCATCTCGGAAACATCGTGGATCACCTTCACCGGGCCGGCGCCGATGCGCTGGCCGATGGCACGGCCTTCCACCAGGACGGTGCCCTTTTCCTTCAGCAGGTAGCGCTCCATCACGGTGGCGCTGGCGCGGCTCTTAACGGTCTCGGGGCGGGCCTGCACGATGTACAGCTTGCCGTCGTCACCGTCCTTGGCCCATTCGATGTCCATCGGACGGCCGTAGTGCTTCTCGATGATCATGGCCTGCTTGGCCAGCTCGGTGACTTCGGCATCGGTGATGCAGAAGCGGGCGCGGTCGGCGCGGTCGACGTCGACGGTCTTCACCGACTTGCCGGCCTTGGCTTCGTCGCCGTAGACCATCTTGATCGCCTTGCTGCCCAGGTTGCGGCGCAGGATCGCGGGGCGGCCGGCTTCCAGGGTGTGCTTGTGCACGTAGAACTCGTCAGGGTTCACCGCGCCCTGCACCACGGTCTCGCCGAGGCCGTAGGCGCCGGTGATGAACACCACGTCACGGAAGCCGGACTCGGTGTCCAGGGTGAACATCACCCCGGCAGTGCCGGTTTCCGAACGCACCATGCGCTGCACACCGGCGGACAGGGCGACCAGCTTGTGGTCGAAGCCCTGGTGCACGCGGTAGGCGATGGCACGGTCGTTGAAGAGAGAGGCGAAGACTTCCTTGGCGGCACGGATCACGTTGTCCACGCCACGGATGTTGAGGAAGGTCTCCTGCTGGCCGGCGAAGGAGGCGTCCGGCAGGTCTTCGGCGGTGGCGGAGGAGCGCACGGCGACGGCCATGTTCTCGTTGCCAGCTGCCATTTCAGCGAACGCCGCACGGATTTCGGCGTCCAGGCGCGCCGGGAACTCGGCATCCATGACCCACTGGCGGATCTCGGCACCGGTCTTGGCCAGCGCGTTGACGTCGTCCACGTCGAGCTTGTCCAGCGCATCGTGGATGCGATCGTTCAGGCCGCTCTGCTCGAGGAAGTCACGGTAGGCCTGGGCAGTCGTGGCGAAACCACCGGGAACGGAAACCCCAGCACCCGCCAGATTGCTGATCATCTCGCCCAGGGATGCGTTCTTGCCCCCCACATGCTCAACATCGTGGACGCCGAGCTTATCGAGGGAAACTACGTACTCTACCAAGGTGAAATCTCCAGTGGTTGGTCATCCACACGCTCAACCCCTTGATTTTGCTGGAGGTAGACCACATGGAATCTGTTGTTCAGCGGCAGCAAACAGGCGCCGATGTTAGAATACTGTTAGAACGTTGTCACTCAGTGGCTTGCCCACTTTCCGTCCCGTGGTTGTATCGAAGGAACGGTGTCTACTACCTGCGAATCCGGCCCATAGGGGTCTCAAAGCAAGCCTTCACCATCTCCCTCCGCACAAGGCTCCGAGAAACAGCAATGCGTCACACACGTCGAATCCAGGCGGCTCTCGCCTCGTTCCATCTCAACCGTCCAGATGACACTTGGGAGGACATGGTGGTTCCGCTTCGAGAGAAGGCTGAGCAGACGCTGCTGGATTCTATCCGACTGGAGGAGCGAGAAGCCCAGGCTACGGCCTATTCAGAGCTGCTGGACGACCTTGGCCTTATCCGGGCCACAGAGCCCCTTACGGCGGACCATGTGAAGGCCCTTGGGATTGGCATCAGGATCGTTCAGGCCGCCCAGGAGCGCCTGCTGAAGGGCAATCCTGAGCCCCTGAGGGAGGTCGTGGACGAGCTGAAGGAGGCTGAAGCGAAGCTCAAGGCCCCTACGGCTCCAGTGGCCCCAGTGGAGGCCCCATCTGTAGACGCTGAGTACATGCCCTTCAGCAAGCTCGCTGCTCTTTATATGGAGGAGCAGAGAGGGAACCTCGCGGAGAAGTCCGTGAAGGACATCACCAGCTCCAACAAGGTACTCGCTGAGGCTCTGACTGATGAGAGCGGTACTGAGCTGAACATGAAGACCCACACGCGGGAGGACATGGTGGCGCTCAAGAAGCGCCTCATGGACAGCGGGAGGAAGCCCCTCACCGTGAACAAGCTCCTGACCCGCCTATCTACGGTCGTCACCTGGGCACTGAACAACGGGTATCTCGAAAAGGCGTTCAACAAGGGCCTCAAGATCACCAAGGGTGCCGAGAGTGGCCGGAAGGCGTTCACGGATGAGCAGATCAGGACGATCATGGACGAAATGTCGCGGCTGCCTAAGGACAACTGGAAGCGCTGGGCGATGTCCCTCGGGGTCATCACAGGGGCCAGGATCGGGGAGATTTACCAACTGACCAAGGCTGATGTCCGCACCTTGGGTGAGTCCACAGTCGTTGACTTCAACGATGAGGGCTCCAAGACCCTGAAGAACTCCAGCTCGAAGCGCATTGTCCCGTTGGTGGACGGAGCCTATGGGTTCGACCTGAAGGCGTTCCTTGAGTACGTCGAGGGGTGTGAAGAGAAGTTGTTTGATCGTGTCAGTCACAACTTCACACGGGTCCTCAATGAGACCCTTCGGGACATCTGCCAGCACGACTCAGGGGAAGGCCTGACGTTCCACTCCCTGCGTCACTCCCTGGCGTCCCTCATGAAGCACCGAGGGGTACAGGTGAGCATCGCGCAGGACATCCTTGGGCACAGCTCCCAGACGATCACCTTCGACTTGTACGGTGGCGATGCTCGCCTTGCAGTCTCGAAGCTCGAAGATGCCCTGAGGGAATGCTTCGGGGCCTGAGCCGCCATAAGTGAGGGTTTTAAAGGGGACCTAAGGGCTACCTCAATGAGATAACCTTTAGGCCCCCCTCCCTTAAAGTGAGGGCTTTTGGAGCCCGCGCGCTGCAAGGGCTTCAGCCGAGGTAGTTCGCCCTGAAGGACCAGTCGTCTTCCCACTGAATGGTCACGTCCGAGCCCTCCATCACGATCCGCTGGGCATCCTCGAAGCCAGTCAGCTCGCTCTCCATGTGGTGCTCAAGGAACTCCTGAAGCAGCTCAGAGGCGCCCTCCTCGCTGTTCTTCTCCATGCTCTCCACGAAGAACTGAACGCCAATCGCCAAGGCGTCCAGGCGGTCATCGTGTGCCAGGGAGCCCCGATCTCGGGTCAGACGGGTGAGCTGGTAGAAGCCGCAGTAGCGGATATCGAAGTTGCCGTCGCTGTTGCAGGCTGAGCGATACTCCTCCTCGATCACGGCTTCCTGAACCACCAGCTTGTGGCTCCCCAGGACCGGCTCCAGAACGTCCGCAATGCGCAGCTCCTTCTGCCCCTTGGACTTCACCTCTGTGATGGCGCAGCGATGCACCTTGGTCATTACAGGGCTGAAGAGCTTGAGGTACATGCCGTCACCGAAGTTGCCCTCAATGACCACCTCGTTCACCTTCCACTTCTTGCCAACCTTCGCCAGGGCCTCCAGGGTCTTGTCCTCGTAGCCTCCCCGGAACCCGCCCCACTCCATCAGGTAGATGTACCCGTTGAGCTGGAACAGAACGGCATAGCCCGTCTCGTCCTTGCCGCGACCGCTGGGGTCGATCACAAGGATGCGCGACTGGTAGGCCATGAAGCTCGAATCGGCCTCTTGGTAGCGGTGGTAGCGGTCCCCCTTCAGGCCTACGTTGGGCAGGTCCTCCAGGGCGTTCCCGTTGTTCGGGAGCCACTGGTACGACAGGGGCGCCTTCTCGCCATCCAGAGCAGCCACGATGAGATCGCGGAGCTTCAGGGGATAACGCTCGGCATCGCTGAGGTTCGGGTTGAGCATGAACTGGAGGGCAAAACCGCCCTTGCCATAAGACAGCTCCCGCTCCCGCAGGTCTTCGTCGTCGAACCGCACGGGGTCCGTTGGTTGCCAGAAGAGCCCTTCGTCAGCCATCAGCTCCTTGAGCAGCATCGGCGCCAAGCGGTGCCCGTAGTTCTCAAGGTCCTTGTGGTCACGCGGGTAACGCGCCGGCCAGATGGTGGTTGTGTAGCCCCGGTTCTCCAGCTCGCGGTAGAGGGTCATCTCGGTCTGAGGCGTACCCAGGTAGATGATCGTCCCGCCCGGCTTCAGGATCGCGTCGAACTCCTTCACCAGCTCGCCCAGGCGCTCTCGGGCTGCCTGTGTGGCTGAGTTGTTCGGAACCTCCACGTCGTCCGCAATGAGGATGTCGGCTCGGCTACCTGTGAGCTGGCCCGTGATGCCCACCGACTTCACCGAAGGCGAGTGGTCAGGACTGGCAGGCCCCACGTCGAAGCTGATGGTGGAGTCCCGCTGGCCGGGCCTTGGCTTCAGCTCATGGAGGAACGGAAGCAGGTCGATGATCCGCTTGATGAACACGGAGTTCGCATCCGCGCGCTCCTTGGAGGCGGACACGATCATGAATTTGAGCTGCGGGTTGTTCCACAGCATCCACACCACGAAGGCGCAGGTGATGAAGCTCTTCCCGATCCCTCGGAACGCCTGGAGGATGAACCGTCGGTTATCCCCGGCGCTGAGCTTTCGGGCCATGTCGATCTGGCAACGGGTGGGCTTCGGGAGCCCCAGGGCCATCCAGAGGACGAACAGGAAGGCCACGAAGTCGGCCCGCATCCTGGCGATGTGCTTGGCGTCACTGCTCATGGGCACCCTCCTTCTGGAGGACCCGGATGACGCCCTGGAGGGCCTTTACTTGGTCGTCGGCTCGCTTGGCTTGTCCGACAAGAAATTCAGCAGCTCGGCTTGATAGCTCGGCTCGGCCATCAGGCTCGCGTCCACAGTTACCCGTGACTGCGCACACACGGGCATCTGCGAGTTCGACCCGCAGCCGGACGCCATCAGCACGAAGCTGAGCAACAGTCCCAGCAGCAGACCTTTTGTTCGCCGCCAGCGCGGCCTGCCATTCCTTGGTGATTCCATCGAGTTCTCCTTGAGCGGCCTTGCGCTGCTCTTCGAGTTGTTTCAGGTAGGTGTTCTGAGCGGTGAGGGCTTCCTGTTGGGCCTCGTTGTCGCGCACGGAGTAGCCCCATGCGAAGGTCAATCCGATGACCAGAGCCACAACGAAAAAAGCCCCCACAGCTTTCGCTATGAGGGCCTTCATTCAGATTCCTTGTGGGTGTTTAGTGGCGGGTGCTTTCTTCGTCCGTCAGGTCCGGAACTTCATCCAGGGCGGCGGCGAGTTCGCCCAGCAGACCGGCGTCCGGTTGCAGGCGGGAGATGGTGAACTTGTGGCGTTCGAGGTATTTGCCGATGGCATTGTAGAGCTGAGGGGAACGGCGCTCCGGGTCTCGGAGGTCTGCTAACAGGTTTCGACCAGTTTCCGTGTCGATGGCCTCAAGCAGTTGCTCAAGGACAGATTGGGCCATGTGTTACTCCTTAGGCGGTTTCTCCTTGACGGCCTTGTAGACAGCGAGGCCAGTCATGACGAGGGAATAGAGGATGGCCGTGACGTAGAACCATTCGTTCAGCGTCAGGCCCCAGAAGAAACGACTTGCGGCATCCGCAGCAGCCGTCCCCGCAACGGGGGCCACTTGGACCACCCCGTTGTTGAAGTCGATTTGGATCATGTGGGTTCCTATAAAGAGCAGACGATTCTCATATTGGAGTTTGCTGGGGAGAATCCGTCGCTTGAGTTCAGGCCTGTAAACCTCTGAAAACTATGGCCAAATCGAACTCTGATGATATTTGCATCCACGTAGACAACCTGAGCGTTATACATATAGCTCCCGTAGTACATGGAGAGTTCAAAGATGGTGGACGCAGGGGTATTTCCTACCGCTACCAGAGCCTGACCATACAGGGTGATCGCAGAGGGCAACTCGCCTAACCCATGTGAGAAATCCACAGTGCCGCCGGCAGTCCATGGAGTCCACCCACTGTCAGCACGGCTGGGGGTGCTCTTAGATATTCGGTCAGACCCCCACCACAGGGACCCGTTTTGATCCATAGAAAGGCGCCGAACCGTATACCCACCCCAGTGCATCGATAGGCTGGGCCGCACCCATTCTGACGTGCCGAGCGTAGTAGTCAGCTTGCCAGTCTCTCGGATTTCCAGCGCACCAAGATAAGGCGTACCACCTGGGTCAACGGTGGCAGGAAAAAAGATGGCGTTGATGGTCCCGAGGGTTCCAAAGGTAGCCGGCAACCGAGCAGACGCTTTATCTGCCTCCGCCTTCGCCCTGTTCGCTTCTTGTGAGGCAAAGCCCGCGCTATTTGCTGCTTGATCGCGCGCGCCTTCCGCCCCTACTCGCGCAGTCTCTGCACGCTGGACGTTGTTGCCAATAGTCGCTGTAGCAGCCGCTGAGCGATCAGCCTCAACCTTCGCGCGCGCCGATTCCGTTACCGAGGTGGCTTCAGCCTGAAGGGCTCTTGCAAGGGAGTCCGACACGGATTGACCGACCATCTCAGCGGCTCTCTGAGCCTCCCGAGCAGCATCCCGAGCAGATTCGGCGGCCTGCTTATTCCCCAGAGTGGACGCAGCCCAGGCCGTCTCCTGACGGAGCGTCACTGCGTGGTCTGGGGCTAACGCATCCGCCAGGTTAACCAAGCGCCGCCCCCTTGCATCGAGGTCGCCGTCCTGATTGGCAGCTATAGTGTCTGCCACCATGTTCCGGGCCTCTTCGGCCACATGAAGGGTCTGCACCTGGGAGGTGTTCAGTTCGTTGGCACGAAGGATGGAGCCGTCAGCGAAGTCCACGAGACGGTCTGTGGCGCTGGTGTTGCGCCGAATCTCAATGCGCTCGTAGCCGTCAGCAGGGCCCCACGCCTTGAGCGTCTGGATGCTGGTCTTGCCGACGAAGCGGAAGTCGGACGCGAGGTCCAGGGTCTTGCGGTCTTGCCCGATCAAGGTCACCTGCACGAACCTCCGGGCCAGATACTCAAAAGGTACGTCGAAGTCCTTTTTGCTCCCGTTGAGGTCGTAGGTGTAAACGGTCGTAACTGCCATGTTTACTCCTTGTGTGGAAAAAGAAAGAGGACCCGAAGGTCCCCTTAAAGTGAGGGCTTTTGATCTGCCAGCCCCAGGCAGTGATCGCGACTCGCGTCATTTGGCGGGAAGGGCGAATGCCTTCGCAGTGCCGTTGAGCACATACCAGCAGTTCCGGCTCAGGGCCGACTCCTTGGTGATCTGCACAGCGGTGATGCCATCGGCACCCTGGGCATAAGCAGCGATCTTCAGGTCATTCAGGAGAGTCGCCTCCTCTGGCGCATCCTCAACGAAGCTCCGGTGACACCGGGATGCCGACACTTCGGTCAGCACCTCGGCACCACTCGGGAGTACATCGTATTGACGGACCGCTCGGACCGCTTCGCGCTGGTCCTTGAGGCTGAGGTAGGACTGCTCGTTGCCTACCTGCATGTTGGACGAGAAGGAGGAGCAGCCAGCGGCCAGGACGGACACCAGCAGAATTCCCACGGCTTTCATTTGTCGGACGGCTTCCATGTTGGTCAAAGCCGCTATGTTACCGCGTCCGGTCTACGCCTTGATCCTGTGCCAGCCGTTGCAGCAGGTTTTGACTCACGGGATCGTTCGGGATGAACGCCTTCAGGGCGTTGAACAGCCCGGTCATGTGGCCTTGACGGTCGCCGCGCCGGTCACCCATGAGGTGTGCCCCCGAGTACCCGGCCTGGACGCCAGCAGCCACAACCCCGAGCGCCGGAACCTGCTCCGCTGTGCGGGACATGAAGCCGGTCAGCAGGTCCGAGCGGAGCGGGCTGTAACGGATCGGCTTGCCGTCCTGGCCCTGTTGCTGATCCCTGGGGAGGATCGAGGTCCGCACCATGGCGGCTTGATCGGCACCGAACGGCGCACTGATGAAGTTGGAGACGCCGAACGGGGCACCTACGTGGGAGCTACGCGAGATCGCCGCGTAAGCCAACATGCTCGGGCTCAAAGCCTCGTTGAGGTACTTCTCGCGGGCTCGCTGAGGCAAGCCCAGTGCCTTCAATTGGGTAGACGCAGCGTAGAACGCAGTGGCCAGCGCCAGGGACGCGGCGACCTTGTAGGTCTGATCGAGGACTTGCCCGTTGCGGGTCGCCTCCATCCAGCCACGGACCAGACGCCCGTTGAGGGAGCGCATCACGAACATCTTGAATTGCAGGACCATCGCGCCCATCGCCCCGTACTGCTTGGAGGGCGCCAGGGACATTTTGTGCGGACGGAGCATCGTCTCGTCAGCCACTGCATCCCCAAGACGCCACAGGTCCATTGAGCGCGGATCAGCCGCCAGCTTGTCGGCATCCTTGATGCGCCACTGCCCGGCCTTGTTGCGCTTGAAGTGGGCCTTGATGAGGTCCTGAATCCCCTTGAACTGCTCCGGGGTGATCGAGGCCGACCGCAGGCGCTCAGGGGTGAAGAGCTTCGTCTCCAGGCCGTTCAAGGTGTGGTCGATGAGGTCCACGAGCAGGCCCTGTCGGCCAGCGTCCATGATGTAGTTCCCGGTCTCCCGGAGGAGCCAGGTGAACGGAGAGCGAACCGAAAGCTCGCCCGTGGCCCACTTGAAGGACCCTGCGGCCTGGGCGCCGTAGTAGCTGTGGTTCTCCCGGAGGCCGTCAACGATGTCCTGGCGGGTAGGCCGAATGAGGTCATCCAGCTCGCGCCCGAACACGATGTTATGCATGTCCTTGATGTCCTCAGGGGCCAGCTTGGAGCCGGCAGTCGTCCACTTCTTCAGGAGCGGTACGCCCTTCAGCAGCATCCGCTGGTGGCCCTTCACGAACAGGCTCGCCGCCTCGGTGATGTTCTGAGCCCCCATGTAGGCGTTCTTGGTGACGAAGCCGATGTCGTTGAGGGAGCGGATGGTGGTCTGCCAGACGCCATCAGGATCACGCCGAGCACGCCCCGTGAACATCTTGAGGGCATCCATGAGCGCATCAGCTTCCGTCGTGTCGGCCCCAGGCTGGGCACCTTGGCGCATCTTGATGGCCATGGACTTCAGCTCAGCAGTGCTCTTCCCCGTACCGCCCATAAGGGCCACATCGCCGTTTACGCGGCGGTCGTACTGAGGGACGATCCGCAGGATGTCGAACTCCCTCAGGTCATCCACGCTGAACAGCGAACCGTTCGGGAGGTTGATCTGCACATCGGAGTCGAACAGGTTTCGCGCTTCGAGGTAGTCGTTGTTCTCGACCCCTACGCCATCGTGCAGATGCTCCTCAACGATGTGGCTACGGTTGAACCGCTCGGTGTGGCTGATGCCATACGCCTTGTCCCTGGCGTACTTCTCCACGGCTGCCCGCAGCGCCTCGGGGGTCAGCTTCTGCTCACCTGCGGCCTCCTGAAGCATCTTGTCCACCCTGGCGCGGACTTGCGGACGCTTCGCGTAGGAGGCCAGCCAGGACCGCATGATGGCTTCCTGTAGGCCTTCAGGCCCGCCCAGCTCCCGCAGGAGACCCTGCTTGGCGGCTGTGCTGTAGCGCATCGGGTAATACGATCCCGCATGGCGGGTCTCTTCGAGAAGGCTCTTGGCGCTCATGTTGCCGAACTGGCCAGGGTTCTCGATGTAGTCCCACTTCTTCGCCATGTGCTCCTTGAGCAGTTCAGCGAGCTTCACCTCGGCAGGGGTCAGGCTGTGCGTCTTCTCGCCGTGACTGGCGGCCTCCATTGCCTGCACCACGCGGCGACTGATGGCTTCGCGCTTGGCGCCCTCGGAGCCACCACGGGCCCGCCAATAGGGGTCCTTCAGTACCTCGTCGAGCTGTTCGGCAAATCGGTTGTGGGCCACGTTGTCCTGCGAGCGCAGCCGTTCAGCGATGTCCGAAGCGGTAGCCCCGAATTTGCCGTTCGATCCGGTCTCGTACCCCGTGGGGGACCTGAAGAGGTCGTAAGCGATGCCACGCATCTCCGGGTTTTCCGACGCGGCCAGCTTGTAGCCGATCTCCGACAGGCTGCCCATGGAGAACCCACGGACGGCCTTGGTGCCCAGTGGGTCCAGTTCGACGAACGTGTCCACGGTCTTCGGGTTGAGCGGCGAGCCTCCACTGTGGATAGAGCCGTCCATGGTGCGGGACGCCTCGTTGTCGAACGGAACGTCGAGGTAGGGCCCCGAAGGGCTCTCCTTGGCCTCCTCGCCATCCCTGAAGGGCATCCTGGCCGGGTCTTCTTCGGCACCTGCCAAGCGGGCCTGCTCACGAAGCTGAAGGCGATTCGCGGCACCGCCGATGCGGTTCATCTCCTGGGCCAGCGCAGGGACCTCTCGGCCCTCTCCGTCTATCCAGCTCTCCAGGCGCGGCACCTCGTTGTTGAGCCCAGGGCCTGCCGGACCTTGAGGTGCCTCAGGGCCCAGAAGCTCCCCGTCCAGGGCGCTCCCACCCTCGTCCCAGGAGTTGCGCCCAGGGCGGGCACCCATGAGGCCGTTCAATAGGCCACCGAAAGCAGCGCCCCCTGCGATGGCAGCGCCCAGGTTCTCCTCCTTGCCAGAGGCCTTGGCGGCGGAGTGCTCCGACAGGCCGCCCAGGGCACCACCCACAGCGGCACCACCGATCATGCGAGACGCCAAGCCGGCCCCTGCGCCCCTGGCCGGGTTCACCAAGCTCCAGGGGTCGCCCATCATCCCCGCAGCGCCACCGATGATCTGGGCACCGAGGGTGGCGCCATCACGGGCCTGTACGAGCTTCTGGTTCTCCAGGGCAAGGGCAAGGTTCTGGTCGAAGTTACGCTTGTAGCCACGGAGGACCACATCGTAGAACTGGGGGTCCAGGCCCGAAGTGCGGAGCTTGTCGTAATCCTCATCGGTCCAGTCGCTGAGGCGACCACCGTCCAAGGGCTCGTTGAAGACATCCCGAAGCATGGTGAACGACTGGGTGAAATCAGCGTTCCCCTCTTGGTTGACCGAACGGATCATCATGCCAAGTACGGAGTTCTGCAGGGCTTCCTTGGCGGCTATGCCCGTGCCGGTGAACATGCCGTCCTCTTCGGTCTTACCTGTGGTGGTGTAAAGCTCCTGGGCGAACGTGGGGGCCTTAGGGGCCACATCCACGCCTTCCATATTGAAGGAGGCGAAGGTGTCCGGGACGTTACCAGGGGGCACCGTGGGTTGTGCTTCGATGCCTGCGGGTGCCTCAAATCCGCCTGCGGGCTTTACGAACGAGTCCAGTTCGGCGCGCTTGCCGGTGTTGGTCACGTCCGCCAGCTTGCGCATGTAGTTCAGCCCCTCCTCGCTGACCCCGGAGAAGTCCCCACGGTCATATGCATCGAGCTGAGGGGCGCCCTTCCGGCCTGCCCCTTGGTTGTACGCCAGGAGCGCCTTGAGCTGGTCGCCACCGGCCAACTGGATGTTGTCCCGCATGTGGCGAGCTGCTGCGTCGATGGACTTGGCCGGGTCGAAGAAGTCCTCCTCCCGCTCAAGCCCATAGGCCAAGCCGGTAGCGGCGGTCATCTGGGCCAGACCACGAGGCCCCGTAGGGCTCACGGCGCGGGGATTGAAGGACGACTCAAGGAAAATCTGCTTGTGCAGGAGGTCGTAAGGGACCCCGTACTGTGCCGAGGCGGACTGGATGAGCGAGTCAAACGGTCCACCCTCGGCTTTGATCTTGTCGTAGCCGTTCATGGGTACTCCTGAAGGTGTTAGCGGTCTCGGAAGCCCGCAGCGCCCTCAAGGGTTCCTGTAGACGGGTCGAGACCTCCGAATGGGGATTGCTGCCGGCGTTGCTGCTCGGCCTTGTAGCGGTTGATCTTCTCGTCGGCGGCCTGCTGGCGTTGCGCTGCGACCTTGGCTGCCTCCTCTTGTTGCTGGAGGACGTAGACCTGACGGAGGTACTGCGGGGTGATAGGCGGGAGATTCAGGGAGGACACAGCGTCATTCAGGACGATCCCATTGGGCGTCTCACTGATCGTAATGTCGCCCTCGTTGATCCAGGGGCGCGCCTTGGCGATATCACGGACAAACTGATTCAGGATGTCGCGTCCAGCCGTCCAGCTCTCGGCGTTCTGCGGGTCAACCATGAGGGTCCGCTTCTGTACGGCACCCACCGTCTTCCCTTTAGCCGCCCCGTCAGAGGCCTCGAAGGAGACTGTGGACTTCTTCAGCCAGTCATTGACGGAGGCAAGAGCAGTGCCCTCGTCACCTGTACGGAACAACTCGGAGTCGTAGAGCGTTCTCGCGGCATCTCGAAGTGGAGCCGGAAGGTACGGAACTGGGGAGGCCGAGGAGGTAAGCACCTCGTTCCACTTCTGGTCCTGCATGATCTTCTCTTCCCGCGTCAGCCCCTTCTTCTGGCGTTCGGCATCTACGATTGTCTCCATGCCGAATCCAGCCTTCTCCAGAAGTGTGATCCGTGAAGCCAGTGCCGAAGCCGTAGGGTAAAGCTGAGTGATCGTCACGGGGTCCCGCTGGTAGATGCCTTGAAACTCGCGGATTTTCGCCATGTTCTCCTCAGTGACCTCAGCAGTCCCCGAGATAACAAGCCCCTGAAACTGGTTCATCGCGTCAACGGTGAGGGTCTGGAAGTGCTTCCTGAATGGCCCGTTCTCGCCGTCGGCTCGCAGATAGTTGAGCTTCTGACGATCTCGCTCCTCAGGGGCCAGGCTCATTCGATCCAACTCGCTTAGCTTCTTGATCGCAAAGTTCGCCGCATCCTCCTCCGTGAAGTTGCCTGTGTCGGGCGTCGTCTCGTAGGTACGCCAGTCGGTCGAGACGTTATCCCCGGCAATGCGCTGGGCATACTTGGTCTCGAACAGCAGTTGACGGTTATCTGCCTTGATCTGCTTGTCCTGCTCCTTTCGGCGCCGGACGGAATCCTCCGAGATCATGGCCAGCACCCGGCCCCTGGCAGCATTCAGCTCCTCCGTCTGGCGGGTCACCATGCTGGAGTCCTGAACCTTGTTGAGCTTGCCTTGCATGGCCGACAGTTGCGAAAGGGCCGTATTGGGGTCGGTGTTCGCCACGGCCAGGGCGTTTTGAATGCCGAAGGTCCACTGCTGGGTCATGTCCCGGTTCCGCTTGAACGCAGCTTCCCCGGCCTTGACCTGATAGTTCTCCAGCACCTCCGGGCCCACGATGTCGCGGACCTTCATCTGCTTGCCGTAGAGGGTGACCTCCTGATCCCCGATGTTCTTGAAGAACACATCGGCGCCCGGCTGGGCCGCGTTCTGCGCAAGGGAGTCCCGAAGAGCACTGATTGCCATGCCTTCGGTTGGGATGGAGCCCTTGGCGAGGCTCGCGGTGAAGTAGGTGGCGAAATCCGCAGGGGCATTGGGAGACCGCAGGAAGGCCTCGTCGGAGAACATCGAACCGAGGTCCGAAGTGGTCTCCATCTGGGCAATCGCCTGGGTCTGCTCGCTGAGCTTGCGGGCGTGCTGGTCGAAGATCGCTGCGTTGCGCTGAACGATGTCAGCATTGAAGCCGCGCTGGTAAGCGGTGTCCGAGTGGTCTACCCCTACCGCTTCGGCGTAGCTCTTGGCCTTTTCTTCGAGGCGGGTGTTCCGGTACTCGGTCAGCTCTTCATGGGTCTTGAAGGCCCCTTGGTCGATCTTCTCGCGAATCTCCGTCTCGACCTCGAAGGCAGCATTGCGGCCCGACTTGAACCGCAGCGCTTCCATCGCATCGGGATCGTCTTGGTACAGCAAGGTTCCGTTTGCTACTGCCTGTCGGCGCTGCTCAGGGGTGAGCTTGCGGATGATCTCGTTGGAGCGCTCATCGGCGCGGCTCTGATTGAAGCTCTTCTGGGCACTGTAGAGTTCGGTGGCGGACTGTCCGAAACGAAGGAGCGCTTGCCCAATGCCCTCCCCTTGCTGGGGAGCCTGGAAGGTGGCGGCGCGATACCCGAGGCGCCCCGTGTCCCGCAGACGCTCGACCCCGCTCCGCTCCTGCCCCTCTACTGCCTGTTGAATCTGGTTTCTCATGTCATCTCCTAACCCTTACCGGCTGCCTTGCCTGCCTTGGCCGACTGCATCTGCTGATCGACGCCGTAGCCCTGTGCTGCCCCACCCATGCCTGCCGAGACCACATTGAGGGCGCTCGCCAGCTTGGAGGTGCGGAACACGGGGGCACTCGATTTGAGCTGGGCCTTGGTGTTCTCGACGGTGCCGACTTGGTTCGCGAAGATGGTCTGGTAGTCGCGCTGATAGTTGTCCAGAACGGACATCTTCTCCCGCGAGGTCTCAGCCTCGGTGACCCGCTGGATACGATCCATGGAGGCACCCGCGAGGTTGGACTCACCGATTGCCGCTGCGACCATCCCCTGGTTCCGTAGGGACTTGAGGTTGATCTCGGTCATCTGCTGCTGCGCCTGTTCGGCCTTGTCCTTGGACTCAAGCGCAAGGTCCGCATTGGCGATGTTCATCTGCTTGACCATCTCGATCTGCGACTTGCGGCGGGCATCCTCTGCCTTGCCTTCGGCCTTGGCCTTGTCGTGGGCACCCGCAGCAGCGCCTGCTACAGCCATCACAGCCATCGTGATTGATACTGGCTCACACATGGCGGCCTCCTAAAAGAAGAACTGCTGGAATCCGTGCCCGTTGTGGTTGAACCGTTGGCCCCACTCGGCCCCCAGATGGTTGAGGAGCTTGATGTGAGACGTGTTGGCTTCGGACACGGCGTTGGTGAAGTGGAAGCGGCCCCTCGGGTCCTCGCGCTCAGCCGCGCGCTTGATGGCCTGGAGGTGCCCCCTGAGCAGGGCGAGCATCTTGGAGCGCCCCTTGGCGGACAGCGCTTCGGCGTGAGTGGTGTGTACGAACCAGATGAGCCCCAGGCTGTGCCCGCCTACCGCCAGGACATTCCCTCGGTCATCGGAGATGTGCATCACCGTGGGGTCGTCCGAGGATGCCGTAAGGACCTCTACCGGGTCCCGGCCAGCCCCTACGCGCTCCATCTCGTCGCGGTCGCTTTGGGCAAGCGCCAGGGCTGCCTGGAAGAGGTGCAGGTAGTTTGCTTTGTAGAGCCTCATTGAACCTCCCTGTAGTTGAAATGAAAGAAGGCCCCGAAGGGCCTCCTGTGGTTAAACGCCTGTGGAGCGCCTGAGGTAGTTGCCTTCCCAGCCGCACCCGATGATGTTCACGGGCACGGGCGCCTTCGAGAACAGGTAGACCTGCTGGCGGCGCGCATCCCCGGTGACTGGGAACTTGAACTGCCCAGTGCCTGCGTTCGGGTAGCCGAGCATCACCGAAGAGCCCAGGCGGCCGCCCGACATGGGGTAGGTGTAGCGTGTCGATCCGTTGTCCACGGTGATCTCGAAGGCACCTGAGTCCTCGTAGTTCACCCAGGCGCGCCGGAGTTGAAGCCGCCCAATGTCCTCAGTGCTCGACGATCCGTCGTCGGCGGTCTGTTTGATGAGGAACTTCGAGAAGCCATAGGCGAACTCAAAAGCGCGCCCCACGGTGAAGAACTTGGAGGTCATGTCGCCATCCAGCCGTAGCAGTGGATCAGCCGCCCAGCCCCCTTCAGGCATCTTGTGGAGGCGGAACACGCCATCCTCCGAGATCGTCCAGAAGTCGCCCTCTCCGGGAGTGAACCCGTAGAGGTCCCTGAGGTTGAGCTTGGTCAGGTACTCGTTGTCATCGAAGGTGGCGGGCTTCACCTGGACCTTCATGTCCATGTAGGAGCGCCAGGGCTCATGGCTGAAATCAACGGTGTCCTTGGTGAACTCCACGCGCTCCATGGTGATGCCACCTGGGCGCCTGAGGATCAGCCACATGAACGACCCGATGCACGAGGCAGTCAGGACCTCGACGCCCTCCCCCATCTCCCAGTGACTCCACGACTGCTGGACAACGTTCTCGTCCATGTAGAGGAACTTGTAGATGAACACGCAGCTCCGCTCGGAATCGCTGAGCACCGTCAGGAAGTTCTCCGTGCCGGAGCCATGCAGCGCGAACACAGTGTTTGGGACGTAGCTGGGAACGTGGGCCGAGATGTCCTCAGCGCTTTTCACGTCGCTCACGTCCTGAACCGCGTAGTACCGCTTCACGGAGCTGTAGGATGCCCGTGGACTCACGAAGTAGACCCCTCGCCCGATCCCGAAGGGGCGCGCGTAGTCGCTCACATCGAACTCGGTGGTGAGGTCAAGCTGAATGGTCTTGGTGGACATCACGCCGGCACTGGTCAAGACGAACTGCGCTTGGTCGCTCCACAAGAGCAACTGCTCGGAGAACGGTACGGCGTACTTCAGGACCGACACCCGATTATGGCTGATCGCAACGTCAATCGGATCGTCGTCGCTGAGCTGGGCAACGGAGGCCGGGAAGAAATCGAAGTATTTCGAGGTCCGGCTCATGATGACGTTCTCGCCGGAGAGGAAGCCGAGGCGGTTCCTGAAGAAGAACACGTCGTTCAGGGTGTAGTCGACGAAGCTCGGCATCGGGTTGGTGTCGTCATCACCTGCGCTTCGGGTCCCCCAGGTGAGAGCCCGGAAGTCGAACTGCCCATCAGCGGCCCGTATGAGTGCATGGGGCATGGACAGGGGGTCCACCCCGGTGATGATTCCCGGCTTCACCGTCTCCTTCCAAACCGCCCCGGCTGCATCGTAGCGGACCCAGTAGTTGTCCCCGGACTTCGAGGACTCCCCAGTGATCTCCACCAGATAGCCGTCCTTGCACTGTAGGGGCAGCTTGGCGAAGGTCTGGACCTGATGGATGAAGGCGTTGAGGAGTTGGTTGGCGTAGCCGTCAGCGGTCTTGATCGTCGAGATCATCTCGGAGGTCTTGGCGCTAATCAGCAGCCATCCCTGGCCCGCCTCGGCTGCCCACTTGGCAGACGCATTGATCTGGTTGGCCAACTGGGTAGCGATCCACTGGGCATCGGTCTGGGTCACATGGGACGCTGTGGAGCCATCCGGCATGACCAGCGAGGCCACCTGAACGTCGTTCACGGTGATGCTCAAGGTTCGCCCGTACTGGCCGCCACGGACGTTCACCACTGCGCGGGACTTCAGGGCCGGATAGCCTTGATGCGTGGTGGTGTTGGCCATCGTGATCTTCTTGTTGCGGTTCACGATGAACGTGTAGTCCGCCACGGTGACCATCCTCAGGTCTTCCCGAGGGTTCTGGCAGTTGGCGTAGCCGTTGTACCCACGGACCTGATAGGAGCGCCCGAGGAGGTCCACCACCTCAACCCCCGTCCCGGTGAAGACCACGAAGTATTGCTCGGCCTTGTCGCGGTTGATGAGGTGAACGGCTGGCTTACCGGGCCACTTGGAATCCGGCCCGAGGTGCTTGACGAAGGTGGTGGGCGGACGCTTCTGGAGACCTTCCGCCTCTGAGGACCACCCGTTGATCTGGAGCGCGCCCTGGTTGGGGAACCGGAGGATATCCGGCTGCTGCGAGATGCCGCCTTTGAGGTTCTTGACGGACTGCGATACGAGACCCATTGGACCTCCTATCGCGACAGTCGGCCAGCGACCCAGGCGTCACCGTCCAGCATGTTGAAGGCGCCATAGTCCAGCTCGAATTCCTGAACGGCCTGCCAAGCGTCCTGCTCTTCGAGCTGCAGCGAAGCCTCGATCTCGGCGGCCCCGAAGAATCGGATGTTGAAGCGCCGCGCGGCCCTGGCGACGATGTAGGTACGGAACTGGATGGGCATCTCATCGAAGGACTTCAGGCGAATCAGGTTGACCGTGATCGGGTCGTTGAACTGATCGGTCTTCGCCGTCCGGTCGTACACGTAGCCGCCCCGGTTGGTGTAGACGGTGGCCCCGCTCTGCGACTTCACGGAGAGGAAGTCCGGGAGCCAGTTGATGAGCTTCGAGAACACATCGGGGGTCAGGATGGCGTCCTCTTCGATGTTGAAGGTCCACCCCTTGGACTGGACTTCGAGGTTCACCCCGTTGAGGATGCGGCGGCAGTTCGCCACGTCAGCGTTTGCGTCCCCCTCAAGGGTGTTCACGGGGCTCTCGCCAATGGCCGACAGCATGTCGTTCACGGCAGCCAGCTCGTCCGAAGTCTCAAGGTTTGCCTCATAGCTGCGAGCCATGTGTGCCTCCTTGCGATTGGCTGATTCAAAAAAAAACCCCTAAGAGCCATTGCGGACTCAAAGGGGTTCGGGAGGGGTTAGGCGACGTTGAAGATCAGCGCGCCAGCGGCTTCAGGACGCAGGCCACCGTGGCCCATCGCGTACTTGCCGATGATCTGGTCAGCCTGGTATTCGGCTCGACGAGCACGCTCCAGGGCCATGTCCTTCAGCTTCACGGTGCCTACCGCCGAGCGGTGGTTGAACAGGCCCACAACGGAGTCCAGTGCGACCTTTGCGGTGGCGGTGGCCTTATCCGGGAAGGCGTGCTTCTGGTTGGTGCCCGCCAGATCATCACCGGCGCCACCGATGGTCAGGTGCGGAACCTCGATGACCTCGAAGCCCATCACGTTGCGGATGTTGCCGGTCTCCGGGTCGATCAGGGCCGAGTAGTTGGCCGAGTTCGGCATCAGGGCCGCCAGGATCGCGGAGTAGTTGTCCGGGGTGGTGTAGAAGCGGCGGTCGGTGGCCGGTACGTAGTTCGAGGTCAGGCGGGCACGAGCCTTGGTCAGGCCCTTCAGGATCGCCTTGCCCATTTCCTCGGAGTCGGCATTCAGGGCCGTCTTGTCACCGACTTGCAGGACCACAGCCTTGCCCAGGCCCGCAATGTTCTCGTCGTTGGCAGCCGGCAGGTTGCACAGGGCAGCCATTTCAGCCAGAACGGCACCGTCAGCGGCCAGGGCCAGGGCTTCACCGAGTTGCGCCGAGTATTCGGCACGAACATCGTAGTGGTTCATTGCGTCTTCGATGTCGAAGATCAGAACGTCGGAAGTCAGCAGGCCGTCGATCTGGATGATCTTTTCGGAATGCTTGATCTCGCCGCGCTTGTCGTCCAGGCTCTCGCCGGCCTTCAGGTAGTAGCCCTTGGTCCGGCCCATGACCGGGAAGGAAGCGGACTTGCCGTTCTGGATGGTGCGGACCATGTGTTTGTCCATGGTCACGGAGCGGCGAGCGAATGCGGTCAGCACTTCGCCACCGAAAATCTTCAGGAACAGAGCCAGTTTGTCGGCATCATTGGCGCCCTTGCCCTGGTTCGTGCCGATGTTCTGGCCTTTAGCGTTTGCCATGTACTACTCCTTGTGCATGTGGTTTTCGAGCGGGCACAGGGAGTCCTCGGGATGTACCCGAAGACGCCGATGTGTCCCTTAAAGTGAGGGTTTTTGCTGAGCGGTCAGAAGGTGCTTGCGGCCACCTTTGCCTCGACCTTGGCGCGGAACTTGGCGTCCAGCCGGTACTCCGCCTTGCTCATGTCAGCGATCATTTCCTGGCGGGAGCCGTAGCCCTCGACAGTAGGTGCAGACCGCTTGGCCGGGACGGCAGGCGCGCTCTTGGTGATGTTGCGCGCAGGCTTCTTGCCGAACTTCTTGGTGTGGCTCTGGATGCCCAGGTTGATGATCGTGCGGATCGCCTTGAGGTCCTGGCGCTCCATGGCTTCGTACAGGGAATCAACGGCACCGGGCGAACTGGCGTTCATGTGCTTGATGATCTTGTCGAAGCTGTCCTTGCCACCTGCGTACTCCACGACCTGGGCAACGAACTGGTGGGCGATGGACTCTTGGCCCTGGATGTAGCTGTCCACGAAGTTGCGCGAGTAGCCGGCCTTTTCGAGCGCCTGATAGGAGGCCTCGGAGAGACCCTTATCGGACTCGTACTCGGCCTCGATCTGGGCCGCGAGGGCTTCCGGGAGGCCGTTCTTGATCGCCTGATCGCGAAGCTCGGTGAAGCCATCGGCGTACTTGGACAGTTGCTCGCTGACCTCCTTGAGGGAGTCGGGAACGTCCGGCAGCATCTCAACGTCGCCGTCTTGCTGCTCACCGGCCTCTTCGTCTGCCTCGTCGCTGCCCTCTTCGGATTCGTCCTGTTGGCCGGACTCGTCCTGCTCCTCGCTGCCCTCCTCAAGTTCTTCCTGAAGGGTCAGGGCGTCATCGCCATCACGGGCGTCCACGTCCAGGGCGAGCATGTTCTGCTCGTGCTCAGCGATGTCCGAGGACGACATAACGGCGTTGTTCACACCGAACTCGGCGTAGATATCCATTCAGTTCTCCATGTTGGTTGAAAGGCGGACACACGGGATCGCGGGATGCACCCGTGGGATGTCCCGTGTGTCGCTATCAGTGAGGGTTTTTGTCAGCCCAGCGGACGGGCCTCGATGCCAGCCGTATCCATGGCCTTCTGCATCGCTTCGGGGCTTGCAGTGGCCTGAGCGCCAACTCCAGCGCCGATGCCTTGGGCAATCGCGGAGCCGCCTTCTGCGACCATCTGCTGCGCCTGTTCCATAGCGCGGTCCTGCTCGGTCTTGAGGAGACCCGCAGTGTCCAGGCCCAGGGCGTTCGCAATGCGAATCTTGAGGTTGCCCGTGTTGAGGTCCGGGTCCTGCATCTGACCCAGGGGCGCAATGGCAGCAATGAAGCGGTTGATCTTGTCGAGGTCCTGGCCACGCCCCAGGGCTTCCATGCCGGTGCTCACGGTGGGCTCGATGGCCTCGCGAGGCAGGTCTGGGATCATGGAGGTCGCCTGGAGTTGAACCAGCAGGACCCGAACGATGGGAAGCTGAAGCTCCTGGGAGAGGATCGAGTAGACACCCCCGAGGGTGTCCTCCAGCTCACCGGCCACATACCGAATCTCTTCGGCGGTGACTCGTTCGCCCGTCCGTTGGACCGCTGAGTTCAGCATGAAGGCGAACGACAGGCGGGCCTCAATGGCATCCGCTACGTTCTTGGCGACCGAAAAGTCAGCGGCCTTCTCCAGTTGCAGGAACTCGATGTCCTGCTTACGGCCCGGAACGAAGTCACCCGTTTGGGCCTTCACGAGGCGGCGGACCTGGGTGATTCCATTGGGGTTCACCAAGCCGACGACCTTCGAGGAGATCATCGCGAATTTCACGATGCTCTCGGTCAGGTTCTCCAGGGAGCGCAGGTCACCCAGGTACTCTTCGCAGTGGCTCCTGCCGTAGTGCTCACCGTCCATCTTGACGTAGCGAACGGGAATCCAGGGGCACGCGGTGGCCGGGTATTGCCCTTCAGAGCCTTCGACCTCCTCGCCTTCAATCTCTTGGTAGCTCAGGTAGTCGCCAGACTCATCGTCGAGGTAAACATGGGTGTAGACCTCCATTTCCTCGTCGGGCTCGTGTTCACCGTCCAGCCGTGTGCGGATGTCCTCCGGTAGGGCCGCGAAGGCGACCTTATCCAGGGTGACGACCTGCAGAACGTTTCCGTAGGGGTCCCGCTGGCACACGTACTGGGACAGCTTGTAGAGCTTCGGCGGGTTGAGCTTTTCGGTCTCGGGCTCTTGGATGTAGAGCAACCCGTTGCCGGCGACAACCAACTGCTTCAGCAGCTCGAAGAACGTCGGACGATAGGAGTTGGACTCCATGAAGGCCATCAGAATCCGCTCGACCATGGACAGCCCCTCGTCCACCTTGGCGAGGCCTTGGGGGTCACCGAGGAGCTGCTTGGCCTGGAACTCAGAGATGGTGAGGCGCATCCAGGGCGCCAGGGGGAACAGAGCGAGCATCAGCTTGGATGCCAGATTGTTCAGACCTCGGGCGCCTACGGCTTGCCACGGGGTTGTATAGTCTGTGGAGGCGTTATCGGACGCCTTGGGGAACAACGCAGGGATCGTGTATTTGGCACAGTTCTCCGCTCGTGTCTCATACGGTGCTCGGTCAGCTACCAAGCGGTCGTATGTTGCCTTTGCACCGTTGGCGCCGAAGCCTTTGCGAGCTTCAGCCACGATGCGCCTCCTTAGATGTTGAGACCGCTACCGGAAGACCGGGCGACCGACAGGCCGCGCTTTCCTCGGGCCCGAGCTGCCTTCTTGGCGCTCTCGGTGCCCTCATCGACTTCGGTCGAGTCCTCTTTAGGCGCCTCCACTACTTGTGCGGCAGGTGCCGGGGGTGGAGTTTCGACCGGAGCGGCCTTTTTCTTGTCGTCATCGCCACCACCGAGGAGACCCCCGCCGATGGTTGATTTGACGACCTTCTTGAATGCTTTTTTCAGTCCCACTTCGCCCTCCTGGCTTGCTGGGTTACTGGGCACCAGATTGCTTGGTCAGGCTCTTGCGAACCGCCGAACTGCTCATGGTGGACTTCTTGCGCTTGCTACTGGATGCAGTGGACAAGGCGCTGGGGACATCCGTGGACTCCCCTTCCCGCTCGATCTTGGTGATCTTGCCGGTCGATTTGTCGTCGTCAGACGCGCTCTCGGAACCGGACTCTTCACCCCCAAAATCAATGCCCTTGGGTTCCTCTTCAAGAACCGGCTCGGGCGCCGGGGGGTTGGTGTTGACCTTGGGGGTCTTCACCTTGCTGCCGAAGCACATAGAACCTCCCTACGTGATCTGTTGGTCTTCCAGGCGCTGGGCTTGGGCGTTCTCCATCAGTTCGATGATCTCGACTACGGCGTTCGCCCCTTCGATGAACCCCAGGATTGCCTGCTCGGAGAAGCCATCCCGACGCAGATCGTTCAGGACTCCCACTCGCATCAGGTAGGCCGGGTTAAGGCGTGCCTGTAGAAACTGCGAGGCGGACTCCGGGATTGCGGGGATGTCTTCGGGGTTGTCTAACTGGTGTTTCAGAATGGAGAGCATTGAGCCTCCTTTGGGTTGGACAGAAGGTTTCATCCCACAGGGCCCTCCCCTACGAGTGAGGGGTTTTGTAGGGCCCTGGGAGATCAGCCTTGGTTACGCGGGCAGAACGGCGCGTGGGCGGCCTTTCGGAAGCCACGGGATGGGGCGCTTGGTTTCCCAGCAGAAGTCGTCGGTGCGCAGGATTCGGGCTACCTGGGCCTGGACGATAAGATCTTCCTCGGTCATGCCTTGGCGGCGAGCCAGGGAGACCACGCAGTCCCACTTGGACAGGCCATCGTCCGGGTCTAAGGGCTTGGAGACCCACTGAGTGACCTCTTGGCCCTTCCGTGGGCCGGACTTCAAGGTCTTGGTGGTCTGGTAGAAGTAGGTCGGGTTATCCAGCCATTCCAGCAGCGGGACCCCATCAACTTGCTCACCGACCCCAGGGATACCGCCGTAGCCGTCCGTGGTGTCACCCTTGATGGCTTGGTACATGTGCCAGCGGTTGGCCTCAGCGAGCGTGTTGGTGACCACCTTGTTGTTGGTCAACCAGTAGAAGCGCCCAGGCAGGGTGTTGAAGTCCTTGTCGCAGGACACCGGGATCGCTTCGTCGACGTCCAGATACCCAGGGTTGGTCGCCAGGATGCCGAGCACGTCGTCACCCTCCAGGCCGTCCCACTGGAACGTCCGGTAGAAGCCCCAGTCGCCCTCGTTGTTCAGCAGCTCCTTCAGCAGCGCCGGATATCCGACAGGCTTGCGCTTGCCCTTCCGGTTGGCCTTGTAGGAGCCGAGGACCTGCTTGCGCCAGTTGTCGTCGCCGTTGGCGGTCGAGAAGACCATCACCAGCTCGGCGTTGTTGAACTCCTTCAGGCGCTCACGGATGCCGCGAATGGTGGAACGCAGAATGGCCCGAGCCTTGTTGTGGTCGCACTCCAGGGTCCAGATGTCATCGCCCCAGTCCACCTCGTTCTCAGAGGCGGACATGGCGGAGAACAGGAGGTAGTCGCCATCCAGCAGGAGCGCGATGCGCTTACTCTGCTTGGACATTGACGGCCTCCTCTGGAGCTACCTTGGGGGCTCTGGGCTTGCGCCCTCGGGTCTGGGCCTCGGGAACAGCCTCGGCGGTTTCGGCGGCCTCGAAGAGACGGCCCTCCAGGCCGCAGCGCCCATTACGGCCACGAGCCTTTGCACAGTGGTCCACCGAATGGCGGGACTCACCGTCGATGAGGCTGATAGCCGTAGCGACACAGTAGGTTTCCGTGATTTTGCGGAAGTGTTTGCAGTCCTTGCAGAGATTCACATGATCCTCCCGTGTTGTTTCAGAAAGCGGGTGCCCTTGGCGGTCACGGTCCAGACGCCAGAGTTGATCCCGCAGCCGTTGAGGCACGTCAGGTGGCCCCGAGAGGCCGCTTCTGCGATCTCTGGGGCGTGATCCCTGGCGTAGTTCGATTTGAAGGTTTTGGGTTCCATCTTCATCGTGAAGAGGACCCGGAGGTATTCATCCATGGCTCCCTCGGTTATCGGGCGACCCAGGCGGTCTTGATCGGGGAAACAGAGGCGGCGAACAGCTTGTCCTTCAGCGAGTCAGCCAGCAGTTCCTTGAAGAGCGTCTTAACGCCGGCCTTCATCACCGAGGCCAGCATCTGCTCGTCCTCCATAGCGAGGTAGCGCTTGATGTTCTCTACCTCAGCGAATGCCTGGGCTCGGACCTTGGGCGATTCCTTTGCGAAAGCCGCCCCACGCTGGGCTACTTGGAAGCCAGCGAGTACAAGCTGCAAGCTCTCACGAAGCTCAAGTAGTTGCTCCGAGGTGGCGACTACACGAGTCGAGAAGGTGTGTTCCATATGAAGAGTGATGGCCATAGGGTCTCCTTAGTGGCAGTCGCGCCATGTCCCACCGGCCTTGGCTTCGGTGTCGAGTTGGCAGCGGAAATTGAAGAGTTGCTGGACGTTGCGCATGGCCTGCTGGCCAGCGCCCTGGAGGATTTCGGCGATTGCCGGGGCGCGCGCCGCGAGTTGAACCTCGTCGTGGACCCAAGCCATGAAGCAGAAGTCGCCGTCCCATCCATGGGTCAGCCCGTGCTCTTCCATGAGCAGGCGCTCCAGCTCGACCACCCAGGCCTTGCAGATCAAGGCGCCGGCAGACTGGAGGAGCGTATTGAGGGCGGCGTGTGGCGAGCGGACGTGGACCTTTCGGCCATCCAGACCTTTGATCCAGCGGCGGCGCCACTTGATGTCGAACTTCTTGAGCGCAGCGTTCCATTTCTGCGACTCGATCAGGGAGTCCTCCAGAGCCGTCCGTAGCCCGGAGATCGCTGGGGTGTTCTCAAGGAAGGCCTTCTTCAGCTCCTTGCCTTCGGCCTTGCCGCCTCCCACGAAGCCACCGACCTTGGCATCACCCGCTCCGTAGAGGAACGCATAAATGAAGGTCTTGGCGATGGCCCTGCGGGCCTCGTGGTAGTCGTTGTGCTTGTCCCTGGGCTCATCCGGGCAGATGCCAGCGGCGATGCCGTTGACCCAGTGGATGTCCCCGTTGAGGACAGTCTCCGCGTACTGGCCACCATCGAAGGGAAACCCGAAGTGCCCCAAGCAGCGCAGCTCAAGCCCCGAGGCGTCGATGCCCACTTGGACGGCTTCCTGCCATCCTGGGAGATGCCTCGCGTAGATCGCACCGAAGAGGCTCCGGCACTCCGGCCCATAGGGAGCCGTTGAGCTGGGCACTTGGCCCATGTTCGGGAACGCATGGGTGGCACGTCCTGTGACCGCCCCATTTGGGTTCACCGAGCCATGCATGAAGCCGTCCTTGCCGACCAGTCGCATCCATGCATTGTCGCCTTCAGCCAACTGGCCGATGCGCTTCTGGATCATCAGGTACTCGCGGACCAGCTCGATTGCAGCCTGAGCCTTGGGGTCCGATACCTTGACGTTCTCCAGGACCTCATCGTCCACCACGGGAGCGCCGTTGTCGGTGAAGTCCACAGGGACCCACCCGGCATCCTTCAGGACCTTTACGAGGTGCTGCCGGCTCGCGGGGTTGAACGTGATGTGCTCGACGGGTGTGTAGGGCGCACCTTCCATGGTCTCGCGCTTGTCCCTGCGCTTCTTCTTGCCCTCCCCGAGCCAGATTTGGCCGACCTTCGGGTACTTGACCCTCGGGTACTTCTCCAGGGGCTTGCCCGTCCGTGGGTGCCGGAAGAACTCCGTGCCGCCCTTGGGTTGATACCAAGAGCCGAACGTTCGGATGAGCTGGATGAGCAGATCGGAGCGGCGTCCTGCCAGCTCCACGAAAAGCGCCTCTGCGCCCTTCTGGTTGAACGGGAATCCATTCCGTTCCATCTGGGCCAGCGTCCATGCGCACTGGTGCTCAAGGCGGACAGCGTGCATGCCCAGCGTGTCCCCATCCGTGGGGAAGTAGTGCTGGTCACTGATGATCTTCTCCATCAGCAGAGTGGTGACCTGAACGTCCTGCACGCAGTAGTCCAGCATCTCCTCGGTGAACACCGCCCAGGCATCCTCTTGTTCGCCATAGACGCCCTTCAGGACGCCCAGGCGGTAGCCCCAGGCCTTCAACGAGTGAGAGCCGAAGAGCTTCCCTGGCAGCTTCCCGGAGCGCAGCAATGCGCCATCTCGGTCACGGATATTCGCGAACACGAGGCGGGAGCCCACGAGGGTGTCGAAGATTTTGTGGCGGGGGATGTTCAGGCGTTTGCCGGTAAGGGCTCGCTTGAGTTTGTCGAGAGCGGGGTGGTCGTACTTGATGCCGTTATGGAAAACGATCAGCCCATCAGGCTTGGCAGCCTCGGCCTCCAGGGCCTTGATGTAGGCGATGAAGTCGTTCGGCCTGTACTTGGTGACCTCTCGGGAGAAGAAGTCGATGGTGACGCCGCAATGGAACTTGGTGACATCCTCAAGAAGCCCATCCGTCTCGATATCGGAGACGAGCATGGGTGCTCCTTGCGTTGGTTGATCTCAGGGGAGTCCTCAGTCCTTGAAGACTCCCGAGGCATCAACCCAGGAGGGGCTTGATGCGAGCCGCTTCGGCTTCCAGGGAGGCGGCCTCGGCCTGGAGTTCGATCTGCTTGGCCTTGAGGGCGGCAGCGGCTTTTGCGGCCAGATCGGCCTCGCGCTCCTTCAGCTCAGCGGCTTTGCGGATCGCGGTGTACAGGCGGGTGATGGTCCAGCGGTAGGCTTTGATCAGAAACATTGGGTACTCCTTGTGTTGGTCAGAAATCGCCGCCTTCTTCCTCCTGCCCTTCCCAACCAGTGCTTTCGGGAGCCCATCCACTGGGCATCGCTTCGAGCCAGCCGGTTTGCGGGCTGTAGAGCATGTAACCGGCGACCCCGGTGTATCCGGTGAAGCGGCACTTGAGGACGCGGAAAAGGACGATGTTGGGGTTTTCGCCTTGCTGATTCCGTTCAGCGGCGATGATGGTGTCCGAGAGCTGGCGCAGAGAGCCGGAGCCACGGAGGTCGGTCACCTTGATGACCCGGCCTTCCTCGTGAGGGGTGCCCTTCTCGGGGTTCTTCAGGTGGCAGATGACCACCATGAGGATGCTGTTGGCCTTGGCGAACGCCTTGAGCTTGGTCATGAGGCGGTCGATGGTCTTGCGCTCGTCCGAGTTGTCGTCCATGGCAGACACCACGATGCTGATGTGGTCGAGGACGATGACCTTGCAGCCTTGCGCCTTGACCATGTAGTGCAGCTTGGCGATCAGTCGATCTTCCACGGACTCCGCGAAGGAGTCGTAGAGGAACAGGCGGTCGGACTCGAAGATTTCGTCGAAGGCAGCGTCGAAAGCCTCTTCCGTGGTGGCCTCCGGGTTCTGCCTGTAGCGGGTCTTGAGGTGCAGACCCACGAGGTCCTGGACCGTCTCTTCAACGGCCTCCTCCAGCATCGCCACGCCTACGTTGATGCCCTGCTTGTGGAACCAGTTGTAGGTGTTCTGGCGAACGAAGGTACTCTTCCCTGAGCCGGACCCGGAGGTCACCAGCAGCAGCTCGCCTTCCCTGGCGTCCTTGGTCATCTCCCGCAGCTCCTCAGGGGCGCTAAGCGGGATCGTCGGGGCTACCTTCTTCTCCTTGACGCGCGCCTTCAGGCTCTTCGCGGAGACCACACCGTCCGGAATGAACGGGGAGGCATTCCAGATGGCATCCATGACGGCCTTTCCTTGGCTCGCCAGAAGACACTCGTTGGCATCCTTGAGGGGCAGTACAGCGATCTTGGCCTTCCCTGCAGGGCAGACCTCAGCGGCTTCCTGCGCAGCAGCTCGCCCGGGCTCATCCATGTCGAACATGAGGATGATCTCGTCGAACTGGTCGAGGTATTCGTAGTTCGCGGCGATGCAGGCTTTGGCGGACTTCGAGCCCTGCGGCAGCGAGACCACCGGGTACTTGCCGCCCTGGAGCTGGGCCACAGTCAGGCAGTCGATCTCACCTTCCGTGATGACGATCTTTTTCCCGCCGTTCCACAGTTGGCGCCCGAAGAGCAGTTCCTTGCCCATCGCGCCCTTGGCCTTGAAGTTCTTGTCCTTGTCGCGGAGCTTCTGGCCTACGAGGGTTCCGTCCTCGCTGTAGTAGTTGGCGATCTGGTAGGTGACGCCGTTGGACTTCCCTACCCAGTACCCATACTTCCGACAGATGTCAGCGCACAGGCCACGAGAAGGCAGATTGTCGTAACGGCCCTGGCTCTTACCGAACTCCAGGCAGCCATCAGCAACACGAGGAGCAGCCCTGGGGCTCCCCTCTCGGCCATCGCCAGGAACATAGGCCTCGCAAGAGAAGCAATACTGATGGCCATCGGTGTACAGAGAGTTCGCATCCGAAGAACCGCAGTTTTCACACGGCACATGCTGAAGGAACTCGCTTTCGGTCTGGTCCAGTTCAGAAGAGACCATCAGCGCCCCCTACGGGAGCCTCATTGACGACCTCGCCGGTGGCCCTGCGGGGAATCAGATCGAGGTACTTGTCGAACATCCGGCCACAGCGGGAAGCCGAGGCATCCTCGCGGACTGCCACGAGTTGGCCCCAGTGATGGCGACCGACGAAGCGCACATAGGCGCCTTCGATGCCATTGCGGGTGTCCACGATGGCGAACTGGTTGAGGTTGAAGTCGAAGGCGTCGATGGCCTCGGACACAGAGGTGCAGCGGTAGAGCACCACGTCGATGTCGGCACCGACCAGCTTGAAGCCGCCGATGATGCGATCCGAGGTGGACTCGCCCCGGTAGAGGTGGAAGCCCACGGCGGCAAGATTCGCCTCTGCCAGGAGAGCTTCGATGACATCCATCGAGGTGTCCGCGACGATGATGTCGATGTCCTTCGGCTTCACACCGAAGAAGATGTCACGAGCGCAGCCGCCCGCGATGATGGCCTCTATGCCATTGGCCTTCAGGTAGTCCAGAAGGTCGAAGGCCTGTTGGAGGCCTGCGCGATTGATCATTTGGTCACTCCCTTGAGAAAGCTGAAGGCGCAGGGCCGCCTCCCAGGGATGGGTGACAGGTGCGCCTTCAGGGTCGTTTAGAGCCAGGAAGCCACGTCGAAGGACGGGCAGGCCTTGCGGTTGTCGAGGTCTCGGTGACCTACGATCCGGGCTGACGGGTAGTCGGCCTTGAGCTTGTCCAGCAGGGTCCGCAGGGACTCAAACTGGGCAGGGGTGAAGTTGTTCTCGGGCTTCCCCGTTGCGTCGATGCCACCGGCCATGCAGATGCCCAGGGACTCGTAGTTGTGGCCCTCGACGTGGGCGCCGATGACACCCTGGGGACGCCCTTGCTCCACTGTGCCATCGCGGCGGATGACGAAGTGGTAGCCGATGTCCAACCAGCCGCGCTCTCGGTGCCACTGGCGGATTTCACGAAGGCCTATGTCCATGGTCGGCTTGGTGGCCGCGCAGTGAACAACGAGGTACTTGGTGGTCATCCGGGGTTTGAACTGAACGCCCATCACTCACCTCCTCCTTTGGCAATCAGGGTGCCTTCGGGGATCGGACGGGCTTTCTCCCGGAGCCAGGTGGCGGGGATCAGCTTGTCGGCAAACTGGAAGCCGTTCTTCTCGCACCACTCCGCATAGGAGGTCTTGGAGCCCTTGTAGAGCTTCGCCCGGGAGGACGAGAAGACGAACCGGATGTCCAGCTCGGGGTATTGCTCTCGGATCAGGAGGTGCTTCTTGCGGTCCTCGACATCGAAGATGCCTTTGGACTCCACGATGATCCCGTTACGCAGAACAAAGTCCGGCGTATAGGTGGCCTCGCGGGCCGGGACCTCGTACTTCAGCTTGTACTGCTCGAAGGCCACGGGGAATCCAGCGGCCTCCAACTGAGCAGCAATCTTTTCCTCAAGGCCGGAGCGGTAGGCGGTTACAGCGGTGCCTGCTGCCTTCTTACGGGCATACGCTCGGCTGCGGACGGTACTCATTAGAAGTCGCCGTCATCAGGCTCTTGGCCGTCGCCGTCTTCCGCCCACTGGTCTTCTTCGCGGGAGGAGCCCTGGGACTCATCGGCCTCGTAGCCGTCTTCTTCCTGGCCGCCCCAGTCGTCTTCACCGCCACCGAACTCGACGAGCTTGGTGAGCATGAAGCCTTCCAGTTGCAGCTTGACGGAGCAGCCCACAGTGGCGTTCCAGCCGTAGGGGACGATGGTGAAACGAGCCTTGCCTTCGGAGCCACCGGAGATGTTCGGGACCTTCTGGATGGCCTTGCCCTTGGCGTCAACGACCTTCAGGACCAGCGGGATCAGCTCGCCTTCCTTCTCGTAGCTCGCCCAGGAAGCGAACTTGAAGGTTACGGTGCCGTCATCGTTCTCGAAGAACGGCAGGTCGCCCACGTAGGGTTCCAGCAGTTTCTTGCCACGGGGCAGCTTCTTCAGCAGTTCGGGCTTCTTCTCCCCGAACTCAGCCACACGAGCCGCGTAGTCGGCTTCATGCAGGTCAACGATCTTCTTGACCAGCGGCTGGGCGAGCTTGCCGGGAACGGTGAGGGACAGCTTGTACTTGCCACGCTCGGAGGCGAAGCCGTCACGACCGAAGTCCGGCTTGGCCAGATAGGCGTAGGGCTCCACGGTGCCGACCGGAGTGAACAGGATTTCCTTCTTGGGTTTGGAACTCATCGAATTCTCCTTGTGTGAGTTTGGGTTTGCGAGGTGTCGCTATCAGTGAGGGTTTTTGGGCTCGTCCAGCCAGACCATGAAGATCACGAGGGCCACACAGAGCCCGAGGACGGCGGGTCCCCAGCTCACGGCCAGCGGACCTTGGCTTTCTCGGTTTGCAGGTACTCGCGGTTGATCGCGATGGACATCTGCTCCGAGGCGTTGCGCCGGATGAGGCGATAGGTGCCGTAGACGACCGGCTTGAAAGCGGTGGCGAGGAAGTCCTTGTCGAACCGATAGCAGTCATGAGCCTCGGTGAAGACCGCCACAGGGCGCGGATGGGTCGTCAGGTCCTGCTTCTGGGCGAGTTCCAGCAAAGCGGCCTCAACGATGCGCCTCTGACGGGGCTCCATCAGGTGGTTGAACAGGGCGCCGGCCAGGCCCGATGCCTTGGTCACAGCGAAGTTCTGAAGGTGCAGGTAGCCATCAGGCTTGGCACGGGGTTTACCTTGGGCGCGGCGCATCAGTCCTCCTCCTCGCCCAGCTCTTTCAGGGCCTCGCGGTATTCATCGCGGGCGTGATCAATGCCGGACCAGTTGTCTACGCCTGCGTTTTCCAGGCATTGCAGCCAGAGCAGGTCCTTTTCGTCTTGCGTCATCAGCGGTACTCCTTGTGAGGCACGTTGCCGCCCTTCCCGCAGACCCAGAAGGTCACGCAGGGGATCAGGTTGATGCAGACGCGCTTGTTGAAGGTCGAGTAGTGGGCGCCGAGCCAGAGGCTGCGCCAGTTGAACAGGAGGCCGCACTTCATACGGCCACCGGGGTGAACGCTGGGCGGATGCGATCCACCTCGCCGTACTCGGCTTCTGCCTGCTCCAGGGCCGTGTCGAGGTCTTCGGCCCACACGGGGACCTCCTCGGACTGGAAGTTGATTTCTACGGTCGCCTTGTAGAGGCGCAGTGCTTCCTTGCTCATAGGAACCTCTCGATTTGCTTGAACATGTCTTCCGGGCGGCCCCATTCGTTCACCACGAGGGCGTCGAAGGCGTGGGCCAGGAGGGCGATGTCGGATTCGTGGTAGGGCACGGTGTCCACTTCGGGGACGTGCCAGTTGCGGACGATGCGGATCAGGTAGGCCCCGGCCAGGGACATCCGCTCGTATTCGTTAGGCAGGCGCATATCGGTGACCACAACGACATCCACCGAGGGGTCGGATTGACCGTTTAGGACTTCGAGGCAGCCCTTTTCAAGCCAGTGGCCCGGCTTCTTCAGGTAGCCTCGGACGAAGCCTGTGCCGTACTGCTGGAGGTGCCAGCGAAGGGAGCGGGGCTTGTAGTAGTCCTTATCTGCGGGGTACGCGACCTGATTCAGCCATGCGCTGTATTCACTCTTCGGGATGTACGCCAGAGACAGCCAGGGCTCCTCGCGGTCTTTCCGGGCGCTGTGCATGTCCCGCTCAAGGGAGTGGGCAAGGCCCATGCTTCCCCGGCCGTTTGCCAGGACCTCGGCACAGGCGCGCTTCAAGGTGTCTGCAAAGGCCACGCGGTGGACCTTCAGGCCGTTGGCTTCGATGTGCTCGATGAGGGTGTCCTTGCCGGACTTCCCACGGATGCTGTTGAGGGCGAGGATCGGCTTAGACACGGACAACATCCTCCGGGCTGCGGAAGACGTACTCGGTGCCCCGGCGAGGATCGAGCTGGTAGCTGATCTCGACGGTCTTCGGGAGCACCCTGGTGACGGTGCCCACGGTCATGCGCTTGCAGCTACCGGCGAGGCAGAAGACCACGCTGTCAGTTGGCTCCAGGGGCTTGCCCAGGATGTCGAGATGGTCAACCACGGATCACCTCCTTGAAGCGGGCCCACAGGAGCGCCAACACAGGCCATTTGCCGGTGTAAGGACGCAGGCGGATACGGCCCAGGCGGCTCGCGGTCTGGCAGAGCCCTTTGGTCACGAGGAAGGTCTGGCCGGAGCGGCGGCATTGGAGGGCGAGGTTGAAGGGGGCCTTCTTGACGAAGCGGATTTCGCGGTCGCTGCGGATGGTGAAGGCGAGCTTGGGGACACCACGGCTGTGATGCAGGAAGAAGTCCATTCGATTCTCCTTTCGGACTGGTTGGCGGATGTGTGTCGCTACCAGTGAGGGTTTTTGCGGGAGAGAACCGACGGACTAAATTTTTGCGCGCTAACTAAACAGATAAATAAAAGGGCCGACCCTGTGAAGAGCCGACCCTTTGGTGGAGCTGCGGATAGTGACTAACGGGGCTTCAGGAGCTTCCGTTTCCAGTCGGAGTCGTAGAGGCACACCACTACGATCAACGTAACGATGCCGATCAAGATGAATCCTCCTGTGGTGACTTCCATGGCGCGCTCCTTCTGGTGAGACCCGAAGGTTACCATCAGGGCGCGCAGGGTTTGAAGTTACTCCTTGGTCAACGGGTCCGAGATGCCACGCCAGCGGCTGAAGCTCGGGTGCCGCAGGGAGCCGTCCTTGAAGCGCTCCATGAAGGAGACCTCAACGGCCCAGCCATCGAAGGGGTTGCGAAGAGCCTCCCGTTCACTCTGCTCCATGCTCAGGCAGCAGGAATGGACCTTGCCAGTGAATTGGTCCTTCTGGGCCTGGGTGAGGCCACAGGCGTTCACCACATGGCCGTCCTCCAGCAGCACCTCGAAGCCGATCACCTTGCCTTCGTTGCCGAGGCCAGGAGTGCCCCAGATGAGCCCCTGCACGATGCCGTCGATGGTGTCTTCGGGCTTCATCTTCCATTGGCCGACCTTCTTGCCACGCTTCCAGATGGCGAGCGGGTCCTTGAGTACCAGACCTTCCTGGCCCTCCTCCCGGCGAACCCCGTAGACCCGCTGGAGTTCTTCGTAGGTGAACACATCCACGGTCTCGACGACCTTCCAAGCTATCTGGGGGACGTGCTTCTGGAGCAACGCCGTCATGGCCTCGACGTGGTACTTCATGATCGCGTGGGTGACATCGTGGTCCTCCCCGGACTCAACGACATCCAGGGGCACCACGCCAAAGACGTGAACCTCGATGCTGCTCAGGTCCAGCGGGACCGACTTGCGGCGAAGATTGCCTGCGGTGACCTCAGCGGGCTGGCCTGGGGTGACGATCTCGGCTTGGAGCATGAAGCCGTTCGGGTAGATGCAGGTGTCGTCTTCGAGCAGCTTGCCCAGGTTGGCATCTACGAACTGAAGCTCCCAGGCGCGCTGGAGGGCCGGCAGGTACTTACCCGCGCGGCTTAGAAAATCTGCGTGGGCTGTGCCAAAGGCGCGCTCAACCACGAGGTTCAACTGCACGCCATCGACCTTGGTGTCAGCGATCAGGTAGGAGGCATCCAGGGCCTTCTTGATGGCCTTCTCGGAGTAGTCCACCGGGCCGGCGGGATTGGTCTTCAGGATCACTTCTTGTACGGCCATCAGTGGGTCTCCTTGACGTGGCGGGACTGGACGAGCATGGCGAGGGAGTTGTGGAGTGCGGTGGAAACAGCCTGGGTCTTCTGGTCAGCGAACAGGCGGCAGCGTTCTTCGACGGTCCCCGTGGCCCCTTTGAGGGCCTTCAGGGCGCGCCGGTCGATTAACTCGCGGGTGCGGTGCTGGACGCCCATGATGGTCAGGGTGGTGTCGAACTGGATGGTCACCTTGTCTCGACGGGACCACTCGACACGGATGCTGATCTGACCTTGTTCGGATTGGGTCTCGACGGTGCTGGTCATACGGAGAACTCCTCACGCTGGCCACGGCGGGTCTTGTGGAGCTTCCCTTTGCGCGCTTTAAGGGACTGGTGCTCCGCGAAGCTGCGGCGTTCGGTGGTCCTTCTGTGCATCTTTTCGAAGTTCATGGCGTGTCCTTACTGTTGAACGCAGATGAAGCGGGATTCTTTCTTGGTGCTCGACACCAACTGGGCAGCCTTACGGCCGGCAGCCTCACAGGCTTCCTCGGTCTTGAACCCGGGCACGTTGGTGGCGGTCATCGAGTCGCCATCAGCCCAGACACCGGCGTAGAGGAAGAGGATCAGGGTGAAAGTCATGAGTGCGGTTCCTTATGCAAATGCGAAGTCGGATTCGAGGATCAAGCGGATATCCAGCGTTCCCGCCTTGGGCAGGGCCGGCATCTTTTCCAGTTGGGTCTCGTGGAGCTGGTCCATGAATTCGTTGCGGAATTCGGCCAGGACATCGTTGTTTTCGTAGGTCTCGACCATGGTTTCCCTGACGGCCCTGAACATCTGTTCGGCGCGCGCTGGGATGGTCCCGAAGGAGTCATGGATGAGGGCGAAGAAGTCGATCCCGTAGCGGTTCGCAGCGGTCACGACGGTTTTCCTGAGGTGGCTTCCGTCCTGGGAGTGGACGAAGTTGGGGGACACGCCGGCTTCCTGTTTCCTGGCGTCCAGCTCTTTCGAGTCCCGGACGACCACGGTGGCCTCCATCCTGTGGGAGCCGAGGAACATCAGGTCGATGCGCCTCTTCACGGGCTTGAAGTATTCCTGCCAGACCGGGAAGCCATCGGGGGTCGTCCAGCTCACCGGGAGGCACGGCTTCAGGATCAGGTTCTTGTCCTTCTTGTCCTTCACCGGGGTGGCCATCAGCTTCGCGGAAGCCTGGAGCCAGTTCATGGCCTCTACGGAAGCCACCACGACCACGCTCACGGATTCCCAGATGTGCTTTGCGAGATACCGCGCGTACTGGCCTGGGTCGGTGAACATCGTGCCCTCGCCCTTGTCCACGGCTGGGCGGATGATGTCCTCCAATAGCTGGTCGCTGAATCCGTACTCCTTGGAGCCATACGGGAGGGTCATGACGGAGCGCTTGGTGACCTTTCGGGTCACGCCGTACTTCGTCCAGCCTTCCGCCATGGTCTTCGTGCCCAGGACGGTGATCTCAGTGATCTCGCCGGTCTTCTCGTTGGTCTTCAGGTCCTTGGTGTTCCCGGTGCCGCTCTTCAGGTCCTCCTGAAGGCGCAGGTTCACCTCGTCGGCCACCAGCTTGTAGATGTCCTGAACAGTTGGGCTCGGGACCAAGTTGACCGCCCTTCCGCCCCGCTCATCCCGGAGCATCGCGCTGAAGTGCTGGATACCCGAGCAGGACCCGTCGAAGGCTACAGGCAGTGCTGATACCCAGGCGTCCCCGTGTTGCTGGACACCGGCCCACTCGAAGCAGAACGCGAGGAAGCAGAACGGGGAGTCCTGTTGCATCCACCATGTGCAACCGAGGGGATCGGCGGCGACTTCGAGGATCCGGGCGGTGTTGTCTTCGACCCACTGGAGACGGTCCGCGAAGGAGACCTTATCGACCCCTGCGGTGTTGGCACCGTGGATCGCCAGCCACTTCCGGCCTTGGGCACCAATCGGCTCGCCCTTGGCGGCCTGGAGGAGGCCCTTGGTCATGTCGTTACCCTGCGGGTTGAACGCTGGGATCGCGTAGACCCGGCCCCGCCAGTCCATGTTGTACGGGAACCAGATGGCCTCGTACTCCGCGAACTTGTTTGCCTGCTCCACGATGAACTCGAAGCGGAGTCGCCTGGATGTCCTGGCGCGCTCCCTGCGGTAGACCTTGGAGGCTTCGCGCTTCCAGGCCTTGAGGACCTGCTCGTCCTCGTCCATCCCTTCATGCCGCTGGGGCAGCTCTTCCTTGTCCAGGGATGGGAAGTCCTCAATGGGTACGTTGCGCCACTCTGCGAGCGCGTTGACGACCTCAAGGACCTTGGTGTTCACGCTCCACGCGGTGCTCTGGGCGAGGTTCACGGCCTCGTAGACCACAGGCATATGCACGTCGCGGTAGCGCTCCAGGGCGCGCTTGCTGCGGACCCTGATGAAGTTCAGCGGCTTCCGGCCTCGGGCCCAGTAGCCACCACCTTTGACGCCCGTCCACTTCTTCGGGGGGACGACACAGGGCTGATACACAGGGGCGATGCCTGCAAGGCTGAAGGCCCGCTCACCGAGCTTCTGGACCCACTCGGGGTGCAGCTCTACGGTCTCTTGGTCCTTCTTGGCGTTGCCTGCGTTGTCCCTGCGGACCACGATCAGTTCGGTGGACTCGATCAGGATTTCCATGAGCTTGATGCCCACTTGGAAGCGCCTGTCGTTCTCCGGTTCGGCCTCGTCGCGCTCCCAGGAGACCCAATCGGTCTTCAGTTCGCCAGCCTCCAGCATTCGCTGCTCGACGGCCTTCAGGTACTCCTTCTTGTAGAGCTGGCCGTTGCGCTTATCCAAGGCAGGCTTCACGAAGCGCTTGTAGTGCTCGACCTCCTGTTCCCGGATGCGGCCGAAGCGCATTTCGTCTTCGATGGTCTGGCCAAGGCCAATGGCGACCCGCTGCACGGAGACCCCAGTGCCCGCCACGGCGAGAAGGCTGAGGATTCGTTTGATGGTCGCCACGGCGGCGACTTCAGGCTTCAGCTTGCGGAACTCTTCGATGGCCACATGCTTGCGGCGCACCTTGGTGTTCTGGTGTTCAAGCCATTCGTTGTATCGGTTGATGAACCTGGGGACCAGGGCGTCGAGGAGGGGTTTTGCGGGTTGGCTGTCGGCGAAGTCGCCAGACTCAATAGCGCGCTCAAGGTTCTTTACGAAGCGCGCCTCGCCCAGTTCATAGGCCTCGTGTTCGAGGGCAAGTTGTTGTACCGCGAGGTCTTCACCGAACAGCCTTGCGAGCGTGGTGAATGCTTCAGGCGATTCCCTTATGTCACTGAAATCGTGTTTTTCGGGCAGCAGTGATCGCATCAGAAATTAATCCTAATGTCCTAAATATCTGGAAGAGGAACTAAGAGAGGACTTGGGAGATTTCTCTCAGGAAACCCCTGGGTCCTTTAAGTGAGGGTTTTTGCGATTAGGCGCTGAGTTTTTCAGCAATCACGGCTTGGAGCGCGGAGATGTAGAGCTGTCGGGTCAGGTTGGCCACGAGCCAGTCTTTCGGGTACACACGCCATTTGCGGCGCTCTCGGGACACATGGTCCTTCAGCTTGCGACCGTCCTCGGCGTCCCACTTCTTGCCCAGCTCGACCTCAATGTGCAGAACCACGCGGCTCTCCAGTCGGTCCACGGCAGGGCGTGGGATGATCTCTTCGCCCAACTCACGGTAAAGGCGCGAATTGAAGCCGGCAGGATCGCAGAGTGCGACTCCAGGCTGGCCCTCGTAGGGACTTGGCTCTACAGCAGGAGTCGCGAGGGTGAAGGTCTTGGCTTGCAGCTCTTGGCGCAGCTCTGCGATTTCACCACGGAGGGACTTCAGTTCGTCCATGATCGCTACGGCAATCGGGTTGGAGGACTCTTCAGCGTTGTACTTGCCGGTCTTGCGGATCGACGGCAGGACCTCTTCGGTCACCCACTTGCGGAAGGGCTCAGACTGTGGGGAATGCCCACGGAGGAGCATCGTGTAAACCTGTGGTTCGGAGAACAGTGAGGTCACCTGAGGGTAAGCCCTTCCGCTGGGACTCGCCGGCAACCCTCCGATAATTTCGGAGGCTACGTTCCCAATACGGAGCACCTCTCCGAAATCCTTGAGAGAACTGGCAGACCAGGCCGCATCGCTCGGATTCTTCAGGCCAGCCGCTCGGGCCACCTGAGTAGCCACGAACAGTAGGTCATGCTCCGGGTGCCCCACGAGGACATCTAACTCGATGCCCATGAAGTTTCTCTTCTCAAATTTCATGCTGTCACCTCGATACGGCCCAAGATGTCGTTAAGCTTGTAAACGAAGGAAACATCCCCGTGGGTGATGAACAGCAGCCCCACAGCCCCATTGTCCACCCGGTAGGAAAGGCGCTGGTCCTCATTGCCCTGGATGAAGGTGGCTTTGATCTCGTTGCCCTGGAGCTGGCCTCCGATGATCTTGGGGACTTGGCAGTAGAATTTGATGGACTTGATGGAAGTTGCGTTGCTGGGCACTGTATGATCCCCTTACGTTTCATTACGTTGATTGATAGGAGGGCCCATGGCTCAGCACGAGACTGATGAACCCTCCGGCCTTGCCCGATTCGCTATCCCCGAGGGCGCGCCGGTTCCCCCGCTTAGTGCCGATCTGGTGTCGGACTTCGAGGCTGCCGCTAAGCGCCAGGATGAAGAACTCCAGGGCGGCGACGAGGAAGAGTAACCTCCTCACTTCAACTCGCTCCAGAAGACCAGCAGGTTCCGAGAGCCCTCGGCGACCGGCATTCCCTTGTGTAGCGTTCGGCTACCTTGGAACAGCATGGCGTGGCCCTGGGGCAACTGAGGGACCACGAATGGCTCTCCCAGCCCCTGCGGCTTGACCATCGTCCCGCCTCCCTTGTGGAAGTCGCTGAGTGCGACCACCAGCGTGATATCCGAATCCCGGTCGTGGTGCCAATTGCCGTGCGCGGTGTTGTCCGGGCGGTACTGGGCGAACTGGATGCTCGTCATGCGAGTCTGCTCCAACTGGTACAGCACGCGGGTCAGCGGGTTCACGACGTTGTTGAAGAGCCCGTGAAGGCAGCTATGCAGGGTCGGGCAGTTGTCGCCCAAAGTGATCTCGGGGATTTGCACCTCGGCGTCCTCGTCCGGGTTCACCTCGAAGGACATTGCGGCAATCTCCGTGAGGAGCTTTTCGCAGTAGTCGGGGTGCAGGAAGGGAATCGAGTAGACGCCGGAGACCTGACGGTGCATTAGGCCCTGGCGTGGCCCGCGAACCGAGTATTCGGAGACCACAGCGTCAAGGCTGGCCATCCATGCATCGGGGCCGTCCACAAGATCACCCAGGTGAGTCCGTTGCGGGCCTCGGCGGCCTCGCCCATCTCCTTGATCGTCGGAATGTGTTCCTTAAGCGCAGGGTGGTACTTGTCCACGGACGGAATAGCTACGCCCGCATGAGTCAATACATGCATTCAGGTTCCTCGCGAATTTAAGAGTTTGTTGAAGAGTTCCAGGGCCTCGTTGACGACCTTGAGTTCGGCTTGCGCCGTCTCGATTGTCTGTTCAAGGGCGCGGCGGGTTTCCTCAAGCTCTTTCGCGAAGTCCGCATTGGATTTGGGTATTGCGTTAAGTTGCTCTGCTACTGAGTTCGGCAACTTAGGGGGACGCCCAGGGCGAGCCTGGACGAGGTGCTTATGCTTCCGTCGAAAGTTCTCGACGTTCTTGGACTTCAGACCAACTTGGTCGATCTGTTGCGTAGTCCAGCCCGCATAAAATAGGCGTGTGGCCAACTTCGATTCCGCCGAGGCCTGAGGGCCCCAGGCTTTCCCACTTTGAACCAAGCGCTTGAAGTCCTCCGAATAGGGGACAGCAGCATCTACCGGGATACTCTCCATTTCCTTCAGGAGTTCACCGATATCCAGCTCTGGATCAAAGGGCAAAGTGGCCACGAAACATGCTCCTATCTGCATGGGATTCATCGTTCTGATGGCCACAAGTAAGCCCAAGTGAAGGGCTCACTCGGGCGCGTCAGGTGCTTCTTGCGGGGACGTGAGGGCTACGCCTCCTGAGTTGGTGGTTCATTGCGTTGCGTTCCGTTGATTTACATTGCGTTGCATTGGGTGAAACCAGCGGAGCCCTCAGTTAGCCTAAGGGCTCGACTTGTTTCACATTCCGTGAATCATACGTGAAGATCATCAGTGGCTGTAGAAGACATGGCCGTCCGTGAATGTGAAGTCTTGCTCAAGATCACGCCCGGCCCGTTCCCAGTCGATCCAACTGTAAAAAGCCTCGTCGCCTTTCCAGCCGTAGATTTCTTGGCACCACTCCTCCACGAAGACCTCGAAAGAGTCGTACTCTCCCCGGTAAGCGTCCTCGAAGTTCTGTTCGGTCGCATCCGCACCAAAGTAGGACTTGAACGCCACCCATGCGCCACCGTGCTCGGAGACCAAGCGGACGTGCTCAAGGACTTCTTCAAGGTCCGGGTATTCGCCGAATTCCGATAGACCCTCACCGTCCCAATCATGGGCGGCCCACTCTTCGGCGCTTGGGTGGTTCCCGTAACCGTCGCAATGGCTGCACGAGTAGAAGCCCGTGAAGTTGCCACCCTGAGCGACTCCATAGCCTCGGCGCCCAGTCTCGCAATGCGGGCACTCTACGGTCACGTTAGGATGCGGGCTGGTCATCAGGACCTTCTCTGCGATTGCTTCCTGAAGGTCCACGGCGTCCTCGAAGTCCTCAAGGTCGAACCATTCGCCGTGCAGGACCCCGTTGTTGTAGCTGGCAAGACAGGCCACGTACATTCTCATCACGTTATAACCTCACATTTACATTGCGTTTCTTTGCGTTGCATTGGTGTTACGGTGAAACCAGCGGAGACCCCGCAGAGCGGCGCAGGGTCTCGACTTGTGTCACTTACTGAAGGTTTGCGTACGTCTTCTGTTCAGCTCTTCCACAGCCTGCTCGACGGCGGCCTGTGTGTCCCCTGTGGTCAGCACCTGGGTTCTCCTCCTGGGCGTTCCACTCTCAACCATGTAGTCCTGTTCACCCTTGACCACGTTCTTGTCGTAGTCCCCGAAGTGAATGAACCATACGCCTTCCTCAAGGATGCATAGCGAGTGATAGACGCGGCTCATTGCTCGGCCCTCCTCAGCTTCCAGTCCGTGCAACCCGTGAAGACGTCCTTGGCTTCCCGCATCCGAGCAGCCGCCTGGAGCCGATTGAACCCCCGGAGAGGTGCAACATAGGCGATGCCATTCGCATTGCGGCATTCAAACGTGTATGCCTTCATTGCGCAGCCCTCCTCAGCTCACCCATTGCCGGCCAGACGGTTTCCCCGAGGTCCGTCCTTCTGTCCCATACCGCGAACTTGGCGCGCTGATTGAACGACTGCCCGAGCTGAATCTGGCGCTCATTGGTCAAACTCAGGGCGTACTGACGCCTCCTGGCCGCTTGCAGGTGCTTTGCGAGTTGCATGTGATGCTCCTTTACGTTGCGTTGCTTTACGTTGCATTGGTGTTGCTGTGAATCCAGCGGAGCGCCCTACCCTGAAGGCGCTCGACTTGAATCACTCAATACCCAGCCCAGGCCCGAAGCTCCCTGAAGTTCTCGAAGTAGCGGATGCCCATCGTGCTCGACGCATCACGAGCTACGATCCTGTAGAGCCCATTTGTCCCATTCAGGGCATGTGAGCTGATAAACCAGTCGTGTTCCCGTGCCCAGCGGACCTCGCGCCAGGTTATGTCTGGCTGCCTCCTCATGACGCATCTCCCTTCCGAATCGCCTGAAGTAAGGCGCTCCACTCCCGTGCGTCCCTCATAGCTTCACGACTGATACGCTTGTATTCCTTGCGGTCCTTTTTAGGCTCCTGCCAACTCGCCCGACTGCACTCACGAGCTACCCTCAGACTCAAGGCGAGCTTCTGGTGAATACGCTTGGTCATTGCATTACCTTCCCATTGCGTTGCATTACATTGGGTTGCGCCCTAAGCCCCTACTCATGACCTCTGCTCAGGCCTCAAGGCGCAACACCTAATGAATCATCGCTGTAGGTGTGCATTACGTTGTCACTATCCGAATTGTTAAAGAGCGTTCCGGGTTACCCCGAGGCATCGCTGCCTGACTTGCTGCTCATCTTACCGAAATCCCTAAGTCTTTCAAGATATTCCCTAAGTTAACCCTAAGTGCCTGCCGGTCTTACCTTCGGTTCGTCGGCCTGCCTGTATGTCAGTCCCTAATGTGCCCGCTTTGCGAGGCGTAGAGACCAAGGCCCAGTGCAGACCCTGTTAACTCAAGGCTTTAAGCCTTAGTGATTCCTGAAGTGTTAAAGAGCGCTTCCAGCTTCTGGGAGGTTGGTCCCTGTCCGTCTGGAGTGGCGCCATAATATCGAACTTAGGGTTTAAGTCAACACCCTAAATCGAATATTCCTGAGATAACCCTAAATACCCTAAGTCGCCTTAGGTGGCTGCTACTGGTCGGACCTTAGGTAGAGGGCTGCGGATGCCCTTAGGTGGCCAATGGGAAGCAGTGAGAGGGCTTAGGGAGCGCCTACAGATAGGGACAGCCATAGGCGCACTGGGCCACCTTGGCCCTCCCTAAGCCCTCCCTAAGCCCGCCTTGAGCCACCCGAGGCCCATAGTCCCCATGGGTCTACCCAGTGTTAGAACCGTAAGAAGCCCTTAGGAATCAATGGGTTAGGCGTTGATCCCTGGGGTCCTTATCGCGCGCAGGGGCGCATGGGGTCCTTATGGGTGCCTGGGATGCCATGGGGTACGGGGGGAGTCCCGAGGGCGCTCCTAATGAGATGGGCTCTCAGATTTTTCTCCCAGATTCTTAAAGGCCCCTGAGGAGCCCTACATGGCGACCACAGGACCAATGAGGGCAGGACCACCTTAGGTGAACTGGAAGTGTCTCTGAGGGCTGAGAGTTGCCTCCCTGGGCATTCAGGAGTGGAGTGTCAACGAACTCCTGAATGCGGGGCGCGAAGTGTTAGAACACTGTTAGAAGAGTGTTAGAAGCTGGAGATGCGGAGTGCTGGGAGGCCCTTGTATACTGGGCGTGCGCCAACCCTGAGTAGACCAAGGTGATCTCTCCACTATCTGTTGGAATAGCTGGGCGGAGCGGTTCCGCCGCGTTCTGGCATGGTGCCGGAAAAATGAGTCACAATGCAGGCCGGCTTCAGGCCAGCAAAACGGACCTATGATAGCCAAGAATCGTTCCCGACTTAAGGCCTTTGGCGCATGAAACGAACCGCTTTTTTCATCTCCGACGGTACCGGCATTACCGCTGAAACCCTCGGACAGAGCCTGCTGGCGCAGTTCGAAACCATCACGTTCGCAAAGCTCACGCGGCCCTACATCGACAGCGTGGAAAAAGCGCGCGCCATGGTACAGCAAATCAACAAGGCTGCCGAGGCAGACGGGGCGCGACCGATTATCTTCGACACCATCGTGAACAAGGAGATCCGGGAAATTCTCGCGACCTCCAACGGCTTCATGATCGACATCTTCTCGACCTTCCTCGCGCCGCTGGAACAGGAGCTCACCTCCCATTCCTCGTACTCCGTGGGCAAGTCCCACTCCATCGCCCACAACTCCAACTACATGGAGCGCATCGAGGCGGTGAACTTCGCGCTGGACAACGACGACGGCGCCCGCACCCACTACTACGACAAGGCCGACCTGATCCTGGTCGGCGTGTCGCGCTGCGGCAAAACGCCCACCTGCCTGTACATGGCGATGCAGTACGGCATCCGCGCGGCCAACTACCCGCTGACCGAAGAGGACATGGAGCGCCTGCAGCTTCCCAATGCCCTGCGCCCCTACAAGCACAAGCTGTTCGGCCTGACCATCGACCCCGACCGCCTCACCGCCATCCGCAACGAACGCAAGCCCAACAGCCGCTACGCGAGCTTCGCCCAGTGCGAGTTTGAGGTGCGGGAGGTGGAAAACCTGTTCCGCCGGGAAAACATCGCCTACATCAACTCCACCCATTTCTCGGTGGAGGAGATTTCCGCCAAGATCCTGGTGGAAAAAGGCGTTGAGCGCCGCCTCAAGTAATCGGTCACGAGCCCGTCATGACCCTCAACGATGCCCTGCTGTTCGCCCCGATCGCGCTGCTGATCGCGATCACGCCGGGCCCCAACAACTTCTGCGCGATGAACAACGGCATCCGCCACGGCATGGCGACCGCCGTACTGGCCACCACGGGGCGAGTGATTGCGTTCGCCTTCTTCCTGCTCATTTCGGCGGTCGGCCTCGGCGCCATGCTGATGGCCTCCGAACAGCTGTTCAGCGCGGTCAAATGGGTCGGCGCCGCCTACCTGCTCTACCTGGGCGTCAGCGCCTGGCGTAGCCGCGCCTTCGCCCTGGACGAACAGCAAAGCCCGACGCAATCAAGACGCACCTTGTGGCTGGCGATGCGCCAAGAGTTTCTCATCGGCATCAGCAATCCCAAGGCCATCCTGCTGTTCGCAGCGATCTTCCCGCAATTCATCCGCCCCGATCAGCCGGCCGCCGAACAGTTTCTCTACCTGGGCACGACCTATCTGCTGGCCGAATATGCGGCTTCGTTGCTCTATGCACTGTTCGGCCTGCAGATTCGCCGCCTGATTCGCAGCGCCCGCGGCGTGCGCAACCTCAACCGAACCACCGGCGCCTTCTTTGTCGGCGCCGGCGGCCTGTTGCTGGGTACCAGCCAGCACTGAGCGACTCAGAAACTGTCGCCCGGCACCCGTACCCATCCTTCCATCAATATCCGCGCGCTGCGGCTCATGATCGCCTTGGTCACCTGCCACTGGCCGTCCACCTGCCGGGCTTCGGCGCCCACGCGCAGGGTGCCCGAAGGGTGTCCGAAACGTACCGCCGTGCGCTCGCCACCACCGGCCGCCAGGTTCACCAGGGTGCCGGGGATGGCCGCCGCAGCGCCGATGGCGACCGCCGCCGTGCCCATCATCGCGTGGTGCAGCTTGCCCATGGACAGCGCCCGCACCAGCAGGTCGATCTCGTCGGCCTTCACCGTCTTGCCGCTGGAAGCCTGGTAGTCCCTAGGCGGCGCGACGAACGCCACCTTCGGCGTGTGCTGGCGGGTCAGCGCCTCTTCGGGGGACTTGATCAGCCCCATGCGCAGCGCACCGGCGACGCGGATCTTCTCGAAGCGCGCCAGCGCCTCGGGGTCGCCATTGATGGCCTCGCGCAGCTCGGTGCCGGTGTAGCCGATGTCCTCGGCGTTGACGAACACCGTGGGAATGCCGGCGGTGATCAGGGTCGCCTTCAAGGTGCCAACGCCCGGCACGTCCAGCTCATCCACCAGGTTGCCGGTGGGGAACATCGAACCGCCCTCCTCCCCGTCATCCGACGGATCGAGGAATTCCAGCACGATCTCCGCCGCCGGGAAGGTCACCCCATCCAGCTCGAAGTCGCCGGTTTCCTGCACCTGGCCGTTGGTGACCGGTACGTGGGCGATGATGGTTTTCTGGATATTGGCCTGCCAGATGCGCACCACGCAGGTGCCGTTGTCCGGAATGCGCGATGGGTCGACCAGCCCGGCATGAATGGCGAAGGCGCCCGCAGCGGTAGACAAATTGCCGCAGTTGCCGCTCCAGTCGACGAAGGCCTTGTCGATGGAGACCTGCCCGTAGAGGTAGTCGACATCGTGCCCGGGCTGGCTGCTTTTCGACAGGATCACGCATTTGCTGGTGCTGGACGTGGCGCCGCCCATGCCGTCGATGTGCGCGGCGTAGGGATCGGGGCTGCCGATCACCCGCATGAACAGCCGGTCACGGGCCTCGCCCGGCACCTGGCAGGCCTCGGGCAGGTCCTGCAGGCGGAAGAACACGCCCTTGCTGGTGCCGCCACGGATGTAGGTGGCGGGGATTTTCACTTGCGGCAGATGAGCCATGAGTGCAGTCCTGAGAAATGGCCCGGATGTCAGCCGGGCTGAGCCTTCAATGAGCCGCAGGGTGGAGGGAAAAAGGGCCCTCCACCCTGCGCAGTCAGGCGACCTCGCCCTTGAGGAAGTCCCTGGCAAAGCGCTGCAGCACGCCACCGGCCTTGTACACGCTGACGTCGGCGGCGGTGTCCAGGCGGCAGGTCACCGGCACCCGCACCACCTCGCCGTTGCGGCGATTGACCACCAGGGTCAGGTCGCAGCGCGGCGAAATGTCGCCTTCGACGTCGTAGGTCTCGGTGCCGTCCAGGCCCAGGGTCAGGCGCGTGGTGCCCGGCTTGAACTCCACCGGCAGCACGCCCATGCCCACCAGGTTGGTGCGGTGGATGCGCTCGAAGCCCTCGGCCACGATCACTTCCACACCCGCCAGGCGCACGCCCTTGGCCGCCCAGTCGCGGGACGAGCCCTGGCCGTAGTCGGCACCGGCGACGATGATCAGGTTCTGCTTGCGGTTCATGTAGGTCTCGATGGCTTCCCACATGCGCATCACCTGGCCTTCCGGCTCCACGCGGGCCAGCGAGCCCTTCTTCACCTGCCCGTCGACCACGGCCATCTCGTTGACCAGCTGCGGGTTGGCGAAGGTGGCGCGCTGGGCCGTCAGATGGTCGCCACGGTGGGTGGCGTAGGAGTTGAAGTCCTCCTCCGGCAGGCCCATTTTCGCCAGGTACTCGCCGGCGGCCGAGTCCGCCAGGATGGCGTTGGACGGCGACAGGTGGTCGGTGGTGATGTTGTCCGGCAGGATCGCCAGCGGCCGCATGCCCTTGAGCGTGCGCTCGCCGGCCAACGCGCCCTCCCAGTACGGGGGACGACGGATGTAGGTGGACATCGGACGCCAGTCGTACAGCGGGCTTTGCGCCTCCTGCACGCTGCCCAGGTCGAACATCGGGATGTAGATCTGCTTGAACTGCTCGGGCTTCACCGAGGCGGCGACGATGGCGTCGATCTCCTCGTCGCTCGGCCACAGGTCCTTCAGCGTGACCGGGTTGCCCTGGGCATCGGTGCCCAGCGGGTCCTGCTCGATGTCGAAACGCACGGTGCCGGCGATGGCATAGGCTACCACCAGCGGCGGCGAGGCGAGGAAGGCCTGCTTGGCGTAGGGGTGGATGCGCCCGTCGAAGTTGCGGTTGCCCGAGAGCACGGCGGTGGCGTACAGGTCACGGTCGATGATCTCCTTCTGGATCACCGAGTCCAATGCGCCGGACATGCCGTTACAGGTGGTGCAGGCGTAGGCGACGATGCCGAAGCCGAGCTTCTCCAGCTCCGGCAGCAGCCCGGCTTCCTCCAGGTACAGCTTGGCGACCTTGGAGCCCGGTGCGAAGGAGGTCTTCACCCAGGGCTTGCGCACCAGGCCGAGGGCATTGGCCTTCTTCGCCACCAGGCCGGCGGCGATCACGTTGCGCGGGTTGGAGGTGTTGGTGCAGCTGGTGATGGCAGCGATGATCACCGCGCCATCGGGCATCAGGCCCTTCGCCTCTTCGTCACGACCGGCCTGCAGCTTGGCCTCGTCGGCGATGCCGCGCTCGGCCAGCGCAGAGGTGGGCAGGCGACGGTGCGGGTTGGACGGGCCGGCCATGTTGCGCACCACGCTGCCCAGGTCGAAGCTCAGCACGCGCTCGTACTCGGCGGTCTTCAGTGCACTGCCCCACAGCCCCAGGGTCTTGGCGTAGTGCTCCACCAGCGCCACCTGCTCGGGCTCGCGGCCGGTGAGCTTGAGGTAGTCGATGGTCTGCTCGTCGATATAGAACATCGCGGCGGTGGCGCCGTATTCCGGGCACATGTTGGAAATGGTCGCGCGGTCGCCGATGGACAGGCTGTCCGCCCCCTCGCCGAAGAATTCGACGTAGGCACCCACCACACGCTCCTTGCGCAGGAACTCGGTCAAGGCCAGGACGATGTCGGTGGCGGTGATGCCGGGCTGACGCTTGCCGGTCAGCTCGACACCGACAATGTCGGGCAGGCGCATCATCGACGGGTGGCCGAGCATCACGGTCTCGGCTTCCAGGCCGCCGACGCCGATGGCGATCACGCCCAGGGCGTCTACGTGCGGCGTGTGCGAGTCGGTGCCGACACAGGTGTCGGGGAAGGCGATGCCGCCTCGCGCCTGGATCACCGGGCTCATCTTCTCCAGGTTGATCTGGTGCATGATCCCGTTCCCGGCAGGGATCACGTCGACGTTCTTGAACGCGGTCTTGGTCCACTCGATGAAGTGGAAGCGGTCCTCGTTGCGACGGTCCTCGATGGCGCGATTCTTCTCGAAGGCGTCCGGGTCGAAGCCCGGGGCCTCGACGGCCAGGGAGTGGTCGACGATCAACTGGGTCGGCACCACCGGGTTGACCTTGGACGGGTCCCCGCCCTGCTCGGCGATGGCATCACGCAGGCCGGCCAGGTCCACCAGCGCGGTCTGCCCGAGGATGTCGTGGCAGACCACCCGCGCCGGGTACCAGGGGAAGTCCAGGTCGCGCTTACGATGGACCAGCTGCTCCAGCGATGCGGTCAGGTCGGCGGGCTCGCAGCGGCGCACCAGCTGCTCGGCCAGCACGCGGGAGGTGTAGGGGAGCTTGTCCCAGGCGCCGGCCTGGATCGCCTCGACCGCCTCGCGGGCGTCGAAGTAATCCAGCGCGGTGCCGGGCAAGCGCTTGCGGTATTGGCTGTTCACGGTCGTGGTCATTGTTATTTACGGTCCTTGAGCGGCACGAACTTCAGGTCTTCGGGGCCTGTGTAGTTGGCGCTCGGGCGGATGATCTTGCCGTCGATGCGCTGTTCGATGACGTGGCTGGACCAGCCCGAGGTGCGGGCGATCACGAACAGCGGGGTGAACATGGCGGTGGGCACGCCCATCATGTGGTAGCTGACGGCGCTGAACCAATCGAGGTTGGGGAACATCTTCTTGATTTCCCACATGGTGCTTTCCAGGCGCTCGGCGATGTCGAACATCTTGGTGTTGCCCTGCTCCACGGAGAGCTCGCGGGCCACTTCCTTGATCACCTTGTTGCGCGGATCGGAGACGGTGTAGACCGGGTGGCCGAAGCCGATGATCACTTCCTTCTTCTCGACACGGGCGCGGATGTCGGCCTCGGCCTCATCCGGGCTGTCGTAGCGCTTCTGCACTTCGAAGGCCACCTCGTTGGCGCCGCCATGCTTGGGCCCGCGCAGGGCGCCGATGGCGCCGGCGATGCAGGAGTACATGTCCGAGCCGGTGCCGGCGATCACCCGCGAGGTGAAGGTGGAGGCGTTGAACTCGTGCTCGGCGTACAGGTTCAGCGAGGTGTGCATGGCGCGCACCCAGGATTCGCGGGGCTTCTCGCCATGCAGCAGGTGCAGGAAGTGGCCGCCGATGGAGTCGTCGTCGGTCTCCACCTCGATGCGCTTGCCGTTGTGGCTGTAGTGGTACCAGTACAGCAGCGCGGAACCCAGGGAGGCCATCAGCTTGTCGGCGATGTCGCGGGCGCCGGGGTGGTTGTGGTCGTCCTTCTCCGGCGACAGGCAGCCCAGCACGGAGACGGCGGTGCGCATCACGTCCATCGGGTGGGCGGAAGGCGGCAGCTGCTCCAGCGCGGCCTTGACGCCAGCGGGCAGGCCGCGCAGGGCCTTCAGCTTGGCCTTGTAGCCGGCCAGCTCGGCGACATTGGGCAGCTTGCCGTGGACCAGCAGGTGGGCGATCTCTTCGAACTCGCAGCGGTTGGCGAAATCCAGCACGTCGTAGCCCCGGTAGTGCAGGTCGTTGCCGGTACGGCCAACGGTGCACAGGGCGGTGTTGCCGGCGGCGGTGCCGGAAAGGGCCACGGATTTCTTCGGCTTGAAGCCCGGAGTGGTGGTTTCGGTGGTGCTCATCGGTATCTCCTCGAGTCTTTTTGTTCTGTTGCGCGCTGAGCAGGGTGGGCCGGGCGGCGATCGGTTTCAGCCCACCAACAGCGCTGACACGGTGGGCTGAAGCCCACCCTACCTTGCTGGCTCTACTTCTTGCCGGCGGCGAACAGCGCGTCGAGCTTCTGCTCGAAGGCGTGGTAGCCGATGCGGTCGTAGAGCTCCGCACGGGTCTGCATCAGCTCGATCACATCCTTCTGATGGCCGCTCTGGCGAATGGCGGTGTACACGGTTTCCGCCGCCTTGTTCGCCGCGCGGAAGGCCGACAGCGGGTAGAGCTGGATGGCCACGCCAACCGAGGCCAGCTCGTCACGGGTGAACAGCGGGGTGGCGCCGAACTCGGTGATGTTGGCCAGCACCGGCACGTTCAGTTCCTTGACGAAACGCGCGTAGGTGGGCAGGTCGTAGGCGGCCTCGGCGAAGATGCCGTCGGCACCGGCCTCCACGTAGCGCTTGCAGCGCTCGATGGCGGCGTCCACGCCCTCGGCCTGGATGGCATCGGTGCGGGCGATGAGGAAGAAGTCCGGATCGGTCCGGGCGTCAGCGGCGGCACGCACGCGGTCGACCATTTCCTCGCAGGAAACGATCTCCTTGCCCGGTCGGTGGCCGCAGCGCTTGGCGCCGACCTGGTCCTCGATGTGCGCCGCAGCAGCGCCGGCCTTGATCAGGCTCTTCACCGTGCGCTCGATGTTGAAGGCGCTCGGGCCGAAGCCGGTGTCGATGTCCACCAGCAGCGGCAGGTCACAGACATCGGTGATGCGGCGCACGTCGGTGAGCACGTCGTCCAGGGTGTTGATGCCCAGGTCCGGCAGGCCCAGGGAGCCGGCCGCCACGCCACCACCGGAGAGGTAGATGGCACGGAAACCGGCACGCTTGGCCAGCAGCGCATGGTTGGCGTTGATCGCACCGATCACCTGCAGCGGGCTTTCTTCGGCAAGGGCCTGGCGGAAACGCTGGCCGGCGGAGAGCTGGGTCATGAATCACCTCGGGTGTGGGAGGGGTTGGCGAGCGCGTCCTGCCCGTTCTGGGAGCCGAAGTGGCGCTCGATGTTTCGCTTGGAGGCGCCGATGTGACGGCGCATCAGCAGCTCGGCCAGCTCGCCGTCTCGGTCGGCGATGGCATCGAGAATGCGGTGGTGTTCGGCAAAGGCCTGGCGCGGGCGGTTCGGCGTGGCGGAGAACTGGATGCGGTACATGCGCACCAGCTGGTACAGCTCGCCGCAGAGCATGCGGGTCAGGGTCTGGTTGCCGCTGCCCTGGATGATCCGGTAGTGGAAGTCGAAGTCGCCTTCCTGCTGGTAGTAGCCACGCCCGGCCTGGAAGGCCTCGTCGCGCTCATGGGTATCCAGCACCCGGCGCAGTTCGTCGATCTCCGCCTGAGTCATACGCTCGGCAGCCAGGCGGCAGGCCATGCCTTCGAGGGACTCGCGGATCTCGTACAGTTCGATCAGCTCGGTGGGGCTCAGCGACACCACCCGCGCGCCGACATGGGGCACGCGCACTAGCAGCTTCTGCCCTTCCAGGCGGTGGATGGCCTCGCGCAGCGGGCCGCGGCTGATGCCATAGGTACGCGCCAGCTCCGGCTCGGAGATCTTGCTGCCCGGCGCAATCTCGCCCCGGATGATGGCGGCCTGGATACGACGGAAGACGTGCTCGGAGAGGGTTTCCGAGTCTTCGGTCACAGCCAGGGGAGTTTCCAGGGTGGCAGTCATGATTGTCGACACATTCAATTTCAGATGGGCCGAAAAGTACGCCCAAGGCCATTTACTGTCAAACCAAAGACCAACATTGTCGACAATGGTCGAGTGTCGCGAAAAATTCATATAAAGGCGCCACCGCCTTCACAAAGCGCGTGGGCCGTCTGTCGCCGCAGAAAACCCACATGCTAGAATGCGCGCCTCATGCGCCTGGCGAGGCGCCACCGTTTTGCTTGCTAGACTCTTTCGCCAGACGCCGGGGCCATGGTCCTTGCGCCGGGCATCAGGATCCCGAACCGCATCCAAGGACCCATGACTTACAAGCCACTAGCCCTGCTCCTGTGCCTGGCGAGCCTGCCGGGCCTCAGCCTCGCCAACGGCAAGACCGTCTACGGTCTGAACGAATACGCCCGCCTTTCCGACCTTGACCTGGTGATCGCCGCCAAGCTGGACACCGGGGCCAAGACCGCCTCCCTCAGCGCCCGCGACATCAAGCGCTTCAAGAAGAACGGAGAGTCGTGGGTACGCTTCTACCTGGCTATCGACGACGCCCACGCCCACCCGATCGAGCGCCCCCTGGCGCGCATCAGCAAGATCAAGCGGCGTGCCGGCGACTACGACCCCGAGGAAGACGACAACCGTTACACCGCACGCCCGGTCATCGAGCTGGACGTGTGCATGGGCGGCGCCCTGCGGCGGATCGAAGTGAACCTCACCGACCGAAGCGCTTTCCAATACCCGCTCCTGATCGGTTCCGAGGCACTCAAGCGCTTCGATGCACTGGTCGACCCGAGCCTTAAATACGCTGCCGGCCAACCCGGCTGTGCCACTGACGCAAACGCTGCCGAGTAACTCACATGCGCTCTCTTACCCTGCATCTGAAAGTCCTCATCACCCTGCTGGTGACCTTGGGCGTTCTGATAACGGCCTACCAGATCTTCATTCAGGGCATCCCGATCACCGAGGATGAGACCGACGACCTCTGGAACATCGACGCCAAGGTCGAATTCCAAGCCAGCCCGCGCGACCCGATCAAGGTGCAGATGTTCGTGCCGCCGCTGAACCGGGACTACGTCAGCCTCAACGAGAGCTTCATCTCCAACAACTACGGCGTGAGCATCAACCGCGTGGACGGCAACCGCAAGGTGACCTGGTCCGCCCGCCGTGCCAGTGGCAACCAGACGCTCTACTACCGCCTGGTGCTGACCAAGCGCTACAGCGGAGAGAAGCCCAAGGACAAGGGGCCGATCTTCCGCGACAGCATCCCGGTGGAAGGCGCCGAGAAGATCGCCGCCGAAGCCCTGCTGGCGCCCATCCGCCAGCACTCGGCGGACGTCGAGACCTTCATCAGCGAGACCATCAAGCGCGTCAACAACGTCAACGATGACAACGTCAAGCTGCTGCTCGGCGGCGATGCCGGCACGCCGAACAAGGCCAAGGTCATCGAACTGCTGCTGTCCATCGCCCACGTCCCGATGGAGCGCGTGCACACCATCCGCCTGGCCGCCGACCAGCCGCAGAGCCCCGAGCTCTGGCTGCGCAGCTTCAACGGCGAGAGCTGGCTCTACTTCAACCCCGAGACCGGCCAGCAGGGCCTGCCGGGTGACCGCCTGGTGTGGTGGACCGGCGACGAGCCGCTGATCACCGTCGACGGCGGCAAGAAGGCCCAGGTGACCTTCAGCCTGAACAACAGCGAGATGAACGCCATCCGCCTGGCCAAGCTGACTGACGAGAACACCGACGCCGACTTCCTCGAATACTCCCTGTACGGCCTGCCGCTGCAGACCCAGCAGACCTACCAGATCATGATCATGATCCCGATCGGCGTGCTGGTGATCCTCATCCTGCGCAACCTAGGTGGCCTGCAGACCCTCGGCACCTTCACCCCGGTGCTGATCGCCCTGGCCTTCCGCGAGACCCAGCTGGGCTTCGGCATCGCCCTGTTCACCATCATCACGGCGCTGGGGCTGTCGCTGCGCTCCTACCTGGAGCACCTCAAGCTGCAGATGCTGCCGCGCCTGTCGGTGGTACTGACGTTCGTGGTGATCCTCATCGCGGTGATCAGCCTGCTCAGCCACAAGCTCGGCCTGGAGCGCGGCCTGTCCGTCGCCCTGTTCCCGATGGTGATCCTGACCATGACCATCGAGCGCCTGTCCATCACTTGGGAAGAGCGCGGCGGCGGCCATGCCTTCAAGGTCGCCATCGGTACGCTGTTCGCCGCCACCCTGGCGCACCTGCTGATGACCGTGCCGGAGCTGACCTACTTCATCTTCACCTTCCCGGCGGTGCTGCTGATCCTGGTGGGCTTCATGCTGGCGATGGGTCGCTACCGCGGCTACCGCCTGACCGAACTGTTCCGCTTCAAAGCCTTCGTGAAGGACTGAGCCCATGTTCGGCCTGATCAAGACGTGGAAAGCCCTTGAAGCCAAAGGGATCATGGGCATCAACCGACGCAACGCGGACTACGTGCTGAAGTACAACAAACGGCACCTGTACCCGATCGTCGACGACAAGATCATCACCAAGCAGCGCGCCATCGAGGCGGGGATCCACGTACCCGAGATGTACGGGATCATTTCCACCGAGAAGGAGATCGACAAGCTCGACGAGATCATCGGCGAGCGCAACGACTTCGTGATCAAGCCGGCGCAGGGCGCCGGTGGCGACGGCATCCTGGTGATCGCCGACCGCTTCGAAGGCCGCTACAAGACCGTCTCCGGGAAGATCATCAGCCACGAGGAGATCGAGCATCAGATCTCCTCGATCCTCACCGGCCTCTACTCCCTCGGCGGGCACCGCGACCGCGCGCTGATCGAGTACCGCGTGACCCCGGACCCGATCTTCAAGAGCATCAGCTACGAAGGCGTACCGGACATCCGCATCATCGTGCTGATGGGCTACCCGGTGATGGCCATGCTGCGCCTGCCCACCCGCCAGTCCAGCGGCAAGGCCAACCTGCACCAGGGCGCCATCGGCGTGGGCGTCGACCTCGCCACCGGCATCACCCTGCGCGGCACCTGGCTGAACAACAAGATCGCCAAGCACCCGGACACCACCAACGCGGTGGACGGCGTGCAGCTGCCCAACTGGGACGGCTTCATGAAGCTGGCGGCCGGTTGCTACGAGCTGTGCGGCCTGGGCTACATCGGCGTGGACATGGTGCTGGACGTGGACAAGGGCCCGCTGATCCTGGAACTCAACGCCCGCCCGGGCCTGAACATCCAGATCGCCAACGACTGCGGCCTGACCCACCGCGCCCATGCCGTCGAGGCCCGCCTCGAAGAGCTGAAGGCCAAGGGCATCCAGGAGTCCCCGGAAGAGCGCGTGCGCTTCTCCCAGGCGCTGTTCGGCAACGTACGGCCGACGGAAGTCTGACCCGCCCCGCCCCCATGAAAAAGCCCGGCTCGATGCCGGGCTTTTTCATGGGGGCCGCACTCGGCCACCGAGCGGCCAGCACTAACGCACGATGGCCAGCTCGAACGCCCCCTCATCCGAATGCTCATGCACCTGCATGCCGGTCTCGTTCAGGGAGAGGTCCTGCAGCGGGCGCTTGTAGGGCTTGTTGTCCAGGGTCTTCACCGCGCGGTCTTCGTCGGTGGTGAGCAACAGGGCATAGCGCTCGCCCTGGTTGGCGCGGACCTGCACGGTGCCTTCGATGTAGGCGTAGCGGTACCAGGTCTCGCCGTGGAGCTGGTACACCGCGTCGCTCACCAGTCGGGTCGGCCGCTTGGCCTCGTCGAGGAAGAGGATCGACGGGTAGACCACCTGGCGATTGGCGAAGCTGCGGATGCGCAAGCCGTACTCCCGCCCCGAGCGCGGCAGGCGCACGGCGGCGTAGTAGCTGCGCCCCATGGGGAAGGTGAAGCTCGGCGAGAAGCGGTTCAGCTCCTCGTAGCGCGGTTCCTCGGTGGACAGCTCGGTGAAGGCCGAATCGGACAACTGGCCGCAACACTGGTCCACCAGCTCCTGGTAGAGCACGCGGCTGCGCTCCTCGCTGCCTTCCAGCAGGGCCTTCATGGCTTCGTTGGGTTGCCCGTCCAGGGCCGGAAGGATCGGCGCCTTGCGCTCGAACACCACCTCGCGGCTTTCGGTGTAGGCCACGGGCTGGCCGACGCTGGCCACCGCCCTGGTGCCGTCCTTCGGCGGCACCGGCGAGTTGTGGGTGCGCCCCTGGTCGTCCACCCAGGTGTAGTAACCGGTGCCGTTCTCCGGGCGGGAGTAGCCGCGCCCTTCCAGCACATCGGCATCGATGTACTCGCCCGCGCGGTGCCCGCTGGGCAGCAGGTAGTCACGCTGGCCCGCCGGCACCTGGCCGGCGGCGTAGAAGCTGTTCTGCAGGTTGCCGCTGGCATCCACCCAGGTGAAGTAGCGACGCTTCTGCTCGCCACCCGCCGCGCCCCAACCGGCCGCGCCCTGCTCCTTCAGCCGCTCCAGGTCGCTGCGGCTGACGCGCCGGGCCGCTTCCTGTTGCTGCTGGCTGTAGCGGTCGTCGACGAAGCTGTTGTGCACACGGCCGCTGTCGTCGATCCAGGTCAGGTAGCGCCCGCCGCTGGCCTGGGCCGTCGGCAGGATGGAGAAGGCGAGCAGGACGGAGATGAGCGTCTTCATCAGAAGGTCGTCGTGTAGGTGAATGCCATGATCAGCGCCTTGACCGAGGTCTCCACGTTCATCCCGGCGTAGGGGTTGTAGACCATCTTGTCCAGGCCAACGCAGTTCATGTTGCAGCTCTCGCCAGCGGGGGTCCGCTGGGTGGTGACGAAGTAGTTCATCCCCAGGTCGATGGTGGTGTCCTTGTCCCAGCGGTAGCCCAGGCCGAGCCCGTAGAGGTGGGCATCGCCGATGGGGGCCAGCACGTCGGCCTTGTCGTCCGGAATGGCCGAGGGGCGGAACTCGTAGCCGGCGCGCAAGGCCAGGCGGTCGGTCACGTCGTACTGCGCGCCCACCGCCCAGCTCCAGGTGTCGCGGTAGCCGCGGTCCAGGGTGATGCTGGTGGCCGTGGCCTTGCCGCCCCCAAAGGTCTTGGCGATGCGCAGCATGTCCAGTTCGCGGTCGAACTCGATCTCGAAGTCGTTCCAGTCGCTGTAGCCGGACCACTTCAGGTCGAAGTTGAACTGCCAGCGCTCGAACGGCTTGATCTTGATCCCGGTGGAGAAATTGTCCGGGTAGGTCATGGTCAGCGTCGCGTTGCCGGTCTCCTCGTCTGTACGCCCATACGGGAACAACGGGCTGAGGATCTGGCCGAACACCGCCGACTGGAAGCCGCTCCAGAACCCTTGCCATTCCTTGGAGTAGTCCACCCGGTATTTGCCCTGCAGGTGCATGCGGGCCTCGCTCTGGTAGGTGGCGCCCCAGGCGAACCAGTCGGTGGGCTCCCAGAGCACGCCGATGTTCCAGGTGGGCGACAGCGACTCCTGCATGTCCAGGTCCAGGTTGGCGAGCGAGTCGAAGGGGCCGATGCGCCCGCCGCAGACGTTGAAGATGGGGCCGATCATGTCACCCAGGCCCGGTTTGCACAGCACGTCGTGGGCCATGGCCGCGAGGCCGGTGAGCATCCCCGGTGCGCGGAAATCCTCGTTGAGCGCCATGGCCTGGTGGGAGAACCCCACCGACAGCCCCAGGGCCAGCTCGTCGTTCACCTGGTAGCCCACCGATGGCGAGAAGTAGGTAATGCGCTGGATCGCCACCTGGCGCCCCTGGAAGCGCGCCGGGTCGCTGTCCGAGTCCCGCGAGTAGCCCAGCGCCATGGGCGCGTAGACGTTGGTGGCGAAGGTGAACTTGGAGCCCGGCGGGTTGATCGACAGCCCCGCCAGCGGGGCTGCCAGCAGCGGCATGTCGGTCATGCCGCCCATGCCGGGCAGGTACATGGCCGGTGTTAGGGTGCGGCTGCTGGCGCCGGCCACGCTGTCGTTCTTGTAGCCGAAGAAGCCATAGTCGGCGGGCGCATCGAACTTGGCGCGGATGTCCATCACCCCGGCGATCACCTTCACCGTGGTCTGCCGGCCCTTGAGCTTGACCAGGGCCGCCGGGTTGTAGTGCACCGCATCGATCCCGGTGGAGTCGGCCGTCACGGCATTGGCCATGGCCATAGCCTTGGGGTTGCCGATGGTCAGGTCGTTGGCCAACTGCGCCTGCACGCCCCCCGCCCAACCGAGCCCCACCCCCGCCAGCGCCAAGGCCAGCGGCGAAATACGCATCGTCATGTCGTCGCCTCGCCGGTTACTGGGCCTTCAGGCCTTTGATGTCCAGGGGAACGGAGAACCCGAGCATCACGTCCGGGGAGTCCTCGGTCATGCCGAAGCCGGCGTTGATGTTGACGATGTAGTCCGGCGAGGTCCGCAGGCCGAGCGAGAAGTTCATGACCGCGCTGGTCTGCTCGCTGCCTTCGGCCTTGTTGCCGTCGGAGAAGGTGTAGGTGGGGCTCGTGTTGTAGGCCATCTGGTAGGAGGTGGCCAGGGAGACGTCATAGGACAGCGCGTAGGCGAAACCCATGCTCATGGACAGAGTGCCGCCTGGGTCCACGTCCACCAGTTCTCGCCCGCCGACGTTCTGATGGATGTTGTGCACCGGCATGTTGTAGGTGTAGCCGACCGAGCCGAACAGCACGACCGGGTCGATCACATAGGAGGTGTTGGCCCCCACGCCCAGGCTGTAGTAGCCGTTGCCGGTGGAGAGGTCCGACTCGCGGTTGATGTCGTAGGGGCTCTCGCCGGTGGGCAGGCCAAGGGTGGCGAACAGCGTGGTGACCGGCTTGCCACGGGTGGCCGACCAGGGCTGCCAGCGCAGGCTGGCGGACACATCGCCCAGGCTGTAGACGTTCACGTCACGCTCGGTGTCGTACTTGGCGATGAAAGGCAACCGCACGCTGAAGGTGAGGTTGTCCCAGACGCCGTAGTCGAAGGTGAAGGAGTTGGTGAAGGTGTGCTGGGCCTCGCTGCGCGGGATCACGCTGTACACGTTGTTTCCGGTGCGCACCTGCTCGATCTGCACATCCCGGGTCAGCGAGTAGTCGAAGCCGTAGGTGAGCGTGCGCTCGCCCTTCTTCAGCAGCGTGTAGCTCTTCTCCGATGCCTGGAACACCTGCTCCAGCGCCTTGGCGCTGTCGGCGTCACCGTCCTTCTTGCTCAGCGCCTCACGCGCATCGTCCACCGAGCTCTCCTCGGCCCACAGCGGCCCGCAGGCGCCCAGCGCCAGCATGGCCAGCCATGCATAACCCCTCACTCCCATGGCACGGTCCCCTGGTTATTTTTCTAACTTATGCGGGTTCTTCTTTTTACTGGCCGGGACGGCCTGCCGACGGCACGCTCACTTGCGTCGGTAGTAACGGATATCGCCTCCCGAGCCCAACTCGTCCAACTGGTTTTCGGTGAACTTGGTGATCTGCGGAAACTGCTGGAACGCCAGGAGGCTGATGGTCCTGTCATCCACCAGGCGCAGGTCGCGCTCGGTCAGGGCCATCGCGTTACGCGGTTCCGCACCGGTCGGGTAGATCACGAACAGCACGTTCTGGTCCCACACTTCTTCGAATCGGGTGCGGGTGAAGCTGATGTTCCCCAGGGCAGGGTCAGCGATGAACACGTGATCGTTGTAGACGTCGCGCACCACCACGAAATGCTTGAAACCGCCGTAGTGGATCGGGACCAGCGCCGGGTGCTCCAGCTTGTCGAGGTCCTCGAATTCGGCGCGGAAACCGCCGCTCTTGTAGCCCAGGGCGGTGACGAAGCGCTTCATGTCCAGCAGGGAGAACCCCCTTCGCTCGACGATCTTGTCCGCCTCGCCATAGCGCAGCAGCCCCTCCATCACCTGGCGCTCCTGCAGGTTACGCCCCAGGTAGTAGTCCAGCAGGCTGGTCAATGCGGCCGAACCACAGCTGTAGTCGTAGGCCTGGCGGATCACATTGCGGAACTGCAACTGACTCATCGGCTCGATGTTCACGGTCTCCCGGTAAGGACCGTTGGGCGCGAGCGATTGCGTCAGGTTCACGGAACCCTGGGGCTGCGGCTTGGTGTCCACGGCCTGGGTGAAGCCGAACAGGCCCAGCAGGCTGCCAACCAGTATCTCGATCATTGCCGTTCCGAATCAGGACTTGCGATGAGGAAGGTCCCGCCGACGGGGCTCGGCGGGACCTTCCGGGACTACAGGTCGAACGCGCGGATCAGTGACCCCAGACCTTGATGGTGGTGCCGGCCAGGTTCATGTCGTTGACGGCCAGGGAGCCGATGCTGGCAGCAGTGGCATCACCCATGCGGATGGCGCCGACGCTGAGCTGACCGGTGATGGTCGGCAGGGTGATCTGCAGCTTGTCGTTGCCGCCGGCACCGCCGTCGATCACGTCGACCAGGATCGGGGCGCTGTCGGAGATGTTGAAGCCGGTGAAGGCGATGGTGTCCAGGCGCAGGCTGCCGGAAGCGGAGCCTTCCTTGTCGGTGTAGACGACGCTGCCGATGGTGCCGTTGAAGTTACCGGAGATGCTGATGCCATCCTGACCGGTGACGCCCGAGAGGGCGGAGTCATCCATGGCTTTCAAATCAGCCTGGGCCATGAACGGAGCAGCGAGCACAGCAGCGGCGAGAGCCAGTTGTTTGAAGCTTTTCATTGTTTTTATCTCCAAGATTCTCACAGGTGGGTTGCCCCGGGGGCCTGCCGCCTACCTCCTCATCGGCGACAGTTGGATCGGCCTGGCCGATCTCCGTAGCAGGCGCTGCTTCCCTATGCGCTCCCGCTTTGGACTCGGAGCACACAGGGTGCCCCGACCTGATTCCACGTTACCGAGCGCCTGCCCGGCTGCCAGCCCATCCAAGGGATGGAGGATGGCGAGTCGCTACCGCATTGATCTCATCAGGCCTCGCTGAGCAGGCCCAGGCTCTTGCCCTTGAGTACCGCCTGGGTGCGGCTGCGCACGCCCAACTTGGCGAACAGGTTGTGCAAATGCCACTTGATGGTGGCTTCGGAGAGGTGAACCGCCTGGGCGATGTCACGGTTCGACAAGCCGGCCGCCACGAAGCGGAGGATCTCCCGCTCCCGGTGGCTGATGTCCTGGTTGTCGTCGAAGGTCTCCGGATCGACGTTGAGGCGGCGGCACTGCTCGCGCAGGTTGTCGGCCAACCCCTGCCAGACCCCGGCCCGCTTGGGCTCGGCAGCACGCCAGGCCTCCCACAACGGCAGCAACCAGAGCGCGTCGTCCTGGAACAGGCGCCGGTAGCCCCGGTTCCAGGCCTCTTCCAGCACGGGCTGGAACAGGGCGAATGCCTTGTCGCTGTTACCCTTGCGCCAGTACGCCACGGAAAGTAACAGCGACAGGCGCAGGCGGCGGTCACGCTGGTGTTCCGCGCCCTGCCGCGCCAGGCAGGCCTCCAGCACGGACTGGGCCTTCTCCGGCCGGCGCTCACTGAGGGCGAGCCGTGCCTGGGAGAGCGCCAACACCGTATGGGCGTCGGCATAACGGGCCTGGGACAACGGCGCCAGGTGGCGTTCCAGCTGCAGGCAGACCCGCTCGGCCTCGTTGGGCCGGCGCAACCAGAGCAGGAACTGCACCTTGCAGCTCATGCCGTGGGCAAAGACCCGCTCGTAGCCAGGGCCCTGAAGCCCAGCGAGCCAGTCGTCCAGTTGATTGAGAGCCAGCTCCGACTCACCGGCGAAGAACCGCGCCCGCGCCATCACCAACTGACCACGGCTGATCAGCTCCACCGGCGTAGCCACGTCGCGCCAGGTGGTGGCCAGGGGCAGTTCGGCCAGCACGGCGGCGTGGCGGTCCTGTTCGTAGAGCAGGTCGGCGTAGGCCAGCACCAGTGGCCCGCCGACCCGGCTGCGGCGGCCGAACACGCGCTCGACACGACCCCGGGCGACTTCGGCGATGGAGCGCCCACGCTCCAGTTCGCCACTCTCCTTGCAGATCAGCGACTCGATCAGGCTGGTCATGACGTGCAGGTATTCGCTGTCCACCAGGCGCAGGCACTCCCGCGCTGCGGCAATGGAGCCGGCGGCATCACCGAACTCCCCCAGCAACGCATAGGCCGCAGCCTGTACGCAGGCGAGGCTGGCGCGGAACACCGGCTGGTTGTCCGGCACCATGGCCAGCCACTGGCGGGCCACCTTGAGGCAGGCTTCCAGCTTGTCCTGGTAGAGCAGCACCAGGGCCTTGAGCACCTGGGACGCGGCCAGCAGCTCGCCGAGCCCGAAGTGGATGACCTTGCCGCGCCCTTGCAGCAGGCGCGTGCTGACTTCCTCGATCAGCGCCTCGGACTCGGCGAACTTCTGCTCGAAGGCCAGCTGCCAGGCGTAGAAGATCTGGAACACCGGGTGCTCGCGGATCACCTCCGCCGGTACGTCCTTGAGCATGGAGAGGATGCCGTAGACCCGGTTGCCGGCGATCAGCCGCGCGCCCTGGCGCTCCAGCAACTCGGCAGCGAAGCCGAAGTCGCGCCCGCGCAGGGCGTACTTGATGGCGCGATCAGGCAGGTCGTGCCCCTCGCACCAGCGGGCGGCGGCATGCAGCAGGGTCGCGCTGTCGCCGTGTCGCGCCAGGCGCCCCTGGAGGAACTCGGCGAACAGGTGGTGGTAGCGGAACCACTCGCCCTGCTCGTCCAGGGCGATGACGAAGAGCTGCTCGCGCTGCAGGCGCATCAGCATGTCCAGGCCGTCACGCCGGCCGGTCAGGGCGTTGCACAGGTCGGCACAGAATTCGTCCAGCACCGAGGTCTGGTCGAGGAACTGCTGCAAGGTCACCGGCAGGCTGTTGACCACGTCCTCGGCCAGGTAGTCGGCGATGTTGCGCTCGGTGCCGCTGAGGCTGGCGAGGAAGGCCGCGCGATCGGGATGCCGCGCCAGCGCCAGGCTGGCCAGGTGCAGGGCGGTGATCCAGCCCTCGGTGCGTGCGTGCAGTTGCTTGAGCTCGCTGCGGCTGAGTTCCAGCGGGCGCACGTCGCGGAAGTAGGCTTCGGTCTCCTCCAGGGACAGGCGCAGGTCCTCGGCCTGGAGCATGAAGGCTTCGTTCTCGACGAACAGGCTGCGCGGGGTGAAGCGGGTGCTGCTGATCAGGTGCACGTTGCGGGGCAGGCGCTCCACCAGGTGGCGGGCGCCCTGCTCCAGGCTGGCGTGGCGGATGCGGTGGAAGTCGTCGAGCATCAGGTACAGCTCGCCCTCCAGGCGCTGCAGGTCGCTGACGAAGGCGTCGATGATGGCCTCCACCGGCCAGTTCACCTCACCGCAGAGCAGGCCGGCGGTGTTGGCGCCGAAACCGGGGATCACCGCCTCGACGGCAGCCACCAGGTACTGCAGCAGGCGCTGCGGCTCGCTGTCCGACTCGTCGCAGGAGAGCCAGGCAACCCGCGCGCCCTCGCGCTGCAGGGCCTCGCGGAACAGGCTGAGCACAGTGCTCTTGCCGAAGCCGGCCGGCGCGCTGAGCACCAGCACGCGGCGCTCACGCGCCTCCCACAGGCGGTCGATCAGCGCCTGGCGCGGCAGGCGCGGCTGCCCGCCGACTTCCGGCGGGTAGAGCTTGGTGCGCAGCAGGTGGAACGGCTGGCTGACGCTGCTCACTGCAGCAGCCCCAGTTCCCGGGCCCGACGGATGGCCTGGGTGCGATTGCGCACCTTGAGCTTCTCGTAGATGTTGTGCAGGTGCCATTTGACGGTCCCCAGGGCCAGCGAGAGCTGCTGGCCGATCTCCTCGTTGGAAAGCCCTTCGGCGGCCAGCAGCACGACCTCGCGCTCACGCTCGGTCAGCCCCTCCTCCAGCACGTCCTGGGCCTTGCGTACGTCCTGCCCCGGCCAGATGGCCAGCAATTCGCGGATGAAGCCCTGCAGGGAGGGCTGGCGCTCGGCCGCCTCCAGCTGTTGCAGCAGCAAGCGGATGGCGTCGCCCTCTTCGACGAACAGGCTGCGGATGCCTTCGCGCTCGGCACTCAGCAGGCATTGCACCAGCAGGCTGTGGGCGCGCTCCTGGTAGCCGAGGCGCTGGTAGCTCAGCGCTGCCAGCAGGTCGAGCCGCAAGCGCTGCAGGCCGTGCCAGCCGGGCAGTAGCTGGGCGCGCAGCTGGTTGATCTCGTGCAGTGCCTCACTGTAGTGCCCCCGCGCCTGCTGCAGGCGCACCCGCAGCAGGCCCTGGGTCCAGAGCACCGGATTGAAGCCGCGGCGGACGTAGTCGGCGGCGAGCTTGTCCCAGTCCACGGTCTTGAGGCGCTGCTCGGCGCGCTTGATGCGGTCGGTGGCCGGCTCCTGCAGGATCAGCGTCACCTCGTCGGCCACCGCCTGGGCATAGAAGCGCCAGGACTGGTTGCGGGCAGCCAGGTTCTGCATCAGCACCAGGGTGGCCTGGGCCTCCTTGGAGCGGTCCTGCATGCGCTGGACACGGGCGAGGAACAGCATGCCCTGGGCGTAGATGTCGATCGGCTTGATCACGTCGACATGCCCGAGGGCCCAGCGCAGGCGCTCCTCCAGGCCGTCCAGGCGGCCCTGGTGGTAGGCGATCAGCGCTTCGATGATGGCGGGCAGGGCCAGGGCGCGGGAGCGTTCGTCGAACAGCGGCACCAGGCGCGCGCGCATCTGCTCGTGGAGCAGCTGTGCCTGCTTGACCTGGCCCTGCTCCAGGGCGAGCAGCACCTCGACGTTGCCCAGTTGCATGTCGAGGTAGCGCCCTTCGAGGAAGTGGTTGCGTTGCTGCGCCAGGGCCAGCAAACGGCGGGCCTGGTCGGGCTGGGCGAGGATCGACAGCGCCAGGGCGCCAATGACCAGCATGGCCACTTCGAGGAAGGCCTCGTTCTGGCCCAGATGGCCTTCGACCTTGCGCGCCAGGGTCACGCACAGGTCGAGATCGTCCTTCTGCAAGGCGATGGCAGCCTTGACCGCCAGGGCTGCCAAGTATTTGTCGCTGAGGGGAGCCTGGCCGCCCTCCCCGCCCCAGCGGGCGAGCAGGTCGTCGAGCATCTGGTTGGCTTCGGGCAGCGCCAGTTCGGTGGCGCGGTTCCACACGTCGGCCAGCACCAGGGTGGGGTAGCGCGCGGCGATGTCGTCCGGCACCTGCTGGCGCCAGCGGTAGATCTGGTTGAGCTGGCCGCGGTTGATCAGCTCCAGGCCGCAACCATCCACCAGGGCCGCGAGCATCTCGGGGTCCTCGGCCAGGCAGGCGTGCTCGATGGCGAGGTTCTGCATGTGGTGGTTGGTGAACCACAGGCTGGCGTTGAAGTGCAGCTGCTGGAAGCGGTCCGGGTCGCGGGCGCGCAGCCGGCCCCGGAGGAAGTCAGCGAACAGGTGGTGGAAGCGATACCACTGGCGCTCGCGGTCCAGGGGCAGGAGGAACAGCTGCATGGTCTCCAGCCGCTCCAGCAGGGCCTGGCCATCGCTGCGCCCGGTGAGGGCATTGGCCAGGTCGCCGCTGAGCTGGCTGGCGATGCCCAGGGCCAACAGGGCTTCCTGCAGGTCGGCGGACAGTTGCTCGAACACGGAGGTGAGCAGGTAGTCACCCACGGCGGCCTGGTCGGCACCCAAGGTCTGCACCTGCTCGGCGGCCTGGGGCTGGTGGCGCAGCCAGAGGCTGGCCAGGTGCACGCCGATCATCCAGCCCTCGGTGCGCTGGTGCAGTGCGGCCAGGGTGGCGTCGTCCAACACGATGCCACTGCGCTCCAGGTAGGCGCGGGTTTCGTCCTCGGTCAGGCGCAATTCGTCCAGCCCCACCTCCAGCAGCCAGCCCTTGGCCCGCAGGGTGGCCAGGTTCATCGGCGGCAGGGAGCGGCTGCCGACAGCCAGGCTGAAACCCGGTGGCGCCAGCTTCACCAATCGGCTCAGGGCATTGAAGATTTCGGCATCGGTGACCAGGTGCAGGTCGTCCAGCACCAGCAGCAGCGGCTGGTCGAGGGCGGAAAGCCCCACCAGCAGGCTCTCCAGCACCGCTGCGACGGGCACTTGCATGGTGTTCTGCAGGAAGGCGCGGGCAGGATCGGCCAGGCCGGGCACGGCCTCGTCCAGCGCATGGCTGAGCTTCAGGAAGAAACGCGCGGGATCGTCGTCCTCGCTGCCCAGCGAGAGCCAGGCCACGAGGCTGCCGGCCTGCCGACGTTGTTCGGCAAGCGAAGCCAGGGCGGTGCTCTTGCCGAAACCGGCCGGAGCCGAGAACAGCAGCAGTCGAGCTTGAGGGTATGCCGCCATGGCCGCCTGGATCTGCGGTCGTGGCAAATGGCCGGCAGACGCCTGGGGCGTCATCGTTTGCGAGCGCAAGAAGCTGCCGGCTGCGGGGTCGAGAACTGCATCCACGGCCTGTATCCCTGTGTCTTTATCATTGTGGGACGGGGAGTTCCCCCCGCGGGACCTGTCCATAATTATCAGAATGCATTTCCTGCGTAAACTTGGGAAATCGCTCTAGCATCGACTCTACAGCCGTACCTGAGGCGGTCTTGAAAATGTCCGTTTCACCCTGGCAAGCATGCCGTGTCCGGGACGGCTACAAGGCAAAATTGGAACTTTTTCAGAGTTTCCCTAGAATCCGCTGTCGCCCTGCTTGCCTTGTCCTATGCCCAACTGTCTCGTACACCCCCTGCCCTATCACGAAGACCCGGGAATGCGCTTCTCACGCATCCGCCATGCACCCGGGGCGGTGCTGCTGGACGCGGGGCGACCCGGCGCCAGCCGTGGACGCTATGACCTATTCAGCGCCTGGCCATTGGCAGAACTTGCGCCGGGCGACGACGAATCGGCCAACGACTTCGCTGATCGCCTTCGCACGGCGCTGCGCCAGTTGGGGCGCTGCGAAGCGCCGGACGTCGTGGAGCTGCCATTCACGGGCGGATTGATCGGTTATTTCGCCTATGACTTCGGCCGCCGCCTGGAGTGCCTGCCTGCACAGGCCCAGGACGACCTGGCGCTGCCCGACGCCCGACTGGGCCTGTATGCCTGGGCACTGGTGAGCGACCATGAGCGGCGCACCAGCCAACTGGTCTTCCACCCTGCACTCGCCGATGACGAACGCACTCGGCTTATCCAATTGCTGAGCGAGCCGACAGCGCAGCCAGCAGGCGCCTTCCGCCTCAAGGCACCCTTCGCGGCCAGCATCAGCGAGGCGGATTACCGTCGAGGCATCGAACGCATCCTGGCCTACATCCGTGCCGGGGACTGCTACCAGGTGAACTTCACCCAACGCTTCCAGGCCCCCTGCGACGGCGACCCCTGGGGCGCCTACCTGGCGCTACGCGGCGCCTGCCCGACGCCCTTCTCGGGCTACCTGGCGCTGGAGGCCGGTGCGATCGTCAGCCTGTCCCCCGAACGCTTCATCCGCCTGAGCCAGGGCCAGGTGGAGACCCGCCCGATCAAGGGCACGCGCCCGCGCGGCCTGACCCCGGACGAGGACCTGGCACAGGCCGACGACCTGCTTGGCAGCCCGAAGGACCGCGCGGAGAACCTGATGATCGTCGACCTCCTGCGCAACGACCTCGGGCGCAGCTGCCGCATCGGCAGCGTGAGGGTACCGGAGCTGTTCGCGCTGGAGAGCTACCCCAACGTCCATCACCTGGTCAGCGCCGTTCGCGGCGATCTGGCCGAAGGCAAGGACGCGCTGGACCTGCTGGCGGGCAGCTTCCCCGGCGGCTCCATCACCGGAGCGCCGAAGATCCGCGCAATGGAGATCATCGACGAGCTGGAACCGACGCGCCGCTCGATCTACTGCGGCTCGCTACTGTACCTGGACGTGCGGGGGGAGATGGACAGCTCCATCGCCATCCGCACCCTGCTGGTGAAGGACGGCCAGGCGAGCTGCTGGGGCGGCGGCGGCATCGTGGCCGACTCGGACTGGCAGGCGGAATACCGCGAGTCCATCACCAAGGTTCAGGTCCTGCTGCGCACCCTGGAAGCGCTGTAGACCAGAGGCCAGAGACAGAAAAGCCCGCTTTCGCGGGCTTTTTCATGGCTGGGCTCAGAGGCTCAGCGGGCGGTTGGACGCCTTGAGGAACTCGCGCTTGAGGTCCTCGTAGGTGTGCACCGCCGGGAACTGCGGGAACTCACGGATGACGTTCTCCGGTGCGTGGAAGAGGATGCCGGCATGGGCTTCGGAGAGCATGGTGGTGTCGTTGTACGAGTCGCCGGCGGCGATCACGCGGTAGTAGAGGCTCTTGAAGGCGATCACGGACTGGCGTTTCGGGTCCTTCTGGCGCAGCTGGTAGCCGACGACGCGGTCGGTCTCGTCGGTGATCAGGCGGTGGCACAGCAGGGTCGGGAAGCCCAGCTGGCGCATCAGCGGCTGGGAGAACTCGTAGAAGGTGTCGGAAAGGATGACCACCTGGAAGCGCTCACGCAGCCAGTCGACGAACTCCACCGCGCCGTCCAGCGGCTTGAGGGTGGCGATCACTTCCTGGATGTCGGACAGCTTCAGGCCGTGCTCGTCGAGGATGCGCAGGCGCTGCTTCATCAGCACGTCGTAGTCGGGGATGTCGCGGGTGGTGGCCTTGAGCGCTTCGATTCCGGTTTTTTCGGCGAAGGCGATCCAGATTTCAGGAACCAGCACACCTTCAAGGTCGAGACAGGCGATTTCCACGAGCATTTCCCCGTTATTGGCTTGTAAAGGAGGCGGCACTCTAGCCTTTCCCTCGTCAGGCACGCAACGCGGGGGCTTATACCCGAAACAGGCAGTCCACCTTCCGTATGGTTATTTAGGCGTATAAATGGCTTTTGCTACCATCCGCCGCCACAGAGCGCGTAGCGCCGTAGCCAGTAGGAAGTCCGCCTGATGAGCCATCCCTTCGACGTCACCGACATTGCTGCGTCCTACGCCAGCAAATCCCCCCAGGAAATCCTCAAGTTCGCCTTCGAGCAGTTCGGCGACGACCTGTGGATCTCGTTCAGCGGCGCCGAGGACGTGGTCCTGGTGGACATGGCCTGGAAGCTGAACAAGAACGTGAAGGTGTTCAGCCTGGATACCGGCCGCCTGCATCCGGAGACCTACCGCTTCATCGACAAGGTCCGCGAGCACTACGGCATCGCCATCGAGGTGCTCTCCCCCGACGCCGCCACGCTGGAGCCCTTCGTCCGTGAGAAGGGTCTGTTCAGCTTCTACAAGGACGGCCACGAGGAATGCTGCGGCATCCGCAAGATCGCGCCGCTGCGACGCAAGCTCTCGGGCGTCAGCGCCTGGGCCACCGGCCAGCGCCGCGACCAAAGCCCCGGCACCCGCAGCAAGGTGGCTGCCGTGGAAGTGGACGGCGCCTTCTCCACGTCGGAGAAGCCTCTCTACAAGTTCAACCCCCTGGCACAGATGAGCAGCGAAGAGGTCTGGGCCTACATCCGCATGCTGGAGATCCCCTACAACCCGCTGCACGAGCGCGGCTTCATCAGCATCGGCTGCGAGCCCTGCACCCGCCCGGTGCTGCCCAACCAGCATGAGCGCGAAGGCCGCTGGTGGTGGGAGGAAGCCACCCAGAAGGAATGCGGGCTGCACGCCGGCAATCTGATCGCTCGGGAGTGACAGGATGCGCATCACCCTGGTGACCAAGGTCCTGGCCGATGGAACGGCCTGTGCCAAGTGCAAGGATGTGATGCGGCTGCTGGAACGGGGCAACCACCTGTCACGCATCGACCGCACCCTGGTGGCGGACGAGCGCGACCCCGCCGGCCCGGGCTGGATCGCGGCGCAGCTCTACGGCGTGGACAGCGCCCCCTTCTTCGTGGTGCGAACGGACGACGGCCAAGAGCGTGTCTACACCGTCTTCCACGAATTTCTCCATGAGGTCCTGGAGGCAGGCTGAAACGAACAAGCCCGGCGATTGCCGGGCTTGTTCGTTGATGGGGGCGAATCAGTAGGTGGGCAGCTCGACGTCCTGGAACAGTTCGTCCAGCTCCACCTTGTTGTGGCACTGCACGGCCTTGGCGAGCATCTCGCGGGTCAGGTGGGGAGCGAACTTCTCGATGAAGTCGCACATGAAGCCGCGCAGGAAGGTGCCACGGCGGAAACCGATCTTGGTCACGCTGGACTCGAACAGTTCGCTGGCGTCCAGCACCACCAGGTCGCTGTCCAGTTTCGCATCGACCGCCATCTTCGCCACGATGCCGACGCCCAGGCCCAGGCGCACGTAGGTCTTGATCACGTCCGCGTCAGCCGCGGTGAACACCACCTTGGGCGTGAGGCCGCGGTGGCTGAAGGCTTCGTCCAGCTTGGAGCGCCCGGTGAACCCGAATACGTAGGTGACGATGGGATGCTCCGCCAGGGCTTCCAGGGTCAGCTTCGGCAGCTTGGCCAGGGGGTGGCCCTGGGGCACGATCACGCAGCGGTTCCAGCGGTAGCAGGGCATCATCACCAGGTCGCCGAACAGCTCCAGGGCTTCGGTGGCAATGGCGAAGTCGACAGTACCATCGGCGGCCATCTCGGCGATCTGCATCGGGGTGCCCTGGTGCATGTGCAGAGACACATCGGGGTACTGGCGGATGAAGCTGCTGATCACCGGCGGCAGCGCATAGCGCGCCTGGGTGTGGGTGGTGGCGATGGAGAGGGTGCCCTTCTTCTCGTTGGAGAACTCCTGGGCGATCTGCTTGATGCTTTCGACCTTGCGGAGGATCTCGCCAGCCGTGTTGATGATCCGCTCCCCGGCGGGTGTCACGCGGGTCAGGTGCTTGCCGCTGCGGGCGAAGACCTCGACACCCAGCTCGTCTTCGAGCAGGCGGATCTGCTTGCTGATACCCGGCTGCGAGGTATAGAGGCTCTGCGCGGTGGCTGAGACGTTCAGGTCGTGGTGCGCCACCTCCCAGATGTAGCGCAGTTGCTGAAGCTTCATAGATGTCCCTCAGAGCAGATGGCGACGCGTAGGTGGTCGGTGACCTTTTATAACCATATTAATGGTTTGAGGGTTAAAACTAGACGTTTTTTTATTTCCTGCACGCTCTTTCGTCGGCGTATCAGAACTCGCCGCGCCCGCGGTGCTGGAGCATCGGAACCAGGTAGACCGGCACCTCGGAGAGCTGCACCAGACGGGAGGCGGTACGACCGAGGGGCGTCTCGAGCGCAGCGCCGTGACTGTGACTGCCTACGACCAGCAGATCGACGCCAAGTTTCTGGGCCTCCTCGAGAATCATCTGCGGCGGGTCCCCCTGCACCACCCGGACGGCCTTGATCAGGCTCAGCTCATTCTCCGCATCGCCGATCTCGTCACGAAAACCCTCGAGAACCCGCTGCTCGATGCTGGCCATCACTGTGCCCAGGCCCTGGGCACGCAACTCCTTTAGCAAGGTCTCGTCCAGGTATGTCTGCAGGACGGATTCGGCGAACAGCCCGAGGGGCTCCACCGCGTGCACCACGTAGAGTTCGGCCCTGTGGGCCTTGGCGAGGGAAAGGGCATGTTGAAGGACATAGGGCGAGTACAACCCGAGGTCGGTCGCATAGAGGATCGAGCGAATCATGAGGCCTCCTACTGCCTGCTTGGCGGGCCTCGCATCAGCTTAGTCAGATCTTCGGCTCGTTGCTCACGCCATGCGGTACATGCCCGGTGGCGACCACTTCGCGGGCTTTCTCGCAATGGCCGGCCTGGTCGTCGAAGAATACATCGGCGCCAAAGGCATCGAGAATAGCGGACTTCTCGAGCCCGCCCAGGAAGAACGACTCGTCCAGGCGGATGTCCCAGTCGCGCAGGGTGCGGATCACCCGCTCATGGGCCGGAGCGGAGCGCGCGGTGACCAGCGCGGTACGAATCGGGCAGCCATCCACGGGCAATTCGCGCTGCAACTGGTTGAGCGCCGAGAGGAAGGGTTTGAACGGCCCACCGTCCAGCGGCCTCAATGCTGCCTCACGCTCGTGGGCCTGGAATGCAGCCAGCCCGCCGGACTGGTAGACGCGCTCAGCGTCATCGGCGAACAGCACGGCGTCGCCATCGAAGGCAATGCGCAACTCGCTGCTGGATGCCCTGCGTGGCGCGCCGGGGAGAATGGTCGCCGCGGCAAAACCTGCCTGCAACGCCACCCGGACGTCCTCCACATGGGTGGAGAGGAACAGGTGGCAGCCAAAGGCCTTCAGGTAAGGCCCGGGGCTGCGACCACCGGAGAAGGCTGCGCGAGAAATCGCCAGGCCGTGCTTCTGGATCGAGTTGAACGCCCGCAGGCCGGTGTCGGCGCTGTTGCGCGAGACCAGGATCACCTCTACCCGCGCCTGACCGAGCTGCTCATTGAGGGCCAGCAACTTGTGCACCAGGGGAAAGGCGTCACCCGGCTCCAGCAGCTCGTCTTCATGTTCGATCTGGTACTGGCGATAGGCTTCGATCCCTTCCGACTCGTAGACGCGATGGCTCTCATCGAGGTCGAACAGTGCCCGGGAGGAAATCGCCAGCACCAGCTTGTCGTTCAGCGCGCTCATCCTGGCGACTCACTCGGTGCGGTTGCGGGCATCGATGAAACGCAGCGCCTGGTAAAGCGCCCGGATTCGCGGGAGGTCACACCCCGCTGCTTCCGCAGCAGCCAGGGGGGCCGCATAGATGGCCTCGAGTTCAAGAGGTCGCCGCTGCACATGGTCGTGGTACATGCTGGGCAGGTAGTCGGGCATGCGGTCCGTCGAGGCCAGCAACTTGCCGGCAAAGCCCTCCGGCAGGGTGTGCCCGCAGGCCACGGCGCCCTCCACCACTTCCTGCATCAACGCCTGGATCAGCGCGCGGCTGTCCGGGTTGCCCATCAACGCGGTAGTGCCCGCATTGAGCACAACGGAAAGGCCGTTGTAGGGAACGTTCCACACCAACTTCTGCCAGCGCGCCTGTTCAAGGCTGGGCATGGCGGTGGAGTCCAGCCCGGCAGCCCTGAAGAAGGCCACCCCCTCCTCGAGAAGGGCCATGCGCTCAGCGGCATCGGTCGCGGGCCCGCTGTGGTAGCCGAGGTTCACGGCCCCCAGGGACTGGTGCACCACGTGCCCCGGGGCCTCGCGGTGGACGCAGATGTAACAGAGCCCGCCCAGCAGGTTGAGGTGCGCGGGCAGCAGGGGGCGCAATGCCTCCTCCACCCCAAGGCCGTTCTGCAACAGCACCACCCGGGCGCCCGGCGCAGCGATCTGGCTGATCAACGGTGCCAGCTCGGCATTGCTGGTGGTCTTCGCCCCCACCAGCAGCCAGTCGCACGGGGGCATCGCCGCCGCATCCCGGTAGGCATTCACCGGGTGCAGCGCCAGCTCGCCATGAACGGCACTGGACAGGCGCAGCCCCTGGCGGCTCACGGTTTCGTATTCACTGCGAAGGAGGAAATGCACATCGAATCCGGCACGGGCAAGCAGCAGCCCGTAGAAACCGCCAATGGCGCCAGTGCCGATGATGCCGATGCGGGGGGATGGGGTCGAACTCATCAGGGCAGCTCCTCAGCCTGGCGCTGGTGGGCAGCCGCCAGGTTCTCGTTCAGGTCAGCGTCCCGCAACGTACTGTGCAGGGCGCCAAGAAATTGGCCATCCCGCACCAGGAACAGGGCGGGAAGGTGGAATACCTCGTAGCGCTGGACCAGGCCACCATTATCGGCGGCGTCTATCCAGCACAATCGGTCGACGGCCAGGTCGAGGCTGGGCAGATGGCGGCGCGCCCACCGGCAACTGGCACAGCCTATGCTGGTGAATATCAGCAGGGAGGTTCCGGGCAGACTGAGCAGACGCTGATCAGCGTCGAAGTCGCTCAACTCGATTTCATGCAAGCCGCATCCTCCAACCGGGCCAGACCACTGGCACAAGGGAGTACTCATATGCGCCGATTCCTGCGTCACCCCAGCGACCTGCCGGTCGAACTGGTTCTGCGCAAGCACAACTTCCTGCCGCGACAGCGGCTGCACAATATCAGCCTCGGCGGGGTGGCGTGCAACTCCACGAGGGGCTTCCGCAAGGGCACGGCAATCGAGCTGCGAATCCCCCTGCTGGGTGAGCAGGCCAGCTGCCCAGGGGTCGTGGCCTGGTGCCGCAAGCAGCCGGACGACTACCTCGTCGGCATCTGCTTCACCGACGAGGAGTCCCTGTTTCGCGCCCGCATGGTGGAGCAGGTCTGCCAGATCGAGGCCTACCGCAAGCAGCGCGAGGCGGAGTCGGGCGAAACGCAGCCCATCGAGCAGATCGCCGAGGAGTGGATTGCCCAGCATGCCACCGAGTTCTCGGCCGCCAGCCTGAACTGACCGCTTCCGTCCAATTGCGACCTTGACGCCATTGTCTAGCCACTGCCTAAAGCGTTAAGGTTCCGCGTCCCTGCCACGCCTTCAATGCCGTGCTCCGCCGCTCGGGGGATGGTGGCGGTCAAGCACCCGTGACCCGACGACTGAATTCCAATGACTAGCACCATGGCTGATTTACCGCTTGACGACCTGAACGTTGCCTCCAACGAGACCCTGATCACCCCGGCGCAACTGAAACGCGAAATCCCCCTGACGGACGCCGCACTGCAGACCGTCGCCCATGGCCGCCAGGTAGTCCGTGACATCCTCGACGGCAAGGACCACCGCCTGTTCGTGGTCGTGGGGCCCTGCTCCATCCACGACATCAAGGCTGCCCACGAATACGCCGACCGCCTCAAGGGCCTGGCTGCCGAGGTCTCCGACACGCTGTTCCTGGTCATGCGCGTGTACTTCGAGAAGCCCCGCACCACCGTCGGCTGGAAAGGCCTGATCAACGACCCCTACCTGGATGACTCCTTCAAGATCCAGGACGGCCTGCACATCGGTCGTCAGCTCCTGCGTGACCTGGCAGAGAAAGGCCTGCCGACCGCCACCGAAGCCCTGGACCCGATCTCCCCGCAGTACCTGCAGGACCTGATCAGCTGGTCGGCCATCGGCGCCCGCACCACCGAATCCCAGACCCACCGCGAGATGGCTTCCGGCCTGTCTTCGGCCGTGGGCTTCAAGAACGGCACCGACGGCAGCCTGACCGTGGCCATCAACGCCCTGCAGTCGGTATCGAGCCCGCATCGCTTCCTCGGCATCAACCAGGAAGGCGGCGTCTCCATCGTCACCACCAAAGGCAACGCCTATGGCCACGTGGTGCTGCGTGGCGGCAACGGCAAGCCGAACTATGACTCGGTCAGCGTCGCCGTCTGCGAGCAAGCCCTGACCAAGGCCAGCATCAAGCCGAACATCATGGTCGACTGCAGCCATGCCAACTCCAACAAGGACCCATCGCTGCAACCGCTGGTGATGGACAACGTCGCCAACCAGATCCTCGAGGGCAACAACTCCATCGTCGGCCTGATGGTGGAAAGCCACCTGGGCTGGGGTGCCCAATCCATTCCCAAGGACCTCAACCAGCTGCAGTACGGCGTATCCATCACCGATGCCTGCATCGACTGGGACACCACCGAGAAGACCCTGCGCTCCATGCACGCCAAGCTCAAGGACGTGCTGCCCAAGCGCAAGCGCAGCTGAAAGGGCTGCTGCTGAAACAAAAACGCCGGGCATTGCCCGGCGTTTTTGTTTCAGCGTCTTCACTCCTTCGGAGCGTGGCGCTGGCGGCGTTCGATATAGCGCTCCACATAGGAGCATGAGGGAATCACGGTGTAGCCCTGGTCTTCGGCAAAGCTCAGCGCCTTCTCGGTCAGCGCCGCAGCAATGCCACGTCCGCGCAGCGCGTTCGGCACGAAGGTCCTGTAGATATCCAGGGTCTGCTTGCCGAGATCCATATAGGCCAGGTAAGCACGGTGACCATCCACGGTGGTCTCGAACTGATGACCTGCCTGGTCATGATGGATGGACAACGCCTCGCTCATCGCAACTCCTCTGCGGGTTTAGAACATCACCCGTACCTTATCTATCTTTTCGAGCCGAAGGAACATTTCAGCCGAGCCGGACCCAAATTGGACACTGAGAAACGCCTTACCGTTCTCCACCTTGTGTAATACACCTTGGTAATAGGCGCCATCGTAGGTGATGAATTGCAGGCGTTTGCCCTTGTATCCCGCCAGATCGGAGACTTGGACGAACTCGTAGCGCGGCGAGGCACCGGCGTTTTCATCTTTTTCGACTTCGGCGGACACCCGCTCGTTGCCCTTCATCTCCGGCCGCTTGGTGGTATCGACCCAGGAGAAGGCGATCGGCTGGACAGCCTGCTGGTTGACCAGCACCACCGGGCGCAGCATGCCGATCACGTCCTTCGGCTCGAAGAACTCCAGGCCTTCCCAGGCCATGCCCTCGCTCGGGCTCAGCTCCAGGCGCAGTGCCTGGGGATCGCTCAGGTAACGACCGTAGGCCTCCAGCACGGCAGGCTCGAGCGCGACACGCTGGGCCCGCAGGTTGCGGTCGAACTGCTCCACCGCCGTCTTGAGGTAGGCCTCGCGTGACTGGCCCAGCTTGCCGGCACAGAAGTCCTGCACCTTGCGCTGGTACTGGTTGTCGTTCAGCTCGAACACCACGCTGGAGACGCGCGGCGGGTTTACCCGCAGGTCACCCGGGTTGTCCGGCATGTTGATCAGGGACAGGCTGAGACGGGTATCCCCCATGTCGCGGGTATCGGCCTTGAGGTTGAAGGTCAGGCGCTTGGCCCCCTCCTCCAACTGGTACGAGAACTGGGCATCGGTCTCGAACGTCCGGTAACCCATGTCCAGCAGCTCGTTGGTGCCGATGTGGCTCACCTTGCCACATGCCACCTCACTCATTGCAGTGAAGATGCTGCGCTCGGCCGGCGCGTCATACAGCTGCTGCATGAACGGGCCATGGACTGCCAGCTGCAGCCCCTTGAGCTCGACGGACATCTGCTCGGGCAGCTTGCCCTCCTCCAGCCGCTCCTTGAAGCTCAGCAGCTCGCGAAGCCCGTTGAAGCGCAGCTGCGCGTGCTGCACCTGCAGGCTGTCCCCCAGGGCAGGAACGCGGATCGTGACGTTCTCCAGCCCGACACGGCCGTCGAACGACGACGTGATGCCGCCGTAGCTGATGTCCATGACCGGCGAGAGCTTGGTGACCGCCTCGTTCATGATGGAACGCACAGAGAGCCACAAAGCCCCCTTGATCAGCACGGCCAGCGCAAGAACACCCAGCACCGCCCACTTGAGAAATTTTGCCATGACGCCATCCTTGAGGCGGTAAAAAATGCGACGAGCTTATCAGTGCGCCCAAGGTGCCACCATCCGCCCCACGATGACGGTACAAACACTTTTCCATTACGTGAAGAAGTTCACTGAAGAGTGCGGGTGACGGCAACTTGCTGTCCGGCGCTGACAGGTCAATTCAACTTATCGATAACCCATTGCAGCCCACTCAACAGCTCAATGCCGCATACAGCAGCTAGAATTTGAACTTCGCTTGTGGTGAACAGCGGTTTTCTGGTCGTTTTTTGCTCAAGCACCCGTGGTCAGTGGGTAAAAAGGCAGCCAAGGTGAAAAAAAAGTGTCCGCCTTGCGCCCCGTCAGTTTACTTACTACAAGTTATGGGTAGTATGTACGCCGGCTAATTTCCCACGCTCGGGGAATTGCTTTTAATGGAAATGTCCACCTTAAAGGGGAACACGATGAACAACGTTCTGAAATTCTCTGCTCTGGCTCTGGCTGCTGTTCTGGCCACCGGTTGCAGCAGCGCCTCCAAAGAAACCGAAGCTCGTCTGACCGCTACCGAAGACGCAGCTGCTCGTGCTCAAGCCCGTGCTGACGAAGCCTACCGCAAGGCTGACGAAGCTCTGGCCGCCGCTCAGAAAGCCCAGCAGACCGCTGACGAGGCTAACGAGCGCGCTCTGCGCATGCTGGAAAAAGCCAGCCGCAAGTAATAGCCCACAAGGCTTTTACCTGAAACCGACCCAGGCAACTGGGTCGGTTTTTTATTGCCTTCACAAAGTCGCGGGCAATAAAAAACCCGCCGCCCGAATGGGAGGCGGGTCTTCTGGATACGATCAGAGCGCGGGCGGAGCGCTGGCTGCGACCGACGTCGAAGGCTCGGCGATCTCCACCGGCAGGCCGTCTTCGGCCGCCACCACCTCACGCACCACGTCCCAGTCCAGGCGGATGGTGTTGACCAGGTCCTCGCGCTTGAGCAGCGCATTGATCACCGCAGTGTGCTTGTCAACCACGGACGGATCGCCATGATCGTCCAGCGGTGCGTGGGCCTCCAGGTAGATCTTGCCGCCGCTGACACCGAACTTGTACGGCTCGTTGATCACCCGCACCGGCGTGCCCACCGGCGCCATCTTGGCCAGCTCCAGCACGTTGTTGTTGAGCATGCGGAAGCAGCCGTGGCTGACACGCATCCCGATGCCGAACTTCTTGTTGGAGCCGTGGATCAGGTAACCCGGCAGGCCCAGGGTGAACTTGAACGGACCGAGGGGGTTGTTCGGCCCCGCCGGTACCACGGTCGGAAGCGGGTCGCCATCGGCAGCGTGCTCTTCACGGATCGACTTGGGCGGGTACCAGGCCGGATTCGGCGTCTTGGCCGTGATCTTGGTGGTGCTGATCGGCGAGCCCCAGCCTTCCCGGCCAATGCCCAGCGGATAGGTGTGCACCACGTTCTGCCCTTTCGGGAAGTAGTACATCCGGTACTCGGCGAGGTTGATCACGATCCCCTCGCGCGGCCCCGGCGGCAGGATGAAGCGGGTCGGCAGGATGATCTCGGCGCCTTCGCCCGGCAGCCAGGGATCAACGCCGGGGTTGGCCGCGACCATCTCCAGGTAGCCCAGGTCATTGGCCACGCCGATGTCGGCGAAGGTGTCCTCGTACTTGGCCTTGATCACCTGGACCTGGCCAACGATATCCTCCCCAGGGGGCGGCAGGGGCAGCTCCAGTGCTGCGGCGTTACCGGCCAGCACAGCGGCGGCCAGAGACAGGGTACGGGCGACGGCGGGAACGCGCGACAACATCCGGGAATCCTTGGCTGAGGGTTGAAAAATGAGTGGCGGATTGTACACCGGCCTGCCAGCAGCCGGGAGGCTAGCTGTCAGGCCACTCCGGCCGCTTGCCATCGCGCTGCGCCTCGAGTTCCTGCTTGCAGAACGGGCACAACCGGCGATCCTGCAGAAGGCTTCGGCCCACCTCGCACCAACGGGGCATGGCCGGCAGCAGCCCGCCGCACAACGTACGGTCGGCGTAGCCCCCCAACTCGAGCTGGCGCGCCACCAGATGCAGGCGGACCTCACGGCAGGCGAACAGGTCGAGCTGCTCGTCTGGCTCGATCAGCTTATAGGCGTGCAGGGACCAGGCGGGGCGAGGCATGGGGGACTCCGGAGCGGGTGCGCAACATTAGCCGAAAGCCCCGCCTCGGAAAAGCCTCAAAGCAGCGGCTGGAGCGACGGCCAGACGTTTTCCAGCAGCTTTGGCTGGGCACCGGCAGCCGGATGGATACCGTCGGCCTGCATCATGCCCTCCACGCCTCCGACGCCTTCGAGAAAGAACGGCACCAGCGGCACCTGCTGTTCCTTGGCCACGTCACTGAACACACGAGCGAACGCGTCGGTGTAGCGCTTGCCATAGTTGGGCGGCAGGCGCATGCCCAGCACCAGCACCTTGGCGCCCGCCTGCCGGGACTGCTCAACCATCGAGGCAAGATTCTGTTGCAATTGCGCAGGGGGTTGGCCACGCAAGCCATCGTTGCCCCCCAGTTCGATGATCACCACTTCCGGCTTGTGCTCGCCGAGCAGCGCAGGCAGCCGCGCAGCCCCGCCAGCACTGGTGTCGCCGCTGATGGAGGCATTCACCACACGGTGATCGAGACGCTCGGAATCGAGCTTTTTCTGCAGCAGGGAGACCCAGCCCTGGCTGGTTTCCAGCCCCAAAGCGGCGCTGATACTATCCCCGACGACCAGCACGGTCCCCGCCGCAGCCTCCTGCGCCAGCAGCAACAGCCCCAGGCAGCAGCCCATCCACCCAGCACGCATCGGATTCTCCATGAGCCCAAGCATTCTAAATGCGCGGCACCTTAGCAAAGTGGTCCCCAGCGCGGAAGGTGAACTGACCATCCTCCAGGGGCTCGACCTGGACCTCGCGCAAGGCGACAGCCTGGCCATCGTTGGCAGCTCCGGCTCGGGCAAATCCACCCTCCTCGGCCTGCTGGCCGGGCTCGACCTGCCCAGCTCCGGCGAAGTCACCCTGGCCGGTCACCACCTCTCGCGGCTGGACGAAGACGAGCGAGCCCGCGTGCGGGCCGAGCATGTCGGTTTCGTGTTCCAGTCCTTCCAGTTGCTGGACAGCCTCAACGCCCTCGAGAACGTCATGCTGCCCCTCGAACTGGAAGGCCACCGTGATGCCCGCCAGCGCGCCCGCAGCCTGCTCGAACGGGTCGGCCTCGGCCAGCGGCTGACGCATTACCCCCGCCAACTGTCCGGCGGTGAGCAGCAGCGCGTTGCCCTGGCCCGCGCCTTCGCCGCCGAGCCGGACGTGCTCTTCGCCGACGAGCCCACCGGCAACCTCGACAGCCACACCGGCGAGCGCATCACCGACCTGCTCTTCGAAATGAACCAGGAGCGCGGCACCACCCTGGTGCTGGTCACCCACGACGAACGCCTGGCCCATCGCTGCCAGCGCCTGATCCGCCTGGAAGCCGGCCACCTGATCGACCGGGTGGAACCCTGATGGCGATGAAGGGACGCCTGCCACTCTCGCGCCTGTTCGCACTGGCCCTGCGCCAACTGCTGCGGGACGCCCGCGCCGGCGAACTGCGCGTGCTGTTCTTCGCCCTGCTGGTCGCCGTGGCCGCCAGCAGCGCCATCGGCTACTTCGGCGCCCGCCTCAACGGCGCAATGTTGCTGCGCGCCACCGAATTCCTCGGTGCCGACCTGCTGCTCAGCGGCTCCTCCCCCGCCGACACCGAACAGGTAGAGGTCGGCACCCGCTTCGGCCTGCGCCATGCAAGCGCCGTCGAATTCTCCAGCGTGATCGCCGGCGACAACGGCATCCAGCTCGCCAGCGTCAAGGCCGTGAACGGCAGCTACCCCTTGCGCGGCGAACTGCGCAGCGCCGCCCAACCCTACGGTGAAGAGCAGGCCGGTGCCGGCCCCGCGCCGGGTGAAGCCTGGGCCGAATCACGCCTGTTCACCGCCCTCGACATCAAGCCTGGCGACAACGTCGACGTCGGCCAGAAGACCCTGCGCCTGACCCGCGTACTCACCTACGAACCCGACCGCGCCGGCGATTTCTACAGCCTCACCCCGCGCCTGATGATGAACCTGGCCGACCTCGGTGCCACTGGCGTGGTGCAGCCCGGCAGCCGTGTCCGCTACCGGGAACTGTGGAGCGGCCCGGCCGAAGCCCTGGCGCGCTACCGTGCCGCCCTCGAGCCCACCCTCGCCGCCAACCAGCGCATCGAAGATGCACGCGACGGCAACCGCCAGGTCGGCGGCGCCCTCTCCCGCGCCGAGCGCTACCTCAACCTCGCCAGCCTTGCCGCCGTGCTGCTCGCGGGTGTAGCGGTCGCCCTCTCCGCCGCCCGTTTCGCCGCCCGGCGCTTCGACGCCAGCGCCTTGCTGCGCTGCCTCGGCCTGTCCCGCCGCGAAGCACTCACCCTGTATGCCCTGCAGCTGGCCATCCTGGGCCTGGCCGCCAGCCTCGTGGGCGCCCTGCTCGGCTGGCTTGCCCAACTGGGCCTGTTCCACCTGCTGCGGGAACTACTGCCCGCGGAAGTCCCATCCGGCGGTTTCATTCCGGCCCTGGCGGGGATCGCCACCGGCCTGGTGGCCCTCGCCGGCTTCGCCCTGCCGCCCCTGGCCGCACTCGGCCGCGTACCACCGCTGCGAGTGCTGCGCCGGGACCTGCTCCCCGTACCGCCCAGCGCCTGGCTGGTCTACGGCGCCGCCATCCTCGCCCTCGGGCTGATCATGTGGCGCCTGAGCCTGGACCTGAAACTGACCCTCGCCCTGCTCGGCGGCGGGCTGCTCGCCACCCTGCTGCTGGGTGGCCTCATGCTGCTGGGGCTCAATGCCCTGCGCCGGGCCCTCGCCCGCGCCGCCCTGCCCTGGCGCCTCGGGCTGGGCCAGCTGCTGCGCCACCCGCTGGCCGCCGCCGGCCAGTCGCTCGCCTTCGGCCTGATCCTGCTGGCCATGGCACTGGTCGCCCTGCTGCGTGGCGAACTGCTGGACACCTGGCAGGACCAGCTGCCGGAAAACGCCCCGAACTACTTCGTCCTCAACGTCCTGCCCGCCGACAAGGACGCCTTCGACCAGCGCATCCAGGCCCTCTCCCCCCATGCCGCGCCGCTCTACCCGGTGATCCCGGGGCGCCTGACCCGCATCAACGGCCAGCCCGCCAGCGAGCACGCCACCGAGGACTCCCAGGGCGAGCGCGCCCTGCAGCGCGACCTCAGCCTCACCTGGTCCGCCGAGCTGCCGCCGGGCAACAGCCTCAGCGCCGGCCAGTGGTGGGACGAGGCAGCGCCCGGCGAGCTGCCCGGCGTCTCGGTGGAGGCCAAGCTCGCCGCCAACCTGGGCCTCAAGCTGGGCGATCAGCTCGGCTTCGTGGTCGGCGGCATGGAGCGGGAAGTGCGCATCACCAGCCTGCGCACCGTCGACTGGGACAACTTCCAGCCCAACTTCTTCATGATCTTCGCGCCCGGCTCCTTGGCCGACCTGCCCACCACCTACCTCACCAGCTTCTACCTGCCGCCGGGTCACGACCGCGAACTGGTGCAGCTGGCGCGGGACTTCCCGGCCGTCACCCTGCTGGAGGTGGAAGCCATCCTCAAGCAGCTGCGCAGCATCCTCGCCCAGGTGACGGTGGCGGTGGAGTTCGTCCTGCTGTTCGTGCTCGCCGCAGGCCTGGCGGTGCTCTTCGCCGGCCTGCAGTCCACCCTCGACGAGCGCCTGCGCCAGGGCGCGCTGCTGCGGGCCCTGGGGGCCGAGCGGCGCCTGCTGCAACAGGCCCGGCGCCGCGAGTTCGCCCTGCTCGGCGCCTGCAGCGGCCTGCTGGCGGCACTGGGCTGCGAACTGGTCAGCGCCCTCCTTTATACCTACGCCTTCAACCTGGACTGGAAGCCACACCCCTGGCTGCTGCTCCTGCCGGTCATCGGCGCGCTGCTGGTCGGCAGCGCAGGCCTGCTGGGCACGCGTCGCGCCCTGACCGCAAGCCCGCTCCAGGTCCTGCGCGAAGGCTGACCCTGCCGTGGCCGCCGAGCCCTTGCTAGACTCGGCGGCCCGTTCCCGGAGACACCCCTGCCCCATGAGCCGCTACCGCCCCCCTCGCACCGCCGGCACCCCGCTGATCACCCCGGAAGGCGAAGCCCGCCTGCGCGCCGAACTGCAAGAGCTCTGGCACGTGCGCCGGCCCAAGGTGACCCAAGCCGTCAGCGAGGCCGCCGCCCAGGGCGACCGCTCCGAGAACGCCGAATACACCTACGGCAAGAAGATGCTGCGGGAGATCGACAGCCGCGTGCGCTTCCTCACCAAGCGTCTGGAGAACCTCAAGGTGGTACGCGAGCGCCCGGCGGACCCGGGCAAGGTGTACTTCGGTGCCTGGGTCACCCTGGAAGACGAGGACGGCGAACAGGCCCGCTACCGCATCGTCGGGCCGGACGAGCTGGACCTGAAGCAGAACCTCATCAGCATCGATTCGCCATTGGCCCGCGCCCTGGTGGGCAAGCCGCTGGACGCCGAGGTCCGGGTCAACACGCCCACCGGCGAGAAGACCTGGTACCTGGTGGAGATCGAGTACCCCTGAATCAGCGGCGGGTGATCAGCCCCTGACGGGCGACCCGGACCAGCTCGTGCACCAGTTCCTCGAGGTCTTCCGCGCAGGGCGCCTGGACCACCGCCATGTCGAAACTGTCCCGGGCGTAGCGCTGCATGGCCTGGGCGTCGAGGGCGAACTGGATGAGCAGGTTGCGCGACCCGTTCCAGCGCTTCGGCCAGCCGTCGAGGTAACGCAGCAACTTGGGTTGGTTGGCACCGCTGAGAAGGATGCGCGGATTGCGCGGCGCGGGGCCGGTGGTGATGGGGGTCAGGCGGATCTGGGGTTGCGGACAGGTCATGTTGTCGTGTCTCTGCCTCGTTGTTGCCGCTGGGCAGCGGTGGAGGCGACACCGAACCAGCGCTTTAGCAGTATTTTTCGAGGGGAATCCCCTGCCGCGCCCTGCAAGTAGCTGTCTTAAATCGGCGCATGGGGCGAAATCCTAGAGAAGGCGCCTCGGCACTGTCAAGACAACTCTCGTCACCCTTTGGGAAGATTCCGAACGCCACCCTCCCCCCTTCAATTCCACCCAGGATCGCCATGCCAACACCGCCCCTGCGCCTGTTCTTCGCCCTGCCACTGCCCAACCTCGTCGCCTCGGCCATGGCCAGCTGGCGCGACAGCCTAGATTGCGGTGGCCAGCCGGTGGCGGTCGCCAACCTGCACCTCACCCTCGCCTTCCTGGGCAGCCAACCCAGCGAACGCCTCGATGAGCTCCTCGCCCTGGCGGACGGCATCCAGGCCGATGCCTTCCCCCTCCATCTGGACCGGCTGGACCTCTGGCAGCAGGGGCTGCTGTACCTGGCGCCCAGCCAGCCGCCCGCCGCCCTGCTGAACCTGGCTTCAACCCTCGCCGAGCGCCTCAACGCCGCCGGCTTCCCCCAGGAACGCCGCGCCTACCGCCCTCACGTCACCCTGGCCCGGCGGGCTCGCCAGCGCCCCGAGGGCGCACCCCAAACCTTCGATTGGGTCGCCGACCGCTTCACCCTGTTTTCTTCGGAAAACCACGGAGACCGCCTCCATTACCGCGCCGTGCACAGTTGGCCGTTACGGGCAGACGACTCAAACGCGCGTTTCACTCAGTAACAGGGAAACGGCCCGCATCGTTGGGTGAACGGCTGTAAACAACGGCGAAACGCCCGCCCCAGAAGGCACGGGAACCTGCGGCCCGCACTGGCATGGAATCTGCCACGGGCTCCACGCCGATGTGCGCCCCCGGGACGGGGCGCGAAGTAGCAGGGACGCACTCCACACTGCCTGTTCCACCACCCACGAGAGCACCCGATGAACAACAACAAGATCCTGCTCGCCCTCGCCCTGGGAGTCGGCCTGGCCGCCTCCGGAGAATCACTGGCCGCCACCGGCTACACCCAGACCCGTTATCCCATCGTGCTGGCCCACGGCATGCTGGGCTTCGACAGCATCCTCGGCGTCGACTACTGGTACGGCATCCCCTCCGCCCTGCGACGCGACGGCGCCAGCGTGTACGTCACCGAGGTGAGCCAGCTGAACACCTCCGAGGCACGCGGCGAAGAGCTGCTGGAACAGGTGGAAGAGATCGTCGCCATCAGCGGCAAGCCCAAGGTCAACCTCATCGGCCACAGCCACGGCGGCCCGACCATCCGCTACGTCGCCGGCGTACGCCCCGACCTGGTCGCCTCTGCCACCAGCGTCGGCGGCCCGCACAAGGGCTCCGCCACCGCCGACTTCCTGCGCCAGATCCCCCCGGGCTCTGCCGGTGAAGCCGTCCTGGCCGGCATCGTCAACGGCCTCGGCAGCCTCATCAACTTCCTCTCCGGCAGCCGCAGCACCCAGCCGCAGAACGCACTCGGTTCCCTGGAGTCGCTCAACAGCCAGGGCGCGGCCCGCTTCAACGCCAAGTTCCCCCAGGGCATCCCCACCACCGCCTGTGGCGAAGGCGCCTACCAGGTCAATGGCGTGCGCTACTACTCCTGGAGCGGCACCAGCCCGATGACCAACCTGCTGGACGTCAGCGACGGCCTGCTGGCCGCCACCGCCCTGACCTTCAAGGGCGAAGCCACCGACGGCCTCGTCGGCCGCTGCAGCTCCCACCTGGGCAAGGTGGTGCGTGACAACTACCGCATGAACCACCTGGACGAGGTCAACCAGACCTTCGGCCTCGTCAGCCTGTTCGAGACCGACCCCGTCACCGTCTACCGGCAACATGCCAACCGCCTGAAGAACGACGGACTGTGACCCAACGGGCGGGGCCTTCGGGCCCCGCCCCCTGTTCGAGGTGCCCGTGAAGAAACTCCTGCTGTCCCTGCCCCTGCTGTTCGCCGGCTGCCTCGCCGCCCTGCTCTACATCGACACCGGCCAGGCCCGCCGTGCCGCGCCTGTCATCACCGCACCGGCCCCGCAGGCCAGCGACTCGGCCCTCTCCCCCGAACCGGCCGCCAGCGACGCCGCCCCCTCCCTGCCCCCGAAGGTTGCTGCCCTGCCACCCTCCTTCGCCGGTACCACAGTGGATGGCCGCCTGCAGGTGGACGCCGCCGGCAACCTGGTGATCGAAGAAGGCGTGCGCCGGCTCTTCGACTACTTCCTCGCCGCCATGGGCGAGGAGCCCCTGCCCACCACCGTGCAGCGCCTGCGCGACTACATCGGCAGCCAGCTGCAGGAACCCGCCCGCCAGCAGGCCCTCGCCCTGCTGGACCAATACCTGGACTACAAGCGCCAGCTGGCCGAACTGGAGCGCGACCTGCCCCGCCAGGCCGACCTCGCCGCCCTGCGCCAGCGGGAAGATGCCGTCGCCGCCCTGCGCGCGCGCCTTTTCAGCCAGGAGGCCCACCGCGCGTTCTTCGCCCAGGAAGAGGCGTACAACCGCTTCACCCTCGATCGTCTCGCCATCCGGCATGACACCAGCCTCGACGACGACGCCAAGGCCCAGGCCGTGGATCGCCTGCGGCAGTCCCTGCCCGAGGAGTTGCAGGATGCCGTCCTGCCCCAGCTCCAGGCCGAACTGCGGATGGAAACCAGTCGTCTGCAGGCCGAGGGCGCCACCCCGGCGGACATCCGCCGCATGCGCCAGCAATTGGTAGGCGCCGAAGCCACCCAGCGTCTGGAGGAGCTGGACGGCCGTCGGCAAGGCTGGAACCGCCGCATCGCCGCCTTCCAGGAAGAGAAAACCCGCATCGAAGCCAATACCGGGCTCAGCGAGGCCGACAAGCACCAGGCCATCCAGCGCCTGGCCGAAGAGCGCTTCGACGAACGCGAGCGCCTGCGCCTGAACGCCGCCATGGAGCTGGCCAGCCGGAAAGACGACAAGTCCGTCCAGTAGCGCCCTCGAAACAGGCACCCGTCCGGGCGGCACACCGGGCTTCGCGCCGCAGCGCCGCGACCGACACGTCCAGGGGCCGGGGATCAATCGATGCCCAGGCCCACCTGAACGGCAACCCAAGAGAAGCCGCCGATTCCTCAGCAACGTCCTACAGGATTTAACTGGCGAGTCGCTCAAGCCGCCCATGTAACGGCGCGCATACTCCCCCCGCTTCGGGCCACGGGCGCCGACCAAGCCCCCGACTAGACGCCCAGTTCCATTTCAAGAAGAGCCCCAACTGACTGCCCTGAGCGTTCCACGGACGAGACGCCACCTTGCGGGAAGCGCCGCGTCCTCATCCATCAACCGCAAGAGCAAGCACTTCATGACGAAACGCAAACTTTTCCTGGCCCTCGGCCTCGGCGCCGGCCTGCTCGCCTCCGCCCAATCCTTCGCCGCCACCGGCTACACCCAGACCCGGTACCCCATCGTCCTGGCCCACGGCATGTTCGGCTTCGACAGCATCCTCGGAGTGGACTACTGGTACGGCATCCCCTACGGACTGAGCCGCCACGGCGCCTCGGTCTACGTCGCCGAGGTCAGCCAGCTGAACTCCACCGAGGCCCGTGGCGAGGAATTGCTGGAGCAGGTGGAAGACATCGTCGCCATCAGCGGCAAGCCCAAGGTCAACCTCATCGGCCACAGCCACGGCGGCCCGACCGCGCGCTACGTCGCCGGCATCCGTCCCAACCTGGTGGCCTCGGTGACCTCCGTCGGCAGCCCCCACAAAGGCTCCGCCACCGCCGACTTCCTGCGCAACATACCGCGGGACTCCGCCGGCGAAGCCTTCCTCGCCAACATCGCCAACGCCATCGGCAAGGTGATCCACATCATGTCCGGCAGCTCCAGCAACCTGCCCCAGGATGTCCTGGCCGGCCTGGAATCCCTGACGCCCGTCGGCTCGGCCAAGTTCAACGCCCGCTTCCCCGACGGCGTCCCCACCACCGTCTGCGGCGAAGGCGCCTACGCGGCCCGGGGCGTGCGCTACTACTCCTGGAGCGGTGTCCGTACCCTCACCAACCCCTTCGATATCAGCGATCCCCTGCTGCTCATCACCTCGCTGCCGTTCAAGGGCCAGGAGAACGACGGGCTGGTCGGCCGCTGCAGCTCCCACCTGGGCAGGGTCGTGCGTGACGACTACCGCATGAACCACCTGGACGAGGTCAACCACCTGTTCGGCCTGGTCAGCCTGTTCGAGACGCCGCCTGTGAGCGTCTACCGCCAGCACGCCAACCGCCTGAAGAACGAAGGGCTGTAACCCCATGGGCGGAGCCTCCGGGCTCCGTCCCTCATCCGAGGTAACCGTGAAAAAGCGCCTTCTCTCCATCCCGCTGCTGTTCGCCGGCGGCCTTGCCGTGTTCCTTCACCAGGGTGCCGAGCAGGCCGAACCGGGCACCGGCAGCCCACTCCCGGCCATCACCCCGCAAGCGGCCGAACCCATCGAATCTCCCGAACCTGCGCTCACCGGCCCACCGCCGCTGCCGACAGCCATCGCCCCCCTCCCGCCCTCCTTCGCCGGGACGGAAGTCGACGGTCGCCTGCGAGTGGATGCGGCCGGCAACCTGGTGATCGAGGAAGACATACGCCTGCTGTTCGACTACTTCCTCGCCGCCATGGGTGAAGAGCCCCTGGCCACCACCGTGCAACGCCTGCGCGACTACGTCGCCAGCCAGCTGCAGGAGCCCGCCCGGCAGCAGGCCCTGGCACTGCTGGAGCAGTACCTGGACTACAAGCGGCAACTGATCGAACTGGAACGCGACCTGCCCCAGCAGACCGACCTCGCGGCCCTGCGCCAGCGGGAGGACGCCGTGGCCGCCCTGCGCGCACGGATCTTCAGCCCGGAAGCCCACCAGGCGTTCTTCGCCCGCGAAGAGGCGTACAACCGTTTCACCCTCGAGCGCCTGGCCATCCGCCACGACGCCAGCCTCGACGACGACGCCAAGGCGGCCGCCGTGGACCGGCTGCGCCAGGCATTGCCCGAGGAGCTGCACGATGCGCTCCTGCCGCAACTGCAAGTGGAACTGCGTACCGCCACCAGCCGCCTCCAGGCCGAAGGGGCCAGCCCCGCGGAGATCCGCCGCCTGCGCCAGCAACTGGTAGGCGCCGAGGCCACCCAGCGCCTGGAGGAACTGGACGGCCGCCGGCAGGGCTGGAATCGCCGTATCGCCGCCTTCCAGGAAGAGAAACTGCGCATCGAAGCCAACGCAGGCCTGAGCGAGGCAGACCAGCGTCAGGCCATCCAGCGCCTGGCGGAGGAGCGCTTCGACGAACGCGAACGCCTGCGCCTGAATGCCGCCCTGGAACTGGCCAGCCGTCGCGCCGAGCAGGCCGCCCCATAAGCCGCCCATGAAAAAACCCGAGGCAGTGACTGCCTCGGGTTTTGCGTGTAGGGCTTGCTGCGAACGCCGGATTATTGCGCCAGCTTGCGATCCAGGGAGTAGCGCCCGGCCCCTTCGATCAGCAGGGTCGCGGCGATCAGGCCAAGGATCATCGCGTACTCGAAGCCACCGTCGGTGATGAAGAAGCCGCTGGCCCAGTGCACGCTGAAGGTCGCCACCACCATCGCCACGATCAGCGACAGCGCCGCCGGACGCACCAGCAGGCCGATCACCAGGGCAAGGCCGCCGAAGAACTCGGCGCTGCCCGCCATCAGGGCCATCAGGTAGCCCGGGGTCAGGCCGATGCTCTCCATCCACTGGCCGGTGCCAGCCAGGCCGTAGCCGCCGAACAGGCCGAAGAGCTTCTGCGAGCCGTGGGCCATGAAGGTCAGGCCGGTGACGACGCGAAGCAGGGTGATGCCGATGCCGGCATTGGTGGAGAAGAGGCGCTTGAGGGTGTTCGACATGGTGGCTGTTCCTTTCGTTGTGAAGCGTTGTGGGTTCAGGTGGACGCCATCCTATCCAAATTTATCGATATTAAAATCGCAAAAAACCCGTAATCGCTATCGATAAAATCGATTATTTGCGCCCTCGACTGGCCACGCGGACTTGCCCCTCCAGGTCGTCCCGCTCCCGGGCGTAAGCCAGGTAGTACTTGTTGACCGCGCTGACATAACTCACCACGCCCATGCCCAGTTGCTCGGCGGCGACGCGCTCGACCTGGAAGAACCACTGGTTGGGATTGAGCCCCCGCCGACGAGCCTCGGCACGCAGGCTCTGGACCCGCTGCGGGCCCACATTGTAGGCCGCCAGCACGAAGGCCATGCGCTCACGCTCGTTGAGCTGAGCGCTGTTGAAGAAGCCCTTGCGCAGCTTCGCCATGTAGCGGGCCGAGGCCTGCACGTTCTTGTCCAGCGCATGGATGTCACCCACCCCCACCGAGCGTGCCGCAGCCGGGGTGATCTGCATCAGCCCGGTCGCCCCACTGGCGCCCCTCGCACCGGGGTTGAGGCTGGACTCCTTGAAGGCCACCGCCGCCAGGTTCAACCAGTCCAGTGCATGCTCGTCGGCGAAGCGCTGCAGCACCGGGCGGACCTTCTCAAGCCGCTGGCGATCAGCCCGGGCCAGCGGGTAGCGCACTTTGTACAGGCGCCGGTAGACGCGCTGGAAGGTGGCGTCCTGGTCTGCCGGCGTCTTGTAGGTCGCCAGGAAACGGTCGATGCTGGCCCGCAGCATCGGCGCATCGCGGCGCACGTACCAAGTCATGTCGCGCTGGTTGTCCAGCACCAGGTGGCGGTCGATGCGCAGCTTGGGCAGCACCTTGGCCCAGCGCTCGGCAATGGGCTGCTCCACCACCGTCATCGAATAGATGCCGGCCTGCACCATCTCCAGCACGTCTTCCACCGCCAGGCTCGGGTCCACCCAATCGATGGCGATGGGCGCCAGGTGGCGCTGGGCGAGCTGCCGGTTCACCTTGCGTACCGCCTCCGCCGCGCCGCTGCCGGCGGGCAGGGTCACCACCCGCCCGGCCAATTGCTCCAGGCGCTGGAAACGCCGGTCACCGGTGCGCGCCACCAGCACCAGCGGCACGTGCTCGCGTACCGGCGCGCTGGCGCTGACGTCCGAGGTGGCACGGGGATCAAGGAGTTCACCGGGAGCGACCAGATCGCCCTCACCGCGCAGCAATGCCGCGGCGAGCTGGTCCTTGGGGCGGGGAATGATGCGCACTTCGAGCGGGCGCCCATCACGGTTGAGGAACTGTTCGAAGGCACGGATGCGGTGGTACTCGACGCCGATGGCCTGGCCCTTCACCTCGCCAGAGCTGTTGCGGCTCTGGTTGACCAGCACCTTGAGCACCCCGGTCCGGCGGATCTGCGCCAGGTCGCGGGCCTCACTCGGCTGCTGCCAGTTCTCCGGCGGGCCGGCCAGGCGCGCCGCCGCCGGGAACGGCAGCAGGGCCAGCAGGCACACGAGCAGCGGCAGGATTCGCGTCATCTGATCTCCGGACCCGTACGGCCCGCACCATGCGAACCCGAGCGACTGAGAACGCCATGCCACAGGGGAGTTCCCTGGGCGCCAGCGAGGGGGCGCGGAGAGTGTCACAGCCCGCCGTGCATTGCCAGCCACCGGCGGTCGCCCTGCCGACGAACCCGCATAACCCCACGTAAATATTGGCTTTTTCGACTGATCGGGCGCTTGCTATCCTGCCCCGCTCGCATCAGAGAGGTAGGAAAGATGCAACTCATCGACATCGGCGTCAATCTGACCCACCCGAGCTTCGCCCCCGAGTGCGAAGCCCTTCTGGAGCGCGCCATCGCCGCAGGCGTGGTGCAGATGGTGCTCACCGGCACCAGCGAGAAGGAAAGCGAAGCCGCTCTGGCACTGGCCCGCCGGCTCGATCCCGAGCGGCAACGGCTGTTCAGCACCGCCGGGGTCCACCCCCACGATGCCAGCCACTGGAACACCGATACCGCTCGTCGCCTGAAGGCCTTGCTGAGCGAGCCGGACGTGCGTGCCGTGGGCGAATGCGGCCTGGACTTCAACCGCGACTTCTCCCCCCGCCCACTGCAGGAAAAGGCCCTCGAAGAACAGCTGGCGCTGGCCGTGGAGCTGGGCAAGCCGGTGTTCCTCCACGAGCGCGAGGCGAGCGAACGCCTGCTGGCGATCCTCCGCCCCTTCCGCGACCAGTTGCCCGCCGCCGTGGTGCACTGCTTCACCGGCGAGCAGCGCACGCTGTACGCCTACCTGGACCTCGACCTGCACATCGGCATCACCGGCTGGATCTGCGATGAGCGCCGTGGCACCCACCTGCACCCACTGGTGCGGGACATTCCCGCCGGTCGGTTGATGCTGGAAAGTGATGCGCCCTACCTAATGCCTCGCAGTTTGCGGCCGAAACCCAAGCATGGGCGCAATGAGCCGGCCTTCCTCACGGAAGTCTTGCGGGAGGTCGCGCTGCACCGGGGCGAGTCCCAGGAACAGCTCGCCTCACACAGCACGGCATGCGCTCGTCAGTTCTTTGGGCTGCCAGATATCGCCTAACCTCTTCGTGCGAAAGTGCGAATTGATAAGGATCAAGTTTCGCGTCAGAGTGCTGCGAAACAATGCTGGCACCTTGCCAACAGCCATACCGAGAAGAAGAACGATCCCATGGGCAAATGGATTCGCGACCTGTCACTGAAGTACAAGTTCTGGGCCGTCAACGCGGTGGCATTCGCCACCACCCTGCTCCTGGTGCTGCATGCCATTTCCCTGGAACAGGATGCCCGCCAGCAGGCTGCCCGCGAGGCGGCGCAATCCAGGGCGCAGCTGCTCAAGGCCTGGCCGAGCGGCCAGGCCCTGCCCGGCGGCGGGGACGTGGTGGTCTTCGCCAGCGGCAGCAGCCCCGAGGTGCGCGGTGTCGATGGCTCGGCACTGGCCCGTGCCAATGGCTGGGTCGACCTCCCCCATGACAACCTCTTCGGCAACGACCCGGTCATCGGCGCCCAGGTGCAGGACGCCGGCCAGGGCCAGCGCGTGGCCGTACTGGCCCGAGGGCCGAGCTTCATCGAGGTGTTCGCTGATCGCACCCTCAACTACGCCGTCACCGTGTTCCTGCTGATGATCGTGCTGCTGGCGTCCTCGCAGCTGCTGATCCGCTTCCTGCTCAGCCACCTCAATACCCTCAAGGACGTGATGCTCCACGTGGAGAAGAGCGGCGACCTCTCCGCCCGCGTCCCGCTGGACAGCCGCGACGAAGTGGGCCAGATGGCCAGCGCCTTCAACGCCATGCAGTCGGGCTTCCAGCGCGTGGTGGGCACCGTCGCCCAGGTCACCGCCCGTCTCGACGAGGGTGCCGCCCGCCTCGCCGGCAGCATGGGCGAGGTCCGCCAGGGCATGCTCGGCCAGCAGAGCGAGACCGACCAGGCCGCCACCGCCATCAACGAGATGTCCGCCACTGTCCACCACATCGCCCAGCACGCCGCCGACACCCGCGACCAGTCGCGCACCGCCGACCAGTTGGCCGGCAATGGCCAGCAGGTGGTCAGCCGCGTGGGTGAGTCCATCGCCGGGCTGTCCAGCGGTGTGCAGCAGACCGCCGAGATGATCGGCCGCCTCGCCGAAGACAGCCAGAAGATCAGCAGCGTGGTCAGCGTCATCCACGGCATCGCCGAGCAGACCAACCTGCTGGCGCTCAACGCCGCCATCGAAGCCGCCCGCGCCGGGGAAATGGGCCGTGGCTTCGCCGTGGTGGCCGACGAGGTGCGCAACCTCGCCCGCCGCGTGCAGGACTCCACCGACGAGATCACCTCCATGATCAACGCCCTGCAGTCCGGCACCCGGGACGCCGTGGAGTTCATGCAGGAGAGCTCCTACAAGGCCGACAGCTGCGTGCAGCAGGCCCACGAAGCCGGAGAAGCCCTGGCCGCCATCGCCGGAGCGGTGGCGCAGATGCGTGAGAGCAACACCCAGATCGCCGTCGCCGCCGAGCAGCAGAGCCAGGTGGCCGAGGAAATGACCCGCGCCGTGGTGCGCATCCGCGACGTCACCGAACTCACCGTCGGCCAGACCGTCGGCTCCGCCGCCACCAGCAACGAGCTGGCCGAACTGGCCAGCGAGCTGTCCCGCGCCATCCGCCAGCTCAAGCTGTAGCCGCTTCTATCCCACCCATAGAGAAGACCCATTCGCCGGCCCCCTCGGGGCCGGCCTAGACTGCCCGCCAATCCCGGAGGATTCGCACATGGGCAAACGTCATCCCGATCTTCACCGCTGGCAGTGGCGCACCTACGCCAGGAACCACCGCAACCCCACCAACCTCGTGCTGCACCTGATCGCCGTGCCGCTGTTCATCGTCTCGGTGCTGGTGATCCTCACCGGCCTGTTCGACCTGGCCTGGCTGCCCCTGGCGCTGGGGGTCATCGGCGTGCTGGCCTCCCTCGCCCTGCAAGGCCACGGCCACCGCCTGGAGCACGAAGCGCCGGAGCCTTTCGACGGCCGCCGCGATGCGGTGGGACGCATCCTGATGGAGCAGTTCGTGACCTTCCCGCGCTTCCTCTTCAGCGGCGGCTGGTGGCGCAACTGGCGGAACCGTTCCTGAACGGACATCAAAGCGCCATCACGTTTCGTCGGATTCCCTCAAGCCTGCCGGCATGCTGACGATATGCTGGCACCACGAGGCCCGAGGACAGTCGCATGCCGTTAAAGCGACGTTTTTTTGTCACCATTTTCCTGACGCTACTGGCCTGTTCCTGGGTCCGGGCAGATGAGGCCGCCTACCCGCTGGACCTGCCCGCCCTGAGGGTGCACAGCCCTGGGCAACCCGTCCGCACCTTCACCCTGCGCACCTTGCAGAGCATGCCAGCCACCACCGTCACGGCCCGTGGCCCGGCAGATGATCGCGTCTCCGAGTGGCGCGGCGTGCCCCTGGCCTACCTGCTGCGCCAGCTGCACGTGAGCCCACCGGCCAATGCCCAGCTGCGCATGCGCGCACTGAACGACTACTCGGTGATCATCCCGGCCAGCGACATCAACCGCTATTCCCCGGTCATCGCCTACCAGCGCGACGGCCAGCCGATGCCGGTGGAATCCCTCGGGCCACTGTTTCTCATGTACCCGTTCGACCAGCACCACGAACTGCGGACCCAGAAGTACTACAACCGCGCCATCTGGCAACTCAGCGAGATCTTCATCGAGTAAGCCATGCCCGAGCGCCTACCCGACAACGCCGCCTACATCGCCCGCCAGCGGATGGTCATGTTCGTCCTGCTGGCGCTGCTGGCCGGCATGGCCGTGGTGGTGGCCGGCTGCCTGTGGATGGTGATCCGCGAGGCCCGGCAACTGGGCCACCCGACCTCCCATGGCGAGCTGTGGCAGGCCTACCAGATCCGCAACGCCATGGGCCGCCTCGTCGAGGAGGCCCGCAGCCTGGAAAGCGGGGGCAGCAGCCCCTCGGCCTTCACCGTGCGGCTGGGCGTGCTGCGCAGCCTGACCCGCGACCTCTCCGACCACCCGATGTTCGCCCACCTGCCCCGCCCCCGACCGGACGTGAACGGCACCCTGCGCCAGGTGGAGCAGCTCAGCCTCCACTGGCAACAGCGCGCCAGCTGGGAGGACCGCGACACGGCCAGGCAGCTTGCCGGCGAGGTGATCCATGAACTGCCACCCCTGCAGCTCGCCATGCACGAAGTGATGGTGGCCGCCAACATCTCCCTGGCCAACGAGCTGGACGGCGAGCGCCAGCACCTCTACCGCTACTTCCACAACCTGGCCTGGGCCCTCTGCGGCCTGCTCGGTGGCGGCTCGCTGCTGATGCTGCAACTGGTGCGCAACTACCGGCGCGAACGACGCCTGGCCGAGCGCCTGGGCGAGTTGAACCAGAGCCTGGAGGCGCGGGTGGACGCCCGCACCCGCGAGCTGCGCCAGGGCCGCGAGCTGCTGCGGGACATCCTCGAAGCCAGCCCCAGCGACGTGGCCCTCATCGGCACCCTTTCCGGCAAGGTCCACTTCGTCACCCAGCGCCTGCTGAGGCGCCACGCCTGGGCGCGGGCGCGCCGGGTCGCCCTCGATCAGCTGTTCACCGACCCCGAGGAAGCCCAGCGGTTTCGCGCCACACTGGAATCCCGTGGCGAGCTGGATGACTGGGAAGCCCGGCTGGGCCGCCAGCAGCCTTACTGGGGCGTCATCTCCGGGCGCCTGGTGGAGGTGGACGGCGAGCCGGCCTACCTGGTCTGGAGCTACGACATCACCCCGCGCAAGCGGCTCGAACAGGAGTTGCTGACCCTGGCCACCACCGACGCCCTCACCGGCCTGGGCAATCGCCGCGCCTTCATGCAGCGCGCCGGTGACCTGCTGCGCCAGCAAGACCGCTTCGGCCACCCCTGCTGCCTGCTGATGATGGACCTGGACCACTTCAAGGCCGTCAACGACCAGCACGGCCACAGCGCCGGTGACGAAGCCCTGCAGGCGGCGGCACGGGCGATGACCGCCACCCTGCGGGAAGTGGATGTGCTGGGTCGGCTGGGCGGCGAGGAGTTCGCCGCGCTGTTGCCGGAGGCCACCCTGGACGCGGCCCGGCAGGTGGCCGAACGCCTGCGTGGCGAGATCGAGGGCCAGTGCATGGAACTGCCCGACGGCCAGGCGCTGCACCTGACCGTCAGCCTGGGCCTGGCCCAGCTGCACCCCGGCGAAAGCCTGGAAAGCCTGCTGGGGCGTGCCGACAAGGCCCTCTACGCCGCCAAGCTCGCCGGTCGCAACCGCGTCGAGCAGGCGGTCTGACTCAGCCGAACACCGCCACCGTCTGCCGGCTCAGCGCCACCAGCTCGCCCGCCGGGGTCCAGAGCCGTGCGGAGATGTGGCCGTAGCCATCCCGGGCGTGGTCGATCTCGGCGCGGTACAGGCACCAGTCCAGGGTGCTCAGGGCCGGCGCCGGCTGCACGAATTCGATGGTCCAGGTCAGCGAACTGCCTGGCACCGGCGAGCGCAGGTGCGGCAGCACCGCCGGCGGCCAGGCGTCCACCAGGGCCAGCAGCAGCGCCTCGTCCACCGGGGCTTCCTCCACCTCCCCACGCAGCCTCACCCAGCCGCCCATCTCACGGCTGGGGTTGTTGGTGAACGGCATGCCACCGATGCCCCAGCGCATCGCCAGGTAACGGGTGAACTCGGGGGTCACGCCGCGCAGGTAGGGCAGCTCCTGGCAGGCATCGGGGGCCTTGATCACGGGGGCCGGCTCGCCCTCCACGGCAATTGCCGAATCCCGCGCGGCGCCGAAGCTGCCCTGCACCACCGCCACGGTCTGCTCGCCCTGGCGCACCCGGCAGAACATCTGGCTCACCGCCTTGCCCTCGCGCAGCACCTCGGCCTCGAAGCGGGCCGGCACCTCGGCCTCCATCGGGCCGACGAAGGTGATCGCCAGGGAGCGCACCGGCCGGCCCGGTTGCGCCTTGTCACGCATGGCGCCATAGGCCAGCGCCGCCACCAGGCCGCCGAAGCTCGCACGGCCCTGGGCCCAGCGAGCGGGCACGGTCACGTCCAGCGGGTCCTTCCGGACCGCCTGCATCAATTCGAAGAAGGTCATCGGGATCTCATCCACGGCTCTAGGATGGGGCGATGGTAGGGGAAGCCCCCGCCCCCCGGAAGCCGAACTTCAAGCGAGTCCCGACAACCCGGAGGGGATAAACGCCAGCGGCGGCACCTCAGCCCAGGCGTGCCTGCAACTTCTCCAGCACGCGGTCGGCCCGCAGCTCGGCGGCATGCAGGGCGGTGCTCCAGGCGCGGGTGCGCGGGGCCAGGTCCGGCTCACGCTCGGCAGTGGCCAGCCACTGCAGGCGGTCGTGCCATTTGCCCAGGGCATCCTGGGCCCCCTTGAGCAGGCGCCGGGTACGCTCCGGCACCTCCACCACCCCGGGGTAGGCATCGGCGCCATAGCGCGCGCGCTTGATGAGCAGGCGCAGGGCGTGGCGGTCGTGAGCCGGATCGGCCAGGGCCTGCTCCAGGCGGGCCCAGTCCTTCAGCAGGCGCTTGCGGATGCGCTTGCGCGGCTGCTCCAGCAAGCCTTCACGGGCGGACAGGCGCAGCAGCTGCGGCCAGGCGTCGAGCACCTGGAACAGCCGCTCCAGCGCCGGGGCCTGGAGCACCTCGCGGCAGCCTTGGCGCAGGCGCACGCGGCGGGGCTCGGCCAGGCGCTCGTGGTGGTGGCGGGACAGCTCGGCGATCAGCACCTCCAGGTCGCGCAGCGGCGTGGTGATCCGCCCCAGTTCCCGGGCTGCCTCGATCAGCACATCGGCCACCGGCAGCCCACGCAACGGCCGCAGCAGGCTGCGCAGGCGCCGCAGGTTGATGCGCAGGTCGTGCAGGGCCTCGTCGTCGGTGCTGGCCTCCAGGCGGGCACGGGCGGAGATGAGCTGGATTTCGAGTTTCAGGACCTGGGCGATCAGGTCGTCGAGCATGGCGGACATGGCAGGTGTTCCTTCGGCGGAGCGCCCCGGCGAGGCCCGGGTCAGCGCTCCTGTCGAGTCAGGCGCCAGGGCAGGGCCCGGCGCAGGTTGTTCAGCGTGCGCCGCAGGTCGGCCGGCGCTTCAGGGGCGCCAGCATAGCGCAGCGCCTCATAGCGGCGGGCGAATTCCTCGATCAGCCGCGCCTGCTGCGGCAGGGCCTGGGCGGCACGGGCGGCGAAATCACGCGGGCCCTCGGCGGCACCGCGCACCAGCCCGTGGCGGGCCAGCACACGCTCGAAGGCCTGGTGCAGGCGCACCTGCGGGTCCCGCTCGCGGCGCCAGGGCTTGAACATCAACAGCGCCACCAGGGCCACCAGGAAGGCCGCCGTGCCCACCAGCAGGAGGGCGAAGGTGCGCGCGTCCAGCTGGCCGAACCAGCGTTGCAGCACCTGTGCCTGGGTCTCGCCCTGGTAGCCCAGCACCCAGCGCTGCCAACCGTAGTTCACCCGGTCCCAGGCCAGGCGCAGCTGGTTGATCCAGCCGATGTCGCGGTAACGCAGGGGGGAGAAGGGCGAGTCCTGCAGGAAGCTCTGCTCCTGGGCCACGGCCTGTTCCAGGCCGTTCTCGATGCGCTCCGGCGCCACCTGGAAGGTGGGGTCGACACGGGTCCAGCCGGCGGCGGCCGTCCAGTATTCGACCCAGGCATGGGCGTCGAACTGGTGCACCAGCACGTAGTTCCCGGCGGGGTTGATCTCGCCCCCCTGGTAGCCGGCCACCACCCGCGCGGGAATGCCGGCGGCACGCAGGACGAAGGTCATGGCGCCGGCGTAGTGGGCGCAGAAGCCCCGTCGGCTGTCGAACAGGAAGGCATCCACCGTGTCCCGCTCGGCCAGCGGCGGGCGCAGGGTGTAGACGAACGGCTCCTGGTTGAAATGCCGCAGCAGCGCCTGCACCAGGGCATCCGGCTCGGTGTAGTGGGCGCTCAACTGCTCGGCCCAGGCCCGCGCGCGCGGGTCGCCTGCGCGGGGCAGTTGCAGGTTTCGTCGGCGCACCGCGTCCGCCAGCTGCGGGTCGCGCACCGCCTGGGGCCAGGAGGTAACGCTGTAGAGCAGCGAGCGCTCCACCGGCAGGCGCCGCTGGAGGTGGAAGTCGACCATCTGGCGGGTGTCTTCGACGCGGGTCTCGGCCACATCCAGGCCGAACAGCCAGGGCTTGCCGCTGGGCTCCATCACCACGCTGTAGTCGAGTGCGGGGCCCTGCTTCGCCCATTGCGCCGGTGCCTGCACCTGGCTCGCCGGGGACTGGGACCAGCGCCGTCCGTCGAAGCGCTCCAGGGTGAGTGCCCGCCAGTAGAGCTCGCGCCGGGGTGGCGGGTCGCCCTCGAAGCTGGCGCGGAAGGCCAGCGCGCCGGACTGGCTCAGCTCGGCGATGTCACCGGGCGCCATGTCGTCGGAAAGCCCCGTCACGCCCTTGTCGCTGGGCAACGGCAAGGACCACAGCGGTCCCATGCGCGGGAAGAAGAGGAACAGCACCAGCATCAGCGGCAGCGCCTGCAGCAACAGGGTGCCGGCCAGCTTCAGGGTGGCGGTCGGGCGCTGGGCGAAACCGCTCTGCTGCAGGCCGATCAGCGCCGCCAGCAAGGCCGTCACCGGCAGCAGGCTGTAGAGCCCGGCGAGCATGCCGTCGTCGAACAGGTACGCCACCACCACGGTGAAGAAGCCGAGGAAGATCAGCACCAGCGCATCACGCCGGGTGCGCATCTCCACCAGCTTGAGGATGAAGGCCGCCACCAGCAGCACCGCACCGGCATCCAGGCCGATCAGGCTGCCCCGGGACAGCACCACGCCGGCAGCCGCCACCAGCATCATCAGGATCTTCGCCAGGCCATTGGGGTAGCGCGCGCGCATGCGGAAGATCTGCACCCGCCAGGCCGCGCAGACCACCCAGAGGCCGATGATCCACACCGGCAGGTGCACCAGGTGCGGGACGATCACCAGCACCTGAGCCACCAGCAGCCAGGTCAGGGCGATGCGCGGGATCGGCTGTTCCGCACTCATGGCGCCACCCCGTAGAGCGCCAGGGCCCGCAGGCAGGCGTCGCGGTGGGGCTCTCCGACATCGGCCGGCAGCTCCAGGCCACCCAGGCGCAGGCCGAAGGGCTGGCCGCGCTCGGTGAAGGTCAGCACCCAGTGGCAGAGCAGCGAAAGGCGGCTCTCCAGGTCGCCGTCCAGCCCGGCAAGGTCGAGCCACAGGTCCGCCCCGGAGAGGGCGGCGAAATCCTTGATGAACAACCCCTGCCCCCGGGAATAGGCCTTCCAGTGCAGGCGCCGGCGGGAGTCCCCCGGCTGGTAGGGCCGCAGGCCCTGGAAATCGTCGGCACCGCGCCCGTCCACGCGCACGCCCTCCTCCTCCGCATCGGCGCGCCCGCCAGCGGCCAGGGGCAGGTCACCGGGCAAGGGGCGCGGGTACACCAGCGCGGCCTGGTCGAGGTCGACCCAGCTCCAGGCCACCAGCAGGCCGAGGGGAAAGCGGCTCTCCACCCGCAGGCGACCGGGCCGCAGCCAGCCACGCTGGAGCGCCGGCCGGTTCAGCTCGTAATCGGTGGCCCCGCTGGCCGGCACGTCCTGCAGTTGCAGCGGCTCGGGCGGCCAGCCCAGGGCGATGGCCTCGTGGGCATGGCGGCGGCTCTCCAGGCGCACCTTGAAGCGCGCCTGCTCGCCGGCGAACACCGGGGGTGCGCCGGCCGCCCGCAGCACCAGCCCGGAGAGGTTCCGGTAGGTGTGGAGGATGGCGAGGATGAACACCGAGGCCAGCAGAAAGGTCAGCCCGTACGCCAGGCTGTTCTGGTAGTTGATGGCCGCCAGCAGCATCAGCACCAGGGCACCGCCGAAGGCCGCGCCGGTGCGGGTGGGGATGATGAAGATGCGCTTCTGGTCCAGGCGCAGTTCGTGGGCCGGAGGAATACGCCGGGCCAGCCAGCGGTCCCAGCGCGGCCGCAGGATGCCACCGGCCATCAGAGCGCCGGGACTTCGCGCAGCAGCCACTGCACCAGCGTGCCGCCGCCGTGGCCGGTGGGGTCGGCGCGCTCGCGCAGGCGGTGGCCGGCCACCGAGGGCAGCACGGCCTGCACGTCCTCGGGGATCACGTAGTCACGCCCCGCCAGCAGCGCCCAGGCCCGCGCCGCGCCCAGCAGCGCCAGGCTGCCCCGTGGCGAAAGGCCGAGGGCGAACTGCGGGTGGGTGCGGGTGGCCTCCACCAGGCGCAGCACGTAGTCCACCAGGGCATCGCTGGCGCGCACCCGGGGCACCTCGTCCTGTAGCGCGGCCAGGGCCGCGTGGTCCAGCACTGCCTCCAGCCGTGGCAGCAGGTCGCGCCGGGCCTCGCCCAGCAGCAGCGCCTTCTCCGCCGCGCGGGCCGGGTAGCCGAGGGACAGCCGCATGAGGAAGCGGTCCAGCTGGGATTCCGGCAAGGCGAAGGTGCCGCCCTGGCTCACCGGGTTCTGGGTAGCGATGACGAAGAAGGGATCAGGCAGCGGCCGGGTGGCACCCTCGATGGTCACCTGCCCCTCCTCCATGGCCTCCAGCAAGGCGCTCTGGCTCTTGGGGGTGGCGCGGTTGATCTCGTCGGCCAGCACCAGCTCGGCGAACACCGGCCCGGGGTGGAAGACGAACTGGCCGGTGTCCTTGTCGAACACCGAGGTGCCGAGGATGTCGCCGGGCAGCAGGTCGGACGTGAACTGGATGCGCTGGAAGCTGAGCCCCAGCACCTTGGCCAGGGTGTGGCTGAGGGTGGTCTTGCCCATGCCGGGCAGGTCTTCGATCAGCAGGTGCCCCCGCGCCAGCAGGCAGGTGAGGGCCAGACGGACCTGCACCTCCTTGCCCAGCAGGACCTGGTTGATGGCGTCGAGGCAGGCATCCAGTCGGGTTCGCATATCAGGCTCCATGAACGATCGGCCGATGCTAGCCGCGCCCGGCGCGCTGGCAAAGCGACTTGCAAGATTTGCTCATGAAAGCCCGGGCCGACAGGCCGCGCGATCACGGAAACGTCGGCCCGGTCACAACCTGAAGTGCGCAGCCATCGCCTGCAGGTCCCGCCCCAGAGCGGCCAGGCGGGTGCTGGAGGTGGCGGTCTCCTCCATCGCCTCGGCGGACTGGTCGGCGATGTCGCGGATGCTGGTGACGCTGCGGTTGATCTCTTCGGCCACCGCCGTCTGCTGCTCGGCAGCGGCGGCGATCTGCTGGTTCATCTGGTGCAGGGTGGACACGGCCTCGGCAATGCCGTTGAGCGCCGCCTCGGTCTGGCCGGCGTCCTCCACGGTCTTCTGCACCAGGCTCTCGCTCTGGTGCATGGTCTCCACCGAGCGGCGCACGCCTTCGCGCAGGGTGCCGATCAGCCGCTCGATCTCGGCGGTGGACTGCTGGGTACGCCGTGCCAGGGCCCGCACCTCGTCGGCCACCACGGCGAAGCCGCGGCCCTGCTCGCCGGCCCGCGCCGCCTCGATGGCAGCGTTGAGCGCCAGCAGGTTGGTCTGCTCGGCCACGCTCTTGATCACGTCCAGCACTGCGCCAATGCTCTGCGCCTCCTGGCTGAGCTGCTCGATGCTCTGGGTGGTGATCTCCATCGCCCTGGCCAACTGGTCGATGCGCCCCCGGCTCTGGCGCACCACCTCGTTGCCGCTGGCTACGCGGGTGTCGGCGCTGTGGGTGGAGGCCGCAGCGGCCTCGGCGTTGCGCGCCACCTCGTGCACGGTGGCGGTCATCTGGCTCATGGCGGTGGCGACCTGGTCGGTCTCCTGCTTCTGCCCGTTGACCCCGACGCGGGTCTGCTCGGTGACGGCGGACAGCGCCTGGGCCGAGTTGGAAATCTGCTGCACCCCGCCCTGCAGCTGGCCGACCATGTTCCGCAGGTTGGCCGACATGGCGCGCATGGCCTCCAGCAGCTGACCCACCTCGTCGCTGCGGCCCACCTCGATGTCGCCGCTGAGGTCGCCGGCGGAGATCTGCTGCGCCACCTCGATCACCCGCTTGAGCGGCCGCACGATCAGCAGCGCGATGAGCATCGCCGCCGCCAGGCCGATCAGCAGCGCCAGCGCGCTGCCGCCGATGATCAGCAGCGAGCTGCCACGCTGCTGGTCCTGCATGGCCTGCTCCTGGTGGTCACGTGCCTTGTCCACGGCCGCGACCATGGCCTCGGCCCCGGCGGTCAGGCCCTGGAACTCGCGCTTCTGCTGCTGCAGGTTCTCGGTGTACTCGCGCAGGCGTTCGTTGAAGGAGTCGATGTTGCCGATCACCTCGGTAAGGACGGCGGCGTAGCCCGGGTCCTGCATGCGGTCGCGCAGCTCACCGGCGAGCTTCTGGGCGTCCAGCGCTTCCTGGATCTGGGTATCGGCGGCCTCCCCGGTGCTGCGGCTCTGCTCCAGGCGCGTACGGGCCTGATTCAGCGCCAACAGCAGGGACTGGTAGATGCGGCTGATCTCGCCGCCCTGCGCCACCATGTCCGCGCCCTCTGCACCCTGGGAGCTTTTCAGCAGGTCGATGCCGTCCTCGTTGAGACCCGACTGCAGCACATCGAGGCTGTTGGAGGCGCTGACCACCAGCCAGTTGGCCGCCTCCAGCGCCAGGCGCATGTTGTCGGAAAGCTCCACATAGCGGTCGAAGGCCGCGCGGTAGCCGCCCACCGCCCCGGCCACTTCGTCCAGGGCCTGGCGGCTGGCGGCATCCACGTCGCCCTTCAGGGCCTCGTTGTGTTCGAGCAGGGTCTGGGTCGCCTGGCGCAGGGCCTCGGCGCGCTTGGCATCGCCGGTCAGGGCGTAGTCCTTCTCCACCAGGCGCATGCGTTGCACCTCGCCGCCCAGGGCGTCCATGCGCTCCAGCAGCGCCGCCCCGGCCGCCACGTTGCGCAGTGCCAGGTAGCCGGTGGCCGCCACCACTGCCGTGAGCGCCAGCACCACGCCGAAGCCGAGTGCCAGCTTGGCCGCCGTGCCCAGGCTGGCGATACCCCGTTGGACAACCGATGCCATGCTGCTTCCCTCCATGCCGGTAACCGGGTCGACGCGCTCGCCACCCCGGACAACAGCGCGAACTTAGGAGCGCGCCCCTGCTGGCGACAAGCCATGACCGCGCCAATCCCACGCTAGCTGGTTTTTTTGGATATGCAGAGGTCGCTTTCAGACCATTCGGCGGCAGGTCGTCAAAGTCGCGGCGTCAGAAGCCGGTCGAGATCGCACAGGCGCGTGCGAAAGGCCCCGCAATGGTGCGGGGCCGGGCGGGTCAGGTGGGGCGCACCATGTTGAAGATGTCGCGGGTGCGCACATAGGCGCTGCCGCCCAGGCGGCCTACCAGGTCCAGCGCCTGGGTATCGACGCGCCCCTGCTCGGTGAGCACCCCGTCATCGATATGGGCCAGCAGCACCTCGGCGAAGATCAGGTGGCAGTTGGGGTTGTCGCGGGGGAACGGCTGCGCCTCCAGCAGGCGGCACTCGAAGGCGACCGGCGCGCCCTTGACCCGGGGCGGAGCCACCCGCAGCGACGGCTCGTGCTCGATGCCGCAGGCCTCGAACTCGCTCACCGTGTACGCCAACGGTGCAGCGGTGGCGTTCATCGCCTCGGCGAAGGCGAACGGCACCAGGTGGATCACCAGCTCGCCGGTTTCCTGCACGTTGCGCAGGGTGTCCTTGAGGCTGCCGTCATCACGGCTGCCGACGTTGACCATCAGCGTCGGCGGGTCGTCGCTGATCACCTGGAAGAAGCTGAACGGCGCCAGGTTGGCGACACCACTGGCCGACAGGCTGGAGACCCAGGCGATGGGGCGCGGGGTCACGGTGGAGGCCAGCCAGCGGTAGGCCTCCAGGGGCGTGAGGGTGGAGAAGTCGAGTTGCATCAGGTGCTCCGGCAACGGCAAAGGCGAGGCCGGATTATGCCCCGCCCTCGCCTGCCCGACGCAACCGTCTCAGCGCTCTGCCACGCGCCTTACCAGCCAGGCGGCCAGGGCCGGCGCAAGGATGAAGCCGCTGAACAGCCAGACGGCCGCCGACCGCGCACCGGCCTCGCCGCCGGGTTCGATCAGGCCGGCCGCGTTGGCCACCAGCCCCGCCACCGCCGCGCCGATGGCCATGCCGTAGAGCTGCACGGTGGTGATGGCAGTGGACGCAGCGTCTTCCTCGCCCTTGGGAGCCAGGGCCATCACCCGGGTGAGCAGGTGCGGCCAGCCCATGCCGACCCCCGCCCCCACTGCCGCCAACGCCAGCGCAGCGAGCAGCGTCCGCAACATGGCGCTCCAGTCACTGCCCAGGGGCAACACCACCGCCAACGCCGCCAGGCCCGCCACGCAGAACAGCGGCCCAGTGCGCAGCAGGCCATTGGCCTGGCGCCCCTCGCGCCCCGAGGAGGTCAGCGAGCCGATGCTCCAGCCGGCCGCCATCGCCGCCGTCAGGTAGCCCGCCAGCAGCGGCGTCTGGCCGTGCAGCACCTGCAGGAAGTACGGCACGAAAATCTCGGTGGTGGTGCCCACCAGCAACAGCGCAACGCAGGCGTAGGCCGCCCCCAGGGGCGCGCCCAGGGATGCACTGCCGCTGGGCAGCAGACGCACCCGCGCCTGGCGATCCACCCGCAGGGCCAGGGCCCCCAGCGCCAGCCCCAGGACCACTCCGCCCCCCTGCCAGGCCAGGTGCCCGGCGCGACTGGCCGTAGCCACCGCCAGCACCGAGGCGGCAAGCAGGACGATCTGCAGCACCGGCACCCGGGGCGGTGCCCCAGTGCCACGCTCACGCGGGCCGAGCTGCAGCGCCACCAGCAGGGCCTGGGCCGCCGCCACCGGCAGCAGCGACCAGAACGCCCAGCGCCAGTGCCCAGCCTCGGCGAACAGCCCGCCCACCGCCGGCCCGCACAGCGTCGCCACGCCCCACATACCTGACACCAGCGCCACCGCGCGGGGCCACAACGGCGGTTCGAACACCACACGGATCAGCGCATAACTCAGGGCCGCCAACAGCCCCCCGCCCAACCCCTGGACCGCACGGGCCGCCAGCATCCACGGCATCGACAGTGCCGTGGCGCAACCCATGGTGCCCAGGCTGAACAAGGCCAGCGCCGCCAGGCAGGCGCCTCGCGGCCCGCTGCCCGCCAGCACCCGCACCGACAGTGCCGCGCCGATGATGGACGCCACCACGAACAGGGTCGTGTTCCAGGCGTACCAGTCCAGCCCGCCGATCTCACGCACCACCGACGGCAGCACGGTGGTGACGATATGAACGTTGATCGCGTGCAGCGCCACGCTGCCGGTCAGCGCAACGGCCAGCAGGCCGTTCCGCCCGCTGAAAAGATCGCCCCAGGAGGCAGTGGAAGGGGTTTCCGGGGAAGAAGTGGCAGTCGTCATCAGGCGTCTCTCCATGGCCTTTATCCAAGCAATGACTTGGATATTAGAAATCGCCCGACAAATTAAACAAGAAATTTCTTTGATAAAGCCGATAGGCACTGCCTATGGCCTTCTCGCGGCCACAAAAAAGCCGGGGCACGCCCCGGCTCGTTCACCCACGGTTTTCAGCGGCCCGCGCGGGACTCGCGGATGTAGAAGCGCGCCTTCTCGGCCTTCTCCGTGCAGCCCTGGAACCCCTCGAACTGCTGCTGGGTCTTGGCCGCCGTCAGCAGGCTCAGGGCCTTGGAATAGCTCACGGTACCGGCGAAGCCCTCGGCCTTGGCCAGGTCGAGCTCACGCCAGGCGGCATCCAGTTGGCTGCCGCAGCTCTCGCGGTACGCCGTCTTGCCAGCGCACCCCACGAGGGCAAGGGCAACGAGGGACAGGCTGATCCAGGCTTTCATGGTTTTCCTCCTCGGCTGCATGGGAAATGGCCATCAGTCTACTCAGACTGGCCGCTCCGCCAAAAGATTCCACGGGGTCACGCAATGCTCGGTCGCCGCTTGGCTGCCCTAGGACTCGACAGGTATTGTCTGGCGCATTCTGAAAGAAACGGATGACAGCAGCATGAGCAAACGCGTCGCACTGGTGCTCGGATCGGGCGGTGCCCGGGGCTATGCCCACATCGGGGTGATCCAGGAACTGGAGGCGCGGGGCTACGAAATCGCCTGCGTCGCCGGCTGCTCCATGGGCGCCGTCGTGGGCGGCATCTACGCCGCCGGCAAGCTCGATGAATACCGCGAGTGGACCGAGAGCCTCGACTACCTCGACGTCCTGCGCCTGCTGGATGTCAGCTTCCGCCTGGGGGCCATCCGCGGGGAAAAGGTGTTCGGCCGCATCCGCGAAATCGTCGGCGAGATCGACATCGAGCAGTTGCCCATCCCCTTCACCGCCGTCGCCACCGACCTCACCAACCAGCAGGAAATCTGGTTCCAGGAAGGCTGCCTGCACCAGGCCATGCGCGCCTCGGCGGCCATCCCCAGCCTCTTCACCCCGGTGATGCAGGGCTCGCGGATGCTGGTGGACGGCGGCCTGCTCAACCCGCTGCCGATCGTCCCGGTGGTCTCCAGCCATTGCGACCTGATCATCGCGGTCAACCTCAACGCCACCAACCAGAAGCAGTACCAGCTCCCGGTGATCGAACGCTCCCCCGCCCTCAAGGGGCGCCTGGACCAGCTCATCAGTTCCCTGGGCGATCGCCTGCCCTTCCGCCGCCGCAACGACGAGGAGGAACCCGACGCCATCGCCACCCTCCCCGCCCTGCCCGACCCGTGGACCGACGACAGCGCCCGCCCCCAGGCCCAGCAACCCGCCGCCGCCCCGGAACGCGAAGGCGCACCTCGCTCGGCCAGCGGCTCCCAGGTGGTCGCCAGCGTCGGCCCCGCCTCCCTGCTGGAGCTGGTCAACCAGAGCTTCGAGGTCATGCAGACCTCCCTCGCCCAATACAAGATCGCCGGCTACCCGCCGGACATCCTCATCAACGTGCCCAAGCGCGTCTGCCGCTTCTTCGAGTTCTACAAAGCGCCGGAGCTGATCCAGCTGGGCCGGCAGATCGCGCGGGATACGCTGGAGCGGTATGAGGAGTTGCACTGAGCCTTTACAAGCGGCACTGCTCAGCTAGCCACGCCGCCCCACCTCGAAATACTCCACAGGCTCCATCCGCACATAGCGCAGCGCGGCGGTGGCCTGGTGCTGGGCGTAGAGGGGCGCGGCGAAGTAGGCGACCAGCAGGGTGCGGCGTCGGCTGCCGAGGCGATTGAGGCTGCCGGCGTGGATCAGGTCGGCGTCGAAGACGAGGATGTCGCCCGCCGAGCCGCTCAGTTGAATCGCATGGGATTCGTCGTCGAAGTCGACGGGAGGCCCTGCCAGGTCGGGGCGGTGGCTGCCGGGGATGAGGCGGGTGGCGCCGTTGTCGGGGCCGTAGTCGTCGAGGAAGACCAGGGCGTTGACGGTGTCGCCGGGGCGCTCGGCGGAGAAGTCCCGGTGCAGCCGCTGCCTGCCGCCGTTGGGCAGGGGCTCGCGCCCTTCCACCTGGGCGAGGAAGAAGCGCTCGCCGATCAACGCGCCCACCACGGCGAGCAGCGCCGGCAGACGGCACACCGCGCGGACGCCGGAGTCGAGGTCCAGCAGTGCGTGCTGCCAATCCTGGCCGCGCGGCACCGGCCATTCGGCGGAGGGTTTCACCCCGGCGTCGAAGGCGCTGCGCAGGCCCTCCAGCCAATCGGCCGGCACCGCCCCGCGCAGCAGCGCGAAGCCATCCCGGTGAAGCTGTTCGCGTTCGTTCATGGCGTGCTCGATGTCCCTATCGGTGGCCGTGGCTGGGGGTGATCCGGTGCGGCGGATGATCAACCGATCCGCGCCCCACCGGCATTGATCATCGTCAGAAGATCGACCAGCCGATCCGCGCGGAGAGTTCCTCCAGCGCCGCCATGCCGGCCACCGAGTTGCCGGATGCATTCAACTCCGGCGACCAGACGCACACGGTGAACTGCCCAGGCACCACGGCGACGATGCCGCCGCCGACGCCGCTCTTGCCCGGCAGGCCGACGCGGTAGGCGAAGTTGCCGGCCTCGTCGTAGAGCCCGCTGGTGGCCATCAGCGCGTTCACCTGGCGGGTCTGCCGGGCGCTCAGCACGGTTTCGCCGCTGTGCACGTTGACGCCCTCGTTGGCCAGGAAGCTGAAGGCCCGCGCCAGGTCGGCGCAGCTCATGCACAGCGCGCAGTGGTGGAAGTAGCTGCGCAGCACCTCCTCCACGTCGTTGTGGAAGTTGCCGAAGGACTTCATCAGATAGGCCGCTGCGGCATTGCGCGAGCGGTGTTCGTACTCCGAGCGCGCCACCACCGCGTCCGACACCACCTCCGGGTTGCCCGAGAGGCGCCGCACGAAATCGCGCATGGAGAGGCTCGGCGCGGCGAAGCGCGACTGGTTGATATCGCAGATCACCAGCGCCCCGGCGTTGATGAAGGGGTTGCGCGGCACGCCACGCTCGAACTCCAACTGCACCAGCGAGTTGAACGGCTGGCCCGACGGCTCGTGGCCCAGGCGCTCCCAGATGGCCTCGCCGGAATGCTGGAAGGCCTGCACCAGGCTGAACACCTTGGAAATGCTCTGGATGGAGAACGGCAGGTGGCCGTCGCCGGCGGTGTACAGCTGGCCGTCGTTGCCGTACACGGCGATGCCCAGCTGGTTGGCGGAAACCCGCGCCAGGGCCGGGATGTAGTCGGCGACCTTGCCGGTGCCGATGAGGGGGCGTACGTGATCGAGGATGTCGTCGAGCAGGGCTTGCATCGTGAGAGGGTCCGAACGGGTAACCAAGCGGGTCAGGAATAAGCGCTAGACGACGGATTCACCGCGCGCAACACAGCGCCGTCGCAAAACCGCGACAGGATGCCCCTAACCCTCAAGCAGGCGGTAACCGACGCCGGCCTCGGTGACGATGAAACGCGGTGCGGCCGGGTCGTCGCCGAGCTTCTGCCGCAGGTGGCCCACCACCACCCGCAGGTAGTGGGTGTCCTCGACATGGGTGGGGCCCCAGATGTCCTTGAGCAGTTGCTGCTGGGTCACCACCCGCCCGAGGTGCCGCGCCAGCTGGGCGAGCACGGCGTACTCCTTGCGGGTCAGGGCCACCTCCTGGCCGTCCAGGGTGACGCGGCGGTAGGCGAAATCCAGGTGCAGCGGGCCGCTGCTCACACTGGCCTCCTGGGGCTCGCCGCCGCCCTGGCGCAGCAGCACCCGTACCCGGGCGAGGAACTCCTGGATGCCGAAGGGCTTGGTCACGTAGTCGTTGGCGCCGTTGTCCAGCGCCAGCACCTTCTCGCCCTCGCTGGCCCGCACCGAGAGCACCAGCACCGGCACGTGGGACCACTGGCGCAGCTCGGCCAGCACAGCCTGGCCGTCCATGTCCGGCAGGCCGAGGTCCAGCACCACCAGGTCGGGCCGGCCGAGGGCCACCTGGGCCAGGCCCTCGGTGCCGTTGGCGGCTTCGAGCACCTTGTGCCCCTGGGACGCCAGGCTGATGCGCAGGAACTTGCGGATCTGTGCTTCGTCGTCGATGACCAGCACGGTTGATTGGGGAGTCGTCATGGGTGATTCATCACATCGATTGCCAGTCCGGCTCGCATCCTTGTGGGAGCGAATTCATTCGCGAAGGACGGCCCCGCCGTCCCTTTCCGCCAGCGCCCCGCCATCACTCCTCCTCCAGCACCGGCTGCGGGTGCAACGGCAGGTGCAGGGTCAGCGTAGTCCCCCGACCCTCCAGCCCCTCACCGACGCTGACGCGGCCACCGTGGGCGCCGACCATGCCCTGGCAGATGGCCAGGCCCAGGCCAGTGCCCTGCCCGCCCCGGTCGCCCCGGGCAGCGGTGTAGAACATGTCGAAGATGCGCTCGCGCTCGGCCACCGGGATGCCGGGGCCTTCGTCGCTGACCGCCAGGCGCAGTTCGTCGTCGCCCGCCTCCACCGCCACCCGCAGGCGGCCGCCGGTGGGCGAGAAGCGCGCGGCATTCTCCAGCACGTTGACCAGCGCCTGCTCGATGAGTGCCGCGTGCACGTAGAGCAGCGGCAGCGCCTCGGGCACCTGCGTCTCCACCTTCAGTGGCGCCAGCACCGGGCGCAGGCGTTGCAGGGCGCTGGCGACGATGTCCACCGGCGCCACCCAGTCGCGGGCGAGCTTGAGGCCGCCGTGGCCCAGGCGTGTCATGTCCAGCAAGTTCTGGATGTAGCGGTCCAGGCGCTCGGCCTCGTCGCGGGTGCCCTCCAGCAGCTCGCGGCGGTCCGCCAGGGGGATCGCCTCGCCCAGGGCCAGCAGGCTGTCGATGGAGCCGCGCATGGCCGTCAGCGGCGTGCGCAGGTCGTGGGAGACGGACGCCAGCAGCGCGCTGCGCAGCTGCTCGGTCTCGCCGTGCAGGCGCGCGGCCTCCAGGTCCTCCGCCAACTGGGCGCGAGCCAGGGCCTGGGCCAGCGGCTGGCCCAGGGCGGCCAGCAGGCGGCGGCGCTCGGCGGACAGCGGCTGGCCATCACGCGGGGCCACGCCGAGCAGAGCCAGCGGGCCGTCCTCGCCGCTCAGCGGCAGCCACCACCAGCGCCCGCCCGGCAGCGTGCCGGTGCCCAGGCCGGCGCTCTGTTCGTGCTGCCAGGACCAGTCGGCGGCGGCCCGCTCCTGGTCCGCCAGCAGGCGCTGCACGCCGGCTTCGATCTTCCACAGCCCGTCACGGCCACGGCCCAGCAAACACACTTCCAGGTCGTTCCAGGCCTCGAACTGCTGGGTGGCCGCCTTCATCACCGCCTGGCGGTCGGTGGCGGCGGTGAGCTTGCGCGAGAGGTCCAGCAGCGCCGTGGTTTCCGCCTGGGTGCTGCGCAGGGCCTGCACCTGGCGGCGCTGGCGCGAGGCGAGGTTGCCGGTGAGCCCGGCCATGAGCAGGAAGAACAGCAGGGTCAGCACGTCTTCCTGGCGGGCGATGGTCAGGGAGAACACCGGCGGGATGAACAGGAAGTCATAGGCCAGGAACGACAGCCCGGCGCACACCAGCGCCGGGGCCAGGCTGCTGCGCACCGCCACCAGCAGCACGGCGGCGAGGAACACCAGGGAGATGTTCGGCAGCGCCAGCACCAGGTGCGCGCCCCAGGCGATGCCGCTGGCGGCCAGCACCGCGCCCAGCGCCAGGCCGTAGTCGCCCGTCGGCACGGGATCGCGCCCATTGGGTGCGGGGCGGGCGTCCGGGTCGGTGTCGAGCACGCTGATCTCCAGCCCCTGGCCATGGCGCAACAGGCGTTCCGCCACGCCCCGGCCCAGCCAGCGACGGCGCAGGCGCTGACGGCTGCGCCCCACCAGCAGCAGGCTGGCGCGGCGCTCGCGGGCGTGGGCCAGCAGGGTCGAGGCCACGGCCTCGGCACGCAGGGTCACCACCTCCCCGCCCAGGCGCTCGGCCAGTTGCTGGGCGGCCTGCAGGCGGGCGCGGCTGTCTTCGTTGCGGGTGCGGCCGGTGTCCACGTGCACCAGGCTCCAGGGCAGGTGGCGGCGCTCGGCCACCCGGCAGGCATGGCGCACCAGGCGCTCGGCCTGGTCGTCGCCGTCTACGCCCACCAGCAGGCGGCCGCGCACCGGCGGTGCCTCCTGGCCCTGCAGGCGGTAGCGCCGCGCCAGGTCGGCATCCACCCGCGCGGCGGCGGTCTGCATGGCCAGCTCGCGCAGGGCGGTGAGGTTGGTCTGGGAGAAGAAGGCGTCGATGGCCGCGCGGGCCTGTTCCGGCACGTAGACCTTGCCTTCGCGCAGGCGCTCCAGCAGCTCGCGAGGCGGCAGGTCGATGAGGAGGATCTCGTCCGCCTCCTGCAGCACCCAGTCCGGCACCGTCTCGCGCACCTGCACGCCGGTGATGTCGAACACCTGGTCGTTGAGGGCCTCCAGGTGCTGCACGTTGACCGTGGTGTACACGTCGATGCCGGCGGCCAGCAGCTCCTGCACGTCCTGCCAGCGCTTGGCGTGGCGGCTGCCGGGGGCGTTGCTGTGAGCCAGCTCGTCCACCAGGGCCAGGCGTGGCGGGTGGGCCAGCAGGCCGTCCAGGTCCATCTCGGTCAGCGGCACGCCCCGGTACTCCAGGCGCCGCTGGGGTTGTTGCGGCAGGCCGGCGAGCATCGCCTCGGTCTCGCTGCGGCCGTGGGTCTCCACCACGCCCACGCGCAGGTCGACGCCCTGGCGCCGTTGCGCCTGGGCGGCCTGGAGCATGGCGTAGGTCTTGCCCACGCCGGGCGCGGCACCGAGGAAGACTTTCAGGCGGCCACGCCCTTCGTGGGGCAGTTCGGCCAACAGCGCATCCGCGCGGCCGGCATCACTCATTCGGGCATCTCGTTCAGTCTCAGGTTGAGGGCCAGGACGTTGACCACCGGCTCACCGATGGCCGGCCGTTCGGTGTAGCGCTCCACCAGGCGCTCCAGTTGCTCGGGCGGCAGGTGGCGGGCGGCGGCGATGCGCGGGATCTGGTAGCGCGCGGCGGCCGGCGGCAGGTGCGGGTCGAGGCCGCTACCGGAGGTGGTCACCAGGGCCATCGGCACCGGCCCCTGGGCGTCGGCCAGCAGGCGGTTGGCGTCCTTGTTGATGCGCTCGGCCAGGGCCGGGTTGCTCGGCGCCAGGTTGCTGGCCGCGCTGGATACGGTGGCGTAGTCGCCAGCGGAGGGGCGCGGCTGGAACCACTGCGGGCCGTCCACGGGCTGGGCCAGCAGGCGGCTGCCACGCACCTCGCCCTGGGCATCGCGCACCAGGCTGCCGTTGGCCTGCTCGGGGAAGGCCACCTGGGCAATGCCGGTCACGGTGAGGGGGTAGGCGACGCCGGTAATCAGGGTCATCAGGGCCAGGAGGCTCAGGGCGGGTCGAAGTTGCGAAAGCATATTCAGTTCCTCGATGGAAAGCGAAAGCGACCGGGGGCGGGTGTGCCCCCGGGCCTCCCCTGGTAGGAGGGGAATGGCGTCACACCAGGCCGATGACGGTGAGCAGCACGTCGATCACCTTGATGCCGACGAAGGGCGCCACCAGCCCGCCCAGGCCGTAGATCAGCAGGTTGCGGCGCAGCAGGCTGGCGGCGTCTGCGGCCTGGATGCGCACCCCGCGCAGGGCCAGGGGGATCAGCGCGATGATGATCAGCGCGTTGAACACGATGGCCGAGAGGATGGCGCTCTGCGGGCTGTGCAGCTGCATCAGGTTGAGCACGCCCAGCTGCGGGTAGATGCCGGCGAACAGCGCGGGGAGGATGGCGAAGTACTTGGCCACGTCGTTGGCCACCGAGAAGGTGGTCAGCGCGCCCCGGGTCACCAGCAGCTCCTTGCCCACCTGCACCACGTCCAGCAACTTGGTCGGGTCGGAGTCCAGGTCCACCAGGTTGGCGGCCTCGCGGGCGGCCTGGGTGCCGTCGTTCATCGCCAGGCCCACGTCGGCCTGGGCCAGCGCCGGGGCGTCGTTGGCGCCGTCGCCGCACATGGCCACCAGCTTGCCTTCGCCCTGCTCGAAGCGGATGCGCGCCAGCTTCTTCTCCGGCGTGGCCTCGGCGATCACGTCGTCCACCCCGGCTTCGGCGGCAATGGCGGCGGCGGTCAGCGGGTTGTCACCGGTCACCATCACGGTGCGGATGCCCATGCGGCGCAGCTCGGCGAAGCGGTCGCGGATGCCGGGCTTGACCACGTCCTTGAGGTGGATGGCTCCCAGCAGGCGGCCGTCGGCGGCCACCAGCAGCGGCGTGCCGCCGCCCTGGGCGATGCGCTCGACCTCGCGGGCGAGCACCTCGGGCATGCCGTCGCGCTCCATGCCGACCCAGGCCAGCACCGCGTCCACGGCGCCCTTGCGGTAGCGGTGGCCGTTCCAGTCGGCACCGGAGAGGCGCGTCTCGGCGCTGAAGGCGATGGCGGTGACGGCCTCGCGGGCCGGCTCCTCCAGGGTATTGAGCGCACGCAGGTACTCGACGATGGACTTGCCTTCCGGCGTGTCGTCGGCCAGGGAGGCCAGCAGCGCCGCGTCGGCCAGTTCCTTGCCGCTGATGCCGGGGGCCTTGACCATCGCGCTGCAGCGGCGGTTGCCGAAGGTGATGGTGCCGGTCTTGTCCAGCAGCAGCACGTGCACGTCCCCTGCCGCTTCCACGGCACGGCCGGACTTGGCAACGACGTTGAGGCGCACCAGGCGGTCCATGCCGGCGATGCCGATGGCCGAGAGCAGGCCGCCGATGGTGGTGGGGATGAGCGTCACCAGCAGCGCCACCAGGTACACCAGCGGCAGGTCGCCACCGGCGAAGCGGGCGAAGGGCTGCAGGGTGGCCACTACCAGCAGGAAGATCAGCGTCAGGCCGATGAGCAGGATGTCCAGCGCCACTTCATTCGGCGTCTTCTGCCGGCGCGCGCCTTCCACCAGGGCGATCATGCGGTCCAGGGTCGACTCCCCGGGGTTGGCGGTGATCTTCACCAGCAGCCAGTCCGACACCACGCGGGTGTTGCCGGTGACGGCCGAGCGGTCGCCGCCGGACTCGCGGATCACCGGTGCGGATTCGCCGGTGATGGCGGCCTCGTTGACCGCCGCGATGCCCTGGATCACCTCGCCGTCACCGGGGATCAGCTCACCGGCCTCGACGCGGACGATGTCGCCCCGGCGCAGGCTGCTGGCCGGCACCGTCTCGAAGGCACCGGAGGCCGTGCGGCGACGGGCGCCAAGGCCCTGGCTGCCAGCCTTGAGGCTGTCGGCGCGGGCCTTGCCACGGCCTTCGGCCAGGGCCTCGGCGAAGTTGGCGAAGAGCACGGTGAACCACAGCCACAGCGCGAGCTGCAGCGCCAGGCCGAGGGACACCGCCGGGTTGGGGATGAAGCAGAGCACGGTGGTCAGCACCGCGGTCAGCTCCACCACCAGCATCACCGGCGAGCGCTTCAGCTGGCGCGGGTCGAGCTTGACGAAGGCCTGCACCAGCGCCGGCTTCCACAGCGCGGCGACGGTGGTGGCGGAGGGTTGCTTGGCGCCGACCTTGGGCGCCTTCAGAGGGGCGTTCATCATGGTTCTCCGTTAGAAGCCCTGGAGCTGCGCGAGGTGTTCGGCGATGGGCCCGAGGGCCAATGCCGGGAGGAAGGTCAGGCCACCCACCAGCAGGATGGTCAGGGTCAGCAAAGTGACGAACAGCGGGCCGTGGGTGGGGAAGCTGTCGGCGCCGACCGGCGCGCGCTTCTTCGCCGCCAGGCTGCCGGCGATGGCCAGCACCGGGAGGATGTAGCCGAAGCGCCCGAGCAGCATGGCCAGGCCGATCATCACGTTGTGGAACACCGTGTTGGCCCCCAGCCCGGCGAACGCCGACCCGTTGTTGGCGGTGCCCGAGGTGTAGGCGTACAGCGCCTGGCTGAAGCCATGGGCACCCGGGTTGGTGATGGAGGCCGCCGGGCCCGGCAGGCTCACCGCCAGGGCGCAGAAGACCAGCACGCCCACCGGCATCACCAGCAGCGTGGCCACCAGCAGGCGCACCTCGCGGGCTTCCAGCTTCTTGCCCAGGTATTCGGGGGTGCGGCCGATCATCAGGCCGGCGAGGAATACCGCGATCAGCACGAACAGCAGCATGCCGTAGAGGCCTGCGCCGACCCCGCCGAAGATCACCTCGCCGAGCATCATGTTGAACATCGGCACCATGCCGCCCAGGGCGCTGAAGCTGTCGTGCATGGCGTTCACCGAGCCGTTGGACGCGGCCGTGGTGGTCACCGCCCAGAGTGCCGAAGCGGCGGTGCCGAAGCGCGCCTCCTTGCCCTCCAGCGAACCCACCTGCTCGATGGGCAGCGCGGCCAGGGCCGGGTTGGGGCGGAACTCCGCCCACAGGGTGACGCTGAGACCGACGGCGAACAGCACCAGCATGCAGGCCAGCAGCGCGCGGCTCTGGCGCAGGTCCTTCACGTAGTGGCCGAAGCTGAACACCAGCGCGGCGGGGATCAGGATGATCGACGCCACCTCGAACAGGTTGCTCCAGGCGCTGGGGTTCTCGAACGGGTGGCTGGAGTTCACGCCGAAGAAGCCACCACCGTTGGTGCCGAGCTGCTTGATGGCGATCTGGCTGGCGGCCGGGCCGAGGGGGATGACCTGGTCGGTGCCGCCCAGGGTCTTGGCGCTGACGTAGTCGGCGAAGGTCTGCGGTACGCCCTGCCACACCAGGAACAGCGCCAGCAGCAGGCACAGCGGCAGCAGCGCATAGAGGGTGCCCCGGGTCAGGTCGACCCAGAAGTTGCCCAGGTCCCGCGTGCTGCGCCGGGCGATGCCACGGGCCAGGGCCACCAGCACGCACAGGCCCACCGAGGCGCTGACGAAGTTCTGCACGCCCAGGCCGACCATCTGGCTGAAGTAGCTCAGGCTTGCCTCGCCGCTGTAGGACTGCCAGTTGGTGTTGGTGACGAAGCTGACGGCGGTGTTGAACGCCAGGCTCCATTCCAGCCCCGGCAGGTGCTGCGGGTTCAGCGGCAGCAGGTGCTGCAGGGTGAGGATGCTGAACAGCAGCACCAGCCCGGCGGCGTTGAATGCCAGCAGGGCCAGGGTGTAGGTCTTCCAGTCGTGCTCGCGCTGCGGGTCGACGCCGGCGATGCGGTAGCACAGGCGCTCCACCGGGGCGAACAGCGGGGTCAGGAAGGTTCGCTCACCCTCCATGGCACGGTAGATGTAGCGCCCGATGAAGGGCGCCGGCACCAGCACCAGGAGGAAGAAGGCCAGGATCAGGCCGTAGTCCTGTACGTCCATGGCGCCCCCTAGCCACGCTCGGCGCGCAGCAGCGCGACCAGCAGGTAGATGAAAAGCCCCGTGGCCATGGCCAGGGACAACCCGTCGAGAATGCTCATGTGTAGTGCTCCGTGATGCGGACGGCGCCGCTTTGGGCAAATTCTCGACAAGGGGGGCGTAAAGGAACGAGCCACGGAAGGGCCTGGCGGCATAAAGATCGCGTAAAGAAGTGGGCCAAGTGCCCGTCTGCCGGACTCCCAGCGCCTGGGCAGCACGCCGCGCTGACGCGAAGCGAGGAAGGCTCGGGCGGGGACAGTGCCCTTCAGGCGGACGAGCCATGCGAGTCGGCAGAACGCGTCGGAAGCGGAGCGCTCCAGCCGAAGTCCTGCGCCCCCGACCGTCCACCGCCTACCCCCTCCCACGTCCGCTGCCGAGTGCCAAAACGCCGCCGACGTGATCCATCCCGGCAGCGGGAAACACCCTGCCGAACCGCCCGGTTCGGACCTGTCCGAAAATCCCCCCGCTTCTTTTACAGCGGCCCGAGGCCGTGCCTACCATCGGCGCGCCGGCAACCAACCCTCCCACTGAACGAACACCAGCCACAGGCTGGCGAGCCCGCGCGCCTTCGGGCGGTGCAGGCTCAGGAGTGCTTTATGCCGAGCTTCAAGATCAACCCCGTCTGCCGAGGCATCTGCCTCTGGGCAGCCTCACTGGGCACCCTGGCGGCCCTGCCGGTGGCAACGGCCACTGCGGCCGACTCCGCCACTGCCCACCACGCCAGCGCCACGCGGGAAGTCACCCTCACCGGCCAGTTCATCGACCTGCAGGCCCTCAAGCCGGGCACGGCGCGCAGCGGTGTCGCCGCCCTGGGCACCGAGCAGTTGCGCCAGGAGGCAGGCCTGAGCCTGCTGCGCACCAGTGCCGAACCCATCGAGCATCAAGCCGGGCTCAGCGTGTACGTCGGCCAGACCCTGGGGGCGGCTCGCAGCCTCTCGGGCCCTGGTGAGTTCTTCCTCGCTGCGCGGGACAACGGCAGCTTCGTCGCCCTGCTGCCCGAGGCCAACGCCATCATCCGTGGCTCGGCCGACGGCGAGCAGGTGCTGACCCGCTTCGACACCCCGCACGCCTTCCACCCGAGCCAGGTCGACTACGTCGAGCAGGTGCTCGAAGAAGTCCCGGGCATCCTCGAGCAGCGCGGCAAGCGCAGCCTGCTGGTGGACCGTAGCCAGGCCGGGGAGATCGTGATCGACCTGCTGGCCGGCTTCTCCCAGAAAGCCGCCAATTACATCCGCGACCACGAGGCCTATGCCCTGGCCCAGGTGGCCCTGGTCAACCGCGCCCTGAAGCAGTCCCAGGTCGAAGGGGTACGCATACGCCTGGTGGGCACCCAGGTGATCGCGGACGACCACCCCATCACCACCGACACCCTCGCCAAGCTGTCGACGCTGTTCCGCGATGGCATGCGTCAGTACAGCCCAGACCTGGTGGCCGGCTTCATCATGGGCACCCCAGGCGTCGACACCGCCATTGGCTGGGCCTACGTGCCGGGGCGCTACTCGATCAACTACATCAACTCCCCCACCACCTTCCGCCACGAAGTGGCCCACAACGCCGGCGGCAGCCACTGCCCGGACGGCAAGAGCTACCGCTTCGGCTACAACAACGGCCGGGTCGGCACCATCCTTTGCGGCAACCATGTGCCCTTCTACTCCAACCCGGACCTGCGCGACGTGCAGGGGATCCCCCTGGGCGATGCCAGCACTGCCAACATGGCCAGGGTCTGGCGCGAGAACGCGGCACGCATGTCGGCCTACAGCCCGGCGGTCGTGCCCCTGGCCGAGGAGATCAAGCGCGAGGTGCTGAAGGAGCGGGTCAGCCTGGCCAAGAACCAATGGCGCAACTTCGTCATCGACGTGCCCGAGGGCAGCCGGCGCCTGCTGATCAGCACCGCCCATGGCGAGGGCTACGACCGGGGCAACGGCCGCTCGCAACTGCTGCTGCGCCGTGGCGCCCTGCCCAGCGACGCCCAGTTCGACGCCCGTTCGACGCTGAACAACCACCCCTTCCTGGCGCTGGACAACCCGGCCCCGGGCCGCTGGCACCTGGCGATCCGCGCAGAACCCAACAACCCGGTGGACGACATCTACCTGGACGGCGCCCTCTACGCCGCCACCCAGGACACCGCCCAGGCGCGCTACCTGAAGCTGGTGGCCGAGTCCTCCATCGATGGCAAGGAGCGCGCCAGCGCCGCCGAGCTGCACCTGGCGGACGCCCAGGGCCGGTTGCTGTCCCGTGACGGCTGGCGGGTGCACTCAGTCAGCAGCGCCGTCCCCGCCTCAGCGAGCGGCGCCCACGCCATCGACGGCAACACCAGCTCCTACTGGAGCACCGTGCCCGGTGACCGCTACCCCCACCAGATGGTCATCGACCTGGGTGGCGAGCAGCGCTTCTCCAGCCTCAACTACCTGCCCCAGCAGGTGCGCGACATGGAGGGCAACATCAAGGGCTACCGCATCTACGGCAGCGACAACCCCAACGGCAACTGGACCCTGCTCGGCCAGGGCGAGTTCAGCGCCAGCAACGAGGCCCAGGCCGCCCCGCTGAAAGCCGAGGACGCCGGCAAGCCGCCGGTGGTGGTGATCCAGGGCCCGGCCTCGGCCGAAGCCGGCCAGAAGGTGCAGCTGGACGCCTCCGGCTCCAGCGATCCCCAGGGCAGCGCCCTCAGCTACAGCTGGTCCGTGACCCCGGCGCTGGACTTCGACATCGACGGCCCGCGCCTGACCCTCAAGGCCCCGGAGCACAGCAGCGACACCCGCTACCGCTTCAGCGTGACGGTCAGCAACGGCAAGCAGACCACTACCCGCGTGCACGAGCTGCTGGTCAAGGCTGCCAGCGGCGCCGGCGCCACCTGCGAAGCCACCTGGCAACCCGGCACCGAGTACCTGCAAGGCCACAAGGCCCAGTGGAAAGGCCGCCTGTACGAAGCCCGCTGGTGGACGCGCAACAACGAGCCCGGCACCGCCGCCTCCACCGGGGCGGACGGCAGCGGCAAGGTCTGGCGTGACCTGGGCCCCTGCGAGGCCAGCGGCACGCCCGAACAGCCGCCGGTGATCCTGCCGCCGGTGCCCGCCATCAGCGGGCCGGGGGATGCCAAGGCCGGTGACCGTGTGCAGCTCAGCGCCTCTGCCTCCAGCGACCCGAACGGGCTGGCCCTCAGCTACCGCTGGAGCGTGAGCCCTGCCCTCGCCTTCCAGAGCGACGGCGCCGGCCTCAGCTTCACCGCGCCGCGCCTGGACAAGGACGCCGACTACACCTTCACCCTCACCCTGGGCAACGGCCACCACGAAGTGACCCGCACCCACAAGGTCCGGGTAAAGGCCGAGGCTCCGGCGATCCTGCCACCCGTGGCAGCCATCAGCGGACCGGCAGAAGCCAAGGCTGGTGACCGCGTGCAGCTCAGTGCCGCCGGATCGACAGACCCGAACGGACTCAACCTCCGCTACCGCTGGAGCGTGAACCCTGCCCTCGCCTTCCAGAGCGACGGCGCCGGCCTCAGCTTCACCGCGCCGCGCCTGGACAAGGATGCCGACTACACCTTCACCCTCACCCTGGGCAACGGCCACCACGAAGTGACCCGCACCCACAAGGTCCGGGTGAAGGCCGAGGCCGGCCAGCAACCCGGTACCTGTGCCAGCCCCTGGAGCACCTCGGGCACCTACTGGGAAGGCAACAAGGTGACCCACAAGGGCCGCACCTACACCGCCCGCTGGTGGACCAAGGGCAACGAGCCCGGCAACCCGGCCTTCACCGGTGCCGACGGCAGCGGCAAGGTCTGGCGTGACGAGGGCGCCTGCCGGTAACTCCCAACCCCGCCAAACGAAAGAGGCCGCCCAGTGGGCGGCCTCTTTCATTGCGGGCAGCGGGTTACTGCTGCAGTTCCTGCTCGGTGAACAGGCCGTCGAAGAGCATGGTGGACAGGTAGCGCTCGCCCGAGTCAGGGAGGATCACCACCAGGGTCTTGCCCTGCATCTCCGGCTTCTCGGCCAGGCGCACGGCGGCAGCCATCGCCGCCCCGCAGGAAATGCCGCAGAGGATGCCTTCCTCACGCATCAGGCGCTGGGCCATGGCCTTGGCCTCCTCGTCGCTGACCTGCTCGACGCGGTCGACGATGGACAGGTCCAGGTTCTTCGGCACGAAGCCGGCACCGATGCCCTGGATCTTGTGCGGGCTGGGCTTCACCTCGTCACCGGCCAGGGTCTGGCTGATCACCGGCGAAGTCACCGGCTCCACCGCCACCGAGAGGATCGGCTTGCCGCGCTGCTGCTTGATGTAGCGGGAAATGCCGGTGATGGTGCCGCCGGTGCCGACGCCGGCCACCAGCACGTCGATGGCGCCGTCGGTGTCGTTCCAGATCTCCGGGCCGGTGGTCTTCTCATGAATGGCCGGGTTGGCCGGGTTCTCGAACTGTTGCAGCAGCAGGTACTGCTCGGGGTTGCCGGCGGCGATCTCGGCCGCCTTCTCGATGGCGCCCTTCATGCCCTTGGCCGGTTCGGTAAGCACCAGCTCGGCGCCCAGGGCCTTGAGCACCTTGCGCCGCTCCAGGCTCATGGAGGCCGGCATGGTGAGGATCAGCTTGTAGCCCCGCGCCGCCGCGACGAAGGCCAGGCCGATGCCGGTGTTGCCCGAGGTGGGCTCCACCAGGGTCATGCCCGGGCGCAGGCGGCCGCTCTCTTCCGCGTCCCAGATCATGCTGGCGCCGATGCGGCACTTCACCGAGTAGGCCGGGTTGCGCCCCTCGATCTTGGCGAGGATGGTCACGCCCTTGGGGCCCAGGCGGTTGATCATCACCAGCGGCGTGTTGCCGATGGCCTTGGAGTTATCTGCGTAGATGCGGCTCATGAACCGGTCCTCGAAGGTGGCGGGTCGATGGGAGAAAGGGGCCCAGCCTATGCCCAGGTGCCCCGGCAGTCCAGCCGAACCGAATGGCGCCGGCACAGTCCATCGGACATGTGCCAAACGCCGGAAGCCCCCCATGAAGCGACGCTATGGCTGGCCGCTCAAGGCCCTGCTCACCCTCCTGCTGCTCCTGCTGGTGGCCCAGCTGACGCTGCCCTGGCTGATCCGTGACTACCTCAACGGCAAGCTCGCCGACATGGGCGAGTACCGCGGCCACATCGACGACATCGACCTGGCCTGGTGGCGCGGCGCGTACCGCATCAACGGCCTGTCCATCGTCAAGGCCGACGGCAGCGTGCCGGTGCCGCTGCTGGACGCGCCGGGCATCGACCTGGCGGTGAGCTGGCAGGCGCTCTGGCAGGACCGCGCCGTGGTCGCGCGGGTGGTGTTCGAGGCCCCCGAACTGAACTTCGTCGACGGCGGTGCCGACAAGCGCCAGTCCCAGACCGGTGCCGGCACGGACTGGCGCGACCAGCTGAACAAACTGCTGCCCATCACCCTCAACGAACTGCGCGTGCTGGACGGCCGCATCGCCTTCCACAACTTCACCTCCACCCCCAGGGTGGACCTGGACGCCAGCCAGGTGAACGCCAGCCTCTACAACCTCACCAACGTCGCCGACAGCCAGGGCGAGCGCGTGGCCCGCTTCGAGGGCCGCGCCCAGTTGCTCGGCCATGCGCCCCTGGAGGTGGAGGCCACCTTCGACCCGTTCAAGAACTTCGAGGACTTCCAGCTGCGCCTGCGCGCCCGCGACATCGACCTGCCCCGGCTCAACGACCTGGCCCGCGCCTACGGCCGCTTCGACTTCCGCCGGGGCCAGGGCGACCTGGTGATCGAAGCCCGCGCCGACAACGCCCGGCTCAGCGGCTACATCAAGCCACTGCTGCACGATGTGGACGTGTTCGACTGGCGCCAGGACGTGGAGAACGAAGACAAGGGCGTGCTCCGCGCCCTCTGGGAGGCCCTCGTCGGCGGCGGCGAGACCCTGCTGAAGAACCAGCGCCGCGACCAGTTCGCCACCCGCGTGGAACTCAGCGGCAACGTGCACCAGCAGGACGTCAGCGCCTTCCAGGCGTTCATCGCCATCCTGCGCAACGCCTTCGTCGAAGCCTTCACCCCGCGCTTCGAACGTGCCCCGCCCGAGCGCGATGACGCCACACGACCCACCGGAGGACAGGGCCCCGCCGCCGCCAGGGCGGACTAGGCTGCAAGGACCGTGACCGCCCATTCAGTGACTGAATGCCCCGTCTGCGTTCACAGTGCGCCGGGGCTCACGCTATAGTCGGCGCCTCCACCTGATACCGCGCGCCCGGTACTGCCGGTCGTTACCGTTCGAGGATTACCTGATGAAGTTCGAAGGCACCCAGTCCTACGTCGCCACCGACGACCTCAAGCTCGCCGTCAACGCCGCGATCACCCTGCAACGCCCGCTGCTGGTCAAGGGCGAACCGGGCACCGGCAAGACCATGCTCGCCGAGCAGCTGGCCGAAGCCTTCGGCGCCAAGCTGATCACCTGGCACATCAAGTCCACCACCAAGGCGCACCAGGGCCTGTACGAGTACGACGCCGTGAGCCGCCTGCGCGACTCCCAGCTCAACTCCGACAAGGTCCACGACGTCCGCAACTACATCAAGAAAGGCAAGCTCTGGGAGGCCTTCGAGGCCGACGAGCGCGTGATCCTGCTGATCGACGAGATCGACAAGGCCGACATCGAGTTCCCCAACGACCTGCTGCAGGAACTCGACAAGATGGAGTTCTACGTCTACGAGACGAACGAGACCATCAAGGCCAAGCAGCGCCCGATCATCATCATCACCTCCAACAACGAGAAGGAACTGCCGGACGCCTTCCTGCGCCGCTGCTTCTTCCACTACATCGCCTTCCCCGACCGCGAGACGCTGAAGAAGATCGTCGACGTCCACTACCCCAACATCAGCGGCGAGCTGGTGGCCGAGGCGCTGGACGTGTTCTTCGACGTGCGCAAGGTCCCGGGCCTGAAGAAGAAGCCCTCCACCAGCGAGCTGGTGGACTGGCTGAAGCTGCTGATGGCCGACAACATCGGCGAGGCCGTACTGCGCGAGCGCGACCCGTCCAAGGCCATCCCGCCGCTGGCCGGCGCCCTGGTGAAGAACGAGCAGGACGTGATGCTGCTCGAACGCCTGGCCTTCATGGCGCGCCGCGCCAGCCGCTGAGGCTGCCTCCCTCTCCCTTCCACGGGAGAGGGTTCAACCGCCCACCAAGGAGGCCCCAGCCATGCATAACGGCAGCTGCCTGTGCGGCGCGGTGAAGTACCAGATCGACGCGCCCATCGAATCCGCCACCCATTGCCATTGCGGCCAGTGCCGCAAGGGCCATGGCGCAGCCTTCGCCAGCTACGGCAACGTGCGGCGCGAGCACTTCCGTTTCACCGCAGGGCAGGACCAGGTGGCCGCGTTCCACTCCTCCCCCCACGTGACCCGGACCTTCTGCCGCCAGTGCGGCAGCAACCTGCAATGGTTCGCCGACCACCCGCACCCCAAGTGGGTCTCGGTGGCCCTGGGCACCCTGGACTCGCCCCTGGGTGACGTCCCGCAGAAGCACATCTACACAGAATCCAAGGCCGACTGGTACGCCATCGCCGACGGCCTGCCCCAGGAATCCCGTTCCTGAGGCCCCACCGCTAGCAAGAGGGTGCAGCCATGCTGCTCAACCTGTTCAACGAAATGCGCGCCGCCAAGGTGCCGGTCTCGGTTCGCGAACTGCTGGACCTGATCAACGCGCTCAAGCACAACGTCGTCTTCGCCGACATGGACGAGTTCTACTACCTCGCCCGCACCGTGCTGGTGAAGGACGAACGCCACTTCGACAAGTTCGACCGCGCCTTCTCCGCCTACTTCAAGGGCCTGGAGAACCTCAACGAGCACATCGAGGCGCTGATCCCCGAAGAGTGGCTGCGCAAGGAATTCGAGCGCCTGCTCACCGACGAAGAGCGCGCGCAGATCCAGTCCCTCGGCGGGCTGGACAAGCTCATCGAAGAATTCAAGAAACGCCTGGAAGAACAGAAGGAACGCCACGCCGGCGGCAACAAGTGGATCGGCACCGGCGGCACCAGCCCCTTCGGCTCCGGCGGCTTCAACCCCGAGGGCATCCGCGTCGGCGACGCCGGCAAGCGCCAGGGCAAGGCCGCCAAGGTCTGGGACCAGCGCGAGTACAAGAACCTCGACGACCAGGTGGAACTGGGCACCCGCAACATCAAGGTCGCCCTGCGCCGCCTGCGCAAGTTCGCCCGTGAAGGCGCAGCGGAAGAGCTGGACCTGGACGGCACCATCGACCACACCGCCCGCGATGCTGGCCTGCTCAACATCCAGATGCGCCCCGAACGGCGCAACACCGTGAAACTCCTGCTGCTGCTGGACATCGGCGGCTCCATGGACGCCCACGTGAAGGTCTGCGAAGAGCTGTTCTCCGCCTGCAAGACCGAGTTCAAGCACCTGGAGTACTTCTACTTCCACAACTTCGTCTACGAGTCGGTGTGGAAGAACAACCTGCGCCGCACCTCCGAGCGCACCTCCACCCAGGACCTGCTGCACAAGTACGGCGCCGACTACAAGGTGGTGTTCGTCGGCGACGCCGCCATGGCCCCCTACGAGATCACCCAGGCCGGCGGCAGCGTCGAGCACTGGAACGAAGAGCCGGGCTACGTGTGGATGAAGCGCTTCATGGAGAAGTACAAGAAGCTCATCTGGATCAACCCCTACCCCAAGGACACCTGGAACTACACCGCCTCCACCGGGCTGGTGCGGGAGCTGATCAACGACCAGATGTTCCCCCTCACCCTGCAGGGGCTGGAGGAAGGGATGCGCTTTCTCTCCAAGTGAAAAAGAAAGGGCCCGGAAGGGCCCTTTTCTTTGGCGGCGTCATGTTCTCGTACTCTCAGACCTAGCTGATTAGCGAGTTCAACTGATGTTTTTGGTTTCGCCCTCCCGGGCGAGTCCCTTTTCCAATCGTTGAAAAGGAACCAAAAAACTTGCCCCTGCATACGGCCCGACTACGTCGGGTTCCCTCCCTCCATCGCTGTTCCAGGGGCCCGCGCTGACGGCGCCATCCATGGCCCGACAGCGCTCTCGCGACATCCATGTCGCTCAACCCCTTCCACAACGATTCCGCTCGGCCTCCTGAAGGGGCATTGTCCCTGCCCCACCGCTCGATGCGTGGCATAAACACAGCGTGCACTCAAGAATTTTTAAGCGCGCAGGAGTTCGCATTACAACGCACTGAACCCACGACCCCGAACTGCATCATGTTTTGCACTTCGCAGCTTAAAGCCAATTCAACAGTCAAGAAAAATTAGGCAATACACCGCTATACCTCGGATCATCCCGCAAACCTTGATTTTCGGCCCAATTCATCACAAGCGTGTGGAGATGAGATATGTAGCCATGCGTAGCGATTAGATCAGCAGAGAATGGGTCATGCTCATCTGAGTTAATCAGCGATAAAAGTAACTGCTGGATCTGCTCCGCTAGATTTCCGTCATTGGACACACGAAGGTATGCATTAATAGGTTTATCTTTAGTCTCTTCATCACCACCCAAATATCTCTCGAAGTCAGGAATGCTCACTCTGTGGCGCACAATGCAGCCAACTTCCCTAGCGGCATTGATCGCGCTCCTTATTTTCTCGTTCTCGGTCCACATGCCGTTCTTGGTAGCGTTCTTCTTGTAGGGAGCGTCAGCATCATGAACGATGCCGAAATCCATTTTGAAGTGAGCCATTACGTTAACCAGAGGTGCAAGAATAGCTTTCCCGCGAGCACGAATTAATGTTACTTGATCGATCAACTCATGCTGACGCTCAACTATGGACGAGACAAAGGTAGCGTGCTCAGTATCACCCTCCACCAAGATCGGGTAAGAGCCGAAGAAGACCTCAGAAAAGCTAGGATCAATGTGCTGTAGCGCTTGCAATCTTCGCTTGTCGTCCACCTCGAAGTGAATTGCATCTGATCTATATGTACAAGGCTCAATCAATCCTTTCTCGGGTGATCTTTCGAGACGGATAATCGTGGTGTGATCTTCAAATGGATTGATGAAGTAAGGGGAATGCGTAGTAATCATGACTTGCCAGTCAGGGTCTTCTGCTAGACGGTATAGCCGTCTTTGAGCGGCGCGGGCAGCTAGTGGATGCAAGGCATTTTCTGGCTCGTCAATCAACAAGATGTAGCCTGGAAACGCAGGGTCTTCAGCACTTTCTGGTATAGAACCCCCTGCCAGTAACGCCTGAAGCTTTGCTTGGTTTTGGGCTCGCTCATCCTCCAAAGTGGCGCGCACGTCATCGGCAATTTTCTTAACCAGTTGCTTCTCTAACTCAGCCTGTTTCTTTTCTAACGCTTTCTTGTGCTCAGCACGTATTTCACTATTCCTACTTAGCTCGTTATGCACCTGCACCATTGACCAGAACAATGCACGCTGTGCACCTGCGCCCTGTTGAGAAAGCTGCGTTTCAACTTCACCGTCCTTTACCTTGAGCCTTGACCCACTCTTAACCAATTCGGCAAGTTTTGGAACTAAAGGTGCTGAACCTATCGCGAGAGCAATGTCTAGCTTTGGAAACACATCCTTGAAACCTGCACCTACTTCCTCCGCGATTACTTTGAAGTGTTGCTCATGGGCTTTCCCTATCTCGCCCACACGAGCCGAAATCGCAGAAATAGCTTTAGCCAACTCAGACTCAGGAGCCAGTCGCTCCTGCTCCAAGGCCTCAATCAGTGGACTCAAAGCTAAAGCCAGCAACATCGCCTCAGTTTTCTCGGGATCATCAAAGGAGCCAATACGAATCGGTCTCGGAAGGCGCGCGCCGAAGACAGAGTCAAAGCCACCTGCCTTCCCGTCAGACGACCAAGCTCCTTGCCCGTCTTCCCCAGCGCTGGGATCCCAAGTTGTTCGGGTTTTCGTAAAAGAAGGAGAGCACCACTGCCATCGACTTTTGACTATTAGTAGCCCGTCACGCCCCGTTTTCCAGCGTGCATCGACATTGCCGATGTGCTCTGGAATGTGAACATCAAGCTGAACCTCTGACTCTTGTTCTTCAGTTGCATGCTGGCAACGATCTCTACTCGGGTCGAATGTTTCAGTCCCCTTTGCAAGCTCATAAGCGCGCAATACGGTGGACTTCCCTGAGTTATTTTTCCCCACTAAACAGACGACGTTATCCAAATCGATTGAGATGCCTTCGTTACCTACACAGCCGATGTTGCGGACGAAAATGCGGACGAGTTTGGAACGATTTTCTGCAGGCATTCGCTAACCTCCATGTATACGCACCATTAAAAGGCCATCATCAAATTTCTCTTGAAATTAGCCCGCAACAGAGAATGTGCAACCTACAAGCATCCTCAGAATCTAGGCACGACATCCCCAGCCCAGGGCGTTGGCCATGCCCCTTGCCCTCCCTCCCCCACCTCCCTATCCTCCCGGCGTCGCGGTCAATCCCGCGGCCGGGTTTGACAGCCCGTTGCTCGGCGCGAATGCGCCTGAAGGTGCATGCGAAAAACGGCGAATGTTTTTTGCAGGCATCGGCACGCATGCAGCTTTCTTGGCTGCTCTGCTCTATGGCAGATCGCGCGGGGAGACCCTAGCGGGTCTGCCGGTCCGAGCCCGGTCTGTCAACCCCGTGCGGTCTGCCACCCTTCGAATGACAGCGACAGGTGGCAGCTCCTTCATCTAGCTCGGGAGCAACACCATGCACGACGCATACACCCCCATCGTTTTCCAACGCCACAACCACCAGCTCCGTGCCGCCATGGTCGACAACCAGCCCTGGTTCGTGGCCATGGACTTCGCGCGGATGATCGGCGCGCTGAAGCCCGGCCGCCTGCCCCGCCTGGTGGACCCGCACCAGCGCCGCGCCGTCCGCTTGCGGCACGCCAGCGGTGGCAGCGAGGAAGTCATCGCCCTCAGCGAGGCCGGCGCCTACCGCCTGCTGTACCGCTACCAGCACCCGGAGCACCGCTGCCTGAGCCGCTGGCTCAGCGAGGAGGTGGTGCCGACGCTGCATGACCACTACCGTGACGCCAACGCGGCGCCCCGCCGGGCGTACATGAGCTGGGCCAACCAGCGCATCGGCGTGGTGAAGTGGCAAGGGGACATCTGGATCGCCCGGCGCGACCTGCCGGTGTTCCTCTGCAGCCGCGAGGAGCCGGCACTGGGCAACGAGCCGAGCTGGAAGCACATGCCCTTCGGCGATTGGTAGCCCAACCGGGAGCGGGTGCGCCCCGCTCCCGGTTGTCGAAACTGTGCGCGTGTGCGGTATGCACCGATGGCCATTCGGCTAGGGTGCTGCCTTTGCCCCCACCGAGCGGATTCGAGCATGGACACCCTGCAAAACGGCATCGACGCGTACAACCAGACCTTCCAGGAACTGCACGGCGAAGACGATGAGCTGGCCTGCGACGGCCCCGCGCCGGCGGCGGATATCGAGCGCTTCCAGGCCCTGGCCGGGATGCCGCTGCCGGCGGCGCTGGTGGCCTTCTACCGCCACTTCGGCAGCCTGAAGAACAACACCCAGGACGACAACCACTGCTTCTGGCTGCCCGCCCCGGGCGAGCTGGTGGACTGGCTGGAAGACCAGGGCAGTGGCGCCGGGCTGGTGTCGCTGATGCGGGCCTTCTGGGGTGGCGACCGTCCGGAGCTGGACGCGGGCACGCACTTCGATGCGGCCCAGCTGCAAGCGCTGGACCAGCGTTTCATCGGCTTTGGCTGGTTCATGGGTGACGACATGCTGGAAGGCGCGCACTTCCTGTTCTTCGACCGGGCCGGCGGGTTCGGCCGCCTGCACTACCACCAGGACCGTTTCGCCGAAGCCCGGCGTGGCCTGCTCGGGCTGCTGGAGTCGGGCCTGCCCGGCCACTCGCTGGAGGCCCTGCTCGGCCAGGCGCTGGACGAGGTGCGCGAGGGGCTGGAAGCCTTCGGCTGACCCAGGGAACAGCGCCAGCTGTGCCAGGATGCGCGCGGCCCAGGCGCTCCGCACGACAAGGAGTGGCCAGCCCTGCGCGCTGAACCAGCGAGGGCTTACCTGGGCCTGTTGTCAGGCTGCACGCCTAGTGAGGCACTCAGGAGAGGCTGCGCGGTTGATGATCAAGCAGCAGCACCAGGTCACGCACGTGCAGAACCTTGCCGTAGAAGGGGTTGTTCTCAACGCCCGCCAGAGACCGGCCACTTAGCCGGGCCATATCCTCCAGCAGCTCGAACTCCAGATCCTCGTCGTCCAGGTTCAGATCCTCCTCGAAGCGATCATCGGCACGGATCGGCAAGCGTCCACCAAGATAACCGTGCAGAGACTCGTACACGGCGCGGATCACCCAGGTGTCCACCTGCCACCGAGGGAAGGCGCGAGCGAACTGGCATATGGACTGCCCCTGGCGCTGCGCAGCCAGCCTCGCCAAACGTCGCTGCTCTTGCCAGCTCAAGTACGTCACCAGCACAGCCGTGCCGGCCACAACCCACAGCAGCGCAGGCTGCTGCACGATGCTCCAGACCAGGCCAACAAGCAGGCACAGCAGCAACAGAACCAAGCCGAGCGGTAACCGTGCCGGTGCGTGTGGCATGTCGTGCATGTGTCTTGAAGGTTTGCGCATGGCGTTGCCCCGTTGTGGACAGGCTCGCAACCTATCCCAGCCCTCACCGGGCAGGCAAGGCAGCACAGGAGCACCTTTGCGGCGAGGCGTCTCTGGCAAGCGCTGTACAAGGCCAAGCAGCCGCAACCGTATCGTCCAAACCTGATGAAAGCGCCTCAGGAAGAAACCACCCGCTCAGGCGCACACCACTGAAAAGAGTTCGGCAGGTGGCAAAGCCCCGTGGCTGGCTGTGGACTGGCGGCGACCTTCACCCCCTGCGAAAAAGCGCCAGCCAGCAACCGAAGCCCACCAGCAACGCGCCGAAGCTACGGTCCACCCAGTGCCGCACCGCCAGCAAGCGCTGGCGCACGGCGCCGGAGGAGAAGCACAGCGCCACCAGGCCGAACCAGGCGACGTGGGCGCTGGCGATGAAGGCGCCATAGCCCACCTGTACCGCCAGGGGCGTGTCCGGGCGCACCACCTGCAGGAACAGGCTGACGATGAAGACCGTGGTCTTGGGGTTGAGCACGTTGGTGAAGAAGCCCATGCGCAGGGCCGCTGCGTCGCTCAGCGGTGCGTCGGGCGCCTCGGCCTGGGTGCCGGCGGGCTGGCTGCGCAGCATCTTCACCCCCAGCAGGATCAGGTAGGCGGCACCGGCCAGGCGGATGGCATCGAACAGCCAGAGCGACTGCTGGATGAGCACGCCGACACCCACCAGGGTGTAGCTGACATGCACCAGCACACCCAGCCCGATGCCCAGCGCCGTCAGGGCGCCGGCACGGCGGGAGCGCAGCAGGCTGTTGCGTGAGACGAGGGCGAAGTCCGGCCCGGGGCTGATCACCGCAAGCAGGGTGATGGTGATGACGGCTAACAGTTCGGCCATGGCGTATCCTCTGGCGGTTCGATAGAGGTGCCGATCATAGGAAGCCAGCCAGGGGCCTGACCAACGATGCTTTCTGACCATTCCGGTGAGCCTGGCTCACCATCCAGTGATTCCCGCCTGCCCTCGCTGATGGCGCTGCGCTGCTTCGAGGCCGCAGCCCGCCTGGAGAACTTCACCCGCGCGGCGGAGGCGCTGCACCTGACCCATGGCGCGGTGAGCCGGGCAGTCCGGCTGCTGGAAGACGACCTCGGCGTGGCGCTGTTCGAACGGCGCAACCGCCGCGTCTTCCTCACCGAGGACGGCCGCACCCTGGCCCGCGCGGTGCACGACGGGCTGGCGCTGATGCAACAGGCTGCCCAGGGCTTGCGAGCCAAGGCACGCCGGGAGCGGCAATGGGTGGTGTCGTGCGAGCCGACGCTGCTGATGCGCTGGCTGATCCCGCGCTGGCCGGACTTCCAGGCGCGCCACCCGGACTGGGTGATCCACCTGGTGGCCGGCGGCGGGGCCTTCTCCTTCCAGGCCGGCATCGACCTGGCGATCCGCCGCGAGGATTTCCCGCACCCGCCGCACTGGCACGTGGAGCCATTGTTCGAGGAACAGGTGGGACCGGTGTGCCGGCCGGAGCGGGCCACCCAGTGGTTCGAGGCCGACGACCTGCGCCAGGATGCGCCCCGGCTGCACACCCGCACCCGGCCAGCAGCCTGGGCGGACTGGAGCGCGGCGGCCGGTCGCGCTCCGGGCCTGCCGGGCGGGCAGGTGTTCGAGCACTTCTACTTCAGCCTGCAGGCGGCGGTGGCCGGGCTGGGGGTGGCCATCGGTCCGTGGCACCTGGTGCGCGACGACCTGGCGAGCGGCGCGCTGGTGGCGCCGCTGGGGTTCGTGGCCGATGGCTCGCGCTACTGCCTGCTGAGCGAGGCCCCACCGCCGCCCGGCAGCCTGCCGGCCGCGCTGCTGGCGTGGCTGCAGGAGCAGGCCTGATGCAACGAATGACGGAACGGCATGCGCGCCGTAGCATCCAACCCCACATGCCCTATTTGAAAAGGAGATCGACATGCCCTGGTATGCCTGGCTGATCCTGGCGCTGGCCCTTGGCTCCATCGTCGGCGGCCTGATGATGCTGCGTGACACCGCGAAGAAGGTTCCGCTGACCGAGGAGCAACTGGCGCGCATCCGCCAGCGCAACGCGGAAGCGGACGCCAAGGACGCGGAAGACCGCTGAGAGCCGGCACGGAAGCCGGCCACGGGCCGGCTTCCCGCACATCCGCCAACACCTGATGGCGAGATGGCCTTAAAGTGCGCCACCTGATTTCTCAGGAGGTGCCATGCCTATCCATCTACAAATCCTGCTTCCCCTGCTCACCCTGGCCCTGGGCCATGCCACCGGCCACATCAGCCCGCTCGGCCTGGCACTCGGTGTGGCCTATGCCGGCTGGGTGCTGGCGGCAAAACGCCTGCCCAACTGGCTGTGGCTGCCGGTGACGCTGCTGGCCAGCGTGGCCCTGGCCGCGCACCTGGTGCCGGGCTTCGCCTACCTCTCCCTGACCGAGCCGACGCCCTGGAGCCCGGACGCGCCGCCCTACGCCCTGCGGGTGAACTGGGACAAGGCGCTGGTGGGCATGAGCCTGCTGGCCTGGTGGCTGGGCCGCCCGGACCCGGTGCCGGCGGCGCGCCGGAGCGCGACCCTGGCGGTGATGCTGGCGACGCTGGTGGCCGTGCCGGTACTAGCGCTGGCCCTGGGGCTGGTGGGCTGGGTGCCGAAGTGGCCGGAACACCTGGCGCTATGGCTGGCGGTGAACCTGCTGGTGACGGTGCTGGCGGAGGAGCTGGTGTTCCGCGCGCTGCTGCAGCGCACCCTGGCGGCGCGCCTGGGCCCCTGGGCGGGGCTGCTGCTGGCGACGCTGCTGTTCGGTGCGGTGCACCTGCCCTTCAGCACGCTGTTCGCCGTGGTGGCGACGGTGGCGGGCCTGGGCTACGGCCTGGCGTTCCACTTCTCGGGTCGGCTGGGGCCGGCGGTGGCCCTGCACCTGGGGGTCAATCTCTGCCACGTCCTGCTGCTGAGTTATCCACTGAAGCTGGGCTGACGCGGATGCGGTAGCGACCGAAGATGCGCTCCAGGCTGCCATCGGCCCGCAGCGTCTCCAGCAGGCGCGCGAAGCGCTCGGGGGTGATGGGCGCCCCCGGCCGCAACAGGGCGTAGTGGCGGTAGTACTGGTCGACCCGGTCGGAGACGAGGAACTGCCCCGCCACGTCCGGGTTGCGCTCCAGGTACATGCCCAGGTACGAGCGCGTCACCAGGGCGATGTCGGCGCGGTCTCGCAGCACCATCAGCAGGTTGCTGTCGTGGGAGTAGGTCAGCATCGCGTTGAATTCGCGCATGAGGTATTCCGGGTCGGCGTCGAACCCGGCGAAGCCGTAGTGGTAGCCGCTGTAGAGGGCCAGGCGCTTGCCATCCAGGCTGCGGAAGTAGTCCTGGCCACGGCTGTCGCGCTTGTGGGCGACGAAGACTTCGGCGTCCTCCAGGCCCATGTCGATACGCGCCGCCTCGATGTCCTGCCAGCCCCAGCCGGGGTTCTCGAACACCGCCATGTCGATGCGCCCGCTCTGGAAGTCGCGGAAGCGCCGCGGGATGGCCGTGGGCAGCATGACGAAACGGTAGTCCGCCTGGGCCTGGTTGAGGGCCTCCAGCAGTTCGGGCAGCAGGCCGGTGGCCGCTTCCGATTCCGGCTTGATCACATAGGGCGGGAAGTGGGCGCCGCCCACCTTGACCACCTCGGCGGCGAGCGCCGGCTCCAGCGAAGCGAACAGGGCCAGAGCGGCCAGCAGTCCCTTGCGTCCCCCAATCCGTTGTCGGCCGTCCTTCCGCCGAACGCGTGCAAAAGCCATGTTTTCCCCGTATGCGCCGTTCTTAATCTCGGTCGTTCTTCTTGAACGGCAGCTGGTATCGCTCCAGCAGCCGTTGGTAAGACTCATCCGCCTGCAACCGCTGCAACAGCCCCTCGAAGTCCTGGGGCTCGATGGGGGCGTTGGGTCTGAGCATGGCGTTGAGATGGTATTCCTGATCGAACCGACGGGAAACAAGCAGTTTGCCGCGCAGTTCGGGGTCCCGCTGGAGCATCTGCTCGAGGTAGGACCGGGTGACCACGGCTATATCGGCACGATCATGCAAAACCATGAGCAGGTTGCTGTCGTGGGAATAGGTGAGCGTGGCCTGGAAGCGCTTCTGCAGCATGAGCGGATCGGCGTCGTAGCCGGCGAAGCCGTAGTGATAGCCGGCATAGAGCACCAGGCGCTTGCCGAGCAGGGTGTCGAAATAGTCCTCGCCCCGTTCGGGCTCGGCGCGGGCCACGTAGACCTCGGCATCGTCGATGCCCATGTCGATGAGGGTGTAGCGTGCCCCCTCCCAGCCCCAGTGGGGGTCCTCGAAGAGGATAAGGTCGTAGCGGCCGGTCTGCAGGTCGCGGTAACGGCGCGCGGAAGAGGTGGGCACGATGCTGAAGTGGAAGCGCTTCTGCACCTGGTTGAACAGCGCCACCAGCTCCACCGTCAGGCCGCTGCCGGTATCCCGCTCGGGGTGCACCATGTAGGGCGGGAAGTTGTAGGCGCCGATGAGAATCTCGCGGGGCAGCGCGGCCCAGGCGCTCCCTGCCAGGAGGCAGAGCGACAGCAGGAACAACCGTGACGTGATAGACCAGACACCCGACATCTTGGCCCCGGAGAAAGAGGTGGAACGGCTCCCGGGGAAGACTAGTTCATGCCGGCTCAGCCGTCCTTGAGCACCAGCGCCAGAGCCTCTTCGCAGAGCTGATCGAGGCTCATGGGGCCCTCGGGGCGGAACCAGGTGGTGGTCCAGGACAGCGCGCCGGTGAGGAAGCGCCGCAGGATGAACGGGTCGCCCTGGACGTAGCCCTGGGCACGGGCCTCGCCCAGCACCTCCAGCCAGAACTGCTCATAGGCATCGCGCAGTTCGAGGATGTAGCGCTGCCCCTCCTCCGAGAGCGAACGCCACTCGTACACCAGCACGGCCATGGCCTCGCCGGTGCCGCCCATGATCGACTGCAGCTCGCAGCGGATCAGCGCCAGCACCCGCTCGCGCAGGCTGTCGGCCTCGGCCAGGGCGGCCTTCATCAGCGCGGTGTTGTAGAGGATGGTCTCCTCCATCACCGAGCGGAGGATCTCGTCCTTGCTCTTGAAGTGGTGAAAGATGCTGCCCGACTGGATGCCCACGGCACTGGCCAGGTCGCGCACGGTGGTGCGCTCGTAGCCCTTGCTGCGGAACAGGTGAGCGGCGGTCTGCAGCAATTTGCCGCGGGGGCTTTCCGGGTCGGTGATCTGCCCGCTCTCCACCAGTTCACGCATCACGTCTTGGGCTTTTGGGTTGTCCAGGCTCATCGCTCGCCACTACCTCGTTCGCACGGCGCTTGCCCATCCAACTTAAGAATGGAGCGCAAGTCTCTGTCTTGATTCGCGAAATCTATTCCCCGCCCGGCGCCCAAGCAAGCGCTTGGGCAAAAAACTGCCACCCTCCACTTTTCAACCAAGCGCTTGCTTGGTAATGTCGCCCCACCTTCTCGAGTGATACGGGCCATAACAATGACCAGAGCCGTACGCATCGGTTGCGCCTCCGCATTCTGGGGCGACACCTCCACCGCCGCCGCCCAGTTGGTGAACGGCGCGCAGCTGGACTACCTGGTGTTCGACTACCTGGCGGAGATCACCATGTCGATCCTCGCCGGGGCACGCATGAAGAAGCCGGACGAAGGCTATGCCACCGACTTCGTCGAGGTGCTGGCACCGCTGCTGCCGCAGATCGCCGACAAGCGCATCCGCGTGATCAGTAACGCCGGCGGGGTCAACCCGGTGGCCTGCGCCGCCGCCCTCTCCGCGGCCTGCGAGAAGGCCGGCGTGGCGCTGAAGATCGCCGTACTGCACGGCGACAACCTGCAACCGCGCCTGGGCGAGCTGGCCAAGGCCGGCGTCCGCGAGATGTTCACCGACGCCCCGCTGCCGCCCATGTGCGTCTCCGTCAACGCCTACCTGGGCGCCCCCGGCATCGTCGCGGCGCTGGAGGCCGGTGCCGACATCGTCATCACCGGCCGGGTGGTGGACAGCGCCGTGGTCAGCGCCGCCCTGGTCCACGAATTCAAATGGCGCTGGGACGACCACGACCGCCTGGCCCAGGCCGCCCTCGCCGGCCACATCATCGAATGCGGCGCCCAGTGCACCGGCGGCAACTTCACCGACTGGGAACAGGTGCCGGACTACGAGCACATCGGCTTCCCCATCGTCGAAGTGGAGGCCGACGGCCAGTTCTGCGTGACCAAGCCGGAAGGCTCCGGCGGCCTGGTGACGCCCTTCACCGTCGGCGAGCAGATGCTCTACGAGATCGGCGACCCGCGCGCCTACCTGCTGCCCGACGTGATCTGCGACTTCACCCAGGTGCGCCTGGAGGCCGCCGGCCCCGACCGTGTGCGCGTCTCCGGCGCCCGGGGCCTGGCGCCCACCGAGCGCTACAAGGTCAGCGCCACCTACCCCGACGGCTTCCGCTGCACCGCCAGCTGCCTGATCGCCGGCATCGACGCGGTGAAGAAGGCCGAGCGGGTGAGCCGCGCCATCATCGCCAAGACCGAGGAAATCTTCGCCGCACGGGGCTGGGGCCCCTACCGCGAGGTGAACATCGAACTGCTGGGCAGCGAGGCCACCTACGGGCCCCACGGCCAACGGCAGGACAGCCGCGAAGTGGTGATCAAGCTCGCCGTGCGCCACAGCAAGAAGGAGGCGCTGATCCTCTTCTCCCGCGAGATCGCCCAGGCCGCCACCGGCATGGCCCCCGGCCTGACCGGCATCGTCGGCGGCCGCCCCACGGTGTACCCGGTGATCCGCCTGTTCTCCTTCCTGGTGGACAAGAGCGCCTGCAGCCTGGAGGTGGAGCTGGACGGCGAGCGCCACCCGGTGCCCCTGCCCGAAGCCGGCAGCGCCGACCCGACGGCCCTGGCCGAAGACCTGCACCCGCCACGCCCGGTCGGCGAGGCCGACGCCAGCGTGCCGCTGATCAGGCTCGCCGTGGCCCGCTCCGGCGACAAGGGCAACCACAGCAACATCGGCGTCATGGCGCGCCGGCCCGAGTTCCTGCCGTGGATCGCCGAGGCGCTGACGCCCGAGGCCGTGGTGGACTGGATGGCCCACGTGCTCGACCCGCAGACCGGCCGCGTGCAGCGCTGGTACCTGCCCGGCACCCACAGCCTGAACTTCCTGCTGGAGAACGCCCTGGGCGGCGGCGGCGTCGCCAGCCTGCGCATCGACCCGCAGGGCAAGGCCTTCGCCCAGCAACTGCTTGAATTCCCCGTACCGGTGCCGCGCGCACTGGCCGAGACCCTGTAGCGCGACGAGGACGACAACAACAATGAGCTACGACTCCGTATTCCGGCCCGGCCTGTTCGCCGGCCAGACCATCCTGGTCACCGGCGGCGGCAGCGGCATCGGCCGCTGCGTGGCCCACGAACTGGCCCACCTGGGCGCCCACGTGGTGCTGGTGGGGCGCAAGGCGGAAAAGCTCGAAGCCACCGCCGGCGAGATCATCGAAGACGGCGGCAGCGCCAGCTGGCAGGCCTGCGACATCCGCGACGAAGAAGCGGTCAAGGCCATGGTCAAGGCCGTGGTGGCCGAGCGCGGCCCCATCCACCACCTGGTCAACAATGCCGGCGGCCAGTTCCCCGCGCCGCTCATCGGCATCAACCAGAAGGGCTTCGAGACCGTGGTGCGCACCAACCTGGTGGGCGGCTTCCTGGTGGCCAAGGAGGTCTTCCTGCAGAGCATGAGCAAGACCGGCGGCAGCATCGTCAACATGCTCGCCGACATGTGGGGCGGCATGCCCGGCATGGGTCACTCCGGCGCCGCCCGCGCCGGCATGGAGAACTTCACCAAGACCGCCGCCTACGAATGGGGCCACGCCGGGGTGCGGGTCAACGCCGTGGCGCCGGGCTGGATCGCCTCCAGCGGCATGGACACCTACCCCGAGTCGATGAAAGCGATGATCCGTTCCCTCAAGGACCACGTCCCGCTGCAGCGCATCGGCACCGAGTCCGAGGTGGCCGCCGCCATCGTCTTCCTGCTCTCCCCCGGTGCCCATTTCATCAGCGGCAACACCATCCGCATCGACGGCGCCGCCAGCCAGGGCACCCGCGCCTGGACCCTGGGCAAGGCCCGCGCCAGCGAGTCCTACAACGGATTCCACCGGGCCTATCTGCCCGCCGTGTTCAAGGACGAGGAGTAAGCCATGGCCGTGATCCAATCCGAACTCGACGTCCACGGCGACGACTTCGCCCGCAACCGCGAGGCCATGCTGGCCGCGGTGGCGAGCTTCCGCGAGGTGGAGCAGAAGGTGCTGGACAAGGCACAGGACGCCAAGCCCAAGTTCGAGAAGCGCGGCCAGCTGCTGCCCCGCGAACGCCTCAACCTCCTGCTGGACCCGGGCAGCCCCTTCCTGGAGCTGTGCTCCCTGGCCGGCTACAAGCTGCACGACGACAAGGACGGCACCCAGGCCGGCGGCGGCATCATCGCCGGCATCGGCTACATCGCCGGGGTGCGCTGCCTGATCAGCGCCAGCAACAGCGCCATCAAGGGCGGCACCATCTCCCCCACCGGCCTGAAGAAGACCCTGCGCCTGCAGCAGATCGCCGTGGAGAACAAGCTGCCCATGGTGGCCCTCACCGAGAGCGGCGGCGCCAACCTCAACTACGCGGCGGAGATCTTCGTCGAAGGCGCGCGCGGCTTCGCCAACCAGGCGCGCATCTCCGCCATGGGCATTCCCCAGGTCACCGTGGTGCACGGCTCCAGCACTGCCGGCGGGGCCTATCAGCCGGGCCTGTCGGACTACGTCATCGTGGTGCGCGGCAAGGCCAAGATGTTCCTCGCCGGCCCGCCCCTGCTCAAGGCCGCCACCGGCGAAGTGGCCACCGATGAAGAACTCGGTGGCGCCGAGATGCACGCCCAGGTGGCCGGCACCGCCGAATACCTGGCCGAGAACGACGCCGACGCCCTGCGCATCGCCCGCGAGGTGCTCGCCATGCTGCCCTGGAACGCCCAGTTGCCGGCCCCGGTGAAGCCCACCTGGCGCGAGCCGCTGTACAGCACCGACGAGCTGCTGGGCGTGGTACCGGCGGACCCGAAGAAGCCCTACGACGTGCGCGAGATCATCGCCCGCATCGCCGACGGCTCCGAATTCCTCGACTTCAAGAACGAATTCGACAGCCAGACCGTCTGCGGCCACCTGCGCATCGAGGGCCGCCCCTGCGGGCTGATCGGCAACAACGGCCCGATCACCCCGCGCGGCGCCGCCAAGGCCGCGCAGTTCATCCAGCTCTGCGAGCAGAGCAACACCCCGCTGCTGTTCCTGCACAACACCACCGGCTTCATGGTGGGCACCGAGTCGGAGCAACTGGGGGTGATCAAGCATGGCTCGAAGATGATCCAGGCCGTGGCCAACGCCAGCGTGCCCAAGCTCACCCTGGTGGTGGGCGGCTCCTACGGCGCCGGCAACTACGCCATGTGCGGCCGTGGGCTGGACCCGCGCTTCATCTTCGCCTGGCCCAACAGCCGCACCGCCGTGATGGGCGGCGCCCAGGCCGGCAAGGTGCTGCGCATCGTCACCGAGGAGAAACACGCCAAGGAGGGCAAGGAAGCCGACCCGAAGATGCTCGACATGCTCGAACAGATGACCGCGCAGAAGCTCGACAGCCAGTCCACCGCGCTCTACGGCACCGCCAGCCTGTGGGACGACGGCCTGATCGACCCCCGCGACAGCCGCAAGCTGCTGGGCTACCTGCTGGACATCTGCGCCGAGGCCGAGGCCCGGCCCCTGAAGACCAACCGCTTCGGCGTGGCTCGCTTCTGAGAACCCTCACGGTGCGCCTGGCGCACCCCCAACGGCTTACTCACGGAGAACAACAACAATGATCTTCACCCAGGAACACGAAGAACTCCGCCGTACCGTCCGCAACTTCGTCGACAAGGAGATCAACCCCCACGTCGACCAGTGGGAGAAGGACGGCCGCTTCCCCATCCACGACATCTTCAAGAAGGCCGGTGAGCTGGGCCTGCTGGGCATCTCCAAGCCGGAGAAATTCGGCGGCATGGGCCTGGACTACAGCTACTCCATCGTCGCCGCCGAAGAGTTCGGCACCATCCATTGCGGCGGCATCCCCATGTCCATCGGCGTGCAGACCGACATGTGCACCCCGGCCCTGGCGCGCTTCGGCTCCGACGAGCTGCGCGAAGAGTTCCTGCGCCCGGCCATCGCCGGCGAAATGGTCGGCTGCATCGGCGTCTCCGAGGTGGGTGCCGGCTCCGACGTCGCCGGGCTCAAGACCAACGCCCGCAAGGACGGCGACGACTACGTGATCAACGGCAGCAAGATGTGGATCACCAACTCCCCGTCCGCCGACTTCATCTGCCTGCTGGCCAACACCTCCGACGACAAGCCCCACGTCAACAAGTCGCTGATCATGGTGCCGATGAACACCCCCGGCATCACCCTCAGCCCGCACCTGGACAAGCTCGGCATGCGCAGCTCCGAGACCGCCCAGGTGTTCTTCGACAACGTCCGCGTGCCGCAGCGCAACCGCATCGGCCACGAAGGCGCCGGCTTCATGATGCAGATGCTGCAGTTCCAGGAAGAGCGCCTGTTCGGCGCCGCCAACATGATCAAGGGCCTGGAGCACTGCATCGACGCCACCATCGACTACTGCAAGGAACGCAAGACCTTCGGCAACGCGCTGATCGACAACCAGGTCATCCACTTCCGCATGGCCGAGCTGATGACCGAGGTGGAATGCCTGCGCGCCCTGGTCTACCAGGCCACCGAAATGTACGTGAAGGGCAAGGACGTCACCCGCCTCGCCTCCATGGCCAAGCTCAAGGCCGGGCGCCTGGGCCGCGAGGTCACCGATGCCTGCCTGCAGTACTGGGGCGGCATGGGCTTCATGTGGGACAACCACATTTCCCGCGCCTACCGCGACACCCGCCTGGTGTCCATCGGCGGCGGTGCCGACGAGATCATGCTCGGCATCATCTGCAAGTTGATGGGCATCCTGCCGGGCAAGAAGAAAGACTGAGACGGGGGTGACCATGGAACTGCCGAACACCGAGACCCTGCTGCTGGAGCCCGCTGACGGCGTGCTGCACATCACCCTCAACCGCCCGGAGAGCCGCAACGCCATGAGCCTGGCCATGGTGGAAGAGCTGCGCGCGGTGCTCGCCGCCGCGCGCCAGGCGCCCGAGGTGCGTGCCCTGGTGCTGCGCGGGGCCGGCGGGCACTTCTGCGCCGGCGGCGACATCAAGGACATGGCCAGCGCCCGCGCCACCGGCGGTGAGGCCTACCAGCGCCTGAACCGCGCCTTCGGCCGCCTGCTGGAAGAGGCCCAGGCCCAGCCGCAGGTGGTGATCGCCGTGCTGGAGGGTGCGGTGCTCGGCGGCGGCTTCGGCCTGGCCTGCGTGTCCGACATCGCCCTGGCCACAGAAAGCGCCCAGTTCGGCCTGCCGGAGACCAGCCTCGGCATCCTCCCGGCACAGATCGCGCCCTTCGTGGTCAAGCGCATCGGCCTCACCCAGGCCCGCCGCCTGGCCCTCACCGCCGCCCGCTTCGACGGCCGCGAGGCCCTGCGCCTGGGCCTGGTGCACAGCGCCGAGGCCGACGCAGCGGCCCTGGACCAGCGCCTGGCCGACACCCTCGACCAGGTGCGCCGCTGCGCCCCCGGCGCCAACGCCCGTACCAAGGCGCTGCTGCTGGCCACCGAGGAACGCGAGCTGGGCCCGTTGCTGGACGACGCCGCCGCCTGGTTCGCCGAAGCCGTCACCGGCACCGAAGGCACCGAGGGGACCCTGGCCTTCGTGCAGAAACGCAAACCGACCTGGGCCCAGTGAGCCCAGGCGGTGGATCGATAGAGCGCGATCCACCCTACGCCCGATCCCACGCAACACCGAACAAACGGCGGATCGTCACACCCGATCCCCACGCAACACCGAAGCACCCGTAGGGTGGATGTCGCTCTTCACATCCACCGCAACACCGAACACCACAGGCGGATCACCCCAACCCGATCCACCGGCAACACCGAACGCAAACAGCCCGGATCCCGGACGCCCTCCGGTCCCCCAGCAGGAGCACGAAGATGCCCGCATTCAACAAGATCCTGATCGCCAACCGGGGCGAGATCGCCTGTCGGGTGATGCGCACCGCCCACGACCTGGGCTACCGCACCGTGGCCGTGTACAGCGAGGCCGACCGCGACGCGCGCCATGTGCAACTGGCCGACGAAGCCGTGTGCATCGGCCCGGCACCGGTGGGCCAGTCCTACCTGTGCGTCGAGGCCATCCTCGACGCCGCGCGGCGCACCGGCGCGGATGCGGTGCACCCGGGCTACGGCTTCCTCTCCGAGAACGCCGCCTTCGCCCAGGCCTGCGAAGCCGCCGGCATCACCTTCATCGGCCCCACCGTGGAGGCCATCCACCTGATGGGCAGCAAGCGCCTGTCGAAGATCGCCATGCTCGAAGCCGGCGTGCCCTGCATCCCCGGCTACGAAGGCGCCGATCAGGACGACGCCACCCTCGCCCACGAGGCCGAGCGCATCGGCTACCCGCTGATGATCAAGGCCAGCGCCGGCGGTGGCGGCCGTGGCATGCGCCTGGTGCACGAGGCGAGCGAGCTGGCGGCGCAGATCCGCACCGCGCGCTCGGAAGCGCAGAACGCCTTCGGCAGCGGCGAGCTGATCCTCGAACGCGCGGTGATCCAGCCGCGCCACGTGGAGATCCAGGTATTCGGCGACCGCCACGGCCACATCCTCTACCTGGGCGAGCGCGACTGCTCGGTGCAGCGCCGCCACCAGAAGGTGGTGGAAGAAGCCCCCTGCCCGGTGATGACGCCGTCCCTGCGCCAGGCCATGGGCGAAGCGGCCGTCAAGGCGGCCGCCTCGGTGAACTACCTGGGCGCCGGCACCGTCGAGTTCCTGCTGGACGCCGAAGGCCGCTTCTACTTCCTGGAAATGAACACCCGCCTGCAGGTGGAGCACCCGGTCACCGAGCTGGTCACCGGGCTCGACCTGGTGGCCTGGCAGATCCGCGTCGCCGCCGGCGAAGCCCTGCCGCTGGCCCAGGACGACATCCGCCTCGACGGCCATGCCATGGAAGTCCGCCTCTACGCCGAGGACCCGGCCGCCGGCTTCCTGCCGCAGACCGGCGACGTGCTGCGCTGGGAACCCGCCAGCGGCGCCGGCGTGCGCATCGACCACGGCCTGGTGGAAGGCCAGCCGGTGACGCCCTTCTACGACCCCATGCTGGCCAAGGTGATCGCCTGGGGCGCCACCCGTGACGAAGCCCGGCGCAAGCTGATCCGCGCCGTGGAGGACTGCGTGCTGCTGGGGGTCAAGGGCAACCAGCGGTTCCTCGCCAACCTGCTGGCCCACCCCGAATTCGCCGCCGGCCACGCCACCACCGCCTTCATCGGCGAACACTTCGCCGCCGACCCGAGCCTGGCCCCGCAGCCGCTGCCGGCCGTGGAGCTGGCCGCCGCAGCCACCCTGCTCTACCAGGCCTCCGCCGAATCCCGCGCCCACCAGGCCGGCCTCGCCGGCTGGCGCAGCGCCGGCAGCGCGCCCTGGCGCCTGGTGCTGCGCCAGGGCGAGCAGAAGCACGAAGTCCTGCTGGACGTCCGCGCCAGCGGCCCGCAACCGCAGTTGCAGGTCCAGGCCGCCGGGCAGTCCGTCGCCGTGCGCCTGCTGGCCTGCGACGGCCGCTGGGCCACCCTGGAGCTGGACGGCATCCGCCGCCGCCTCGCCTACCACCACGACGGCGAGCGCCTGTGGCTCAAGGGCCACCAGGGCAGCATCGAACTGCAGGACGTCACCCACGAACCCGCCGGCGGCCAGGCCGGCGCCGCCTCCGGCACCGTCAAGGCGCCCATGGACGGCGCCATCGTCGACGTGCTGGTGGAGGAAGGCACCCCGGTCACCAAGGGCCAACTGCTGGTGGTGCTGGAAGCCATGAAGATGGAGCACCCCCTCAAGGCCGGAATGGACGGCACCGTCCGCCGCGTGCAGGTCAGCGCCGGCGACCAGGTGAAGAGCCGCCAGGTGCTGGTGGAGGTCGAAGCCGCCGACTGAACAACCGCTCGAACCGCGCCACTCGACTAGGTTGAGTGGCCAGGAACCCGACAACACCAACAGGAGCACCCCCATGTCCCTTTCCGGCAAGACCCTGTTCATCACCGGTGCCAGCCGTGGCATCGGCCGCGAGATCGCCCTGCGGGCCGCCGCCGATGGCGCCAACATCGTCATCGCCGCCAAGAGCGCCGAGCCCCATCCCAAGCTGGAAGGCACCATCCACAGCGTCGCCGCGGAAGTGGAAGCGGCCGGCGGTCGGGCCCTGCCCCTGCAACTGGACGTGCGCGACGAAGCCGCCGTACGTGATGCCCTGGCCCAGGCGGCCGAGCACTTCGGCGGCATCGATGCCCTGGTCAACAACGCCGGCGCCATCAAGCTGGTGGGCGTCGAGCGCCTGGAGCCCAAGCGCTTCGACCTGATGTACCAGATCAACACCCGCGCGGTGATGGTCTGCAGCCAGGCCGCCCTGCCCTACCTCAAGCAGAGCGGCAACGGCCACATCCTCAACCTATCCCCACCGCTGAACCTCGACGCCAAGTGGTTCGCCCAGCACGGCCCCTACACCGTCACCAAGTACGGCATGAGCATGCTCACCCTGGGCATGAGCGAGGAGTTCAAGCGCTACGGCATCAGCGTCAACTCGCTGTGGCCGAAGACCATGATCGCCACCGCCGCCATCGAGTTCGAACTGGGCAGCCGCGACGCCTTCAAGCGCGCCCGCACACCGGCGATCATGGCCGACGCCGCCCACGCCATCCTCTCCAGCGAAGGCCGCCGCATCACCGGGCGCCTGCTGGTGGACGAGGAGATCCTCCGCGAACAGGGCCAGACCGAGTTCGAGCACTACCGCTTCGACCCCGAGGGCGGCAGCCTCATCCCGGACCTGTTCGTCGACTGACCTTCCTGACCCGGCGCTCAGAAACGCTCAGTTCTGCGCGCCAACGTGACACTAAAGTGCCATCTCGCTTTGCAACCGGCGCCACCCCGGCGCCGGATCAATCCGGATGGCCTCATGACACGCATTTCCCCACGCTTGCTGCCCTTCCTGCTGGGCTTCGCCTTCACCCCGCTGGCCCAGGCGGCCGTGACCACCAGCTTCACCCTGGACAACGCCACCATCGGCACCTACAGCCGGGCCGGTTCCAGTGGCAGCAATTTCCAGTACGTGTACCAGTACTTCACCCCGTCCACGACCGGCAGCTACACCTTCGGCATGGACGCATCGGCGTTCAACGACCCGTACATGTACTTCTACCGGGGCAGCTTCGACCCGAACGACCCGGCCGCCAACCTGATAGGCCAAGACGACGACGGCAACAGGGTGTCCACGGCCTGCAATACCTCCGGGGCCTTTCACTGCCCTCAGTTGACGATGGACCTGGAAGCAGGTGTCGACTACTACCTGGTGATCACCACCTATAACGGCGGCGTCCCGATCGTCCTGCCGCTGAGCTTCTTCGTCACTGGTGATATGGCGGTGGACGTCGGTGGCGAATCCAGCGGCACGGCCCTGGTGCCCTTCTCCGGCACACCGTCGGTAGGGGCTGCCGCCCAACTGGACGCTCTGCGCGGCCAGGCAAGTGCGCTGCAGGACACCATCCGCCTGCTGGATGCCATGACCCCCGAGGCCAAGCGCGCGACCCTGGCGCGCATCGCCCCGCAGAGCAACGTCGCCCATGAGCTCGCCTTGCAATCCGTGCAGCACAGCGTCTGGAACAGCCTCTCCGGCCGCCTCCATGGTCTGCGTGCCCAGGATGACAGCGCGCTGGCCCTGGGGCTGGTGGACAGCGACGCCAGCCAGTGGCTGGCCAGCAATGCCGACGCTGCCGGCAAGGCCACCCGTGCCCCGGCGCAGGGCTTCTGGATCCAGGCCTTCGGTGGCCGCCTCGACCAGCGCAGCCACGCCGGCTACAGCGGCTACGACAGCCACACCCAGGGCATGACCCTGGGCCTGGATACCCGCCTCAACGACGCGTGGGTTGCCGGTGCCGCCTTCAGCTACGGCACGGTCAACCTCAACCAGCAGGGCGAGCGCAAGGGTGACGGCAGCGACATCGACACCTACCAGCTCAGCGCCTACGCCAGCCGCGACTTCGGTGCCTGGTACCTGGACGGCATGCTCGGCTACGCCCAGCAGCGCTTCGAGACCCGGCGCGACACCGTCCTCGGCGGCACCGCCGAAGGTCGCTTCGACGGCCAGCAATACAGCGCCCTGCTGGAAGCCGGACTGCCGCTGCGACTGACCCGCCAGGCGACCCTGACGCCGCTGGCCGGCCTGGAGTGGAGCCAACTGCAACTGGACAGCTACAAGGAACGCCATGCCGGCGCCCTGGGCCTGGACGTCGATGGCGAGCGCCAGGACCGCCTGGCCAGCCGCGTTGGCGCACGCCTGGGCATGGACCTGCCGCTCTCCGGTGGCACCCACCTGCAGCCGGCCGTGCAGATGACCTGGCGCCACGAGCTGATCGGCAACGCCCTGGACACCAACGCCCGCTTCATCGGCGGCGGCAACGCCTTCTCCACACCAGGCCAGCGCCTGCCCCGCGACAGCTACCAACTGGACCTGTCCCTGGCCATGCTGCGTACCGACGGCAGCAGCGTGAGCCTCAGCCTGGGCAGCTACAACGCGACCGCTCGCAACGGCTTTTCCGGGCAGGTGCAGGCCAAGTGGCTGTTCTGACCCCTGCTGGATAATCAGTCCGCCCAAAGTCCCGCACCACAAACACTCCGTTATTTGCCGAACTGCCCGCCCTCCTCCGCGCGCGGGCCAAGTGCATGCGCCGGAAACGCGTCTAGATTCGCCGGTGGCGCCTATTCCCACCCCGCGAAGGTGGTCAGAACAACAAGACTGAAGTGCGAGAACCATGACCCAGGCCGACCTGATCTCCCCGTTCCGCTTCCTCGCCCGCCTGCCGGCGAACCTCAACCGCGTGCCCCGCATGTTGCTGGGCCTCTACTTCACCGGGATCCGCAACCGCGACAAGACGCTCTCCCTGGGCTGGGCCCTGGAGCGGGCGGCGGCGCGCTATCCGCAGCGGCCGGCGGTGATGGACGAGACGCGCAGCCTGACCTACGCCGAGTTCAATGCCTGGGCCAACCGCATCGCCCACGCGCTCAAGTCCGAAGGCGTGGGCCCTGGCAAGGTGGTGGCGATCATGCTGGAGAACCGCATCGAGATCCTTGCGGTGCTGGCGGCAGTGGCCAAGCTGGGCGGCATCGGCGCGCTGGTCAACACCACCCAGCGCGGCAAGGTCCTCGCCCACAGCCTCAACCTGGTGAAGGCCGGCCACCATGTGGTCGGCGAAGAGCTGCGCAGCGCCTTCGAGGAGGTGGAGGCGGAACTGGAGACCGCCGGCGCCCGACGCTACTGGGTGGCCGACGACCTGGACACCCGCCGCGACGCCGGACAGGCCCCGCGCGGCTGGACCAACCTGATGCGCCTGGCCGGCGAGCACAGTGCGGAGAACCCGGCGGACACCGGGCGGGTCCGCCTGAAGGACGCCTGCTTCTACATCTACACCTCCGGCACCACTGGCTTGCCGAAGGCCTCGATCCTCAGCCACGGCAAGTGGATCAAGGCCTACGGCGGGTTCGGCCACTCCGGGCTGGGGCTCACCGACCGCGACGTCTTCTACCTGACGCTGCCCTGCTACCACAACAACGCCGTGACCGTGAGCTGGGCCTCGGTGCTGGCCGGCGGCGCGGCCATCGCCCTGCGCCGCAAGTTCTCCGCCAGCAACTTCTGGAAGGACGTGGCGCGCTACCAGGCCACCTGCTTCGGCTACATCGGCGAGCTGTGCCGCTACCTGCTGAACCAGCCGCCCTGCCCCGAGGAGAAGGACAACACCCTCACCAGCATGATCGGCAACGGCCTGCGCCCGGCCATCTGGGACGAGTTCAAGACCCGCTTCGGCATCCAGCGCGTCACCGAGTTCTATGCCTCCAGCGAGGGCAACATCGGCTTCACCAACGTCTTCAACTTCGACAACACCGTGGGCTTCTCCCCGGCCACCTACGCCATCGTCCGCTACGACCTGGAGAACGACTGCCCGGTGCGCGACCACAAGGGCTTCCTGACCAAGGTGGACAAGGGCGAGCCGGGCCTGCTGATCAGCGAGATCAGCGAGAAGTGGCCCTTCGACGGCTACACCGACCCGGCCAAGAGCGAGGCGGTGATCCTGCGCAACGTGTTCAAGAAGGGCGATGCCTGGTTCAACACCGGCGACCTGATGCGCGACATCGGCTGCAAGCACGCGCAGTTCGTCGACCGCCTGGGCGACACCTTCCGCTGGAAGGGCGAGAACGTCTCCACCACCGAGGTGGAAAGCGTGCTGGGGGTGTTCGACGGGGTGGAGGATGCGGTGGTCTACGGCGTGGAGATTCCCGGCACCAACGGCCGCTGTGGCATGGCGGCACTGCGCCTGAGCCCCGACGCGGACCTGGACGCCGCCGCCGTGGCCGAGCACCTGGACCGCGAGCTGCCGCCCTACGCCGCCCCGCTGTTCCTGCGGCTGCTGGACGAGATCGAGACCACCGGCACCTTCAAGTACAAGAAGACCGACCTGAAGAAGGCCGGCTTCGACCCCACCCAGGTCAACGAGCCGCTCTACGTGCGGCTACCCGGGGAACCCGCCTTCCGCCCCCTGGACACCGACCTGCATGCAGCGATCCAGAGCGGCGAGTACCGCTTCTGAGGCTGCTCCGCGGGGTGAGCCCGGCTCACCCCGTTGCCTCCTCGCCATGAGCGCCAGCCGGGCTACTGCTTGAACTCGATCTGCAGCTCGGCGCCCTCTACGGAGCGCAAGTAGTCCTCTTCCCGCTGGTTGGTGATGAGCTTGCCGTTGAGCTGGTAGGGGCTCTGCTCCGGCGGCTTCTCCACGAACATCGGCGGCAGCAGTGGCTGCTCGACGTGCTGCTCCTGCTTCACCCGCGGTTCCAGTTCGTCCACCAGGTGCTTGGGCAGGCTCAGGTCGAGCTTCGGCTCGCGCAGCTTGACCTGCTCCACCTTGGACGGCTTGGGCTTGGCGGGCGTGGGCTTCGGTTTTGGCTTGGGAGTGGCGGGTTTGGGTTTGGGCTTCGGCTTGGTGGCCTCGGCCTTGGTCGGTGCCGGCTTGGGTTTCGGCTTGGCTTGCGTAGAGGCCTCTGCGCAGGCGTTGCCGGGGCTCACGGCGGGCATGGCCACCAGGCCAGGCCAGGCGTCCGCACGGGGGGCCACCGGGGCCGGGCTGGCCAGGGTCGATGCGCAGAAGCCAAGGAACAGGGCAGGCAGCAGGATTCGGGTCATGGAGCGGCTACCGCAGGGTGAGATGTGCGCCATGCTGGCGCGCCAGGCGGACACTGGCAACCCTGCTTCATTCGCGGGCGGTTTCACGGCCGGTGAACACGGCCACCAGCAGCAGGCCGAAGCCCAGGGTATGGACCAGCCCGCCGATGGCGCTGATGCCGCTGAAGACCACGCTCACCCGCGCGGCCTCCATGTCCTCGGCCCACAGGTAGACGGTGAAGTAAAGCACCTGCTGCAGCAGGGTCCAGGCCAGCATCACACCCATGCTGGCCAGGCAGAAGCGGGCGGCCCGGGGGCGCTCGCGCCAGTAGCGGACGGACAGGGCGATGCCGGCCAGCCAGGCGATGATCAGCGGCACCAGGCCGATGTAACCGAGGACCTGCATGGTCAGGGCGTGGGAGAGGATGCTCTCGCTCATTGGGGTCTCCAGGGGTCGAGATGGGCGGTATCGAGGCGCCGCCACTGGGCAGCACGGGGGCGCTCGGAAGGTGGCAGCCAGAGGCCGTCCACGGCCTCCAGCGCCTCGGGGGCGACGCCCAGGAGGGCGTCGAGGGGCAGGTGTCGAGGCTCGCCGGCCTCTTCTGCGACGTCGTCGTGGTACGGGTGGTTCCGCCAATGCAACGCCCCACCGCTGAACCCTTCGAAGCGCGGCATCGGGCCGATGGGGTCGGGCCAGGGGTGGAGCCGGTGCGCGAAGGTATCCAGCACCAGCAGGTGCCACTCGCCGTCGTCATGGCGGGTCAGGGCCAGGTAGCGGCCGTCCGCCGACCAGGCCATGGCCGGCGCGAGATCGGCCAGGGCGCAACCGCAGGCGGTGAGCAGGTACCCACCCTGGCGCGGCAGGCGCTCATGCAGGTAGGCGCCGCCATAGGCGGTGCGGCTGCCGAACAGCCAGGCCGCATTGCCGCCGGCAGGCGCCGGCAGCACGAAGTCGCCGTAGGCGTTGGAAGCGGGCGGCTGGCTCAGCGGGCGCCAGTCGGGCAGCGGCTCGAGTGCCGCGCCCACACGCAGGCGGCGCAGGGCATAGCAGAGCTGGCTGCCCTCACGGCGCGTAAGGAAATCCGCAGCGCTCGCCACCGGGGGTGGTGGCTGGTCGATGGTCTGCAACGGGCTGGCCGTGCGCGTGTCGGCCAGGCGCCCGGTCACCACGGCCAGTTCGACGATGCCGTCCTGGAAATCCATCAGCCGTGCCAGGGGCAGGCCGAGGTCGATGCCCAGCAGGCGACGGGCCGGCACGTCCGCCACCACCAGGCGATGGGGCACGGCCGGGGCTTCGGCGAACGCCACCAGTGCGAGGTAGCGACCGCAGGCGGAAACACGGTGATCCAGGCACCACTCGCCCTCCAGCACCCACTCACCGATGCGGCAGCGGTAGGCGGCCCGCAGCCCGTCGGCGCTCTCCCGCTGCCACTCCAGCAACGGGCGGCGGCCATCGGCCAGCGGTGCCAGGCGCAGGTCGGCCCGCATCACCGGCGTGGCGCGGCCGAGGGGGTGCAGCAGCTCCAGCCGCGTGGCAGCACGCAAACCCGGCACGGCACGACCCCAGGCGTCGAAGCCGGCCAGGCGTTCGAGTTCCTCGTTGAAGATGTGGTGCACGGCGTTCCCATGCGCCATCTGGTCCAGTTCGGGGAGGTCGAAGCGGGCCTGCATGACCAGGTGGGTCGGCTCCAGTGCGAGCGGCGCTTCGAGCATCAGGCGCGGCTCATCTTCCCGGGGCTGCCAGTCGTCCAGGGTGCGCCAGCCCGGCCCGGCTTCCCAGACCCGTACGGGGCATGGCCAGGGGCGTTCCTGGGCGGTGTCGCGCAGGCGGCAGGCGAAGGCCAGGCCGTCGGCCCGCCACACGGGGCGCGCGTCGTCGGGCAGCAGCAAGCCGGTGGGCGCGTCGTCCAGCCACAGCTGGTAGCTGGGGTAGCGCAGCGGCAATAGCGGGTCGTCACGCTCGCGCAGTCGCTCCGGCAGCCAGGGTTCGCCGCGCAGGCGATGGGGGCCGGTGGGGAGCGAGAGGTCCAGCACGGCCTGCTGCTGCCTCTCGGCCCAACCGGGAGCGAGCCAGAGGTCGCCGATGGCGACGAAGTCCTCGCAGGTCGCCTCGCGCAGCACGGCTTCGAGGCTGAGGCGGTAGCCCTGGTCCGACACCAGCGGGCTGTGGCGACCGCGCAGCTCGCCGCCACTGAAGGCATCCAGCTCCCAGAAGGCGTCGTTGGCGCAGTGGTAGAGCCGGCGCAGCTGGCGATCAAACACCGCCAGCGACCAGGCGCCGCGCGAGGGGATCGGCGCGGCGAAGTAGCGGCCGTCGTCGGAGAAGCGGGCCGAGCTGCCCAGGCCCTCCAGCAACACGCCGTCAGGCATCAGGTAATCGGTGTACACCGGCCCGCCCATGGCGATCTCGCCCCAGCCCAGGGTGCGCACCGGCTCGCCTTCCGGCGTGAGCAGCTCACCGCCGCCCCAGGCGCTGGTGCCCCGGGCGCCCGTGGCCACCGGGCCGATGGGTTCGGCCGTGACCGGGGCGCTGGCCAGGCCCAGGCGACGCTCCAGGGTCGCCGCGCTGGCCAGGCCGATGAACACCCAGAGCACGCCGGCGCCGATGCCCCAGTAGCCGGGCAGCGTGGCTCCCAGGCTGAAGGCGGCGCCGATCACGGCGCTGGTGAGCAGGCTGCTGACGCCCTTGCCGATGCGCGGCCAGCGGGCGACGACGATCAGCACCAGGGCCAGCCCCACTACGCTTGCGGCCGCACCGGCCAAGGGCAGGCTGGCCACCAGCAGGATCGGAAGCACCAGCACCGCCAGTTGCCAGACGAGCCCCAGCAACAGGCGCGGCAGGCTCTCGGTCGGGGCGTCGGATTCGGGAACGGGGGGCATGTCAGGCTCCTGCGCGGGCGTCACAGGGTGACGGATCGACCGTCACCCTGGCGTGACACAGGCGGCAAGTCGCGACCATCAGGGCGCCGGGGAAGGCTCCAGGGCCTTCAGCAGGGCGTCCAGGTCCTGCCGGGGGTAGGCCTTGCGCAGGGCCTCCAGGCGCTCGTCGGCGGCCTTGGCCTGGCCTTGGCGTCGCAACTCCAGCACCTCGCGCAGGCCCTGCTGCAGGGCCGGTTCGAGGGGCGCAGCTACGGGCTTGGCCAGCTTGGCGGCGGGCGGGAAGGCCTCGTCGGCGGCCAGGCGGGCCTGCTCGGCGATCCGCGCATCGGCAGTGGCGCTGTCGGCCAGCGCGGCCACCGGGGCGGACTCGAACTGGGACGCGGCCTTTTTCATCTCCGCCGCCGGCGCGGGCGCGGAAAAGGCCTGCATCGGCGGCGCAGCCGGCTCGGCGCTGTAGCCCGCATCCGGGTCGGGAGCGCTGCGGGCCAGGGGCGCCGGGGCGGCTGGAGCCATGGCCGGTGCAGGGGCGACGGCGTACTCCGGCGGCTGCCGGTCGAGGTTCTGGAAGGTCAGGCTGACGCCCACGCCCAGGCAGGCCAGGCCGGCGAAGGCCACCGACCAGCGCTGGCGGCCACCGGGGCCGAACAGCCAGGCATGCAGGCGCTGGCCCAGGCTCGGCGCCGGCGGGCGTACGGCCTCGCGGGCGGCGGCGAGGATGCGTGCATCCAGCTCGGCGGAGGGCTCGCCCTCGCCGTGGGCACGGAAGTGGGCGAGCAATTGCCGCTCCAGCTCGTCCTCTCTGCGTGGGTCCTGGTTCATGCGGATATCTCCTCGGCGGCGGGGTCGGCCAGCAGCCGGCGCAGCTTCTGCAGGGCATAGCGCAGGCGACTCTTCACCGTCTCGGCGGGTGTGCGGGTCATCTCGGCGATCTCGTGCAGCTCGAGGTCGCCATGGGCGCGCAGCAGGAAGACTTCTCGCTGCTCGCCGGGCAGTTCGTCCAGGGCGGCCTGCAGGCGCTGGCGGTCGCGGCTGAGGCTCAGCTGGGCCTCGGGGTCGTCGGCCTCCTCGCTCGGCAGCAGGTCGGCATGGGCCTGCTCGTCGAAGGCCTCCACCTTGCCCTGCAACCGTCCGTGCTTGCGCCAATGGTCGATCAGGCGGTTGCGGGCGATCTGGTAGAGCCAGGTGCGGAAAGCCACGGCCTCGCGCTGCTCGCTGGCGCTGCGCACCAGGCTGAGCCAGGTCTCCTGGAAGATCTCTTCGGCCAGCGAGCTGTCGCCGCACAGGCCGCAGAGAAAACGGTAGAGGCCGAGGCGATGGCGTGCGTAGAGCACGCCGAAGGCCTCGGCATCGCCGCGTCGGTAACGCCGCAGCAGGGCGGCGTCGTCATCCGTGATGGTGTCGCTCAAGTCACTCGGTCCGTACCGGGTTGGAGGCCGGATTTTGCAGGCTTTGCGCGAGTTCCACCAGTTGCACGAACTCGTTGCGCAGGCCGTAGGGGTCATCGCCGCGCGCGCCGCGTGCCAGGGCCAGGGTGTCGGCGTAGCCGAACTGGCCGGTGTAGCGGGCGCCCTTGAGCTGCTGGGCGAAGGCGGCGACCGAGGCGGCGAAGCGCAGGTCGTCGCTGGCCTGGGCGATGGGACGGGCGTCGGCGGCGGCGATGGGTTGCTCCAGCAGGCGGCTGGTGTCGGTGCCCGGCGCCTTGTAGCGAATGCGCAGCCAGGCCAGCTCACCGGCCTTGCCGGCCGCCGGTGCGGCCGGCTGGTAACGCAGCGGCTCCAGCCAGCCCTTGCCGCCGGCCGGGACGATCTCGTACAGCGCGGTGACGGTATGGCCCGCGCCGATCTCGCCGGCATCGACCTTGTCGTTGCTGAAGTCTTCGCGCTTGAGGGCACGGTTCTCGTAGCCCAGCAGGCGGTATTCGCTGACCTGGGCGGGGTTGAATTCCACCTGCAGCTTCACGTCCTTGGCCACCACCTGGAGGGTGGAGCTGAGCTGGTCCACCAGCACCTTGCGGGCTTCGCGCAGGCTGTCGATGTAGGCGTAGTTGCCGTCGCCGGCATCGGCCAGCTGTTCCATCAGGTGTTCGTTGTAGTTGTCCACGCCAAAGCCGAGGGTGGTGAGGGAGATACCGGTGCGGCGCTTCTCCTCGGCCAGGGCCTTGAGGCTGTCGAAGTCGCTGATGCCGACGTTGAAGTCACCGTCGGTGGCCAGGAGGATGCGGTTGATGCCGTCCTTGATCAGGCCCTTGCGGGCCTGGGCATAGGCCAGCTGGATGCCGGACTCGCCGGCAGTGGAGCCCCCGGCGGCCAGCTGGTCGATGGCGGCGCGGATCTTCTCCTTCTCGTTGCCCGGGGTGGACTCCAGCACCACGCGGGCTTCGCCGGCGTAGGTGACGAGGGACACGCGGTCCTCGGGGCGCAGCTGGTCCACCAGCAGCTTCAGGGTGCCCTGCACCATGGGCAGGCCTTCGCGACGGTCCATGGAGCCGGAGACGTCCACCAGGAACACCAGGTTGGCCGGGGGAATGCGTGCGACCTGGGTGTCGGAGGCCTTGATGGCGATGCGCAGCAGGCGCGCCTCGGGGTTCCACGGCGAGCGGGCCAGTTCGGAGTCGATGCCGAACGGCACGTTGCCCTTGGGCAGCGGGTAGTTGTAGGGGAAGTAGTTGACCATCTCCTCGAGGCGCACCGCCTCCTTGGGCGGCAGGCTCCCACCGTTGAGGAAGCGCCGTACGTTGGCGTAGGCGCCGGTGTCGACGTCGATGCTGAAGGTGGAGACCGGCTCGGCGGCCACGGCGTGGACGCTGCTCTCTTCCACCTTGGCGTACTGCTCGCGGTAGCTGTCCTGGTAGCCGGGGAGGCTGTCGGTCAGCGGCGCGGGGGCCACCGGTGCCGGTGCCATCATCTTGCGCTCCATCACCGCGTAGCTGGCGCTGGGTTCGATGGCGACGGGCTTGGCGGCCAGGCTGTCTTTCTGCGACTCGTTGGCGGCGCCGCGGGTCTCCCCGCCATGCTGGGAGCAGGCGGCCAGGGCGAGCAGCAGGGTGGCGGCGAAACCGGCGGCGAGGGGGCGACGGGTCAGGGCTTGGAGCGGGTGCATGGCGGGTTCTCCTGGGGGGACCGGAATGTCCTTGTGCACCAGTAGACGGAGGGGGTTCGGCGAACGGGTTAAGGGGTGTGAAGTTTTTTTGCGGTTCGAGAATGCGCCCCCCTGGCGGCGGAAAAACGGCCGCCGCTTGCGGGTCGTCCGTAAAAAATCTCCCCACCCTAACCGCGACGCAGTAGCATCCCGCCTCGGACCTTCGGCCTCGCGCCGATCCCCCGGGGCGGCCGGCACGCCACGAAAGAGCCGCCTCCGACAACAACCAGGCCCCGTGGGCCACCGCCAGGGAATTCGGACATGAAGAAGTTGCTGGGCCTGCTGGCCCTGTTGATCCTCGCGCTCACCCTCTACCTTGCCTTCACCCCCTCCCCCATCGACCCGCTGGCCTGGGATGCGCCGCCGGCGCCGACCATGACCGGGGTGCTGGAACCCAACGACACGCTGATGAAGGCCGAGCTGCTGGCCAAGGGGCAGGTGCACGGGCCGGAAGACACCGCCGTGGATGCCCAGGGCCGCGTCTACGCCGGCCTGCATGACGGCCGCGTGGTGCGCATCGACACCGACGGGCGCCTGGAAACCTTCGCCGAGACCGGCGGCCGCCCGCTGGGCATGGACTTCGACGCCCAGGGCAACCTGATCGTCGGCGACGCCTACAAGGGGCTGCTGAGCATCGACCCGAAAGGCACCATCAAGGTGCTGGCCACCGAGGCCGAAGGCGGCCCGTTCCGCTTCACCGACGACCTGGACATCGCCAGCGACGGCCGCATCTATTTCACCGACGCCTCGGACAAGTTCCAGCAGCCGGACTACCTGCTGGACCTGCTGGAGGCCCGCCCCCACGGCCGCCTGATGCGCTACGACCCGGCCACCGGCAAGGTGGAGGTGCTGCTCAAGGACCTGTACTTCGCCAACGGCGTGGCGCTGTCGGCCAAGGAAGACTTCGTGCTGGTGAACGAGACCTACCGCTACCGCATCACCCGCTACTGGCTGAGCGGCGAGAAGGCCGGCACCCATGACGTGTTCATCGACAACCTGCCGGGCCTGCCGGACAACCTGCAGGGCGACCGCAAGGGCACCTTCTGGGTGGCCCTGCCCTCCCCGCGCAAGGCCGATGCGGACTTCCTCCACACCCAGCCCTGGCTGAAGGCACAGATCGCTAAGCTGCCCCGCGCGCTGTGGCCGAAGCCGGTGCCCTACGGGCTGGTGATCGCGCTGGACGAGAACGGGCAGATCATCCGCAGCCTGCACGACACCAGCGGCACGCACCTGCGCATGATCACGTCGGTGAAGCCGGTGGGCGACACGCTGTACTTCGGCAGCCTGGACAACGACCGCATCGGCAAGCTGAAGCTGCATTGAGGCAAAAGGGCTCTCCCGCCCGGGAGAGCCCTCCGGACGGGCGTTTTCAACGCCGTCGGTATTCCCGCAGCCTGCCAGGGGTCAGAGCAGGTTGGGTTCCATCTCCAGCTCGACCCCGAACCGGGCGGCGATGTCCGCCTGGATGCGCCCGGCCAGGGCGTGGATCTCCCCACCGGTGGCCTGGCCATGGTTCACCAGTACCAGCGCCTGCAGGCGATGGACGCCCGCATCCCCTTCGCGGAAACCCTTCCAGCCGGCCTTGTCGATCAGCCAGCCGGCGGCGAGCTTCGCCAGGCCTTCGCCCTGGGGATAGGCCACCAGGTCGGGGTACTGCTGGCGCAGCGCTTCGGCCTGGGCGGCCGGCACCACAGGGTTCTTGAAGAAGCTGCCGGCGTTGCCGAGCTGGGCCGGGTCCGGCAGCTTCTCGCTGCGGATGGCACAGATGGCGCGGCTGACATCACGCGGGGTGGGCGCGCTGATGCCTTCGGCTTCGAGGCGCTGGCGCAGCGGGCCGTAGTCCAGGTGCAAGGCGGCGGCGCGGCCCAGGGCGAAGCGCACGCGCAGGATCACCCAGCGGCCGGCCTCGCGCTTGAAGCGGCTCTCGCGGTAGCCGAAGGCGCAGTCGTCGAGGCCGAACTCGCGCAGCTCGCCGCTCTGGCGGTCCAGGGCAGTGAGGCCGACGAAGACGTCCTTGATTTCCACCCCGTAGGCACCGATGTTCTGCATCGGCGCGGCGCCGACCGTGCCCGGGATCAGGCTGAGGTTCTCCAGCCCGGCCAGGCCCTGGTCGAGGGTCCAGAGTACGAAGGGGTGCCAGGGTTCGCCGGCTTCGGCTTCGACGATGACGCGCCCATCGGCCTCGGCCAGCACGCGGATGCCACGGCTGGCCATGCGCAGCACCAGGGCGTCGAGGTCACGGGTCAGCAGCAGGTTGCTGCCGCCGCCGATCACCTGCAGCGGCAGGTCGCGCTCGGCGGCCAGGGCCAGCGCTTCGCGCACCTCGTCGTCGTTGCGGGCCTCGGCGAACAGGCGCGCCTGCACCGATACGCCGAAGGTGTTGTAGGGCTTGAGGGGCTGGTTGTCGTGCAGTTGCAGGCTCACAGGCGCTCCCGGATCTCGGCGATCAGGCCGTCGCAGGCCTGCTCCACCAGGTCGAGCACGGTCTCGAAGCCGTCTTCCCCGCCGTAGTAGGGATCGGGCACTTCCTCGGTGGCCAGGCCGTAGCGGCGCAGGAACAGGTCCGGGGCGTTGCCCCGGCCGGCGTGCAGGGCCTTGAGGTCGCGCAGGTTGGAGTGGTCCATGGCCAGGACCAGGTCGAAGCGCTGGAAGTCCTCGGCACTGACCTGCCGCGCACGCAGGGCGGAAAGGTCGTAGCCGCGCTTGGCGGCGGCCTGGCAGGTGCGCGGGTCCGGCGCCTTGCCGATGTGCCAGCCGGCGGTGCCGGCGGAATCCACTTCCACCCGCTCAGCCAGGCCGGCCTGTTCCAGCTTGCCGCGCAGGACGCCTTCGGCGGTGGGCGAGCGGCAGATGTTGCCGAGGCAGACGAAGAGAACGCGCATCAGGCCCCCAGCAGGCGGCGGACCCGCTCCAGGTCTTCGGCGGTGTCGACACCGGCAGCCGGGGCTTCCAGGGCATCGGCGACGTGGATGCGCACGCCGTGCCAGAGGGCTCGCAGCTGCTCCAGGCACTCGGTGTCTTCCAGCCAGCACGGGCCCCAGGCGACGAAGTCGTGCAGGAAGCCGGCGCGGTAGGCATAGATGCCGATGTGGCGGCGGTAGGGCACGCCAGCCGGCAGGCTGTCGCGGTCCCGGGCGAAGGCGTCCCGCGCCCAGGGCAGCGGTGCGCGGCTGAAGGTCAGGGCCAGGCCGTTGAGGTCGGTCACCACCTTCACCACGTTGGGGTTGAACAGGGCCTGCACCTCGCCGATGGGCTCGGCCAGGGTGGCGATGCCGGCTTCCGGGTGGGCGGCCAGGTTGGCGGCCACCTGGTCGACGATCGCCGGGGGGATCAGCGGCTCGTCGCCCTGGACGTTGACCACGATGGCGTCGCCGGCCAGGCCCAACTGGGTGGCCACTTCGGCCAGGCGGTCGGTGCCGGAGTTGTGGTCGACGCGGGTCAGCACCACCTCGGCGCCGAAGCCCTGGCAGGCCTCGACGATGCGCGCATCATCGGTGGCCACCACCACGCGCTCGGCGGCGCTGCGGCGGGCCTGCTCCCAGACGTGCTGGATCATCGGCTTGCCGCCGATGTCCTGCAGGGGCTTGCCGGGCAGGCGGGTGGAGGCGTAGCGGGCGGGGATGACGACGGTGAAGGCCTGGCCCATCACTTGTCCAGCCGTTCGTCGACGTTGAGGGTGCGGGCTTCACCTTCGAGCATCACCGGGATGCCTTCACGCACGGGGAAGGCCAGGGCGTCGTTCTTGCAGATCAGCTCGCTCTTGTCGTCGGCGAGCTTGAGCGGGCCCTTGCACAGCGGGCAGGCGAGGATGTCGAGCAGTTTCGGGTCCATGGGGGAATCCTTGGTGACCGCCTCGGGGGCGGGTTTCAGGGGCGGGCCGGCGCCAGTGCGGCGAGGCGCGCATCGAGCCAGCGGACGAAGCCGGCGGATGGTGCGGCGTCCACCGCCAGGTACCACCAGTCGGCGCCGGCGAAGGCCCGGCACTTGACCGCGTCCTTCTCCGTCATCACCAGGGGCAGCGGCGGGCTGAACTGCAGCTCGGCGGGCCCGAAGCGGGCGTGATCGGCGAAGGCATGCGGAATCGGGCGCCAGTTTAGCGCCTCGAGCGTGGTGAAGAAACGCTGCGGGTTGCCGATGCCGGCCACCGCGTGCAGGGCCTGGCCGGGCGGGAAATGTTCGAGCCCGACGCGCTCGCCGCTGCGCAGGTTGACCAGCGCCGAGGGGCGCAGGCGGAAGCCGTGGGCACCGTCTGGGCCCTCGTCTGCGCCGTTGTAGAGCACGGCATCGACGCTGGCCAGGCGCTCGGCGGGCTCGCGCAGGGGGCCGGCCGGCAGGCAGCGGCGATTGCCGAGGCCACGGGCGGCGTCGATCAGCACCAGTTCGATGTCCCGCGCCAGGCGGTAATGCTGCAGGCCGTCGTCGCTGAGGATGAGGTCGAAGGGCCCCTCCTCCAGCAGCGCGCGGACGGCGCGGGAGCGGTCGGGGTCGATCACCAGCGGCACGCCGCTGCGCTGGACGATCAGCAGGGGTTCATCACCGGCGACGGCGGCGCTCTGGTCGGCCTCGACCCGCCAGGGCAGGTGCGGCGGCTCGGCGCCGTAGCCCCGGCTGACCACCCCGACGCGCAGGCCGCGCTGCCGGCAGTGCTCGATCAGCCAGAGGATCATCGGGGTCTTGCCGGTGCCGCCGACGGTGATGTTGCCCACCACCATCACCGGGACCGGGGCGCGGTAGATCTCGCCCTCGCCGGCCAGGAAGGCGGCGCGGCGGCGGGCGGCGATGCGGCGGTAGAGGGCCTCGAGCGGGCGCAGCAGGCCCAGTGCGGGATGGCCCCGGTACCAGGCCTCCAGCAGGCGGTCGGAGAAGGCCATCAGGGCTTCTCCGGCTGGGCCTCGACGGTGGTGATGCGCAGCTTGCTGAAGCCCAGCTTGCCGGCGGCATCCATGGCGGTGATCACCGACTGGTGAGTGGTCTTGGCGTCGGCGCTGATGATCATCGGCAGGCTGTTGTCACCACCGGATTCCTTGCCCAGGGCGTTCATCAGGGTGGTGAGGTCGTTCTTCACCAGCACCTGGCCGTTGAGGGCGTACTGCCCGTCGGCGCTGATGCTCAGCTCCAGGGTCTTCTCGGTGGTGGCCTCGGTGGGCGTGCCGCTGACCGCCTCGGGCAGTTCGATCTTCATCTCGCTGGGGCGGCTGAAGGTGGTGGTGACCACGAAGAACAGCAGCAGCACGAAGATGACGTCGATGAACGAGGTCAGGTTGAGGAAGACTTCCTCGCGGGCCACGTTGCCCGCCCGACGGCGGAACTTCACGCTTTGCCTTCCTCTGCGAAGTCCACTTCACGGTCGCCCTGGGTCACTTCCACCAGCTTGATGGCGTCCTGCTCCATGGCCACCACCAGCTCGTCGACACGACGCAGCAGGAAGCGGTGGAAGAACACGGCGGGGATGGCGACCATCAGGCCGGCGGCGGTGGTGATCAGCGCCTTGCCGATACCGCCGGCCAGGGCCGGGGCGTTGGCCATGCCGTTGTCCATGAAGCCGCCGAAGATCTCGATCATGCCGAACACGGTGCCCAGCAGGCCGAGCAGCGGGCCCATGGCGGCGATGGTGCCGAGGGTGTTGAGGTAGCGCTCCAGCTCGTGGATGACGCGGGACGCGGCCTCCTCGATGCACTCCTTCATGATCTCGCGACCGTGCTTGGAGTTGGCCAGGCCTGCGGCGAGCACCTCACCCAGCGGCGAGGAGGCGCGCAGCTCCTTGAGCTTCTGGCTGTTGAGCTGCTTGTCCTTGACCATGCGCCAGACCTGACCCAGCAGTTGCGGCGGTGCGACACGGTTCTTGCGCAGCGTCCAGAGACGCTCGGCGATGATGGCGGTGGCGACCACGGAACTCAGAATGATCGGCAGCATCATCCAGCCGCCTGCTTTGACCAGCTCCCACACGGTGGTAAATCCCCTCGAAAAAAGTCGCGCAACTCTAGCACAGGGCACCCGGCCCGCCGACCGTCGCTGTTCTCATTTTTCCCGCCAGAAACGTGCCTGGCTCCGCAGTCCCGACACCTCGCCGTGGGTGCCCAGGCGAATCAGCAGCGCGCCGGACTCGGCGGTGTCGTAAAGAGCCGCCGGCAGCGCACGGTAACGCGCCAGCACCTGGGGATGGGGATGACCGAAGGCGTTGCGCGCGCCCCGGGAGATCAGCGCCCCGCGCGGCCGCACCGCCTGCAGCAGGCGCGCCGAGGAGGAGCTGCGGCTGCCATGGTGGGGCGCCAGCAGCCAGTCCGCAGCGAGGCGCTCGCCGCTCTCCGCCCAGGCGGCTTCGGCGGCCTGGCCGAGGTCGCCGGTCAGGTGCAGGCGCTCGCCGTTGGCCTCGAGGGTGAGCACGCAGGAGCGATCATTGCTGTCGCGGGCCTCGGGCCAGCGCCAGGTGCGCAGGTGCACGCCATCCCACTCCCACTGGCGGGCTTCGCAGGGCTGGGCGTTGAGGCCGGGCGACAGGCGCTCCACCTCGCCGCTGATCACCCGTGCCACGGACAGGGCACGCACCACCGCCTCGGCCCCGCCGGAATGATCGTTGTCGGCGTGGCTCAGCAGCAGTTCGTCCAGATGCCGTACACCCAGCCCGCGCAGGGCCGGCACCACCACCCGCTCGCCCAGGTCGAAGCCGCCCTGGCGCGGGCCGGCGTCATACAGCAAGGCGTGGTGCTCGGTGAGCACCAGCACCGCCAGGCCCTGCCCCACGTCCAGCACGCGGACATCCGCCGTACCGGGCGCGGGCCGCTGCAGGGGCGGCCAAACCAGCAGCACCAGCAACAGCAGGCCCGGCAGGCGAAACGGCAGCGCCGGCGGCAGGATCAGCAGCAGGCAGCCCAGCAGCACCAGGCCCCAGCTCCAGACCGCCAGTGCAGGCGCCTGCCAGGCCGGCATCGCCTCGGCGACCCAACCCAATAAAAGGAAGAGCCCCTCCAGGGAAAGCCCCGCCAGCCACAGCAGGCCCTCACCCAGGCCGGGCACGGCGTGCAGGGCCGTGCCGGCCAGGGACAGCGGCACCGAGACGAAGCTGACCCAGGGCACCGCCACCAGGTTGGCCACGGGGCCGCTGAGGCTGATGGGCAGGGCAAGGGCCATCAGCGCCGGGGTCAGCGCCAGGCTCAGGGCCCACTGTGCCCGCCACGCGCTGCGCCAGGCCGGCGGGCTGCCCAGGCGCCCGGCGAACACCAGCACCAGCAGCGCCACGGCCGCGAAGGAGAGCCAGAAGCCCGCCTGCAGGGAGGCCAGCGGGTCCACCAGCAGCACGGCGCAGAGCACCGCCAACAACGGCGTGACCACCCCGAGCCGGCGGAAACGCAGGCGCCAGAGCAGCACCAGGGCGGTCATCAGGCAGGCGCGCTGCACCGGTACGTCGAACCCGGCCAGCGCCCCATAGCCGAGGGCGCCGGCCAGAGCCAGCACGCAGGCACAGGGCAGCCAGGGCAGGCGCGTTGGCCAGAGCCCGAGCCGGGCCAGGGCGGCCACGACACCGTAGAGCAGCAGTGCCAGCAGGGAGATGTGCTGCCCGGAGATGACCATCAGGTGGACCGTGCCGGTGTCCTGCAGGTGCCGCCAGTCGCGGCTGCTGAGGCCGGAGCCGTCGCCCAGGACCAACGCGGCGATGGTGCCGTTGCGCCCCCGCGCCTCGGCCCGTTGGATGGCCTGGCGCAGGTCGTCACGCCAGGCACCGGGCCCTTCGGCCGCGTTGATCCGTTCGCCCGCCTTCACCGTGCCGGTGGCGCCGATATGCCGGGCCAGCAGCCAAGCCTCGTAGTCGAAGGTGTGGGGGTTCACCAGGCCACGCGGGCGGCGAAGGGTGACGGCCAGTCGCCAGGTCTCGCCGCTGCGCACCTCCGGCCCGCCGTACCAGGACACCCGCATCCGCCCGGGCAGGCGCAGCCCTTCGATGACGGCGGGCACCAGTTCGAAGCGCACCACGCCGCCCTCCTGCTGCGGCAGGCCGACCACCTGCCCCTGCAGCCAGCGGGTGGTGCCGTCCAGCGCCGGGTCGAGCCGGTCATCGAGGGCGACCTGGGCGCAGTGACAGGCCCAGGCGAAGCCGATCAGGGCAACGCCCAGCGCCCGCGTCCGCCAGGGCAGCAGCACCACGCCGATGCCCGCCAGCCCCAGCAGCAGCCAACCGGGCGGCAGCGCCGGCAGGAAGCGCAGCACCAGCAGCCCGCTGGCCAGGGCCAGCCAGAAACCTCGCATCCCCTGCCCTCCCTGGAGACGATGCGAACCCGAGGCCCGTGGTTGAGCGGGGGCCTCGGGTTCGTTCATTTATCGACACAAACTGTCCCGGCGGTGTCATGAATCGCTATGCATAATGACCGGCGCTTCCGCCCGCCGAGACCGCCGATGCCGCGCCACCTCTTCAAACGCTACATGCCCAACCCGGACACGATCAGGGAGCACAAATCCCTGCGTTTCCTCGGCACGCTGCTGCACGATCCCAACCTCTGGCACCTCAATCGCCATTCCGTCTCGCGGGCGATGGCCATGGGGCTGTTCGCGGCTTTCGTGCCGATCCCGATGCAGATGCTGCTGGCCGCCGGCCTGGCGGTAATGGTGCGGGCCAACATGCCCATCTCGGTGGGGCTGGTGTGGCTGACGAACCCTATCACCATGCCGCCGGTGTTCTATTGCACCTACAAGATGGGGGCCTGGCTGATGGGCGTGGCACCGCGCACGCTGCCGGACTCGCTCACCTGGGAGTGGATCACCCAGGAGCTGTCCACCCTGTGGCAACCCTTCCTGCTGGGCTCGCTGGTCTGCGGTGTGCTGGTGGGGGCGCTGGGCTACGTGCTCACCATGCTTTATTGGCGCTGGTGGGTCGCCCACAGCTGGCGCAAGCGGCAACGTCGCCGCCGCGAGCGCACGGGGGCCTGACACCGGGAAACGAAAACGCCGCATCACTGCGGCGTTTTTTCGTCTGCGGCATCCGGGCGGGGATCACTCGTAGCGCAGGGCCTCGGCCGGGTGGGTCTGGGCGGCACGCCAGGCCGGGTAGAGGGTGGCGAGGAAGCTCATCAGCAAGGCCGCACCACAGACCATCACCACATCGCCCACCTGCAGGTCGGACGGCAGGTAGGCCACGAAGTACACGTCGGAACTGAAGATGTGCAGGCCGGTGGCGCGCTCCAGGGCGGCGATCCAGGTGCTGACGTTGAGCGCCGTGACCACGCCGAGCAGGGTGCCGATCAGGGTGCCGACGCTGCCGATGACGCTGCCCTGGACCATGAACACGGCCATGATCTGCCGGGGCGTGGCGCCCAGGGTGCGGAGGATGGCAATGTCGGCGCGCTTGTCGGAGACCACCATGATCAGCGTGGCGATGATGTTGAAGGCGGCGACGGCGACGATCAGCATCAGCAGCAGGCCGATCATGGTCTTCTCCATCTTCATCGCGCTGAACAGGCTGCCCTGGGTGTGGGTCCAGTCGTCGGCCCGGTAGCCCGCGCCCAGTTGCCGGGCGATCTCGGCGGACACCTGGGGCGCCTGGTACAGGTCCTTGAGGGCGATGCGCACCCGCTGCACGGTGCCTTCCGGCAGGCGCAACACATCGGAGGCGTCGGCGACGTTGACCAGCGCCAGGGTGCTGTCCAGTTCGGCGCCGACCTTGAACACGCCCACCACGTTGAAGCGCTGCATGCGCGGGGTGATGCCGCCCGGGGCGCTGCTCAGCTCGGGGACGATCAGGGTCAGCTTGTCACCCACCGAGAGGCGGAAGCGCCGCGCGGTGATCTCGCCGATGACGATGCCGGACTCGCCGGGGCGCAGGTCCTGCAGCGAGCCCTGCACCATGTGCTGGCCGATGATAGAGACCTTGGGTTCTTCCGCCGGGTCGATGCCGTTGATCTGTACCGGCTGCATCAGCCCCTTGAAGGAGAGCATGCCCTCCAGCTCGGCGAACGGCGCCACGCCGGTGACGCTGCGGTTGCGCGAGGCGGCCTCGGCCACCTGGCGCCAGTCGGCCAGCGGCTCGGGCCCGGACAGGGTGGCGTGGGGCACCATGCCGAGGATGCGCGAGCTCATTTCCTTCTGGAACCCGTTCATCACCGAGAGCACCACGATCATCGCCAGCACGCCCAGCGCCAGCCCGATCATCGAGGTCAGGGAGATGAAGGAGATGAAGTGGTTGCGTCGCTTGGCGCGCACGTAGCGCGCCCCGACGAAGACGGCGAGCGGTCTGAACATGTCAGGCAGCCACCAGCCGGCCGTCTTCCAGGCGCAGCACGCGGTCCATCTGCCGGGCCAGTTGCGGGTCGTGGGTGACCACCAGGAAGGCGGTGCGCGACGACTGGCTCAGCTCCAGCATCAGTTCCTGGATGCCCTGGGCGGTGTGCTGGTCGAGGTTGCCGGTGGGTTCGTCGAGCAGCACCAGCGCCGGGTTGTTGACCAGGGCGCGGGCGATCGCGACGCGCTGGCGCTCGCCACCGGACAGCTCCGCCGGCTTGTGCGACAGGCGATGGCCGAGGCCGACGCGCTCCAGCAGCGCGGTGGCGCGCTGGCGGGCCTCGGTGATCGGTGTGCGGCCGATCAGCAGCGGCATGCAGACGTTCTCCAGGGCGGTGAACTCCGGCAGCAGGTGGTGGAACTGGTAGACGAAGCCGAGGGCACGGTTGCGCAGCAGGCCACGGGCGCGTTCGTTGAGGGCGGACAGCTCTTCGCCGGCCAGCCAGACGCTGCCGGTGGTGGGCACGTCGAGGCCGCCGAGCATGTTCAGCAGGGTGCTCTTGCCGGAGCCGGAGCTGCCGACGATGGCCACGCGCTCGCCGGGGTTCAGCTCCAGTTCGACGCCGCTAAGCACCTGCACGGACTGCGGGCCTTCCTCGTAGCTCTTGGCGATGTTGCGGCAGCTCAGCACCGCGCGGTCTTTCACGTCACTCATAACGAAGCGCCTCAGCAGGCTGGGTGCGGGAGGCACGCCAGGCCGGGTAAAGGGTGGCGAAGAAACTCAGGATCAGGGCAGCGCCGCAGACCAGGACCACGTCCTCCAGCTTGAGCTGGGAGGGCAGGTAGTCGATGAAGTACACCTCGGCGCTTAGGAATTTGTGGCCGATCAGCTGCTCCAGGCCGTCGATGGCGGCGCTGATGTTGAGGGCGGCGAGCACGCCCAGCACACAGCCGATGGCGGTGCCGACCACGCCGATCACCGTGCCCTGGACCATGAAGATGCCCATGATCTGCCCCGGCGTGGCGCCGAGGGTGCGGAGGATGGCGATGTCGCCCTTCTTGTCGGTCACCACCATCACCAGGGTGGAGATGATGTTGAAGGCGGCCACGGCGACGATCAGCAGCAGCAACAGGCCGATCATGGTCTTCTCCATGCCGATGGCCTGGTAGAGGTTGCCGTGGGTGCGGGTCCAGTCGCGGGCGTAGAAGTCCTCGCCCTTGAGCTGGCCGGCGATCTGCCAGGCGATCTGCGGTGCCTGGAACAGGTCGTCCAGCTTGAGCCGCAGGCCCTGCACCTGCTCGGGTTTCCAGCGGTGCAGGCGGGCGGTGTCCTGCAGGTTGGTCAGCGCCAGGAAGCCGTCCAGTTCACCGGCGCCGACATGGAACAGGCCGACCACGGTGAAGCGCTTCATGCGCGGGAAGACCCCGGCCGGCGTCACCGAGACCTCGGGCAGCACGATGGTGACCTTGTCGCCCATCTTCACGCCCAGCTTGGCGGCGGCACGGTCGCCGATGACGATGCCGAACTCGCCCGGGCGCAGGTCCTGGATACTGCCCTGCTGCATGAAGTTGCCAATGATCGACACGGCGCCTTCGAGGTCCGGGTCCACCGCATTCACCAGCACCTTCTGCACCTGGCCATTGCTGGTCAGCAGGCCCTGCATCTGGATGTAGGGCGCCACGGCGGCGACGCCCGGCTGCTGCCGGACCTGCTCGGCGAGGGCCTGCCAGTCATTGATCGGCACGGCGGATTCGATGGTGGCGTGGGGCACCATGCCCAGCACGCGTTCGCGCATCTCCCGGTCGAAGCCGTTCATCACGGACAGCACGAGGATCATCACCAGCACGCCGAGGGCGAGGCCGATCATGGAAGTCAGGGAGATGAACGAGACGAAGTAACTGCGACGCTTGGCGCGCGTGTAACGGGCGCCGATGAACAGGGGCAGCGGTCTGAACATAGAAAAAAGGTTCGCTTGCGAAGAAAGGAACGTCCTTGTGGCGGGGCCCGGCGAGCAGCTTTACACTCTGACCACCCCTGCAGCCATGGGTTCGCCATGTCGATACAAGACGCAGATGACCGCCGCGAATACTACCGTATCGAAGATACGATCGCACTGGAATTCATGCCGCTTTCCAGTGCCCAGGCGCAGGCTGGCGAAGCCCTCCAAGACCCGTCCCCGCTGTTCAACCTGCTCAGCGACCTGCACCTGATGGACTTCGAGTCCCAGCACCTGTTGCGCCACATCGCCGAGCGCGACCGTACCCTGGCCAGCTACCTGAAGGTGATAAACAAGCGCATCGACCTGCTGGGCCAGGCGGTGGCCCAGAGCCTGATGCGCGACATCGGCCCGCCCCGGCAGGTGACGCTGTCCGAGGGTGGCGTGGGCTTCGTCACCGCACAGCCGTTGGATCAGGGCACCCACCTGGCGATCAAGATGGTACTGATGCCCCAGGCGCTCGGCCTGCTGTTGCGTGCGGTGGTGATCCACTGCAAGCCGCGCGAGGACGGCCAGTACGAACTGGGTACCGAATTCGAAGCGCTGACTGACGCACAGCGCCAGTTGCTGGCCCGGCATATCCTGCAGAAACAGGCCCAGGCCCGTCGCCTGGCCCGCCAACGCCCGCCTTCAGGATGAATCCATGTCGCGTCTGCTGCTCCTGCTCTGCCTCGCCCTGCCCCTCCCCGTCCTCGCTGACACCCTGGAAATCCCGCTGGGCCAGCAAGGCGACAGCGGCACCCCGCTGCCTGCGCGCGGTGAGTCGCAGCGCGCCGTGTTGGAGCGTTTCGGCCTCCCGGACGAGGAGCACCCGGCGGTGGGCAAGCCGCCGATCGCCCGCTGGGACTACCGTGAGTTCTCCGTCTATTTCGAGAGCGGCCGCGTGATCGACAGCGTCCGCCACCACCAACCCCGCAACCCCGAGGTTTCCCAGTGACCCTGATCTACGGCCATCGCGGCGCCAAGGGCGAATGCCCGGAAAACACCATGGCCAGCTTCCAGCAGTGCCTGTCCCACGGCGTCAAGCGTTGCGAGCTGGACCTGCACCTGTCCCGCGACGGCGAGCTGATGGTGATCCACGACCCGACCCTCAAGCGCACCACCGGCCGCCGCGGCAAGGTGGTGGAGCATGACGCCGAGGAGCTGGTGAAGTACGACGCGCGCCTGGGCGGCCCGGGCTGGGTCAGCCCCTGCCCCATCCCGCGCCTGTCCGAGCTGTTCGAGCGCTGCGACTTCGAGCACTGGCAACTGGAGGTGAAGAGCGCCTCCCGCGTGCGCGCCGCGCGTACCGTGCTGGCGATCCAGGAACTGGCCGAGCGCTACGGGCTGATGGACAAGGTGACGGTCACCTCCAGCTCCCGCGAGGTGCTGCGCGCGCTGAACCGGCTGACGCCGAAACTCTCCCGTGGGCTGGTGGCGGAATATGCCTGGCTCGACCCGCTCAAGGTCGCCGCCCACCACGGCTGCGACCTGCTGGCGCTGAACTGGACCCTGTGCACCCCGGAGCGCCTGCTGCGCGCCCAGAAGCAGGGGCTGCACGTATCGGTGTGGACGGTGAACGAGCCGGCCCTGATGCGCCGCCTGGCGGACTTCGGTGTCGACAGCATCATCACCGACTTCCCCGGCGTGGCGGTGAGTACGCTGCCGCGTTGAATACCCTGGCCCCGTGCTGAACGTAAGGCCTGGGCAGGCGGTGGGCTGAAGCCCACCCTACGGCGAACGGCAGAAACGAAAAAACCGGCCACCTGGGCCGGTTTTTTCATGGGCGCTGCCTGATCAGAAGCTCTCGCGATTAGGCCAATGCCAGTTGGCCGGATCCCCGAGAGGGTCCTCCCCGGCCGGTTCAGGCGCCCGGCCGGTGCCGCTCAAAAAAGCCGGTTGAGGCCGTCGAACGCCGCCACCCGATAGGCTTCCGCCATGGTCGGGTAGTTGAAGGTGGTGTTGATGAAGTACTTGATGGTATTCGCCTCACCCTTCTGGTTCATGATCGCCTGGCCGATGTGGACGATCTCCGAGGCCTGGTAGCCGAAGCAGTGCACGCCGAGCACTTCCAGGGTCTCGCGGTGGAACAGGATCTTCAGCATGCCCACGGGCTCAACGGCGATCTGCGCGCGGGCCATGCCCTTGAAGAAGGCCTTGCCGACTTCGTAGGGGATCTTGGCCTGGGTCAGCTCCTTCTCGTTCTTACCGATGGAGCTGATCTCGGGGATGGTGTAGATGCCGGTGGGCACGTCGTCGACGAAGCGCCAGCTGTCGTTCTCCACGGCGCTGCCAGCGGCGGAGCGGCCCTGGTCGGCGGCGGCACTGGCCAGGCTCGGCCAGCCGATCACGTCACCGGCGGCGTAGACGTTGCTGACTTCGGTGCGGTAGTGCTCGTCAACGCTGATCTGGCCACGACTGTTGACCTTGATGCCGATGTTCTCCAGGCCCAGGCGGTCGGTGTTGCCGGTACGGCCGTTGCACCACAGCAGGCAGTCGGCCTTGATCTTCTTGCCGGACTTCAGGTGCAGGACCACGCCGTTGTCCACCCCTTCGATGCGCTCGTACTCCTCGTTGTGGCGGATGAGCACATTGTTGTTGCGCAGGTGGTAGCTGAGGGCGTCGGAGATCTCGTCGTCGAGGAAGCTGAGCAGCTGGTCGCGGTTGTCGATCAGGTCCACCAGTACGCCCAGGCCGCTGAAGATGGAGGCGTATTCGCTGCCGATCACCCCGGCTCCGTAGATGATGATCCGGCGCGGGGTGTGGGTCAGGCTGAGGATGGTGTCGCTGTCGTAGATGCGCGGGTGGGTGAAGTCGACGTCCGCCGGGCGGTAAGGGCGCGAACCGGTGGCGACGATGATCTGCTTGGCCACCAGGCGCTCCACCACGCCGTTCAGGCACACCACTTCGATGGTCTGCTCGTCATGGAAGCTGCCGGTGCCGAAGAAGGTGTCGATGCGGTTGCGGGCGTAGTAGCCGGTGCGCGAGGCCACCTGCTTGGCGATGACCTTCTCAGCGCTCTTGAGCACGTCGGGGAAGGAGAACCAACGCGGCTCGCCGATCTGGCGGAACATCGGGTTGGTGTTGAACTGCATGATCTGTCGGACGGAGTGACGCAGGGCCTTGGAAGGGATGGTGCCCAGGTGGGTGCAGTTGCCGCCGACTTCGCGGCGGCTGTCCACCACGGCGACCTTGCGGCCCGCCTTGGCGGCGTTCATTGCCGCACCCTCACCCGCCGGGCCGGAACCCAGCACCACGATGTCGTAGTTGTAGACAGCCATGCTTACTCCTCATACACGGACCGGGGATCGTCAGCGCCCCCGGCAGGGCCACGGCACCAGCGGCCGTGGCAATTCGAATTCGGCGCGCAGCTTAGTCACACTGCATGGCGCTGCACATTAGCGCTTGGTCGCGTCGTAGGCGAGTTCCGCGTCCACTACATCGCCAGCGCGATTCACCTCTTCGCACTTTTCGCGATTGCCGCCACAGATCGAGCATTCCTTCTCGATCCCCAGGTTGGCGATGCCGCCGCAGGAACCGGCGATGGGCTTGCGCCCCATGATCACGCCGATGGCCATGCCCAGCACCACCAGCAGCATGATCAGGAAGACCAGTAGCCAGGTCATGTTCAGTGCGCCTCCGTGGGGAACAGTTGCTCGAAGCGGCGGCTGCCGCGGGTGGCGAAGCCCGTGCCTTCACGGGTGACGAAGAACGCCGCGATGTCGTGGCGGTCGGCAAACGCCAGGCCGGCCTCGGGACCGAGCACCATCAACAGCGTAGACAGTCCATCGGCACGCAGGGCCGACGGGTCGATGACCGTGACCGCTGCCAGGTGATGGGTGATGGGTGCGCCGCTGGTGGGATCGAGGGTGTGAGAATACCGCTGTCCACCCCGTTCGAAGTAGTTGCGATAGTCGCCTGAGGTGGAAATGCCCATGTCCTGCAATGCAACAATCTTCTGCGCCACCTGGCGGTCGTCGCGCGGTGCCTCGATGGCCACGCGCCAGGGGCTGCCGTCGGGCTTGTGGCCGACGGCCTTCATTTCCCCGGTGATTTCCACCAAGGAACTGGTCACGCCCAGCTCGCCCAGCCGCGCGCTGACGCGATCCACGGCATAGCCGGCGGCGATGGCGTTGAAGTCCAGTTGAACGGCGGCGTCCTTGCACAGTTGGTCGCCCTGGCGCTTGAGGTGCTGGTGGCCGACATCGGCCCGGGCCGCGGCGATGGCCTCGGCGCTGGGCACCTGGTCCCCGCGCGACTGCGGGCCGAAGCCCCAGAGGTTGAGCAGCGGCTCCAGGGTCATGTCGAAGGCGCCGTCGCTCTGTGCGGACAGGCTGTCGCCAAAGGCCACCAGCTCCAGCATGGGCGCCGGCAGGGCCATGCAGCTGCCCGCCGGCAGGGCGTTGAAACGCTCCACGTCGGAGTCGGCGCGGTAGGTGGACATCTGCCGGTCGATCTCGGCGAGGATGCCCTCCACTTCGCCCCGCGCCTGCTCCACGGAGGGCCCGGACGCGCTGCGCACGTACCTCACCGAGTAGCTGCTGCCCATGGTCGGGCCGCCGAACTGCTCCAGGGAGTCGCCGCATCCGGCCAAGAGAACGCTGGCCGAAAGCAGCAGGGCGAAGGGTCTAACCACCGAAATCATCCAGCAGGATGTTCTCGCGCTCGACGCCCAGGTCCAGCAGCATCTTGATCACGGCGGCGTTCATCATCGGCGGGCCGCACATGTAGAACTCGCAGTCCTCGGGGGCCGGGTGGTCCTTGAGGTAGTTCTCGAACAGCACGTTGTGGATGAAGCCGGTGTAGCCGGTCCAGTTGTCCTCGGGCTGCGGGTCGGACAGCGCCAGGTGCCACTGGAAGTTGGGGTTCTCGGCGGCCAGCTGGTCGTACTCCTCGGTGTAGAAGGCTTCACGCAGGGAGCGCGCGCCGTACCAGAAGCTGATCTTGCGCTGGGAGCCCAGGCGCTTGAGCTGGTCGAAGATGTGCGAGCGCATGGGCGCCATGCCCGCGCCGCCACCGATGAAGACCATCTCGGCCTGGGTCTCCTTGGCGAAGAACTCGCCGAAGGGGCCATACACGGTGACCTTGTCGCCCGGCTTGAGGTTGAACACCCAGGAGGACATCTTGCCCGGCGGGATCTCGTCCTTGCCCGGCGGCGGCGAGGCCACGCGGATGTTGAACTTCACGATGCCCTTCTCATCCGGGTAGTTGGCCATGGAGTAGGCGCGGATGACGGTCTCGTCGACCCTGGAAACGTACTTCCAGAGGTTGAACTTGTCCCAGTCGGCCCGGTACTCGGGCTGGATGTCGAAGTCCTTGTAGTGCACCTCGTGGGGCGGGCACTCCAGCTGGACGTAGCCACCGGCGCGGAAATCGACGCTCTCCCCTTCCGGCAGGCGCAGGGTCAGCTCCTTGATGAAGGTGGCGACGTTGGGGTTGGACTCCACCGTGCATTCCCACTTCTTCACCCCGAAGACCTCTTCGGGCACCTCAATGTGCATGTCCTGCTTCACCGGGGTCTGGCAGGACAGGCGCCAGCCTTCCTTCGCCTGGCGGCGGGTGAAGTGGGACTCCTCGGTGGGCAGCATCTCGCCGCCGCCGCTCTCCACCACGCACTTGCACTGGGCGCAGGTACCGCCGCCGCCGCAGGCCGAGGAGAGGAAGATGTTCTGCGCCGCCAGGGTCTGCAGCAGCTTGCCGCCGGCCGGGACGGTGATGGTGCGCTCGCGGTTGATCACGATGTTCACGTCGCCGCTGGACACCAGCTTGGCGCGGGCGGCGAGGATGATCACCACCAGCGCGAGGACGATGGCGGTGAACATGCCAATGGCGAGGAAGATTTCGAAACTCGGCATGTCGTCTCCTTACAGCTGGACGCCCGAAAAGGACATGAAGCCCAGCGACATCAGGCCGATGGTGATGAAGGTGATGCCCAGGCCCTGCAGGCCCTCGGGTACATCGCTGTACTTGAGCTTCTCGCGGATGCCGGCGAGCAGCGCGATGGCCAGGGCCCAGGAGAAGCCGGAACCGACGCCGTAGACCACGCTCTCACCCAGGTTGTAGTCGCGCTCCACCATGAACAGCGAGCCGGCCATGATGGCGCAGTTCACCGTGATCAGCGGCAGGAACACGCCGAGGGCGTTGTAGAGCGAGGGCACGTACTTGTCGAGCAGCATCTCGAGGATCTGCACGATGGCGGCGATCACCCCGATGTAGCTGAGCAGGCCGAGGAACGACAGGTCCACGTCCGGCAGGCCGGCCCAGGCCAGTGCGCCGTCCTTGAGCAGGAGGGTGTAGAGCAGGTTGTTGGCCGGCACGGTGATGGCCTGCACCACGATCACGGCGATGCCGAGGCCGATGGCGGTTTCCACCTTCTTGGAAATGGCGATGAAGGTGCACATGCCGAGAAAGAAGGCCAGGGCCATGTTCTCGACGAACACCGCCTTCACGAACAGGCTGATGTAGTGCTCCATCAGTAGGCCTCCTTGTTGGATACCTGGGGCGCGATCTTGAAGGACGGCGCTTCCTTCTGCTCGGTCTTCCAGCTGCGCAGGGCCCAGATGATCAGGCCGATGAGGAAGAAGGCCGAGGGCGGCAGCAGCAACAGGCCGTTGGGCTGGTACCAGCCGCCGTCGTTGATCACCGGGAGGATCTCGTAGCCCAGCAGCTTGCCGGAGCCGAACAGCTCGCGGATCACGCCGAGGACGATGAGCATGGCGCTGTAGCCCAGGCCGTTGCCGATGCCGTCGAAGAACGACAGCACGGGCGGATTGGCCATGGCGAAGGCTTCGGCGCGGCCCATCACGATGCAGTTGGTGATGATCAGGCCGACGAATACCGAGAGCTGCTTGGACAGGCTGAAGGCATAGGCCTTGAGCACCTGGTCGACCACGATGACCAGCGAGGCGATGATCACCATCTGCACGATCATGCGGATCGAGCTGGGGATCTGGCTGCGGATCATCGAGATGAACAGGTTGGAGAAGCCGGTCACCAGCGTCAGGGCGATGGACATCACCAGCGCGGTCTTCAGGTTGGAGGTGACCGCCAGGGCCGAGCAGATGCCGAGGATCTGCAGGCCGATGGGGTTGTTGTGCAGGATCGGGTCCAGCAGGACCGAGCGGATCGTGGGTTGCGCCATGTTCATGCCTCCCCGTTGTTCAGCTTGGCCAGGAAGGGGCCGAAGCCGTTCTTGCCGAGCCAGAAATGCAGCAGGTTGTTGACGCCCTTGCTGGTCAGCGTGGCGCCGGCCAGGCCGTCGACCTGGTGGCTGGCGTTGGGCGAGCCGGGCTCGACACTGCCCTTGATGATCTGGATGGCCAGCTGGCCCTGCTCATCGAACAGGCTCTTGCCGTTCCACAGCGCCTTCCATTTCGGGTTGTCCACCTCGCCGCCGAGGCCGGGCGTCTCGCCATGCTGGTAGAAGCCCAGGCCGACCACGGTATTGAGGTCGCCCTTGAGGGCGAGGAAGCCGTACAGGGTCGACCACAGGCCGTAGCCGCGCACCGGCAGGATCAGGGTGTCCAGCTTGCCGTCCTTCTCCACCAGGTAGACGGTGGTGAAGCGCTCGCGGCGCTTGATGGAGGCAATGTCCTGGTCACCCGGCAGGGCGTCGGAGAGCTTCGGGTCCTTGGCGGCCTTCAGCGGGTCGAAGCCGGCGGCCTGGATGGCGTCGCTGTACTCGCCGCTGGAGAGGTCCACCACCTTGGCGGTGATGCGCTCGGCATAGAGCGCCTTCACGTCGCTGGCGGACATGCCCGGCTGGCCGAGGCCGGCGATGGAGAGGATGCTGCGCTGCTTGTCCAGCTCGCGGTTCTCCACCTGCACCGGCTTGAGGGCCACCGCCCCGCCAGCAACGAAGATGGAGCACACCAGGCAGACCACCAGGGCCACCAGCAGGGTGCGGATCGTGGATTCCTTCTGGTTAGCCATGGCGTGCCAGCCTCCGCTTGATGTTGGCCTGGACGACGAAGTGGTCGATCAGCGGTGCACAGAGGTTGGCGAAGAGGATCGCCAGCATCATGCCCTCCGGGAAGGCGGGGTTGACCACGCGGATCAGCACCACCATCAGGCCGATCAGCGCGCCGAACAGCCACTTGCCGGTGTTGGTCATGGAGGCGGACACCGGGTCGGTGGCCATGAACATCATGCCGAAGGCGAAGCCGCCGAGGACCAGGTGCCAGTACCAGGGCATGGCGAACATCGGGTTGGTGTCGGAACCGATGGCGTTGAACAGCGTGCTGGTGACGATCATGCCCAGCATCACGCCGGCGACGATGCGCCAGGCGGCGATGCGGGTCAGCAGCAGCACGCCGCCGCCGATGAAGATGGCCAGGGTGCTGGTCTCGCCGATGGAGCCGTGAATGGTGCCGAGGAAGGCGTCCATCCAGGTGATGCCATGACCGACGATGTTCTCCACGCCACCGGCAGCGCCCAGGCTCAGGGAAGTGGCGCCGGCGAAGCCGTCCACCGCCGTCCACACGGCGTCACCGGAAATCTGCGCCGGATAGGCGAAGAACAGGAAGGCACGGCCCACCAGGGCGGGGTTGAGGAAGTTCTTGCCGGTGCCGCCGAACACTTCCTTGCCCAACACCACGCCGAAGCTGATGCCCAGGGCCACCTGCCACAGCGGGATGCTCGGCGGCAGGGTGAGGGCGAAGAGCACGGAGGTGACGAAGAAGCCTTCGTTCACTTCATGGCGGCGGATGGCGGCGAACAGCACTTCCCAGAAGCCGCCGACGATGAAGGTCACGGCGTAGATGGGCAGGAACCAGGCGGCGCCCTGGATGACGTTGTCCCACAGGCTGTTGGGGTCGAAACCCGCCAGGCTGCCGATCAGCGCGAAGCGCCAGCCGTCCTGGGCGGCCAGCAGGTCCGGGCTCTGGGCGAACACCAAGTTGGCCTGGTAGCCGACGTTCCACATGCCGAAGAACATTGCCGGGAAGGTGCAGAGCCACACGGTGATCATCATGCGCTTGAGGTCGATGCCATCGCGCACGTGGGCCGTGGTACGGGTGACGTTGGCCGGCCGGTAGAAGAAGGTGTCGATCGCTTCGTACAGGGCGTACCACTTCTCGAAGCGGCCACCCTGTTCGAAGTTGTGCTCGATCCGGTCGAGGAATTTGCGCAGGCCCATGTCAGCCCTCCTTCTCGATGCGGTTGAGGTTGTCCCGCAGGATGGGGCCGTACTCGTACTTGCCGGCGCAGACGTAGCTGCACAGCGCCAGGTCTTCCTCGTCCAGCTCCAGGCAGCCCAGCTTCTGGGCCATCTCGGTGTCGCCGACGATCAGGTAGCGCAGCAACTGGGTGGGCAGGATGTCCAGCGGCATCACCGCCTCGTAGTTGCCCACCGGCACCATGGCGCGCGGGCTGCCGTTGGTGCTGGTGCTGAAGGCGAACCGGCGGGCCGCCATCAGCTTGGACACGAAGATGTTCAGCACCGAATGCTTGTTCACCCCGGCGCGCAGGTAGTGCAGTAGCTCGCGGTCATTGCCTTCGGCGAGGCAGGACACCTGCAGGTGGTAGCGCCCCAGGTAGGCGCAGGCGCCACGGGAGGTGCGCCCGCCCAGCAGGGAGCCGGACACCACGCGGTTGACGCCGGGCTTGAGCTCGCCGGCGGTCAGTTCGTCGAGGCTCGCCCCCAGGCGGGTGGCCAGCAGGCGCGGCTTCTCCACCACCGGGCCGGCCAGGGACACGACACGCTCGACCCACAGGCGGCCGGTGGCGAACAGCTTGCCGATGGCGATCACGTCCTGGTAGCCGATGTGCCAGACGCTCTTGGTGGCGCTGACCGGGTCAAGGAAGTGGATGTGGGTGCCCGGAAGACCCGCCGGATGCGGACCGGAGAAGGCCTCGGCGCGCACGCCGGCCAACTGCTCACCCGGCAGGCTGGCCCCGTCGGCCTTGCACAGGAACACCCGGCCCAGGCGCGCCAGCACCTTGAGGCCGCGTTCGAAGTCGGCGGCGTGGGCAGCGATGATCGGCTGCGGGTCGGCGGCCAGCGGGTGAGTATCGAGGGCGGTCACGAAGATCGAACTGGGTACGGCATCGACGGCCGGCACCCGGCTGAACGGGCGCGTGCGCAGTGCGGCCCAGAGGCCCGAACGCTGCAGGTTGTCCCGCACGGCCTGGGGATCAAGGGCATCCAGGGCGTTGTCCGGGCAGGTGTCGAAGACGACTTCGTCGTCGCCGTCCACATCGATCACCACCGACTGCAGCACACGCTGCTCGCCGCGGTGGATGGCCGAGACCACGCCCGCCGCCGGGGCGGTGAAAAGCACGCCGGGGTTCTTCTTGTCGGCGAACAGGGCCTGGCCCAGCTTCACCCGGTCCCCGACCTGCACCTGCATGGTGGGCTTCATGCCGTGGTAGTCGAAGCCGATAACGGCCACGCTACGCACGGCGCGTGCAGCCTCGATGCGCTGCTCAGGCTGGCCTGCGATGGGCAGGTCCAACCCCCGTCTGATTCTTGTCATGTCTCTCGCCTGAACCTTGAGAAGGGTTTCGTCCCGGTGTCGAACAGTAGCCGCCAAACGCCAGGCAGGCACCGGCACATATGCCGGCACGCGGCAGAGCCTCGGGACGAAAACCGCGCATTATAAAGAGGCGACTTCCCAAGCGGCCACTGAAAGTCCTGAAATTTCCGACTGTTAGAGCGACTCGGGCAACTGGAAGTCAGCGTGCGGACGAATGGTCACCGCCCGCCACGCCATGAAAAACGGGGGCCTAGGCCCCCGTTTCAGGTTTTACCGGCGCGCCCCGGTGGAGCGCCTGATCCAGTAACAAACCGCAATAAATGCGAGCCAGAACGGAATGGCGTAGACCGACACGTTGATGCCTGGGATCAGCAGCATCACGCCCAGGATGAGCGCCACGAAGGCCAGGCACAGGTAGTTGCTGAAGGGGTACCAGAGCGACTTGAAGAACGGCTCGATGCCCTGGCGCTGCAGCGACTTGCGGAACATCAGGTGCGACAGGCTGATCATCGCCCAGTTGATCACCAGGGCCGCCACCACCAGCGCCATCAGCAGCTCCAGCGCCTGCTTGGGCGCCAGGTAGTTCACCAACACGCAGAGCAGGGTGATCAGCGCGGACACGCCGATGGCCAGCACCGGCACGCCACGGCGGTTGACCTTGAGCAGCGCCTTCGGCGCATCGCCCTGCTCGGCCAGGCCGTAGAGCATGCGGCTGTTGCAGTACACGCCACTGTTGTAGACCGACAGCGCGGCGGTCAGCACCACGAAGTTCAGCAGGTGGGCGGCGGTGTCACTGCCGATCAGCGAGAAGATCTGCACGAAGGGGCTGCCGCTGTAGGGGTCGCCGGCGGCGTTCAGGGTTTCCAGCAGCTTGTCCCAGGGATACAGCATCAGCAGCACGCTGAGGGCGCCGATGTAGAAGATCAGGATGCGGTAGATGACCTGGTTGATCGCCTTGGGGATCACCTTCTTCGGCTCGCTGGCCTCGGCGGCGGTGATGCCCACCAGCTCCAGGCCCCCGAAGGAGAACATGATGATCGCCAGGACCATCACCAGCCCTTCCAGGCCATTGGGGAAGAACCCGCCATGGCTCCAGAGGTTGCTCACCGCGGCCTGCTCGCCGCCGGTGCCGGAGACCAGCAGGTAGAGGCCGAGGATGATCATGCCGATGATCGCCACCACCTTGATCAGGGCGAACCAGAACTCCGTCTCCCCAAAGACCCGCACGTTGGCCAGGTTGATCACGTTGATCAGCACGAAGAACACCGCTGCCGTCACCCAGGTGGGCACGTCGGGCCACCAGAACTGGATGTACTTGCCCACGGCGGTCAGCTCGGCCATGCCCACCAGGACGTAGAGTACCCAGTAGTTCCAGCCGGCCAGGAAGCCCGCGTAGCCGCCCCAGTACTTGTGGGCGAAGTGGCTGAAGGAGCCCGCCACGGGCTCCTCGACGATCATCTCGCCCAGTTGGCGCATGATCAGGAAGGCGATGAAGCCGGCGATGGCGTAGCCGAGGATCATCGACGGCCCGGCGGACTTGAGCACCCCGGCGGAGCCGAGGAACAGGCCGGTGCCGATGGCGCCACCCAGGGCGATCAACTGGATATGGCGGTTTTCCAGCCCGCGCTTGAGCGAGCCGGCGTGCTGCTGTTGTCCGTCCATCAGGAGTTCCGAAAAGAAGGGAGGGGTCTAGCGATTACAGCCGGAAAAATGAAAAACGGGAGCCCGAGAGCTCCCGTTTTCACGGACCAGCGACTTAGCGCGGGAAGGCCGGCGGGTTGACCCCAGCCATGTCTTCCATCACGCGGACCACCTGGCAGCTGTAGCCGAACTCGTTGTCGTACCAGACATAGAGGACGACACGGTTGTCGTTGCAGATGGTGGCTTCGGCATCCACCACGCCAGCATGGCGGGAGCCGACGAAGTCGGTGGAAACCACTTCCTGGGAGGAGACGTAGTCGATCTGCTTGTGCAGGTCGGAGTGCATGGCCATCTGGCGCAGGTACTCGTTGATCTCGTCGCGGGTGGTGGCCTTCTCCAGGTTCAGGTTGAGGATGGCCATGGAGACGTTCGGGGTCGGCACGCGGATGGCGTTGCCGGTCAGCTTGCCTTTCAGCACCGGCAGGGCCTTGGCGGCTGCGGTGGCGGCACCGGTCTCGGTGATCACCATGTTCAGCGCGGCGCTGCGGCCACGGCGGCTGCCCTTGTGGAAGTTGTCGATCAGGTTCTGGTCGTTGGTGTACGAGTGAACGGTCTCGACGTGGCCGTTGGCGATGCCGAACTTGTCATTCACGGCCTTGAGCACCGGCACGATGGCGTTGGTGGTGCAGGAGGCAGCGGAGATGATCTTGTCGTCGGCGGTGATTTCGCCGTGGTTGATGCCGTGGACGATGTTCTTCAGCGCGCCCTTGCCGGGAGCGGTGAGGACCACGCGGTCGATACCCGGGCACTTCAGGTGCTGGCTCAGGCCCTCGGCGTCACGCCATTTGCCGGTGTTGTCCACCAGCAGGGCGTTCTTGATGCCGTAGGCGGTGTAGTCGACCGAGGCGGGATCGTTGGAGTAGATCACCTGAATCAGGTTGCCGTTGGCGGTGAGGGTGTTGTTCTCCTCGTCGATGACGATGGTGCCGTCGAACGGACCGTGCACGGAGTCGCGACGCAGCAGGCTGGCGCGCTTGACCAGGTCGTTCTCGGCGCCCTTGCGGACGACGATGGCGCGCAGGCGCAGGCCGTCGCCGCCACCGGTCTTCTCGATGAGGATGCGCGCCAGCAGGCGGCCGATGCGGCCGAAGCCGTAGAGGACGACGTCGGTGCCTTCACGGGCAGCGCCGTTCTGCTTGCCGACCAGCTCGGCCAGCTCGTCCTTGGTGAACTGCTCGAGGCTGCGACCGGCACCCTCGGCCTTGAACTTGGCGACCATCTTGCCCAGGTCGACGGAAGCGGCGCCCAGCTTGAGCTCGCTCATGGCCTTCAGGATCGGGAAGGTGTCGTGGACCGACAGCTCGGCTTCGTCGGCCTGGCGGTGGCGGGCGAAACGGTGGGCTTTCAGGATGTCGATCACGGAACGGTTGATCAGGCCGCGACCATAGATCGAGGTGACCACGTTGTTGTTGCGATAGAGCTGGCCGATCAGCGGAATCATCGCTTCCGCGAGGGCTTCACGATCGATCCATTCACCGAGACACTGGTCGGGCTTCTGAGTCACGGGCAGTACCTTCCACATGTAGGGGATGAAAAAAGGGGCTACATTATGACGACGCGCGCAAGCGCCGGCAATCTGCAGCCGTCGCAAGACTGACATCCAACGGTCGGGATAGTTACAATCGCCCGGTTCGAATTCCGACCGGAGCCCCCTTTTGCCCGCCTCCGTCCTGCGTCTCCCGACCCTCCCCACCGCCAGCGGCAAGCAGCAGTGGGGCAACCTCAACGGTGCGGCCCTCGGCCTGGCCATCGCCGAAGCGGCGAGCGCTGCCCGACGCTTCACCCTGTTGCTGACCGCCGACAGCCAGAGCGCCGAACGCCTGGAGCAGGAACTGGGCTTCTTCGCCCCGGACCTGCCGGTGCTGCACTTCCCGGACTGGGAAACGCTGCCCTACGACCTGTTCTCCCCCCACCAGGACATCATTTCCCAGCGGGTGGCCAGCCTCTATCGCCTGCCGGAACTGGACCATGGCGTGCTGGTGGTGCCGATCACCACCGCCCTGCACCGCCTGCCGCCCCGGCGCTTCCTGCTGGGCTCGAGCCTGGTGCTGGACGTGGGCCAGAAGCTGGACGTGGAGCAGATGCGCCTGCGCCTGGAAGGGGCCGGCTATCGCTGCGTGGAAACGGTCTACGAGCACGGCGAGTTCGCCGTGCGCGGCGCGCTGATCGACCTGTTCCCCATGGGCAGCGACCTGCCCTACCGCATCGACCTGTTCGATGACGAGATCGAGACCCTGCGCACCTTCGACCCGGAAACCCAGCGCTCGGTGGACAAGGTGGAGTCGATCCGCCTGCTGCCGGCCCGCGAGTTCCCGCTGGACAAGAAGGCGGTCACCGACTTCCGCGGCCGCTTCCGCGAGCGCTTCGACGTCGACTTCCGCCGCTGCCCGATCTACCAGGACCTGGCCAGCGGCATCACCCCGGCCGGCATCGAGTACTACCTGCCGCTGTTCTTCGAGGAGACCGAGACGCTCTTCGACTACCTGCCCGGCAACACACAGGTGTTCTCCCTGCCCGGCATCGAACAGGCCGCCGAGCAGTTCTGGAGCGACGTGCGCAGCCGCTATGAGGAGCGCCGCGTCGACCCCGAGCGCCCGCTGGTGCCGCCGGCCGAACTCTTCCTGCCGGTGGAGGACTGCTTCGCCCGGCTGAAGACCTCACCCCGCGTGGTGGCCGACCCCAGCGACCTGGCGCCCGGCGTGGGCCGCGAGCGCTTCCCCACCCGCGCCCTGCCCGACCTCGCCATCGAAGGCAAGGCCAGTGAGCCGCTGGCCGCCCTGCGCCGCTTCCTGGAGGAGTTTCCCGGCCGCGTGCTGTTCAGCGCCGAATCGGCCGGCCGCCGCGAAGTGCTGCTGGAACTGCTCGCCCGGCTCAAGCTGCGCCCGCAGGAAGTCGCCGGCTGGCCGGAGTTCGTCGCCAGCAGCGAGCGCCTGGCCATCACCATCGCCCCGCTGGACGAGGGCCTGCTGCTGGACGAGCCGGCCCTGGCGCTGGTCGCCGAAAGCCCGCTGTTCGGCCAGCGCGTCATGCAGCGTCGTCGCCGCGAACGCCGCAGCGACGGTGGCGACAACGTCATCAAGAACCTCGCCGAGCTGCGCGAAGGCGCGCCGGTGGTGCACATCGACCACGGCGTGGGCCGCTACCTCGGCCTGATCACCCTGGAGATCGAAGGCCAGGCCGCCGAATTCCTCGCCCTGCAGTACGCCGAGGAAGCCAAGCTCTACGTACCGGTCGCCAGCCTACACCTGATCGCCCGCTACACCGGCACCGATGACGCCCTGGCACCGCTGCACCGCCTGGGCTCGGAAACCTGGCAGAAGGCCAAGCGCAAGGCTGCCGAACAGGTGCGCGACGTCGCCGCCGAGCTGCTGGACATCTACGCCCGCCGCGCCGCGCGAAAAGGCTATGCCTTCAAGGACCCGCTGGCCGACTACGCCACCTTCTCCGCCGGCTTCCCCTTCGAGGAAACCCCGGACCAGCAGGCCGCCATCGAGGCCGTGGTCGCCGACATGCTGGCGCCCAAGCCGATGGACCGCCTGGTCTGCGGCGACGTGGGCTTCGGCAAGACCGAGGTGGCCATGCGCGCGGCCTTCGTCGCCGTGCACAGCGGCAAGCAGGTGGCGGTGCTGGTGCCCACCACCCTCCTCGCCCAGCAGCACTACAACAGCTTCCGCGACCGCTTTGCCGACTGGCCGGTGCGCGTGGAGGTGATGAGCCGCTTCAAGACCGCCAAGGAAGTGGAAGGCGCCGCCAACGAGCTGGCCGAAGGCAAGGTGGACATCGTCATCGGCACCCACCGCCTGCTGCAGGGCGACATCCGCTTCAAGCAGCTGGGCCTGGTGATCATCGACGAAGAACACCGCTTCGGCGTGCGCCAGAAGGAGCAGCTCAAGGCCCTGCGCAGCGAGGTGGACATCCTCACCCTCACCGCCACGCCGATCCCGCGCACCCTGAACATGGCCGTGGCCGGCATGCGCGACCTGTCGATCATCGCCACCCCGCCGGCGCGCCGCCTGTCGGTGCGCACCTTCGTGATGGAACAGCAGAACACGGTGATCAAGGAGGCCCTGCTGCGCGAGCTGCTACGGGGCGGGCAGGTCTACTACCTGCACAACGAGGTCAAGACCATCGAGAAGTGCGCCGCCGACCTCGCCGAACTGGTGCCCGAGGCCCGTATCGGCATCGGCCACGGGCAGATGCACGAGCGCGAGCTCGAACAGGTGATGAGCGACTTCTACCACAAGCGCTTCAACGTGCTGGTGGCCTCCACCATCATCGAGACCGGCATCGACGTGCCCAGCGCCAACACCATCATCATCGAGCGCGCCGACAAGTTCGGCCTGGCCCAGCTGCACCAGCTGCGTGGCCGCGTCGGCCGCAGCCACCACCAGGCCTACGCCTACCTGCTGACTCCACCGCGCAAGCAGATGACCGAGGACGCCCAGAAGCGCCTGGAAGCCATCGCCAACGCCCAGGACCTGGGGGCCGGCTTCGTGCTGGCCACCCATGACCTGGAGATCCGCGGCGCCGGCGAACTGCTGGGCGAGGGCCAGAGCGGGCAGATCCAGGCCGTGGGCTTCACCCTGTACATGGAAATGCTCGAACGCGCGGTCAAATCCATCCAGAAGGGTGAGCAGCCCAACCTTGAGCAACCCCTGGGTGGAGGGCCGGAAATCAACCTGCGGGTGCCGGCACTGATTCCCGAGGACTACCTGCCCGACGTGCACGCACGGCTGATCCTCTACAAGCGCATCGCCTCGGCCGCCGACGAGGACGGCCTGAAGGAGCTGCAGGTGGAAATGATCGACCGCTTCGGCCTGCTCCCCGAGCCCACCAAGAACCTGGTGCGCCTCACCCTGCTCAAGCTGCAGGCGGAGAAGCTCGGCATCAAGAAAGTCGACGCCGGCCCCCAAGGTGGTCGGATAGAATTCGCCGCCGACACCTGCGTCGACCCGCTGGTGCTGATCAAGCTGATCCAGGGCCAGCCCAAGCGCTACAAGTTCGAAGGCGCCACCCAGTTCCGCTTCCTGGTCCCGATGGAGCGACCGGAAGAACGCTTCAACACACTGGAGGCGCTGTTCGAGCGCCTCGTTCCGCAATCCGCTTAAAGGACTGATCCATGCGTGCGTTCCGTTTCATCACCCTGCTGCTCGCCCTGGTGGCCCCCAGCGCCTTCGCCGACGGGCTCTACCAGGTGGAGATGATCCTCTTCCGCCAGGCCGGCGAGCCGGTCCCGGCCAGCCAGAACGCCCCGGATGACTGGGCCAACGGCAGCCAGACCCTGTCCAGCGTCGGCGAGCGCGCCACCAACCTGAACAACGAAGCCGCCCGCCTCAACCCGGGCGCCGGCTACCAGGTGCTGCTGCACAAGGCCTGGTCCCAGAGCATTGGTGCCACCCCGAGCAAGGTGGCGGTCACCACCGGCGACGGCCAGCTCGGCCACTTCCCGGTAGAAGGCACCGTGGCGCTGAGCCAGGGGCGCTTCACCGACGTGTCCGTCGACTTCTGGGTCAACCGCTTCGACGCCAGCGGCCTGCTCAGCGGCAGTGAGCGCATCAAGCAGGGCACCCGCCTGAAGAGCGGCGAGCTGACTTACCTCGACCACTCCAGCCTGGGCATCCTGATTCGCGTCAACCCGCTCTGACCCATGCCCACCCTGCTCGAACACCTGCGCCAGGAAGACTGGCGCCAGGACTTCGACCAGGGCGCGCTCGACCGCGGCGCCCGCTACGCCCAACAGCGGAAAGCGCGCCTGCGGGCCATGGACGAGACGCAGCTGCTGGCCAGCTGCGCAGGCTCCGCCGAGACGCCCTACCTGCAGACGATCCGCCTCGCGCCCCATGGGCTCGGGGTGATCGGTCGTTGCACCTGCCCGGTCGGCCTGAACTGCAAGCACTGCGTCGCCGCCATCCTCCAGCTGCTGTCCGACGGTCCGCCGGCCGCACGGCCGGAGCCCGTCACCCCGGCACCGGCGCGCGCACCCCGGCTGCTGAAAGACATCCCGCCACGTCCGCACCTGGCCCTGGGCAGCCTGGCCCAGAGCCTCTATGACCTGCGCAGCGGCCGGATGGTGGGCAACCAGCAGCACCGCGCCGGGCTGGCCTTCGACTATGCTGGGGCGCTGGTCCACGGCAAGAACACCCGTGCCAACCCGGTCAGGCGTCGGCAGGATGGCGAGCTGGTGGCCATGCAGCGCAACCCCCAGGCCGAAGAAACGCTGCGCGAGCGCCTGCGGCAACTGGGCTTCAAGGAATCCCTGCGGCAGAGCCAGGCCCTGCCGGGGGATCTGCTGGAACTGTTCGAGCTGCCCGACGACGAGGCCTGGCAGCGCTTCGTCCAGCTGCAGCTGCCGCAGTTGCGCGACGAGGGCTGGCTGATCGAGATCCGCCCCGGTTTCCACTTCGACCTCACCCCGGTGGATGGCTGGTATGCCGAGGTGGACGAGCAACCGGGCCAGCAGTGGTTCGACCTGGAGCTGGGCATCCTCGTGGAAGGGCAGCGCATCAGCCTGCTGCCGGTGTTGCTCAAGCTGATCCGGGACAATCCCAAGCTGCTCAGCGCCAAGGTCCTGCAGCGACGCAAGGACGACGACCAGTTGCGCCTCCAGCTCGATACGCTGAGCAGCGAGACCGGGCGCCCCCTACAGGTCGCCCTCCCCTACGGCCGCCTCAAGCCCCTGCTCGGCACGCTTGGCGAGCTGTTCCTGCGGGACCGCGGCGAGGGCCGCAGCCTGCGGCTCGGACTGCCGGATGCTGCACGGCTCGACCAACTGGAGTCCCTCGGCCTAGCCTGGCGAGGCGGCGAACGCCTGCGCACCTTCGCCGAACGCCTGCGGGACAGCCGTCATGGCAGCCACCCCACACCCAAGGGGCTGAAGGCCGAGCTACGCGCCTATCAGCTCCAGGGTCTGGCCTGGCTGCAGACCCTGCGCGAGCTGGACGCCGGCGGCGTGCTGGGCGACGACATGGGCCTGGGCAAGACCCTGCAGACCCTGGCGCACATCCTCACCGAGAAGGAGGCCGGCCGGCTGGACCGTCCCGCCCTGGTGGTGATGCCCACCAGCCTGGTGCCGAACTGGCAGGACGAGGCCGCGCGCTTCGCCCCGGACCTGAAGGTCCTGGCGCTGCACGGCCCCAACCGGCACAAGGACTTCGAGCACCTGGCCGACCACGATCTGCTGCTCACCACCTACGCCCTGCTGCCCCGCGACCTGCCGCAATGGAAGGAGCAGCCACTGCACCTGCTGGTGCTGGACGAGGCGCAGAACATCAAGACCGCCACCAGCAAGGCCGCCCAGGCCGTGCGCCAGCTGCAGGCCCGCCAGCGCCTGTGCCTGTCGGGCACGCCGCTGGAAAACCACCTGGGCGAGCTGTGGTCGCTGTTCCACTTCCTGATGCCCGGCTGGCTGGGCGATGCCAAGCAGTTCGCCCGCGACTACCGCACCCCCATCGAGAAGCACGCCGACAACGAACGCCTGGCCCACCTGAACGGCCGCATCCGCCCCTTCATGCTGCGGCGCACCAAGGAGTCGGTGGCCACCGAGCTGCCGGCCAAGACCGAGATGATCCACTGGGTGGAACTGAGCGAGGCCCAGCGCGACCTCTACGAGACCGTGCGCCTGGCGATGGACCAGAAGGTGCGTTCGGAAATCGAGCACAAGGGCATGGCCCGCAGCCAGATGGTGATCCTCGAAGCCCTGCTCAAGCTGCGCCAGACCTGCTGCGACCTGCGCCTGGTGGAACCGGAGCGTGAGGTACGCGGCAGCACCTCGGGCAAGCTGGACAGCCTGATGGAGATGCTCGAGGAGCTGTTCATGGAAGGCCGGCGGGTGCTGCTGTTCTCCCAGTTCACCAGCATGCTGGAACTGATCGAGGGCGAATTGCAGACGCGCCAGATCGACTACCTGCTGCTGACCGGCGAGACCCGCGACCGGCGCACGCCGGTGGAGCGTTTCCAGGCCGGCGAGGTGCCGCTGTTCCTCATCAGCCTCAAGGCCGGTGGCACCGGGCTGAACCTGACCCAGGCCGACACCGTGATCCACTTCGACCCCTGGTGGAATCCGGCGGCTGAACGCCAGGCCACCGACCGCGCCTACCGCATCGGCCAGGATAAGCCGGTGTTCGTCTACAAGCTGATCGCCCGGGGCACGGTGGAAGAGAAGATCCAGCAGCTGCAGCAGCGCAAGGCCGACCTGGCGCAAAGCGTGCTGAGCGCGCCGGCCGGCAGCGACTGGCACCTGCGCGAGGAAGACATCGACGCGCTGTTCGCGCCCCTCCCCCACGCCTGACCCGGGCTACCGCCCGGGCCAGGCACCGGTCACGCCTTCAGCAGGATGGACAGGGTTTCGCGCACCTTGCCGATACCCGCCGCGAGCGCGGCCTCGATCTCGGCCATGGTAATGATGCTGGTGGACTTGCCGGCTGCCGGATTGACCACCAGGGAGAGGGCGGCATAGGGCAGGTTCAGCTCGCGCGCGAGGGCGGCCTCGGGCATGCCGGTCATGCCGACGATGTCGCAGCCATCGCGCTCCATGCGGGCAATCTCGGCGACCGTCTCCAGCCGCGGGCCCTGGGTGCAGCCATAGACGCCGTAATCGCTGTGGGCGTGGCCGGCGCGACGCAGGGCATCGAGCAGCTTCTGCCGCAGCGGTTCGTCGTAGGGGTGGCTGAAGTCGATGTGGGTGACGTGGTCCAATTCGCCCTCGAAGAAGGTGCCGATGCGCCCCTGGGTGTAGTCGATCACCTGATGCGGTACCACCAGTTGCCCGGTGCCCATCCCGGCGGTGATGCCGCCAACCGCGTTGACGGCGATGACCGCCTCGGCCCCGGCATGCTTCAGCGCCCAGAGGTTAGCGCGGTAGTTGACCTGGTGCGGCGGAATGCGGTGCGGGTGGCCGTGACGGGCGAGGAAGAGCACCTCGCGACCGGCGTACTCGCCCTGCACGATCCCTGCGGACGGTGCGCCGTAGGGTGTCTCGGGGTTGAGCAGGGCCTTCATGCTGAGGCCGTCCAGTTGGGTCAGGCCGGTACCACCGATAATCGCGTAAACGGTCATGTCGCTTCCTTCAGTCGATCAGCTGGGCTTCGCGCAGGGCACCCACAGCGGCCTGCCAGCGCGGGTCTTGACGGTATTCGGTGCCCGGGAAGGCACGACGGCGCATGCGGGCCAGTTGCGGGGACGGGGTCACGCCCAGGCGCTGCAGACGCGACAGGGCCAGCTCGGCGGCAGCGCGGTCGTTGCACACCAGGCCCATGTCGCAGCCTGCGTTCAGCGCGGCCTCGATGCGCTCGGCGGCATCACCCACCACATGGGCACCGGCCATGGAGAGGTCGTCGCTGAAGATCACCCCGGTGAACTTCAGCTCGCCGCGCAGGATGTCCTGCAGCCAGCGACGCGAGAAGCCGGCGGGCTGGGCATCGACCTGGGGGTAGATGACGTGGGCGGGCATCATGCCGTCCAGATCGGACGCCAGGCGGGTGAAGGGCACCAGGTCGGCCGCACGGATCTGCTCCAGGCTGCGCTCATCCGTGGGGATGGCGACGTGGGAGTCGGCTTCCGCCCAGCCGTGACCAGGGAAGTGCTTGCCAGTGGCCGTCATGCCGGCAATACGCAGGCCCTTGATGAAGGCTCCGGCCAAGTCAGTGGCGCGCTGAGGATCGCCCTCGAAGGCACGGCTGCCCACCACGGCGCTGCGCTGGTGATCCAGGTCCAGCACCGGGGCGAAGCTGAGGTCCAGGCCGGCGGCCAGCACTTCGGTCGCCATCAGCCAACCGCATTGCTCGGCCAGGGCCTCGGCGTTGGGCGTATCGGCCAGGGCGCGCATCGCCGGCAGGCGCACGAAGCCGCGACGCAGGCGCTGCACCCGGCCGCCTTCCTGGTCGACGGCGAGGATGAGGTCGGGACGTACGGCGCGGATCGCAGCACACAGGTCACGCACCTGGCGCGGGTCCTCGATATTGCGGGCGAACAGGATCAGGCCGGCCACTTCGGGCTGGCGCAGGATGTGGCGGTCTTCGGCAGTCAGCCAGGTGCCGCCGATGTCCAGCATCAGGGAGCCTTGCATGGGGTTCCTTGTCAGGGGTTGGGCGCCGCCCACTCGGGCTTGGGCGCTTCATCGATGCGCACCGCACAGTGGACGGGTACGCGGGGAAAGAGTTCCAGCAGGTCGGCGTTGCGCATGCGCACGCAGCCGTGGGAACGCGGGACGCCCATGGGCTCGGTATCCGGCGTGCCGTGGATATAGATGTAGCGACGCATGCTGTCGACCTTGCCCAGGCGGTTGAAGCCGGGCTCCCGTCCACTCAGCCAGAGGATGCGAGAGAGGATCCAGTCACGCCCGGGGAACTGCGCATGCAGGGCCTCGGACCAGATCTCACCGGTCCAGCGACGCCCGCGCAAAACGGCATTCAACGGAAGATCGGCACCAATCCTGGCCCGCACTTCGTGGAGACCACGGGGTGTGCAGTTGGAACCACTGAGTTCACCGGGGCCATTGAGGGCGGTCGACACGGGATAACTGACCAGCAGGCGTCCAGCAGCGAAGCCGTAGAGGCGCTGATCAGCAATGGAGATATGGAGTAGATCAAGGTCGGACATGGGCGGCTAGCTTAGCTGATCCCGCCGCCCTCGCCCACCGGCGTCAGGCCTTGCCGGCTGCAGGAGCGGGCTTTGCCCTGGGCTTCAGTACGGCCTTGGACAGGGCCTCGTCGGCCAGGCCCGTTTCTGCGCGCATGCCTGCCGCGAGGAACGGGACCATCAGGCGCATGACCTGTTCGATGGAGGTGTTCACACCGAAATCGGTCTCGGCCATGGCCCGCAGCGCCTTGATGCCGGACATGCTGAACGCCGCAGCCCCCAGCATGAAGTGGACACGCCAGAAGATCTCAAGAGGCGGCAACCGGGGCGCCGCCTCGTTGACCAGCAGCATGTAGCGACGGAACACCTTGCCATACACCTCTTCGAGGTACTTGCGCAGGTGACCCTGGCTCTGACTGAAGGCAAGCCCGAGCAAGCGCATAAATATGGAAAGGTCGTTGCCACTGCGAGGCTTTACCGCCAGCGCCTGCTCCACGAGCATCACCAGCAGCTCCTCCAGAGAGGGCGGCGTTTCAGACTTGCCTTGCCGTTTGTCGAGCTCACGCTCCAGGCTCTGGCAGAACGGCCCGAGGAAGCGCGAGAAGACCGCCTGGATCAGGGCCTTCTTCGAACCAAAGTGGTAATTCACCGCAGCCAGGTTGACCCCGGCCTTGCTGGTGATCAGGCGCAAGGAGGTTTCGGCGAAGCCTTTCTCCGCGAACAACTGTTCCGCTGCATCGAGGATGCGTTCGACGGTTTCCGACTGAGCCATGGTTCCCCCACCTGACAAACACTTGTTTGAAACATACGTTTCAGACCCTGCCTTTGTCAAGTCGCACTCACCACCTTCTGACGCATGGGTCACGCCGGAGGACATCTTACGCAGCCGAGGCGAAACCTCATCCGGCACACCGCCGAATGGCAGGCCGGGTCTTCAGAAAATACTTGTAGGCCCACTCGAGGAACTGTATAAAACACCAGTCACTGTATAAAAAGACAGAGCCCGACATGCTGAAACTGACGCCCCGCCAAGCCGAGATCCTCGCGTTCATCAAGCGCTGCCTGGAAGACAACGGTTATCCGCCGACCCGGGCGGAAATTGCTCAGGAGCTCGGCTTCAAGTCGCCCAACGCCGCCGAGGAACACCTCAAGGCCCTGGCACGCAAGGGCGCCATCGAAATGACACCGGGCGCTTCCCGCGGCATCCGCATCCCCGGATTCGAGCCGGCAGCCGAGGAAGGTGGACTGCCCGTGATCGGCCGAGTCGCTGCAGGTGCACCTATCCTTGCCCAGCAGAACATCGAGGAATCCTGCCGCATCAACCCCGACTTCTTCCACCCCAAGGCCGACTATTTGCTGCGCGTACGCGGCATGAGCATGAAGGACATCGGAATCTTCGATGGCGACCTCCTGGCCGTCCACTCCACTCGCGAGGCCCGCAACGGCCAGGTGGTGGTAGCACGACTGGGCGACGAAGTGACGGTCAAGCGCTTCAAACGCGAAGGCGACAAAGTCTGGCTGATCGCCGAAAACCCCGAATTCTCTCCGATCGAAGTCGACCTGCACGAGCAGGAACTGGTGATCGAAGGCTTGAGCGTCGGCGTCATTCGCCGCTAACAGGAGGCGTCATGCAGTTCTCGCAACCGATCGGCCGCATCCAACTGCCCCTCTTCCACGACGCCATCGTCGCAACACCACTTCACGACCTGCTGGAGCCCGAGGCTCCCCTGGAAGCGGAGAGCGAGGCCTTCAGCGAACTCTCATTGCGAGGCAGCCCACTCCATTGCCGCCACCTGCTGGCCCCGATGCTGAGGGAGCTGAGCGAAGAACAGGACGCCCGCTGGCTCACCCTCATCGGAGCACCCGCCACCCTTAATCAGGCCTGGCTGCGGGATGCGGGGCTCAACCGTGAGCGTATCCTCCTGCTCGAACCCCGAGGCGGCAAGGACGCTCTAGAATTGGCATGCGAAGCCCTCCGACTGGGGCGCAGCCACACTGTCGTGAGCTGGCTTTCACTCAGCGCTCGGGACAAGGACGCCCTCATCAGGGCCGCACGGGAAGGCAATGCACAGAGCCTGAACATCCATCTCGGATAGTCAGAGCCCTGCTTAATCAAATGGCAATGATCGGCGAGGAGACTATTCGTTGATTCAGTGCAAGACGCGGGGCTGGTCATCATGGTCCATCTCGCCTTCGGCGAGCCGGCCGGCCATCTGCACACCCACGTTGAGCATGGCCTTGGCCACTTCCAGGTGATGCCCCTGGAGGAATGCCTTGGCATCAGCGGAGAAGTCCAGCGTCACCAGCGCTTCCTCGTCCTCTGCACGGCGCAGAATAATGCGCCCGTCGGGCAATTCGACTATTTCCAGGAAGGACGTTGTCATCGCTTCATCTCTCCACTAAAGACCGCGCATTGTAACAGCCGCTCGGCTTGGCGCCCTACCCCTTCCGTCACTCAGCACTCCGAGAGACTTTCCCGATAACGGAGCACCAGCGCCTTCAGCTGCTGACGCCAGGACTCCAACTCCTCACGGGACAGGGGTGCTTCCTCCTCATCCAGTACAACCGCCTCGATCAAGGGAAGCGTCGGGTCCACCTTGGCCTTGGCGGGTGCCTGAGGCGGCAGGAAAAGCGCCTGATAGGCCCGCTCGAGAGAGCCCAGCCAGCTCTCGGGCTGCTGGAACAGCTCCACCAGCTCGGCCAGCTCCGGGCTCGGCGAGGCAGACAGCACCTCTGAGCTCAGGATCGCTTCCACATCCGGAGCCCCCGGGTTAGGCATGCGGTAGTAATGGGTGATCTCGTGGCATAGCCCCAGCAAGGCACCGTGAAGGTGGAAAAGCGCAGCCTCCCGCTCCGCCTGGACCTGGGCTTGCGCATTCATCGCACGCCCCTCTTCCGCCTTGCGCCAGTTCTCAAGGCAAAGCCCGGCGAAAAAGAGTTTCTGGTTGGTGCGGGTGTAGGGCTCATGGGCCATGGCACGGACTCCGGATATGCAATCGGCACAGGGCCGAAACGAAGAAGGCCGGACCTGTGGTCCGGCCTTGCCAGTATGCGCGCATGGGAGCCATGCGCGCAGCGGGACTCAACGCTTGTCTTCGACCTTCCACTTGCCGCCGTCGAAGAATGCACGCCAGCCGGTCGGCTTGCCATCCACCTCCGACTGCACGTACTGCTCCTTGGTCTTGCGGCTGAAACGGATGACAGCCGGGCGGCCATCCGGATCTTTTACCGGTGCACTGAGCAGGAAGTGATACTTCGGATCAAGCTCATCCTTGTGCGGAATCAGCTCCAGCACCAGCGGCGCACGGGTTTCGCGATTCTTCGGGAACTGGCTGGCAGCCAGGAAGAGACCCGAGGCACCATCCCGCAGCACATAGCTGTCGTCCACCTTCTCGCACTTGAGTTCCGGCATCTTGATCGGGTCGATCTTCGGCGGCGCGGCCTCACCGTTCTTGAGCAGCTTGCGGGTGTTCTTGCAGCTGGAATTGGTGCAACCGAAGAACTTGCCGAAACGGCCGGTCTTCAGCTGCATCTCGCTGCCGCACTTGTCGCACTCAAGGCTCGGGCCTTCGTAGCCCTTGATGCGGTACTGGCCCTGCTCGATCTCGTAGCCCGCGCAATCGGGGTTGTTGCCGCAGATGTGCAGCTTGCGGCTTTCGTCCAGCAAGTAGGCATCCATCGCCGTGGAGCAGATCGGGCAGCGGTGCTTGCCACGCAGCACACGGGATTCGGACTCACCCTCGTCATCCGCGGCGATCTCGTCGCCCGGTACGAGATTGATGGTGGCCTTGCAGCGCTCCTTCGGCGGCAGCGCATAGCCCGAGCACCCCAGGAAGACGCCCGTGGAGGCTGTACGGATCATCATCGGGCGGCCGCACTCACGGCACGGAATGTCGGTCAGGGTCGGCTGGTTGGCACGCATGCCACTGTCGCTGCCCTCGGCCAGCTCCAGCTTCTTGCGGAAATCACCGTAGAACTCGTCCAGCAGGTTCTTCCAGTCGCGCTCGCCCTGGGCAACGTCGTCCAGGTTCTCTTCCATGCCGGCGGTGAAGCCGTAGTCCATCAGGTTGGCGAAGCTTTCGTTGAGGCGCTCGGTGACGATGTCGCCCATCTTCTCGGAGTAGAAGCGACGGTTGTGCACCGTCACGTAGCCACGCTCCTGGATGGTGGAGATGATCGCCGCGTAGGTGGACGGACGGCCAATGCCACGCTTTTCCAGCTCCTTGACCAGGCTGGCCTCGGAGAAGCGCGCCGGCGGCTTGGTGAAGTGCTGGCTGGGGTCGAGCTTGATCAGCTTGAGCGCCTCGCCTTCCTTCATGTCGGGCAGTACGTCGTCCTCGCCCGGCTTGCTCTGCTGCGGCAGCACACGGGTATAGCCGTCGAACTTGAGGATGCGGCCCTTGGCACGCAGCTCGAAGTTGCCCGCCGCCACGCTGACGCTGGTGGACAGGTACTCGGCAGGCGGCATCTGGCAGGCCACGAACTGGCGCCAAATCAGGTCGTACAGGCGCTCGGCATCACGCTCCATGCCCGACAGCTGGGTCGGCTTGAGGTTGACGTCGGACGGGCGGATGGCTTCGTGAGCCTCCTGGGCGCCTTCCTTGCTCGAATAGAAGTTTGGCTTGGCCGGCAGGTACTTCTCACCGAACTCGCCCTCGATGAAGCCACGCACCATGGTGATGGCGTCGGCAGAAAGGTTGGTCGAGTCGGTACGCATATAGGTGATGTAGCCCGCCTCATAGAGACGCTGGGCCATCATCATGGTCTTCTTCACCCCGAAGCCCAGGCGGTTGCTCGCGGCCTGCTGCAGGGTGGAGGTGATGAACGGCGCGGAGGGACGGCTGGAAGTGGGCTTGTCCTCGCGTTTCTGCACGCTGTAGCTGGAGGCCTTGAGCTTCTCCAGCGCGGCCATGGCCTGGGCTTCGTTCAGCGGCTTGAAAGCCGCGCCGCTCTCCTTGGCCACCTCGAAGCGCACATTGGCGCCCTTGGCGGTACCCAGGTCGGCATGGACCTCCCAGTATTCCTCGGGGACGAAGGCGCGGATCTCGCGCTCGCGCTCCACCACCAGCTTCACGGCCACCGACTGCACGCGACCGGCGGACAGGCCACGGGCGATCTTCTGCCACAGCAGCGGCGAGACCATGTAGCCCACCACGCGGTCGAGGAAGCGACGCGCCTGCTGGGCGTTGACGCGGTTGATGTCCAGCTCGCCGGGCTGGGAGAAGGCCTCCTGGATAGCCTTCTTGGTGATCTCGTTGAACACCACGCGCTTGTAGCGACTGTCGTCACCGCCGATGGATTCCCGCAGGTGCCAGGCGATGGCCTCCCCTTCGCGGTCCAAGTCGGTTGCGAGGTAGATGGTGTCGGCATCCTTGGCCAGGCGGCGCAGTTCGTCGATCACCTTTTCCTTGCCGGGCAGGATCTCGTACTTGGCCTTCCAGCCGTGCTCGGGGTCCACCCCCATGCGCGCGAACAGCTGGCGCTTGGCCTTCTCCTTCGGCGAGAGGGCCGGTGCTTCGGCTGCTGCGGCCTTGCCGCGCTTGACCGGCTCCTTGGTGGCACTTGCCGAACCGCTGGTGGGCAGGTCACGGATGTGGCCGATGCTCGACTTCACCACGTACTGGTTGCCCAGGTACTTGTTGATGGTCTTGGCCTTGGCCGGGGATTCCACGATGACCAGCGATTTGCCCATGGATCGGAAAGTTCCTGAATTCGAGAGATAGATAAACAAAGGCGGGAGCCGCCCCAGGCGGCACCGCTATATATAGTGGCGAAGGAGACAAGGTCAAGTTCGCCGGGGCCGGCGAGTCGACTCAGCGGCGTGGATAGGGATCCGACTCGGCAGTCACGAGGGAGAAGCGCGCGATCTGTTCGCCTTCCACCGTCACCGTGCCGGTGAACATATCCAGCGGACGCACCCAGAGCCCATGTTCGCCGTAGAGCGCCTGGTACACCACCAGCTCCTCTTCGCTCTCCGAGTGCCGAGCGGTTCCGATCACGCGGTACTGCTGCCCCTTGTAGTGGCGATAGAGTCCCGGTTGTACGCTCATGTTCCCCTCAGTGCTCGGTCGACGGCTTGCCAAGGTGCGCATGGTGCCCACTCCGACGGGATATGGCCAGCCTTGGTGAGAAATTGGCGGAAACGAAAACCGGGGCACGAGGCCCCGGTCTTGTCCAGCTTCAGGCTCAGACGCGCTCGAAGATGGTGGTAATGCCCTGGCCGAGGCCCACGCACATGGTGGCCACGCCCAGCTTGCCGTCGTTCTGCTTCATCACGTTCAGCAGGGTGCCGGAGATACGCGCACCGGAGCAGCCGAACGGGTGACCCAGGGCGATGGCGCCGCCGTGCAGGTTGACCTTCTCTTCCATCTTGTCGAGCACTTTCAGGTCCTTCAGCACGGGCAGGGCCTGGGCAGCGAAGGCTTCGTTGAGCTCGATGAAGTCGATGTCAGCCATGGTCAGGCCGGCACGCTTGAGTGCTTTCTGGGTAGACGGCACCGGGCCGTAGCCCATGATCGCCGGGTCGACGCCCGCGACCGCCATGGCACGAACCACGGCCATGGGCTCGATGCCCAGGTCCTTGGCGCGCTGGGCGCTCATCACGATCATGCAGGACGCACCGTCGGTGATCTGCGACGACGTACCGGCAGTCACGGTACCGCCCTTCGGGTTGAACGCCGGCTTCAGGGACGCCAGGCCTTCGAGGGTGGTTTCCGGACGGATGGTTTCGTCGAAGTCGAACACCTTCAGGAAGCCATTCTCGTCATAGCCTTCCATCGGGATGATCTCGTCCTTGAACTTGCCTTCCACAGTGGCCTTGTGGGCCAGCTGGTGGGAGCGCACGCCGAACTGGTCCTGGGCCTCGCGGGTGATGCCGTGCATCTTGCCCAGCATCTCGGCGGTCAGGCCCATCATCCCGGATGCCTTGGCGGCGTACAGGGACAGGTGCGGGTTCGGGTCGACGCCGTGCATCATGCCGACGTGGCCCATGTGCTCCACGCCGCCGATGACGAACACATCGCCGTTGCCGGTCTGGATGGCCTGCACGGCAGTGTGCAGGGCACTCATGGAGGAACCGCACAGGCGGCTGACGGTCTGGCCAGCGCTGGTGTGGGGGATCTGGGTCATCAGCGACGCCATGCGCGCAATGTTCCAGCCCTGTTCCAGGGTCTGGTTCACGCAGCCCCAGATCACGTCTTCAACTTCAGCCGGGTCAACCTTGGGGTTGCGCTCCAGCAGCTTGCTGATCAGGTGGGCCGACATGGTCTCGGCACGGGTGTTGCGGTGCATGCCACCCTTGGAACGACCCATCGGGGTGCGGCCGAAGTCGACAATGACCGCGTCTCTCGGATTCAGGCTCATATTTCTTCTCTCGCTCTGTTCGCTGCGCGATTAACCGAAAAACTTCTGGCCCTTGGCGGCCATCTCACGAAGCTTGGCGGTCGGGTGGTACAGGGCGCCCAGGTCGGCATACTTGTCGGCCAGGGCGACGAACTCGGCTACACCGATGGAATCGATGTAACGCAGCGCACCACCACGGAAGGGGGGGAAGCCGATGCCGTAGATCAGGCCCATGTCGGCCTCGGCTGCGGTTTCGACGATGCCGTCTTCCAGGCAGCGAACGGTTTCCAGGCACAGCGGGATCATCATGAAGTTGATGATGTCCTCATCGGTCAGCTCGCGCTGTTCCTTGATGATCGGCTTGAGGATCTCGTAGGCCTCGGGGTCCTGGACCTTCTTCGGCTTGCCGCGCTTGTCCATTTCGTAGGCGTAGAAGCCCTTGCCGTTCTTCTGGCCCAGGCGGTTGGCTTCGTACATCACGTCGACGGCGGTCTTGCCCTCGACCGCCATGCGGTCCGGGAAGCCTTCTGCCATCACGTCACGGCCGTGGTGGCCGGTGTCGATGCCGACCACGTCGGACAGGTAGGCCGGGCCCATGGGCCAGCCGAACTTCTCCATGATCTTGTCGATGCGGACGAAGTCCACGCCGAACTCCAGCAGCTTGGCGAAGCCACCGAAGTACGGGAACAGCACGCGGTTCACCAGGAAGCCGGGGCAGTCATTCACCACGATGGGGTTCTTGCCCATCTTCTTGGCGTAGGCAACGGTGGTGGCCACGGCCACTTCGCTGGACTTCTCGCCACGGATGACCTCGACCAGCGGCATCATGTGCACCGGGTTGAAGAAGTGCATGCCGACGAAGTTCTCGGGGCGCTTCAGGGCCTGGGCCAGGTAGCTGATGGAGATGGTGGAGGTGTTGGACGCGATGATCGCGTTGTCCTTCACATGATCTTCCACCTCGGCCAGCACGGCGTGCTTGACCTTCGGGTTCTCGACCACGGCCTCGACCACGATGTCGACATGTGCGAAGTCACCGTAGGACATGGTCGGACGGATGGCGTTCAGCGCCTCGGCCATCTTGGCCGGGGTCATGCGGCCTTTCTCGACGCGCTTGCCGAGCAGCTTGGACGCCTCGTTCAGGCCCATCTGGATACCCTCTTCGCGGATATCCTTCATCAGGATCGGAGTGCCCTTGGAAGCGGACTGGTAGGCGATACCGCCACCCATGATGCCGGCGCCGAGTACGGCGGCCAATTTCACGTCCTGGGCGATCTCGTCGTGCTTCTTGGCCTTCTTCTTCAGTTCCTGGTCGTTCAGGAACAGACCGATCAGGCTCTCGGCAACCGAGGTCTTGGCCAGCTTGACGAAGCCGGCGGCCTCGACTTCCAGCGCCTTGTCACGGCCGAAGTTGGCGGCTTTCTGGATGGTCTTGATCGCTTCGACCGGCGCCGGGTAGTTCGGGCCGGCCTGGCCAGCCACGAAGCCCTTGGCGGTCTCGAAGGCCATCATCTGCTCGATGGCGTTCAGCTTGATCTTTTCTAGCTTGGGCTGGCGCTTGGCCTTGTAGTCCAGCTCGCCAGCGATGGCGCGCTTGACCAGGTCCAGGGCGCCTTCCTTCAGCTTGGCCGGAGCGACCACGGCGTCGACGGCACCCACTTTCAGGGCGTCGGCGGCCTTGTTCTCCTTGCCGGAGGCGATCCACTCGATGGCGTTGTCCACGCCGATCAGGCGCGGCAGGCGCACGGTGCCGCCGAAGCCCGGGTAGATGCCCAGCTTGACTTCAGGCAGGCCGATCTTGGCGGTTTCGCTCATCACGCGGTAGTCGGCGGAGAGGCACATCTCCAGGCCGCCGCCCAGGGCGATGCCGTTGATGGCGACGACGGTGGGTACGGCCAGGTCTTCGAAATCGCTGAAGATCTTGTTGGCTTCGAGGTTGCCGGCCACCAGTTCTTCGTCGGGCAGCTTGAAGTTGTCGACGAACTCGGTGATGTCAGCGCCGACGATGAACACGTCCTTGCCGCTGGTGACGATGACGCCCTTGACCGAAGCGTCTGCCTTGATGGCGTCGACGGCCTGGCGCAGTTCGTTCAGGGTAAGACGGTTGAACTTGTTGACGGACTCACCCTTGAGATCGAACTGCAGTTCGACGATGCCGCCCTCAAGAGCCTTAACCGTGATGGCTTTACCTTCGTAAATCATCAACTGATCTCCACGGTATGGAAGCTGAACAGTACACATCGGAGCCAACCGGCGAACCGGCCCTGGGCTGGGCCCTGGGTCAAGTCCGATTCGGTCCGGCACACCCACCGACGCGATATCGGGTCGTGGTCATTGGAGCGCGCCCACCAGGCAAACGCTCAATTCATACGCCCGTTTGATTTGGGTGCGCACACATTCACGGAAAAGTCCTCCGTTGTCAATTGCGCTTCGTGACCGCCCAGCCACGCCCAAACCGCTCTGTAACCGGCGCTTCAAGCGATGCGGCAGACTGCCGAAACCACTATGCACGGAGCTTATGTCATTGCATCAGAAAGTCGATGGAAGGCCACTCCAGCAGCTGCCGGAGCACGCTAGCCAAAGGCCAGCCATGAAGAGTAGAGTCCCGTGGCACGGCCGGGACAGGCCGAATAAAAACAACAAACACGCCCCCAGGGGCACACGGAGTAGCACCATGACGAGCCGCACGCTTGCCGTACTGCTAGGCACCCTCCTTTCCTTCTTCTGCCTGGTTTCCCCGAGCCAGGCGGCCGACCCCGGCACCACCCTCCTCAAGCTTCACCAGATGCGCCTGGCCGCCCTGAAAAGCCTGGGCGACTTCTACATGTACAACGGCATGGAAGGCGACCAGCGCTACGCCCGGATGATCGACGAGTCCGTGCAGGAAGCCGATGCGCGCATGAAGGAACTCAAGGACATCCAAGGCGACGCCTCGAAGGCCCTGCACACCCAGCTGCAACAGCAGTGGAAGGACTATTCCAGTGAACTCGGCGGCCTGGTCACCGCCCTGCGCACCAAGGGCTTCACCGACCTGCAGCCCGTCGCCGACATGACGGCGCGCAACCAGAAGCTGATCGCACTGGCCGGCGAGCTCTATGACCGCATCCAGCAGGAGAGCAACTTCGTCGTTCCTCCGCTCACCCAGCAAAGCCGCCAGCAGAGCCTGCTGATGCAGACCATCGCCGTCGACTACGCCTCGCGCAGTGCGTCCGTAGGGGCTTCATTCTTCGGCGGTGGAGAGGGCAAGGCCATCGACGAACTGGCCAGGGACTTTGCCGGTCAGCTCACCGCACTGGCACAGCAGCCCAGGAACACCCCGCAGATCAGCCAGGCGCTGACCAGCATCGGCACCAAGTGGCGCTACATCGAGCGCTCGCTGCAGAACTACAACGAGAACAGCGTGCCGTTCCTCATCAACAAGTACTCGGACAGCATCATCGAAGGCCTCGAAGGCGTGTCCGCCCAGTACGCCACGGCCCAGCTCTGAGCCGCCCTGCTCGCTGCGCGTCAGGCGATGGCGCGCAGCACCTCGGCGATGCGCTGGAGGTCCTCCGCCGTACCCCGCTCACCCCAGTACAGCGCCACCATCTGCGGCGTGGTCTCGATCTTGTAGACATCGGCAGGCAACCCCGCGAAACACCCGAGCAATACAGGGTCTTCCAACGGCTCGCGCCACTGGTTGACCCACTGCCCGGGTGCCACCTGCCAATAGGTCCATGCACCCTCGGCCCCACGGCGGCGGGCACGGTGGAACTGTGCACAGGAGGCCGGCGGCTCGACCGGCAGCCAGTGCGGCCATTCCTGCCGCGCCAACTGCATCGCCAGCCCCATGCGCCGGGCCTGCATACGCAGGTCCATGCGCCCGCGCTGCCCCTTGGAAGGCAACAGCCAGACCAGCGGACTGAGCACAGCGAGCAGGAGAAACACCACCAACCACAGGGTCATAACTGCATTCCCATGATGAAAATCATGCCGGCACGCCCCCATGGCGGCCATACTTCATGCCAGGTGCAACCTTAAGGAGGAGTCACCCCATGCCCTACCAGCACATCCTGGTCGCCATCGACCTCACCGACGAATGCCACCCCGTCGTGCGCCGCGCGCAGGCCCTGGCTCAAGCCTCCCAGGCCCGACTGTCCCTGGTGCACATCGTCGAGCCCATGGCCATGGCCTTCGGCGGCGATGTCCCCATGGACCTCTCCATGCTGCAGCAGCAGCAGTTCGAACAGGCCCGCGAGCGCCTCGACGGCTTCGCCGGCCTCTACCCCGAGATCAGCGCCGAGCAACGCCACCTGACCTACGGCCAGCCCCGCCAGGAGATCCACCGGCTGGCCGAAGAGCAGGGCTGCGACCTGATCGTGGTCGGCAGCCATGGCCGCCACGGCCTGGCCCTGCTGCTGGGCTCCACCGCCAACGACGTCCTCCACGGCGCGCCTTGCGACGTGCTCGCGGTGCGTCTCAACAAATCAGAGAAATAACGCGGCTGCCGACGAAGGCCTACATGAAGCCTTCGTCGGCACTCATCACCAGAGGACGGATCTTCTGCAGCTGCGTTTCCAGCGAGTAGGTCATGCTGGACGCCATGGAGAAAAAGGTCAGGAAGGCCTTGAGGTTCGAATCCCCTTCGCACACGTCATGGATGCGCTGCCAGAACGCCTGGTTCACCAGCTGCAATTGCTGGAACAGCCTCACCAGCCCCTTCAGCTCCCAGTCGGCATGTCGCCCTTCACGCATGTTGAAGTACTGCCGCGCCAGGTAGAGCGACACCGCCCTCAGGATGAACTCCTGGTTGCTGGCGAACGGCAGGTGCTGCTGGGCCATCGGCTTGAGACGCCCCAGGACCGGGCAGGCACTGGAGGCCATGATCACTCCCAGCAGCGCCCGCAAGCCCTCTTCCAGGCCGACGTGCTTGGTGTACTCGCGCTCCGGCGTGCGCACCATGAACACCGCCTTCTTGAAGGCCGGCAGGCCGTGGAAGTCCTCGATCACCCGGTGCAGGTCGACGGCTGCCGGGCAATGGCTGAAGCGATCACGTGAGAGCGGGCAATTGCTGCACTGGTTGAAATCCAGGCGCGTCCACTTCGGCGCCGTCGCCGCGCGCTCCTGGTCATATTCCCGGTCCAGCTCGATGCGATAGCTGAACTCGTGTTCATCGTCCAGCGTGATGCGGTACTCGACAGCCATGGGCTCTCCGACTCAAACAGACATCAATCTTCCAGTTCGGCCCAGCGCTCCAGCAGGCGGTCCAGTTCCTGCTGCTGCTGCTCGAAACGCTCCAGTACCGCGCGGGTCTGCTCTGCGGGGCGCTGGTAGAACGCCGGGTCGGAAATCTCCTGCTGGACGGCCTCCATCTCGGCCTCCAGGGCCTCGATCTGCCCGGGAAGGGCTTCGAGCTCACGCTGCAATTTGTAGCTGAGTTTCTTCTTCGGCGCCTCGCCGGCCGGCTTCTCGGCCGCCTGCGCAGGTGCCTCGGCGACGGCCGGCGATTCGGCACGGGGCTCAGCCTTGGCACTGCGCCCCTCGCCCACGCCCAGCAGGCGTGGCGAACCACCCTGGCGCAGCCAGTCCTGGTAGCCGCCGACGTACTCGCGCACCCGGCCTTCACCCTCGAACACCAGGGTGCTGGTCACCACGTTGTCGAGGAAGGCCCGGTCGTGGCTGACCATCAGCACGGTGCCCGGGAACTCCAGCAGCACCTCTTCCAGCAGCTCCAGGGTTTCCACGTCGAGGTCGTTGGTCGGTTCGTCCAGCACCAGCAGGTTGGCCGGCTTGCTGAACAGCTTGGCCAGCAACAGGCGCGCACGCTCGCCGCCGGACAGTGCCTTGACCGGCGTACGCGCGCGCTGCGGGCTGAAGAGGAAATCGCCGAGGTAGCTGAGGACATGGCGGTTCTGTCCGCCCACGGTAATGAACTCGCGCCCTTCGGCGAGGTTGTCGATCACCGTTTTCTCCGGCTCCAGCGCATGGCGCAGCTGGTCGAAGTAGGCCACCTCCAGCTTGGTACCGACCTCGATGCTGCCCTGGGTCGGCTGCAGGTCACCCAGCAGCAGCTTGAGCAGCGTGGTCTTGCCGGTGCCGTTGGCGCCCAGCAGGCCGATACGGTCGCCACGCTGCAGCACCATGGAGAAGTCGCGGATCAGCAGTTCGCCGCCCGGGTGGGCGAAACCCACGTTCTCCACCACGATCACCTGCTTGCCGGACTTGTCCGCCGTCTCCAGCTGGAAGGTCGCGCGCCCCTGCCGCTCACGGCGTTCGGCACGCTCCATGCGCATCGCCTTGAGCGCACGCACACGGCCCTCGTTACGGGTCCGCCGGGCCTTGATGCCCTGGCGGATCCACACCTCTTCCTGGGCCAGGCGCTTGTCGAACAGCGCATTGGCGGTCTCTTCCGCCGCCAGCTGCTGCTCCTTGTGCACCAGGAAGCTGGCGTAGTCGCCGTTCCAGTCGATCAGGTTGCCGCGGTCCAGTTCGAGGATGCGGGTCGCCAGGTTCTGCAGGAAGGAACGGTCGTGGGTGATGAACAGCACCGCGCCACCGAAGCCCGACAGGGCCTCTTCCAGCCAGGCGATGGCACCGATGTCCAGGTGGTTGGTGGGCTCGTCCAGCAGCAGCAGGTCCGGTTCGGAAACCAGCGCCTGGGCCAGCAGCACGCGGCGGCGCCAACCACCGGAGAGTTCCGCCAGGGTCTTGTCCGCCGGCAGCTGCAGGCGGCTCAGGGTACTGTCCACCAGTTGCTGCAGGCGCCAACCGTCCTTCGCCTCCAGCTCCTGCTGGACATGGGTCAGGCGCTCCAGGTCGTGCTCGTCGCGGATGTTCTGGCTCAGGTGGTGGTACTGGGCCAGCAACTCGCCAACGCCAGCCAGGCCCTCGGCCACCACGTCGAACACCGTGCGTTCGTCGGCACGGGGCAGCTCCTGGGGCAGTTCGCCGATCTTCAGCGCCGGAGCCCGCCAGATCTCGCCGTCGTCCGCGTGCTGCTCGCCCTTCACCAGGCGCAGCATGCTGGACTTGCCGGTGCCGTTGCGGCCGATCACGCAGACCCGCTCGCCCCGGGCGATCTGCCACGACACCTTGTCCAGCAACGGCATGGCGCCATAGGCAAGGGAAACATCGCTGAACTTGAGCAGGGTCATGGGGGCCTCCGAAAGATGGGCGCGCATTCTACCCCGATTGGTCATCGCCACGGCCGCCATTTTTTCATCATGTTTCCCCCCTCCGACGAGACTCCACCTGCACCCGGCAAACGGCTAAGCTACGCACCTCCGGTGGCCCCGTGGCCGTCGCCCACTACGTTTTCTCTACCCGGAAGTGTCATGCGCGGTCGTCTGCTCAGCCTGTTCTCCTGCCTGCTTCTCACCACCCTCACGCTCGACGCGGCCCACGCGGTGCCCCTCGCCCAGCAGCGGCAGATGTACGACGAGGCCAAGCGCGCCCTGGCCAAGGGCGACAGCGGCCCGTACAAACGCTACGCCAGCGCGCTGGCCGACTACCCGCTGGAGCCGCACCTGGCCTACGACGAGCTGACCGCCCGCCTGAAATGGGCCAGCAACGAGGAAATCGAGAAATTCCTCGCCGAGCATGGCGACCTGCCCCAGTCCAACTGGATGCGCCTGCGCTGGCTACGCTGGCTCGCCGAGCGCGGCGACTGGAAGACCTTCGTCAACCACTACGACCCCAAGATGAACTTCACCGAACTGGACTGCCTCTACGGCCAGTACCAGCTCAAGCACGGCCTCAAGGCCGAAGGCCACAAGACCGCCGAGAAGCTCTGGCTGGTGGGCAAGTCCCAGCCCGAGGCCTGCGACGTGCTGTTCGAACTCTGGCGCGCTGACGGCCAGATGACCGAACAGATGCGCTGGCGCCGCGCCAAGCTGGCGGCCGAAGCCCGCAACTACGGCCTGGCCAGCTTCCTGGCCAAGAGCCTGCCGAGCCTGTCCACCCAGGGCAAATTGCTGGTGGACGTCGCCCAGAACCCGCAACTGCTCAGCCAGACCGCCCGCTTCAGCCCCGCCGACCGTGCCATGGCCGACGTGGTCGGGCTCGGCCTGCGCCGCCTGGCCCGCCAGGACCCGGACAAGGCCACCACCCTGCTGGACGCCTACGCCGCCCGCATGCCCTTCTCCAGCGAGGAGAAGGTCGCCATCGCCCGGGAGATCGGCCTGGCACTGGCCAAGCGCTTCGACGCCCGCGCCCTGCAGCTGATGACCCAGTACGACCCCAAGCTGCGTGACGACACCGTTAGCGAGTGGCGCGCGCGCCTGCTGCTGCGCCTGGGCCGCTGGCAGGACGCCTACCAGCTGACCCGGCAGATGCCGCCATCGCTGGCTAGCACCAACCGCTGGCGCTACTGGCAGGCCCGCAGCCTGCAGCTGGCACAGCCGCAGAGCGCCGAAGCCACCCGCCTCATGCAGCCCCTGGCCCGCGAGCGTGACTTCTACGGTTTCCTCGCCGCCGACCGCATCCAGGTGCCGTACCAGCTCAACAACAAGCCGATGGCCATCGACCCCAAGGTGATGCAGAAGGTGCACAACACCGCCGGCATCCGCCGGGCCATGGAGTTCCATGACCGCGGCGAGATCGTCGACGGCCGCCGCGAGTGGTACTACGTCAGCCGCCTGTTCAGCCGCGAGGAACTGGTCGCCCAGGCCAAGCTCGCCTACGACATGGAGTGGTACTTCCCGGCTATCCGCACCATCAGCCAGGCCCAGTACTGGGACGACCTGGACATCCGCTTCCCCATGGCCCACCGCAGCACCCTCACCCAGCAGGCCAAGGTGCGCGGGCTGCATTCCAGCTGGGTGTTCGCCATCACCCGCCAGGAAAGCGCCTTCATGGCCGACGCCCGCTCCGGCGTGGGCGCCATGGGCCTGATGCAACTGATGCCCGGCACCGCCAAGGAGACCGCGCGCAAGTTCGGAATCCCCCTCGCCTCGCCCCAGCAGGCGCTCAATCCGGACGTGAACATCCAGCTCGGTGCCGCCTACCTGAGCCAGGTACACGGCCAGTTCAACGGCAACCGCGTGCTCGCCTCCGCCGCCTACAACGCCGGCCCCGGCCGCGTGCGCCAGTGGCTCAAGGGCGCCAACCACCTGGCATTCGACGTCTGGGTGGAGAGCATCCCCTTCGACGAGACCCGCCAGTACGTGCAGAACGTCCTGTCCTACTCGGTCATCTACGGCAAGAAGCTCAACGCCCCGCAGCCCCTGGTTGACTGGCACGAGCGCTTCTTCGACGACCAGTGATCCCCTCCTGAAACAAGACGGGCGCCCATCGGCGCCCGTCTCGTTTCATCGTCCTGCTGCAGCGGGGTCAGCCCCTCACTTCCAGCACCTCCACCGCCATCCCCACCTCCAGGGTGCCGCTGCTGCGGTTGATCAGGTTCTGCCCGAAGAACACCTCGCCCTCCCGCTCCCGATAGGTCTTCAGGGTGGTCAGTGGTTCCCGGTCGGCACTGCGCTCGCCGGTGGCCGGGTCGATGGTGGTGAGGATGCAACGGCTGCAGCCCTTGGCAACGCTGAACTCCACGCCGCCGATGCGGATGCGCTTCCAGCTGTCCTCGGCATAGGGTTCGCTGCCCTCCACCACCAGGTTCGGGCGGAAGCGCAGCATCTCCAGCGGACGACCGACCCGGGCCGAGAGGTCATCGAGGGAGGCCTGGCCGATCAGCAGCAGCGGGTAGCCGTCGGCAAAACCCACCTTCTCTTCCGGCAGCAGGCTGCCCGGAATGTCCCGGGCACGCTCGGCCGGCACGTGCACCAGGCGGCACGGCTTGCCGATGAAGCGGCTCAGCCACTCGGCCGCCTCATCGCCGGCATCCGGCACCCGCATCGCATCGCTCCAGATCAGCGCGCTGCGCAACTCCGCCTCGGCCCCCGGCAGGGGCACCTCCAGTTCCGGCAGGCCGGCGGCACGCAGGCTCAGGCCACCCGTGGCGTTCCAGCGGGCGCTGAGCTGGGACATCTGCGGCAGTGCACGCTGGGTGAGGAAGCGCCCGTTGCTGGCGTCCACCAGCATCCAGCGGCGATCACCGGCCAGGCCGAGGCCGTCCAGCTCGGCGCGCACGAGGGGCTCGCCGATGGCGGATTTCATGGGGTAGCGATACAGGGCGGTGAGACGCAGCATGGGCCAGCTTCCATCAGGCGGTCGGAAGCGTCCCTTATACGGAATCGGCGACGGGCGGCCAAGCCCGTCGCCCGGCGGTCAGTTGCCCTTGCTCAGGCGGTCCGCCACCACGTCGACCAGCTTGTCGGGCTGGAACTTGGAGAGGAAGTTGTCGCAGCCCACCTTCTTCACCATGGCGTCGTTGAAGCTGCCGGACAGCGAAGTGTGCATCACCACATAGAGGTCACGCAGGCGCGGGTCGTTGCGGATCTCGGTGGTCAGGCGATAGCCGTCCATCTCCGGCATCTCGGCATCGGTGAAGATCATCAGCAGCTTGTCGGTCATCACCTCGCCGGAATCCGCCCACTTCTTCAGCAGGTTGAGGGCCTTCAGGCCGTCACTGGCGGCATGGGTGCGGATGCCCAGCTGGGACAGCGTCTCGCGCAACTGGGTCAGGGCGACGTTGGAGTCGTCCACCAGCAGCACTTCGCGGCCACGGGCGCGCTCCAGCAGCGGGTTGCCCAGGCGCTCCTCCGAAACGCGGGTGCTCATGGGCACGATCTCGGCCAGCACCTTCTCCACGTCGATGATCTCGACGATCTGGTCCTCCACCTTGGTGATCGCCGTCAGGTAGTGCTGGCGGCCGGCCCCACCGGGCGGCGGCTGGATGGACTCCCAGTTGAGGTTGAGGATGCGGTCCACGCCCCCCACCAGGAAGGCCTGCACCGAGCGGTTGTACTCGGTGACGATGATGGTGCTGTTCTGGTCCGGCACCAGCGCGCGCATGCCGATGGCGCGTGACAGGTCGATCACCGGCAGCGTATGGCCGCGCAGATTGACCACGCCGCAGACGTAGGGATGGCGCTGGGGAATCAGGGTCAGCTTGGGCAGTTGCAGGACTTCCTGCACCTTGAACACGTTGATGGCGAACAGCTGACGGCCCACCAGTCGGAACATGAGGATTTCCAGGCGGTTCTCACCCACCAGTTGGGTGCGCTGGTCGACTGTGTCGAGAATACCGGCCATTGCATGCTCCTGTAGAAAATTCCAGCCGGGCTGCGGCTGCTTCACCTTATCGGCAGGGTGATGGGATAACTGTAGCCGTCATGGCGGGGAGCCATCATGCACCACCCCGGCGCACCACACCAGAAGGCGGCTCACGGCACGGCAGCCTGTAGCAGCGGCGAACCCTCCGGCAGATGTAAGCGTAGTGCGTTACGGCGTGCACTGAAGCGAACCTGCCGACATTCCAGCGGCTCGCCGTCCAGATTCACATCCAGCCCCTCCGGCGCCTCCACCTCCACCCAGGGCAGACGGGCGGTCACGGACACCGCCTCCAGGCCTCGCATGCCGCCCGACAGCAGCGTCCCCAGGGTGCCCACCACGTCCTGCGGCGCCGGCACGATGCACAGGTCGAGCAGGCCGTCGTCCACCCGCGCATGGGGGCAGAGCACGTGCCCGCCGCCCGCCTGGCTGCCGTTGCCGATGCCCAGGGCGAGGAACTCCCCCTCCCAGGCGAAATCAGGCCCACGGAAGCGCCCGAAGGCGGCATGCACCTCCGAGAAGCGCGTCAGCCCGGTGAGCAGGTAGGCCGCCCCGCCGAGCACCTTCTTCAGGTCCTCCGAGGTGTTGGCCGTGACCTTGGAACCGAAGCCGCCGGTCGCCATGTTGAGGAACAGCCGCCCGTCGGCTTCCCCCAGGTCGATGGCCCGGGCCGGCACGTCCAGCAGCGCCAGCGCCTCACCGGGCACCAGCGGCACCCCGGCTGCGCGAGCGAAGTCGTTGGCGGTGCCCAGGGGCAGCAGGGCCAGGCTGGCGTCCTCGCCCGACAGGGCAATGGCCTCGGCCACGTCCCGCAGGGTGCCGTCGCCGCCCCCGGCCACCAGGGTGCGGTAGCCGGCCGCCAGGGCCTCGTCCACCAGCCGGCGGGCATCGCCGCCTTCCCAGGTCACCCGCACCGCCAGCTCCCAGCCCGCCTCACGGCGGGCCATCACCGCCGCGCGAACCTCTTCGTTCATGGCCTGCTTGCCATGCAGCACCAACACCGCCTTGCGTTCAGTCATCAATCGCTCCACGCCGGGAATGGGCCCGAGTATAGGCACGCACCCAGAGAAAAAGTGAAAAGGCCTGTCAGCCAAACCCAAAACAACCATCGAACACATCGATAGCTGGAACCCAGAAATCCCGCTTCTTCACCGCCTTCAGTCGATGGATCATGGCCACCATTGCACCGGGGAGCCCAACCCACCCCGGCCCGACAGGAGATTCCCATGATCGACGTACGCCCCTTCCAGCAACTCGGCGCCGCCCAGCATGGCTGGCTGAATGCCCGTCACCACTTCTCCTTCGCCGAGTACCACGACCCGGCGCGGATGAACTGGGGCCAGCTGCGGGTGTGGAACGACGACGAGATCGCCCCGCACTCCGGCTTCCCGCCGCACCCGCACCGGGACATGGAGATCATCACCTACGTCCGTGACGGCGCCATCACCCACCAGGACAACCTCGGCAACAAGGGCCGCACCGTGGCCGGCGACGTGCAGGTGATGAGCGCAGGCACCGGCATCGCCCACTCCGAATACAACCTGGAGGACGAGACCACCCGCATCTTTCAGATCTGGATCATGCCCACCGAGTTCGGTACGGCGCCGTCCTGGGGTACCCGACCGTTTCCCAAGGAGGAGCGCGCCGGCACCTTCGTCACCCTCGCCAGCGGTATCGACGAAGGCGGCGATGCCCTGTACATCCGCGCCAATGCCCGACTGGTAGCCGCCACGATCAAGGCCGGCCAGACCGCCGAGTACCACCTCGAACCCGGCCGCAAGGCCTATCTGGTGGCGGCCCAGGGTCGCTACGAAGTGAACGGCATCCCCGCCCAGGCCCGGGACGGCGTCGCCGTGAAGGATGAAACGCACCTGTCCTTCAGCGCCCAGGAAGACACCGAGATCGTGCTGGTGGACGTGGCCTGACCCGAAGCAGAACGCCCCCGGTGGCAACCACCGGGGGCGTTCCATTCAAGCCGTAGCCCGGGCTTCAGTCCGGGATCACGACACGCCCGTGCCGCGGATCCATTCAGGCCGGGTAGCCGGTGATGTCGCGGATCTTCTGGTACAGCGGCTTCAGCTGCCGGTACATGTTCAGGTACACCTCGCGGTACAGCTGCTCGTACACCCGCCGCGCCTCCGGGTTGGGCTGGAACACCTGCCCCACCCGCGTCATCGCCGCGATGGCCGTGGGGAAGTCCGGGTGCAGGCCCAGGCCCACCGCGCAGTCGATGGCCGCCCCCAGCCCCGAGGTTTCGAACACATGGGGCCGCTCCGCCGGCAGGCCGAAGATGTCCGCCGTCAATTGCATCGCCGCATCGCTCTGGGAGCCCCCGCCGGACACCCGCAGCCGGGTGATGCGCGTGCCGGAGCGCTTCTCGATGCGCTCCTTGCCCTGGCGCAGGGCGTAGGCCAGCCCTTCGAGGATGGCCCGGTAGATGTGCGCCCGGGTGTGCACGTCGCCGAAGCCGATGATCGACCCCTTCGCCTCCAGCCCCGGCTCACGGATGCCCGGGGACCAGTACGGCTGCAGCGTCAGCCCCATGGAGCCGGGCGGCACGCCGTTGACCAGCTCGTCGAACAGCGCCTCCGGCTCCACCCCCAGCTCCCGCGCCCGCTGCATTTCCCGCAGGCCGAACTCCTGCTTGAACCAGCTGACCATCCAGAACCCGCGGTAGATCATCACCTCGGTATTGAAGTGGTCCGGCACCGCCGCCGGGTAAGGCGGGATCAGCGGAATCGTCTCCAGGTAGCGCTGGCGCGTGGTGTTGATGGTGGCCGTGGTGCCGTAGGAGAGGCAGGCCGTATCCGGCGCCACCCCGCCCGAGCCCATCACCTCGCAGGCCTTATCGGCAGCGGCGGCCACCAGCGGCAGCCCCTCGGGGATGCCGGTCAGGCGGCTCGCCTCGGCGGTGATGCGCCCCAGGGTCTCGCCCGGCTTGCACAGGTCCGGCAGCTGCTCGCGGCGCACCGGCATCGCCTGCCACTTCCAGTCGCTCGGCTTGGCCCAGTCCAGGCGCTTGTAGTCGAACGGCAGGTAGGCCACCTGGCAGCCCACCGAGTCCACGAAGCGGCCGCACAGCCGGTGGGTCAGGAACCCCGACAGCAGCAGCACCTTGTGGGTCCGCGCCCACAGCTCCGGCTGGTTCTGCGCCACCCAGTTCACCTCCGCCTGGGTGCGGAAGTGGTCCACCGTCGGCTCCAGCCGCAGCAGGCGGAACAGCCAGCCCCAGGGCCCCTTGATGCGGCCCTCGGCCTCGGCGCGACGCTGGTCCAGCCAGATGATCGCCGGGCGCAGCGGCTGGCCCTGTTCGTCCACATGGATCACCGTGCCGCGCTGGGTGGTCAGGGCCACGCCACGGATCAGGCTGCGGTCGATGTCCACCGACGCCCACAGCAGGCGGCAGGCCTCGGCCAGGCTCGACCAGTAGTAGTCCGGGTCCTGCTCGGCCCAGCCGGGCTGCTTGGAGTAGTAGGCCTCCAGCGGCACCTTGCCCTTGCCCACCAGGTTGCCCTGCAGGTCGAACAGCAGGGCACGCACGCTCTGGGTGCCGTTGTCGATGGCCAGCAGGTAGCTCGTTTCGCTCACGGTGACGTCCTTTCTTGTCGTTATGCGGGCAGGCTGTAGTACCGGCGCCACAGTGCCCGGTATGCCTGCTCCTCGTGCGCCCAGCGCGCATCGTCCCATTCCAGCAGCGGCTGGCACAGTGCGCGGATACGCGGCAGGTACGCCTGGCCGCCCTCCGCCACCAGCAGGCCCAGCCGCGTGCGGCGCAGCAGCAGGTCATCCAGGTGCAGCACCAGCTCGCCTTCGGCCGCCCAGGCCAGCTCGGCCCAGAGCACCTCGCTGCCGCCCACCCGCTCGCTCCCCAAGCGCTCCAGCCAGGGCGCCAGCCGCGCCAGTTCCGGGCCATGGCGGCCCGCCAGGCGCCGTTGCAAACCCGCGCCCACCAGCAGGGGCGGCAGCGGTGCCGGCGTGAACACCGCCGAACCGTGGTCCGCCACTTCGCGCCCGGTGAACGGTGCGCAGGCCTGCAACACCTCCAGGGCCAGCAGGCGGAAGGTGGTGAGCTTGCCCCCGGCCAGGGTCACGCAACCGGGCTCCGTCCACAGCGCGTGCTCGCGCTTCTCGTCGGAGGGCTTGCGACCCTCGGCCCCATCGCTGACCACCGGCCGCACACCGGCCCAGGTGGAGAGCACATCGGCGCGGCCGATGGCGGCACCCGGGAACTGCGCGGCGCAGGCGGCCAGCAGGTAGTCGACTTCCTCGGCGCTGATGGCTGCGTCTTCGGTCAGCCCCGCGCGGTGGTCCAGGTCGGTGGTGCCCACCACGGTCGCGCCCTCCCAGGGGAAGACGAACACCGGACGCCCGTCATCCGGGTGCATGAAGCTGATGGCATGGGCCAGCGGCAGGCGCCAGGCCGGCAACAACAGGTGACTGCCCCGCAGCGGGCGGATGTGCTCCGGCCCCTCGCGACGGCGCAGCTCGTCCGCCCAGGCGCCGGTGGCCAGGGCCACGGCGCGGCTGCGAAACGCCAGCCGCCCGCCGCCCTCGGCGTCTTCCGCCACCAGGCCGGTCACCCGCCCCTGGTCGCGGGTCAGTTCCAGCACCCGCATCCCGTTGAGGGCTTCACCGCCCTCGCGCCGGGCCTCGGCCAGCACCCGCATCACCAGGCGTGCATCATCCGTCACGGCATCGAAGAACTGCGTCCCGCCCTGCAGCCCCGCCTCGCCCAGCCCAGGGGCCAGGAAGCGCAGTTGCGGCAGCGGGTGATAGCGGTGGTTGCGCACCCCGGCCAGGGCGTCGTACAGCGCCAGCAGCGTGCCGAACACCCGGGGACCGGGAAAGCCGCCGCGATGGGGCATCACGAAGCTCAGCGGGTCCACCAGGCCGGGCGCCTCCGCCAGCAGGCGCTGGCGCTCGCGCACCGAGTCGCGGGTGAGGCCGATCTGCCCCTTGGCGATGTAACGCAGGCCGCCGTGGACCATCTTCGACGAGCGGCTGGAGGTGCCCCAGGCAAAGTCGCGCTGCTCCAGCAGCAGGCAGGACCAGCCCCGCCGCGCCGCCTCACGCAGGATGCCGGCCCCGGTGATGCCGCCGCCGACCACGATCAGGTCCCACTCCCGCGCAGCCAGCACCGGCAGCGCGGCCGCCCGCCAGGCGGCGTTCCAGGTCTCCACGGCTCAGTCCTGCAGCAGCACGCCGGGCGCCAGGCGGCCGTCCGGGTCGAAGTGGCGGGCCATGGCCTGCAGCGTGGCCATTCCACGCACTCCCTTTTCCAACGGCAGCCAGGGCGCATGGTCGCGGCCCACGCCGTGCTGGTGGCTGATGGTACCGCGGTTGTGGGCGATCACCTCGCTCGCCGCGAACTTGAGGCGCTGCCAGCGGCCCAGGGCCGTCTCGTAGCTCGCACCAGGGCGGAACACGTAGGTGGTGTAGATGCTCGACCCCTCGCCGTAGACGTGGGACAGGTGGGTGAACACGTGCACCCGCTCGCCCTCGTCCGCCAGGCCCTCGCGCAGGCTGGCCTCCACCTTGCCCATCAGGGCGTCGACGTTGGACCAGTCGGTGGCCGTCTCCAGGGTGTCCACCACGTAGCCGGCCTCCCACAGGGCGTGGCGCAGGTAGGGGAAGCGGAAGCGGTTCTCCGCCCACTTGCTGCCCAGCAGGGTGCCGGTGAACACCCCGCCAAACGGCTTCAGCAGCGCCTTGGCCTGGCGCAGCGAGGCGGCGTTCTGCACCCGCGAGCCGGTCACGCCGAAGGTCAGCATGCACTTGCCGGCGCGCGCCCCACGGAACGCCAGGTACTTCTCCAGCAGCGCGATGCGCTCCGGATGGCCGGCCAGGGCCAGCTGGGTCTCGGTCTCGATGGCGTTGGACAGGCGCAGCATGGACAGCGGCACCCGCGCCTGGGCCAGGGTCCGCACCGCTTGCAGCGCCCGCGTCCAGTCCGGCAGGAACACCGCGTAGAAGCGCTCCTGATCGGCCAGGCGCGACACCCGCACCTTGACCTCAGAAATCACCCCGAAGCGCCCCTCGGAGCCCAGCACCAGCTCGCGCAGGTCCGGCCCGGCCGCCGAGGCCGGAAAGGTCGGCAGCTCCAGCGGACCGTCGAAGGTTTCCAGGGTGCCGCCGGCGAACAGCTGTTCGATGCGCCCGTAGCGCAGCGACTGCTGGCCACTGGAGCGGCTGGCAACCCAGCCGCCGAGGGTGGACAGCTCCCAGGACTGCGGGAAGTGCCCCAGGGTGAAGCCCTGGGCACGCAACTGGCTTTCCACCTGCGGGCCGTTGGCACCGGGGCCGAAGGTGGCGATCTGGCTCGCCTCGTCCAGCTCCAGCAGGCGGCTCATGCGCGCCAGGGACAGGGTCAGCACCGGGCGGCTGGAGGCCTGCGGATTGATGTGCCCGGCCACAGAGGTGCCGCCACCGTAGGGGATCAGCACCACGTCGTGCTGGGCTGCCCAGGCCATCAGCACGCGGATGTCCTGCGGGCTTTCGGGGAAGGCCACGCCGTCGGGGAACACCTCGAAGCGGCCTTCGCGCATCGCCAGCCAGTCCGGCAGGCTCTGGCCACGGGCGTGGCGCACCCGCACCTCCGCATCCTGGCTCACCAGCGGGTGCACCGGCAGGCGCGAGGCCGGCACGCTGGCCAGCACCTGCTCCAGGGTGGCATCCGCCAGCACCTGCCCGGCGCCGACCCGCGCGCCCAGGAATTCGGCCCCATTGGCCGGCAGCTCCACCACGGTCGACTCGTCGCCCCAGCCGTTCCAGCGTCGCATCCCGTTCTCCTTGTCCTGGTTGTTTCGAAGGTTTTCGATGGCTGCCTATACTAGCCAGCCGCCCCGCAGCGTCACTGTCTGATCGGGACAGCGGCTATCGCCAATCAGGACAACCCAGAACAAGAAGAACCCATGCACGCGCTCGGCTATACCTCCGTTCCCGCCCTGCTGAAGTACCTGCGCCATGCCGACCACCTGGGCCTGGACCGCGACGCCGCCCTGCGCGCCGCCGGCCTGCAGCCCGAGGACCTCACCGACAACGGCCGGCGGATTCCCAGCGAGAGCCACGAACGCCTGCTGCAGCACCTGATCGAAGTGTCCGGCGACCCGCTGTTCGGCCTGCACTCCGCGCATTTCGTCCAGCCGGGCTCCTGGAGCGTGCTGGGCTACATCACCATGAACTGCGCCACCCTGGGCGAAGCCATGAGCCGCATCATCCCCTACGAGAAATTGGTGGGGGACATGGGCACCAGCCAGATCGAAGCCGGCGCGGACCACATCCGCCTGAGCTGGAACTGCCGCCACGAAGCCCCGGAGATCCGCCGGCACATGGTGGAGAACGTGCTCGCCTCCTGGCTGCTCTACGCCCGCTGGATCGCCGACATGGAGCGTTCGCCCCGCGAGGTGTGGTTCGAGCACGCGCTGCCAACGGGCACGCGCCAGGAGGACTACGAAGCGGTATTCGGCTGCCCGGTGCACTTCGAGCAGCCCTGCAGCGCCCTTCTGGTACCCCTGGAATACCTCGCCGTGCCCCTGCGCCAGGCCGATGCCAACCTCCTGCGCACCCTGGAGGAACACGCCCTGGCGATGATGGCCGGGCTGGACCAGGACGAGCCGCTGCCACAACGGGTGAAGAACGCCCTGCGCCTGCTGCTCAAGGACGGCCTGCCACGCAAGGAGCGGGTGGCGGAGAAATTCCACATGACGGTGCGCACCCTGCAGCGCCACCTGCAGCAGGCCGGCACCAGCTACCAGCAGATCCTCGACGAGCTGCGCCAGGAACTGGCCGAGCACTACCTGCTGCGCAGCGACCTGGCGATCCAGGACATCGCCGCCTACCTCGGCTTCACCGAATCACGCTCGTTCCACCGCAGCTTCAAGGCCTGGACCGGCCAGACACCCGGCGAATACCGGGAGGCCAAGCGCCAGGGCTGAGCGCTCCATCCCGGACTGAAGTCCGGGCTACCAAAAACCCGCAAGCACCGCCCCGTAGCCTGGGCTTCAGCCCAGGAGCTCTTCATCCCCGGACTGAAGTCCGGGCTACAAAAGCCCCGCAAGCACCGCACCGTAGCCTGGGCTTCAGCCCAGGGGCTCTTGATCCCCGAGCTGACGCCCGGGGCTCCGGGCTCGCCAGATCAGGCCTGCAGTTCGCTGAGGGGGATGAAGCGCAGCAGGTCGCCCTCGGCCAGGGTGGTGCCTTCCAGCACTTCCACCAGGCCGTCTGCCCAAGCGGCACTGCGCAGCACGCCGGAGCTCTGGTTGCGGTAGATCACCGCCCGGCCATTCTCCAGCCGTGCCCGCAGGTACTCGCGGCGATTGCCCGGCTTGCTCCAGGTGAACCCGGCCGGCACCGGGAAGCCCAGCGGCTCGATGCGTTCCACGCCCAGGCGACGCAGCAGGTAGGGCCGCGCCAGCAGGCCGAAGGTCACCAGGGTCGAGGCCGGGTTGCCCGGCAGGCCGATCACCGGCACACCCCGGAAATGCCCGAAGGTCAGCGGCTTGCCCGGCTTGATGGCCAGCTTCCACAGCGCCAGCTCGCCCTCCTCGCGCAGCGCCAGGCCGAGGAAGTCCGCCTCGCCCACCGACACCCCGCCCGTGGAGAGAATCAGGTCCACATCGCTCAGCGCGCCCAGGGCCTGGCGGGTCAGTTCCAGGTCGTCGGCGAGGATGCCACCGTCCACCACCTCGCAGCCCAGGCGGCGCAGCCAGGCGCAGAGCAGCGTGCGGTTGCTGTTGTAGATCTGCCCGGGGCCAAGGGCCTGGCCCGGCTCCACCAGCTCGTCACCGGTGGAGAGCACCGCCACCCGCGCACGGCGGCGCACCGGCAGCACGGCCACGCCCAGGGTCGCGGCCAGCCCCAGTTCGATGGGGCCGAGCAGGGTGCCGGCATCCAGCACCGTCTCGCCCACCCGCGTTTCCTGGCCACGGGGGCGCACGTTCTGCCGGGCCTTGAGCGGCTGCAGCAGGCGCACCCGGCCATCGGCCAGCACTTCGACGTTCTCCTGCATCTCCACGCAGTCGGCGCCCTCGGGCAGCGGCGCCCCGGTGAAGATACGCGCGCAGGTGCCGGGCTGCAGCGGTGCCGGGGCACTGCCGGCGAGGATCCGCTGGCTCACCACCAGCGGCTCGCCCTGCCAGTCGTCCAGGCGCAGGGCATAGCCATCCATGGCGCTGTTGTCCCAGGGCGGCAGGTCCAGGCTTGCCACCAGGGGCTCGGCCAGCACGCGGCCATCGGCCTGGGCCAGCGGCAGGGCTTCCACGCCGGCGATCCGCGCCGCATCGGCCAGCGCCAGCAGGCGTGCCTGGGCCGCCTCGACCGGCAGCAACCCGGGGTGGTCGCAGCCGCTCATCCGCGGCTCTCGCAGGGGGCGGCGGCCTTCAGGTGCGGCACGAAGTTGCAGGGGCGGTGGCGGTTGTCCAGCTGCTCGCCGAGGATGCCGTCCCAGGCGGTGCGGCAGGCATTGGTGGAACCCGGCAGGCAGCACACCAGGGTGCCGTTGGCCAAGCCCGCCAGGGCGCGGGATTGCAGGGTGGAGGTGCCGATGTCGGCCACCGAGATCTGCCGGAAGTACTCGCCGAAGCCGTCGACGCGCTTGTCCAGCAGGCAGGCCACCGCCTCGGGGGTGCTGTCGCGGCCGGTGAAACCGGTGCCACCGGTGATCAGCACCACCTGCACGGTGTCCTCGGCGATCCAGGTGGCCACCTGGGCGCGGATCTTGTACAGGTCGTCCTTCAGCAGGACGCGCGCAGCCAGGTTGTGGCCGGCAGCGGTGAGGCGATCGACGAACAGCTGGCCGGAGGTGTCGGTCTCCAGGGAGCGGGTGTCGCTGACGGTGAGCACGGCGATATTGAGCGGCACGAACACCGCCTCGGCCTTGTGGTTCATGGCTGGCTTCCAGTTGTAGGACAGGGAGGCCGGTGTTATATCACAGCGCCCGTTCGCCGAGACCTCGCCCATGCCCGCCGTGCCTGCCCTGCCCTGCTCCGTCCTGCTGCTGTCCGGTGGACGGGGGCAACGCCTGGGCGGCCGCGACAAGGGCCTGGTGGAATGGCGCGGCCGTCCGCTGATCGACTGGCTGCACGCCGTGGCCCGGCCGATCACCGACGACCTGATCATCTCCTGCAACCGCAACACCGAACGCTACGCCGCCTGGGCCGACCGCCTGGTGCAGGACGACAGCCCCGACTACCAGGGCCCCCTGGCCGGCATCCGCGCCGGACTGGCCGCCGCCCGCCACCCGCACCTGCTGGTGCTGCCCTGCGACGCCCCGCTGGTGGACGACGAGCTGCTGCAGCGCCTGCTGGACGCCGCCGGCGAGCGCCCGGCGATGCTGCACCGGGGCGGCTTCTGGGAACCGCTGTTCTGCGTCCTGCCGCGCAGCGTGCTGCCGGTGCTGGAGGCCGCCTGGCAGGCCGGCGAGCGCAGCCCCCAGCGTGCCCTGCGCCCGCTCGACCCGCTGGCCATCCCCTGCGCCGACGACGACCCGCGCCTGGCCAACCTGAACACCCCGGAACTGCTTGAAAGCACGCCCCCGACGGCGTGACACTGGCCCGGTTCCGGAACTTTGGCCGCGCTTCGTCCGTCAGAGCCTCCAGAACAACCCGTTCATTCATCAAGGAGATGGCAGATGAACCAGCGGATCCTTCCCGCTTTTGCGCTTGTACTGGGCCTGGCCGCCCTCGCCGGCTGCTCCACCCCCAGCGTGATCACCCTCAACGACGGCCGCGAGCTGCAGACCGTGGACAAGCCGGACTACGACGACGACACCGGCTTCTACGAGTTCGAACAACTCGATGGCAAGCGCGCCAAGGTCAACAAGGACCAGGTCCGCACCATCAAGGAACTCTGATCGTCCCGCGCCTCACCCGCGCCCAGCCCGCCACGGGTCCTGCCCGTCGCGGGCTTTGTTTCATCTGCACCCCCGCCAGAGCGCGAAAACCGTCGCCCCGCAAAATTTTTTTCGCTAACCCCTTGTCGACCAAAAAGTTTTCTGTAGAATGCGCGCCATCTCACGGAGCGTAGCGCAGCTTGGTAGCGCGTCTCGTTCGGGACGAGAAGGTCGCTGGTTCGAATCCAGTCGCTCCGACCAAATCCCGAAAAAACCCGCCTAAACGGCGGGTTTTTTATTGCCTGCCGAAAACCCCAGGCCCCTCACCCCGCCGTTTCTTCCAGCGCAACGGCTGCAGAACGCAGACCGGTTCACATCCTCACCAACGAACCGGGACGGCCATTGGCCAGCATGGTAGAAAGCCGCCCCCTTTCCCCCCGTCTACACTTCTCCGGGCACACGCCCGGGATAGCCAGTTCATGCCGAGCTTCAAGCCACTTGCCTGCCTCATCGCCTGCCTCCTCTGCCTACCAGCCCGGGCGGACTCCACCGGTCCACTGGTGTTCTGCTACGAGGACCAGGATTCCTGGCCCTGGGTGATGCTCGATGGCAGCGGCCTCAACCAGGCCCTGCTCAACCAGCTCGGCAAGGACCTGCACCTGGACATCCGCCAGGTGCCGATGCCCTGGAAGCGCTGCCTCGACGGCCTGTCCCGAGGGCTCTACGACGGCGCCTTCGCCGCGTCCTTCAACCCGGAACGCCTGGTGCTGGGCGCCTACCCCGACATCAAGAATGGCCGTCCGAACCGCGACTACCGCCTGCACGACGCCAGCTACTCGCTCTACCGCATCAAGGGCAGCGCCGCCGACTGGGACGGCCAGGCCTTCCACGGCATCCAGGGGCAGGTAGGCTCCCTCAGCGGCTTTTCCATCATTCCGATGCTGCTCAAGCACGGCCTGCAGGTGGAAGAAACCAGCCGCGACCCGGTGGCACTGATGCGCATGCTCCACGGCCACCGCTTCGACGTGGCGGCCATGCAGACGCTGCGGGCGGACAAGGTCCTGGCGGACCACCCGGACCTGTCAGTCGATATCGAAAAGCGCCCCATCCCGCTGGAGCAGAAGGACTACTACCTGATGCTCTCCCACCAGCGGGTGCAGACAACGCCCCAGCTGGCCCAGGCGATCTGGGATGAAGTGCGCCGCCAGCGCGAATCGGACGCCTACCGCCAGCGCCTGCAGAGCACCCTCGGCAAGGCCCCCTGAACCGCCGTCGCTAGCCCAGCAACTGGCTCAGCACCGCCCGCAACTTGCCCGGCTTCACCGGCTTGTTGAGCATCGGCGCACCCAGCCCCTGCAGCTCGCGGCGGCACTCGTCACTGCGGTCGGCCGTGATCATCACCGCCGGGATGGGCCGCTCGAACTGCTCCCGCAGGGCCCGCACCACCTCGCAGCCGGTCACCCCGTGGTCTAGGTGGAAGTCCGCCAGGATCGCCTCGGGCGCCTGCCCCTGCAGCACCGCCCGTGCGGCGTCCAGGTCCGGCGCCACCAGCACCTCGCAGCCCCACTGCCCGAGCAGCGCCGCCATGCTGTGGAGGATGCTCACCTCGTTGTCCACCACCAGCAGGCGTCGTCCCGGCAGCGGGTCACCGGCCAGCGGGCGCGCCACTGCGCTATCACGGACCGGCACCTCCGGCAGCGGCGCCAGCGGCACGCGGATGGCGAAGACAGAGCCCCGCCCCGGCTTGGAGCGCACCTCCACCGGGCAACCGAGGATGCCGGCGATGCGGTCGACGATGGCCAGGCCCAGGCCCACACCCTTGCGCTCGGCCGCCCGGCCCCGGTCCAGCTGGTTGAACTCCAGGAAGATCGCCCGCAGTTGGTCCGCCGGAATGCCCCGGCCGCTGTCCCACACCTCCAGGCGCACGGTATCGCCCTGCCGGCGGCACCCCAGCAGCACACGCCCACGCTCGGTGTAGCGGCAGGCATTGCTGAGGAAGTTGCGCAGGATGCGCGTCAGCAGGCGGAAATCGGTGCGCACCGCCAGGTGCCGGGGAATGCGCGCGCGCAACTGCAACCCGGCGGACTGCGCCACCCCTTCGAACTCCGACACCAGCGGCGCCAGCAGGTCCTGCACGCGGTAGGCCTCCACGTCCGGGCGGATGGCGCTCTGGTCCAGCTTGGAAATCTCCAGCAGGTCGGTGAGCAGGTCCTCCGCCCCTTCCAGCGCCAGGTGAGTGCGCTCCACCAGTTGCTGCTCGGCGCTCGGCAGGCGGCGCTCGCGCAGGGTCGCCACCAGCAGTCGCGCCGCATTGAGCGGTTGCAGCAGGTCGTGGCTGGCCGCCGCCAGGTACTTGTCCTTGCTCAGGTTCGCCGCCATGGCGGCATCCCGCGCTTCGCGCAGCTGGCCGTTCAGCGCCTCCAGCTCGGCGGTGCGCGCCGCCACCCGCTGCTCCAGCTCATCGTTGAGGTGCTGCAGGCGCTGCTGGGCGAGGATGCGCTCGGTGATGTCGGCGACGAAGCCCTCCACCAGCCCCTCCTCGTCCGGCTTGAGCAGCAGGTTCATCAGCACGTCCACATGGCTGCCGTCGCGCCGCCGCAGGCGCGTCTCGTAGCCGAACAGCCCCGGCTTGCCGCGCAGGCGGGCGCGGATGCGCTCCAGCTCCGCCGCACCGTCGGCGAACAGCAGCGCCGCGAAATCCGCCGGCATCGCCAGCAGCTCGTCGGCCTGGGCGTAGCCCAACATCCGTGCCAGCGCCGGGTTGGCCGCGCGCAGCCCATCCTGCAGGCTGGCCTGGAAGATGCCGTGCACCGCGTGCTCGAACAGCCACTTGTAGCGGTTGCGCTCGGTCTCCAGCTCCTCCAGGCGGCTCAGCAGCTCGGGGTAATGGCTCTTGCGCGCGGAGTGGCTGCCCAGGCCCAGCAGGGCCTGGCGCTGCTCCTCAGAGTGCCTCGGCATACACCACTTCCACGTCCCGCTGGCTGGACTCGCGGGGGTTGGTGAGGATGCACGGATCCTCCATGGCGTGGCGCGACAGGAAGGGGATGTCCGACACCGACACCCCGTGCAGGCTCAGGGTGTCGGCAAAGCCCACCGAGCGCTTGAAGGCCACCAGGTGTTCCACCAGGCGCTGGCGGGTCTGCGTCTGGTTCAGCCCACGCACGTCCAGCCCCAGGGTCTCGGCCACCACGCGGAAGCGCTCCGGCGCGGCGTTGTAGTTGAAGGCCACCACGTGCTCCACCAGCGCCGCGTTGCACATGCCGTGGGGCAGGTCGAGGAAGCCGCCCAGGCTGTGGGACATCGCATGCACCGCCCCGAGGATGGCGTTGGAGAACGCCAGCCCCGCCTGCATGCTGCCGAGCATGATCTTCTCGCGGCGGCCGATGTCGTCGGGGTTGGCGATCATCTCCACCAGGTTGCCGCTGATCAGCCGCATCGCCTCCAGGGCATGGGGATCGGTGAGCGGGCCGCTGCCGGTGGAGACGAACGCCTCAATGGCGTGCACCAACGCATCGATGCCGGTACAGGCCGAGAGGAACGGGTCCATGCTCAGGGTGGTTTCCGGGTCGATCAGCGACACATCGGGCACCACCGCCTTGCTGACGATGGAGAACTTCATCCGCTCGGTCTGGTTGGAAATGATCACGAACTGCGAGACGTCCGCCGAGGTGCCGGCGGTGGTGGGGATCAGGATCAGCGGCGGGCTGGGCACGCGGATGGTGTCCACCCCCTCGAACTCCAGGATGCTGCGCCCGTGGGCCACCACGATGCCGATGCCCTTGGCGCAATCCATCGGGCTGCCGCCGCCGACGGCGACGATCACGTTGCAGCCCTCGGCGCGGTAGACGTCCGCGCCCTGGTGCACCTCCTCCACCCGGGGGTTCGGTGACACCTGGGTGAACAGCCGGTAGTCGATGCCCTGGGCCGCCAGGCTGGCCTCCACATCGGCCACCCAGCCGGCCGCGACCACGCCGGGGTCGGACACCACCAGCACCTTGCGCGCGCCGAAGGTGCTGGCGTAGTTGCCGACGTTATGCCGGCAGCCGGCACCGAAGATGATTTCCGGGGAGACGAATTTACGCAGTTGGCTGATGTCGTGGCGCATGAAACCGCCTGATTCTTGTTGTTATGGAATGGGCTAGCAGACTACTGCAAAAGATAACGTTTTCAATCCGACCATCGGGTGTTGTCCGACAGAAAAAGCCGACCACCACGCTTGCGTTTCGCCAACCAATCTGCGGGCGACTCCGCGACATTCCGCCACACCCACCCCGCTGCCCGTTTTACAGGCTCGCACGACACCTTGCTGCGGCAGGTCGTCGCAGTTGTTGAAGCCCGGCCCGCTGCCTAAGGTGCGCCTCACTTCAGGCCGGAAGATCGCTGAAAAATGGGTTTCCACGGTTAGGCCTGAAGCTTTTTGGATCGGTTTGATCATGGATGGCCCTTCCCCGCAAAGGGCCTCTCTTTCAGCCACCGGCGCCGTACTCGCCCGGGTTCCGATCCCGCCCCGGCGGCCATGCCGCCCTCCCCTCGCCCATCGGTATCGACGAGGTCAACGTGCCCGACACAGGCGCCACCCGCAGCGGGTGGACATTGAACATTCCACTGCTCCTGCTCTGCGCCTGCCTGCACGGCTGCGATGGCTCGCCCCAGGCCCGCCTGGAGCCTGGCGAGAGCCACCCGGGCGGGGCCACCACCACCGCCCAGCAGGATGCCAACGCCTTCTCCATGCCCAGCAACAACCTGCGCCCGATCCGGCGCATGGACTTCTTCGTCGGCAATGCCTTCTTCCGCTCCGGCTGGAAACCTGCAGGCAACGGCGCACAGGGCAAGAGCGGCCTCGGGCCGCTGTTCAACACCGACGCCTGCCAGAGCTGCCACATCAAGGACGGCCGTGGCCACCCGCCCCACGAGCAGAGCCTGGCGCCGGCGCTCTCCGCCCTGGTGCGGCTGTCGATCCCGGCAAGCGAGGAGGATGCCGCGAGCCTGGTGCGCAACGGCGTGCTCGCCGAGCCGGTCTATGGCGGACAGCTGCAGGACAACGCCCTCGAAGGCCACCGCCCCGAAGGCCGTGTGTGGCTGGAGTACACCCCCAGCAGCGTGACCCTGGCCGACGGCACCGACGTGCACCTGCGCCAACCGAAGATCGAGATCCGCGACCTCGGCTACGGCCCGCTCCACCCCGACACCCTGATGTCATTGCGTGTCGCCCCGCCGATGATCGGCCTCGGCCTGCTGGAGGCCATTCCCGACGCAGAACTCGAAGCCAACGCGCGCGACCAGGCGAGCCACGGCCAGGTGAGCGGCCGCCTCAACCGGGTCTGGGACGAAGCCAGTGCCCGTACGGTTATCGGCCGCTTTGGCTGGAAGGCCGGGCAACCCAGCCTGCGCCAGCAGAACGCCGCCGCCTTCGCCGGCGACATGGGCCTGAGCAGCAGCGTGTTCGCCCATGACGACTGCACCGGCGCGCAGTCCGCCTGCCGGGAAGCGCCCCAGGGCAGCCAGCCCGAGGTCAGCGAATCGGTCCTCGACAGCGTGCTGTTCTATACCCGCCACCTCGCCGTGCCCATGCGTCGCGAGGCGGGCAGTCCAGACGTCCTGCGCGGCAAGGCCGTGTTCAGCGAGCTGGGGTGCGCCGCCTGCCACCGACCCTCCTACACCACCGGCGAGGCCGCCGAAGCGGAGCTCGCCCAGCAGCACATCTACCCCTACACCGACCTGCTGCTGCACGACATGGGGCCAGGCCTGGCCGACGGTCGCCCCGAGTTCCTCGCCAGCGGCAGCGAATGGCGGACACCGCCGCTGTGGGGCATCGGCCTCACCGCCACCGTCAGCGGGCACACCCAGTACCTGCACGACGGCCGCGCCGAAAGCCTGCTGGAAGCCATCCTCTGGCACGGCGGCGAAGCCCAGGGCTCGCGCGACAGGGTCGTGGCCCTGGCCACCGACGACCGCCTGGCCCTGCTGCGCTTTCTCGAATCGCTCTGAACCCGGCCAGCAAACAGCACCGCACAACAAAAACCCAACAAGGAATCGCGGATGAACAGCCCCCTACTGCGTCACGCCATGACCCTGGCCCTCACCGGCATGAGCGGCCTCACCCAAGCCGCCGCCCTGGAGCTGGACACCACCCAGGTGGTGGACTCGCCGGTGATCGACCAGAACGAAACCGACCGCTTCGGCAGCCTCGCCACCGTGGTCGGCCAAGAGCAGATCCGCGACCTGAATGCCCTCGACCTGTCCTCCGCCCTGCGTCGAACCCCAGGCGTCACCGTCTCGCGCTTCAACCCGGTAGGCGCCTTCGGGGGCGCCGAAGGGGGTGCGGTCTACATCCGCGGCATGGGCGCCAGCCGCCCGGGCAGCGAAATCAAGACCTACATCGACGGCGTGCCGTTCTACATGCCGGTCTGGAACCACCCGCTCCTCGACCTGCTGCCCATCCATGGCATGCAAAGCGTCACCGTCTACAAAGGGCCGCAACCACAGTGCTTCGGCAACACCTTCGCCGCCATCGACCTGGCCCCGCGCCTGGCCGGACCGGGTGACAACCATCACGGCGAACTGCAATTGACCGGCGGCAGCTTCCGCACCGTCACCGAACAGGCCGCCCTCAGCGGGCGCAACGGCGACTGGGACTACACCCTGGCCCAAGGCAGTGCCCACTCCGACGGCGACCGTGCCGATGGCGACGGCCGGCTCAACAACGGCCTCGGCCAACTGGGCTACCGCCTGAATGAAAACTGGTCGACCCGCTTGCTGCTGCTGCACGCCGACAACGAAGCCTCCGACCCCGGCCAGTTGCACAAGCCGGAAACCCGCAACGGACGCTTCCGCACCCGAGGAACCCTCGCCGCCCTGACCCTCGCGCATGACTACGAGCAGGCCCAGGGCAGCCTCAAGCTGTACCGCAACGAAGGTCGCGGCAGCGCCCTGGAGCAGACCGGACTGGACGGCGACACCATCACCGACTTCGTCCTCCAGGGGCTGCGCTGGGAAGAAACCCTGCAACCCTGGTCCCAGGGCGAGCTGGCGCTGGGCCTGGACATCGACGAAACCCGGGGCGACGTCACCTTCCGCCGCGTCGCACCCGCCCCGCAGGACCAGTTCGACACCCCGACCTTGCGCCTGGTCTCCCCGCATATCGCAATCAGCCAGGCCATCGACCTGGGGCCGGACTGGACCCTCACCCCCTCCGCCGGCATCCGCACCTACGACCACAACGTCTACGCCAGCGAGCAGGCGCCCCATGCCGGGGTGGTGCTCTCCACCCGCAACCTGGAGCTGCGAGCCAACGTCTCCCGAGGGGTGAACTACCCCGGGCTGGAAACCTCGGTGCTCTCCCACCTGATCCCCGCCCTCGGGCAGACCTGGCGCGAGCTGGCCCCCGAGCGCCTGGACCACCGCGAACTGGGCGTGAAGTTCAACCCCACCGACAGCGCCACCCTCGACCTGGCCGTGTTCCAGGACAAGCTCGAGAACCGCTACCTCTTCGCCTTCCCGCCTGCCGTGTCGCAACCGACCTACATCAACCTCGGCGACTACGAAGTGCGCGGCAGCGAGGCCAGCTGGCAGCAGCGCTGGAACGCCAACTGGAGCAGCTTCCTCGGCCTCACCTGGCTGGACCCGACCCTCAAGACCCTGCCGTATGCCCCCGAGCGCTCCGTCTCCCTGGGAGTCACCTACGCACAGGGCCCCTGGCGCGTCAGCACCGATGCCCAGTACCAGAGCCGGATGTACGTCCTGCAGGAAGAGCGGGTCAACGGCGCCAGCAACACCGAACAGGTGGACGCCTTCACCGTGGTCAACCTGCGGGTCGGCCATGCCGTGCCGGCCCTCGGCGAAGTGGGCGAGGTCTTCCTCGCCGTGGAAAACCTGTTCGACCGCGACTACGCCTACCGCACCGGCTACCCCATGCCCGGCACCTCGGCCCAGGTCGGCGTGAAGATGGGCTTCTGAAGCCCCATGAAAGGAGACGCCCCATGACCACCCTGCGAACGCTGGCCCTTCTGGGCCTGTTGAGCCTGGGCAGCCCGCTTGCCCAGGCCGACGAGACCCAGCAGATCGAGCATCTGATGAAACACACCTGGGAAAAGCCCGGCGCGCCGCTGGATGTCGGGCCGGTCAGCACGGTCGAGGATTACGCCATCGCCGGCTGGACCCAGGGCGAGCGTGGCGGCCGGGCACTGCTGCAGCGCACTGCCGAGGGCTGGCGCGTGGTGCTCTGTGCCGGCGACAGCCTGCTGGACAGCGCCACCCTGCGCGATGCCGGCGTACCCGAAGCCCGGATCGGCACGCTGCAAGGCAAGGCCCGCGAGGCGGAAGCCCGGCAACCGGCCGCCCGCATCCGCCAGTTCGCCCTGTTCCAGGGGCAGGTGCGGGTGGACGCCGAGCACGCCCACGGCACGCACTGAGGCCTCACAACCACCGCCGATAGAACCCGTACTCCGCCTCCAGCGCATGGGCCAGGTTGGCGGCCTGGCGGAAGCCGTGGCCTTCCGCCGGGTAGAGGTGCACCTGGGCCTCGCGGCCGAGGCGCTGCAGGGCGTCGGCCATGGCCCGGGTCTGCTCCGGCACCACCACCATGTCGCGGCCGCCCTGGAAGAACAGCACCGGCGCGCGGATCGCCTCCGGGTGCAGGGCCGGGCTGCGGGCGTGGTAACGGGCGGCATCGCGCACGGGGTCGCCGATCAGCCAGTCGAGGTAATCGGCCTCGAACTTGTGGGTCACCCGGCGCAGCGCCAGGGGCTCGCTGACGCCGTAGAGGCTGGTGCCGGCGCGGAACGGCGTGTCCCCGGCCAGGGCCAGCAGGGTGGTGAAGCCGCCGGCGCTGGCGCCACGGATGAACGCCCGCGCCGGGTCGATGCGCCCAAGCCCGGCCAGGTGGGCGACCACCGCACGCGCATCCGCCACGTCCACCTCGCCCCAGCGCCCCTGCAACCCCTGACGGTAGGCACGGCCATAACCGCTGCTGCCCCGGTAGTTGAGGTCGAACACGGCAAAACCGCGCTGGGTCCAGAACAGGATGCGCGGGTCGAACTGCGGGTAGCAGGCCGAGGTCGGCCCGCCATGGACGAACACCAGCAGCGGCGGCCGGGCCCCCGCCGGGCCTTCGCAGGCCGGGTTGCACGGCGGGTAGAAGAAGCCGTGGGCCGGCTCGCCGTCGCTGGCGAAGGTGATGGCCTCGGGCCTGGGCACGGCCTCGGTCGGCAACGGCCGCTCGCCCCCGGCCAGCACCTGCACCTCGCCCCCGATTCGGTCCACCGCCAGCACCGCCGGTGATCGGTCCGGCGCATGGGCGATGCAGTAGAAGGCCCGCGCATCCGCCACCAGGGCACGGAAGCGGGTCCACTCCGGGGCCAGGCGCCGCTCGGCGTGGCCCTGCTGCTCCACCAGGTGGCCGAAGCCGCCTTCGAAGCGGCTCAGCAGCAGGTGGCCGGGCGCCAGCGACAGCCAGGTGCACAACCCCAGCTGCCAGGGTGCCGGCGCGTGGTCCAGCCGTGCGCAGCCCGGCAGCGGCAGCCAGCCATCGGCCGTCTCGCCCCAGGGACGCCAGGCCCCGTCGCGGTCGCTGAGGCAGAGCAGGCGTCGCCGGGCGTCGAAGCGCGGTTGCTGCAGGGATTCGCCACCGCCCTCCCCCGCCACCACGCGCGGCGCCGACCAGCCACCCGTGGCTTCGCGCCAGGCGCAGCACAGGCGGGTACTGGTCCAGGGTTGGGCGGGCCGGTCCCACTCGATCCAGGCCAGGCGAAGGCCGTCCTCGGAGAGGGTCGGCGCAGCGTAGAAGTCGGCCCCCTCGGCCACCACCCGGCGCTGGCCGTCGCCCAGGTCGAGGCTGACCAGGCGATTGCGCACCGGCCCATTACCGTGCTGCTCCTCCACCGCCAGCACTGCCCGGCCCTGGCGGTCGAAGGCCAGGTCACCCAGGCGGCTGCCCGGCGCGCCGGCAAGGCACAACGGGTCGCCATCGAGGGGCTGCAGCCAGAGCTGCTGGTCGGCCTCGTCGACGAAGGCCACGGCGCCATCCAGCACACAGAAGGCACCCCCGCCGTACTCGTGCACACGGCTGCGCACCGACTGCCCCGGCGGGGTCAGGCAGCGGGGCGCGCCGCCCTGCCACACCCACAGGGTGGTGCGCGCATCGCGCGGGTCGAAACGGCTCCACAGCAGCCCCTCGGGCGCGACGCGCAGCTCACCGAAGTCACAGCTGGCGGTGGCTGCATCGATCGCGCTGAAGGTGCTCGGCCAGGCCCCGAAAGGCAGGGCAGTTGACGGCATGACGGCCTCCGTTCAGGGCCTCGGCAAGGGTCACGCCTTGGCGATCAGCCGGGCGTTGGCCGGGTTGCGGAACACCAGCTCATCCAGCCCGCCGGGCGCCTCCTCGGCCTGGCGGCGGGCATCGAGGATGAGGCCGTGGTGCTTCGATTTGCTGCACACCGGGTCGGCGTTGCTGGCATCCCCGGTGAGCATGAAGGCCTGGCAGCGGCAGCCGCCGAAGTCGCGGTCCTTCTCGTCGCAGGAACGGCACGGCTCGGGCATCCAGGCATCGCCGCGAAAGCGATTGAAGCCGAAGGAGTCCTGCCAGATGTGGCGGATGCTGTGCTCGCGCACGTTGGGGAACTGCACCGGCAGTTGCCGGGCGCTGTGGCAGGGCAGCGCGGTGCCGTCGGGGGTGATGTCGAGGAACAGGTTGCCCCAGCCGTTCATGCAGGCCTTGGGGCGTTCCTCGTAGTAGTCCGGGGTGACGAAGATCAGCTTGCAGGGGTGGTTCTCGGCCGCCAGCTTGTCGCGGTAGGCATTGGTGATGGCCTCGGCGCGCTCCAGTTGCTCGCGGGTCGGCAGCAGGCCGGCGCGGTTCAGCTCGGCCCAGCCGTAGAACTGGCAGGTGGCGAGTTCGACGTAGTCCGCCTCCAGCGCCAGGCACAGCTCGATGATGCGTTCGATGTGGTCGATGTTGTGCCGGTGGGTGACGAAGTTGAGCACCATCGGGTAGCCCGCCGCCTTCACCGCCCGGGCCATGGCCAGCTTCTGGGCGAAGGCCTTGCGCGAGCCGGCCAGCAGGTTGTTCACCGCCTCGTCGGCGGCCTGGAAGCTGACCTGGATATGGTCCAGCCCCGCCTCGGCGAATTCGGCAATGCGCGCCTCGGTGAGGCCGATGCCGGAGGTGATGAGGTTGGTGTAGTAGCCCAAGCCACGCGCCGCGCGGATCAGCTCGGCCAGGTCCTGGCGCACCAGCGGCTCGCCGCCGGAAAACCCCAGCTGCGCCGCGCCCAGCTCACGGGCCTGGCGGAACACCTCGATCCACTCGGCGGTGCTCAGCTCCTCGTCCTGGCGGTCGAAGTCCAGGGGGTTGGAGCAATAGGGGCATTGCAGCGGGCAGCGGTACGTCAGCTCCGCGAGCAGCCACAGGGGCGGGCCGGGCGGGCTGGCCGTGCCGAGCGATTCAACGCAGCTCGATCCAGAACTGAGCACTGGCCACCTCCATGAAGGCGAGGATGTCCTCGTCCAGCCCCGGCACGCCGGGGAAGCGCTCGGCGAGCTGGTCGATGATGGTGGCGACGCTGCGCTGGCCGTCCACCCGTTCGAGGATCAGCCCGGCGCTCTCGTTGAGCTTCACCATGCCTTCCGGGTAGAGCAGCACGTGGCAGCCCTGGGCCGGCTCGAACTGGAAGCGGAAGCCCCGGCGCAGGGCCGGTACGCGGATGCGCAGGTCCTCGCTCATAGCCCCAGCCCCCGGTGCCAGACCCGCTCGCGGGTCACCGTGTGGTAGGGCGGGCGCTCCAGCTCGTAGGCCATGCTCATGGCGTCGAGCATGCTCCACAGCACATCGAGCTTGAACTGCAGGATCTCCAGCATCCGCGCCTGCTGCTCCGCCGTGCGGTAGTGCGCGAGGGTGATGCGCAGGCCGTGCTCCACGTCGCGCCGGGCCTGGGACAGGCGCGAGCGGAAGTAGTCGTAGCCGGCCGGGTCGATCCACGGGTAATGGGTGGGCCAGGCGTCGAGGCGCGACTGGTGGATCTGCGGCGCGAAGAGCTCGGTCAGCGAGCTGCTCGCCGCCTCCTGCCAGCTGGCGCGGCGGGCGAAGTTGACGTAGGCGTCCACGGCGAAACGCACCCCCGGCAGCACCAGCTCCTGGGACAGCACCTGCTCACGGTCCAGCCCCACCGCCTCGGCCAGGCGCAGCCAGGCCTCGATGCCGCCGGCCTCGCCCGGTGCGCCGTCGTGGTCCTGGATGCGCTGGATCCACTCGCGGCGGGTGTCGCGGTCCGGGCAGTTGGCGAGGATCGCCGCATCCTTCAGCGGGATGCACACCTGGTAGTAGAAGCGGTTGGCCACCCAGCCCTGGATCTGCTCGCGGCTGGCGCGGCCCTCGTACATGGCGACGTGGAACGGGTGGTGGATGTGGTAGCAGGCGCCCTTGGCGCGCAGGGCCTGCTCGAATGCCGCCGGGGTCATGGCGTGCTGGCTCATGGGCAAGGCTCCTATAGCCGGATGTCCATTCCGTCCCGCGCCACCTCGATGCCATGGCGGGCCAGTTCGGCCCGCTCGGCGGAGCCGGCGTCGAGGATGGGGTTGGTGTTGTTGATGTGGATGAGCACCTTGCGCGGGCCGGGGATGCCGTCCAGCACCTCGATCATGCCGCCCGGCCCGCTCTGGGGCAGGTGGCCCATCTCGCTGCCGAGCTTGTCGCCCACCTCGCACAGGCGCATCTCGTCATCGCGCCAGAGCGTGCCGTCCACCAGCAGGCAATCGGCGCGGCGCATCCAGCCCAGCAGGGCCTCGTCCACCTGCCCCAGGCCCGGCGCGTAGAACAGCGATCCGCCGCTGCGCAGGTCCTCGATGAACAAGCCGATGTTGTCCCCCGGGTGCGGGTTGCCCCGGTGCGGCGAATAGGGTGGCGCGCTGCTGCGCAGGGGGATGGCGGTGAAGCGCAGCCCCGGGCAGGCGGGGATGACGAAGGGCTCACCGTCCAGCGCAATGGGGTTCCAGGCCAGGCCGCCGTTCCAGTGCCGGAGCATCTCGAACAGCGGGAAGCCCCGGGTCAGGTCCTGGTGGACCATCTCGGTGCACCAGACCGCGTGCGGGCAGCCCTCGCGCAGGCTGAGCAGGCCGGTGACGTGGTCGATCTGGCTGTCCATCAGCAGCACCGCCGCGATGCCGGTATCCCGCAGGCGGCGGGCCGGACGCAGCGGCGCGAAGGACTCGATCTGCGCGCGGATGTCGGGCGAGGCGTTGCACAGCACCCAGTTCACCCCGTCGTCGCTCAGGGCGATGGACGACTGGGTGCGCGCCTCGGCGTCGAGGGTGCCGGCACGCAGGCCGGCGCAGTTGCGGCAGTGGCAGTTCCACTGCGGGAATCCGCCGCCAGCGGCGGACCCGAGAATGCGGATATGCATGGGAGAACCCCCAGGACGCCCCGGCGGACCGGGGCGCTTCGGATCAGCGGTTGGCGAAGTACAGCGTCACTTCGAAGCCAATGCGCAGGTCGGTAAAGGCGGGTTTGGTCCACATGGGTCGATCCTCTTCTTATTGGGGGCCGGAGCATTCCGGCGCCTCGAGTTAAACACCGGCCCGGAGGGCTCCGAATGCTACTTTCGACGGAGTTCCGGTCCTGATTTGGTAGGGGTCGGCGAGCCCTTGCGCACCGGCCGATCGGGTCACCGAACCCGCCACGGCAAGGCCCCGCGTGCCCTACCCGGGATTGGAGGGCCCGAGCCCGCCCCGGGTTCGAAGAAAACGGCGACCGGTGCCCAGCCCTCTCTCACCAGGCCCGACCCGCAGCCCGCCAAGCCCCGATAGATGGGGCCTTGCCCCGCCCCAGCCGCCGACCACGGGGACCCGCTCTACTACTTTGGTACTGCTTCAATCCGTAGAACGTAGGATTTGCAAGGCTCCCGCCCTGGCATGTAATGGGCCGACAAGAACAATGAGAACCTCGCCATGCGCCTCATCCAGAAGGCCCTGCTGCTCTGCCTGCTGTCCGTCCCTGCCTGGGCGGCGGACACCACCGCCCCGCTGTTCTCCCCGGACGGCTACCGCATCACCCAGTACCGCAGCCCCACCCCGGCCCGGCACGAGCAGGCCCGCACCCTCGATACCGAGGGCCTGCGCCAGTTGCTGGCCCGCGAGCCGCGTACCCGCCTGGTGGACGTCTACCGGCGCACCTGGCTGAACGAGCGCTTCATCCCCGACGAGGTCCACGCCAACCTGCCCGGCAGCCTGTGGCTGGCCAACACCGGCGACGGCGCCCTGGCCCCGGACTGGCAGGCCTACTTCAGCCGCAACCTGGAACGCATCAGCCAGGGCGACAAGGACTGGCCCCTGGTGTTCTACTGCCGCTCCGATTGCTGGCTGGGCTGGAACGCCGCCCGCCGCGCCCACGCACTGGGCTACCGCAACCTCTACTGGTACCGTGACGGCATCGACGCCTGGCAGCAGGCCGGCCTGCCGCTGACACCGGCCGAACCGCAGCCCTTCCCCTGATCGCCGTCCACCCACAACCACAACAACGAGGTGACCTGGCCATGTACAAGATCCTGATCGCCGACGATCACCCCCTGTTCCGCGAAGCCATCCACAACGTCATCAGCGACGGCTTCCCCGACAGCGAAGTCATGGAGACCGCCGACCTGGACAGCGCCCTCGGCCTGACCCAGGAGCACGACGACCTCGACCTCATCCTGCTCGACCTGAACATGCCCGGCATGCACGGCCTCAACGGCCTGATCAACCTGCGCAACGAGGCGCCGACCATCCCGGTGGTGATCGTCTCCGCCGAGCAGGACAAGCAGGTGGTGCTGCAGGCCATCACCTACGGCGCAGTGGGTTTCATCACCAAGTCCTCGCCGCGCGCGCAGATGACCGAGGCCATCGAGCAGATCCTCAACGGCAACGTCTACCTGCCCTCGGACATCATCCGCACCCAGAAGGCCGCGCCGCGCCGGGGCCAGGACGAGCACGCCATCCCGCCGGAGCTGCTGCAGGCGCTGACCCGCAAGCAGCTGCTGGTGCTGGAGCGCATGACCAAGGGCGAATCCAACAAGCAGATCGCCTACAACCTGGACATCGCCGAGACCACGGTGAAGGCCCACGTCTCGGCCATCCTGCGCAAGCTCAACGTGCACAACCGGGTGCAAGCGATCCTCTGCGCCAGCGACATCGACTTCTCGGCCTACCTGCGCCGCTGACCACGGCGCCCACGCCCGGAGGCCCATGCCCGCTCCACGCATTCTGCTGCTCACCGCCCTGGCCATGCTGGCCTTCGCCGGCAACTCCCTGCTCTGTCGCCTGGCCCTCAAGCACACCGCCGTGGACGCGGTGAGCTTCACCGTGCTGCGCCTGGTGGCCGGTGCCCTGGTGCTCGGCCTGCTGCTGCGCCTGCGCCGCCCGTCCCTGGCCCCCAGCGGCAACTGGCGGGCCGCCACCGCGCTGTTCGTCTACGCCGCCGCCTTCTCCTACGCCTACCTGCACCTGGATGCGGGCAGCGGCGCACTGCTGCTGTTCGGCGCGGTGCAACTGAGCATGGGCGCGGTGGGCCTGCTGAGCGGCGAACGCCTGGGGCCGCTGCAGAGCCTCGGCTTCCTGCTGGCCGGCGGCGGGCTGGTGGTCCTGTTGCTGCCCGGCGCCAGCGCCCCGCCCCTGGGCGGCGCCCTGCTGATGCTGCTGGCAGGCCTGGCCTGGGGCGCCTACACCCTGCTCGGCCGCCAGGCCGGCCCGCCGCTGGCGGCCACGGCGGGCAACTTCATCCGCGCCCTGCCCCTGGCCGGGCTGTTGCTGCTGCCCTTCCTCGGCCAGTTGAGCTGGGACGGCCCGGGCCTGGCCTATGCGCTGCTCTCCGGCGCGCTCACCTCCGGCATCGGCTACGCCATCTGGTACAGCGCCCTCCCCGGTCTGGGCGCCTTGCAGGCCGCCAGCGTGCAGCTGAGCGTCCCGGTCCTGGCCGCCCTCGGTGGCGCCCTGCTGCTGGGGGAAGCCATCAGCCTACGCCTGGCGCTGGTGTCGGTGGCGGTGCTGGGTGGTATCGCACTGGTGCTGCGGGGGCGGTTCCGGACTTAGACCCAAGGTCGTTTTCAAGAGAGCCGCCCACAACACAGGGTGACGTGAAACATGGCAATCACGGCTCATCACATAAAAAGCAGTGTGTTGAGGTATGTGCGGTAACGGACTCGGCGCCAGGCTGATTATCGAGTTCTGCTGGTGTTTTCTGTTTCGCCCTCCCGGGCGAGCCCCTTTTGGCAGTCGCCCCAAAAGGGGCCAAAAGGGCTTGCCCCTGCATACGGGTCCCGCTACGCGGGACTTCCCTCGCTCCATCGTTGTTCCAGGGGCCCGCGCTGACGGGCCATCCATGGCCCAACAGCGCTCTCGCGACATCCATGTCGCTCAACCCCTTGCACGACGATTCCGCTCAGCCTCCTGAAGGGGCGCTATCCCTGCACGCCCCATCGGCTTCACTGGAGATAACGCAGTGGGCATTTCGATCCGAGATAAAAAGCGCAGCAGAAAGAACCCATTCCATGATCCACCGCGCATTGACGCGGCCTTTCATGCCGCTAGAATGCGCGACCATGAATACGTTAACGATCCGCCTCGCGGCCGCCTATTACGCCTACCCGACCCCTGATTCCAGGCGGTAGCCGCGTGCTCATCCGATCCGCCTGAGGCGGCTCGGAATCCCCGGTCTCCTCGGGCCCAACCAAGGAGACACCATGAACACCACCCCCGACCTCCTCGCCCTGCTGCAAGCCCGCGGCTTCGTGCACCAGTGCACCGACCTGGAAGGCCTGCGCCAGCACCTCGCCCAGGGCCCGGTCAGCCTCTACCTGGGCTTCGACGCCACCGCCGACAGCCTCCACGTCGGCCACCTGCAGGGCCTGATGCTGATGCGCTGGATGCAGCGCTTCGGCCACCACCCGATCCTGCTGATCGGCGGGGCCACTACGCGCATCGGCGATCCCAGCTTCCGTGACGAGAGCCGGCCGATGCTGAGCGAGGCGCAGATCCAGGCGAACATCGCCGGCATCACCTCCGCCTTCGGCCGCTACGTCGACCTCGACGCCCCCGGCGCGCGGGTGGTGGACAACGCCGAGTGGCTCGACGGCATCGGCTACCTGGCCTTCCTCAATCAGGTGGGCCGGCATTTCTCGGTCAACCGCCTGCTGACCTTCGACGCGGTGCGCCAGCGCCTGGACCGCGAGCACTCGCTGTCCTTCCAGGAGTTCGGCTACACCCTGCTGCAGGCCCACGACTTCACCGAGCTGGCGCGCCGGCATGGCTGCACCCTGCAGCTGGGCGGTGCGGACCAATGGGCGAACATCATCAACGGCGTGGAGCTGGGGCGCCGCCAGGGCACCGCGCCGCTCTACGGGCTGACCATGCCGCTGCTGACCACCAGCGACGGGCGCAAGATGGGCAAGTCCGCCAATGGCGCGGTGTGGCTCAACGCCGACCGCCTGGCGCCCTATGCCTTCTGGCAGTTCTGGCGCAACTGCGACGACCGCGATGTGGCCCGCTTCCTGGCCCTGTTCACCGAACTGGAACTGGACGAGATCGCCCGCCTGGCAGCCCTCAAGGGCGCCGAGCTGAACGCCGCCAAGGTGGTGCTGGCCAACCACGCCACCGCCCTCGCCCACGGCGAGGCGGCGGCCCGTGAGGCGGAAGCCACGGCAGCGGCGCTGTTCGGCGGCGGCCAGGGCGACCTGGCGGCGGTGCAGCTGGAGCTGTCGGCCGAGGCGCTGGCGCGGGGCGCGACGCTGATCGACCTGTTGCTGGATGCCGGCCTGCAGCCCTCCCGTGGTGCGGCCCGGCGCCTGGCTGCCGGAGGTGGCGTGCGCCTGGACGGGGTGGAGGTGCGCGACCTCGACGCGCCGCTGCCGGCCGATGCCCAGGGCTGGACCCTGAGCCTGGGCAAGAAGCGCCACTACGCGATCCGCGTGACCCGCGGCTGAGGCTCAGGCCGGGGCGCTCTCCGGCGCCTCGGCCTCGCGGGCCTGGGCGTCGAGCATGGCCTGGATCTCCTGGGTGGCCTGGCGGGTGTTGCCGGCGAGCTTCTTCACCTCGTCGGCGACCACCGAGAAGCCCCGGCCGACATCGCCGGCCCGCGCGGCTTCGATGGCGGCATTCAGGGCCAGCAGGTTGGTCTGTTCGGCGATGCCCTTGATCACCCCCACCACCTGGGCGATCTGCCCGTAGGCCTGCTGGTTGCGCCGCTGGCGCTGCTCGTGGGCCAGGTGCAGGGCGCGCTCGTCGCTGATGTCGCGCACGGCGCCGATCACCCGGTACAGCCGGCCGCCTTCGTCGCGCACCGCACGCCCGCGCTCGCGGCACCAGATGTAGCCGCGCTGGCGATGGCGCATGCGGTACTCCACCACGTATTCGCCGCTGCCGGCGGGGTCGGCGATCTCCCGCTCGAACAGCCCCAGCACCCGGGGCAGGTCCTCGGGGTGGGTGATGCCCACCTGGCTGTCCCAGCCATCGGGCAGTTCGTCCGGGCGGTAGCCGAGCACGGCGCGGAACTGGTTGGAGATGCGCATCAGGCTGTGGGGGTCGTCGAGGCGCCCGTTGGCCACCTGCAGGTCCCAGCAGCCCTCGGTGAGGGTGGCGCGGGTCTGCTCCCAGACATGGGTTTCCAGCGCCCAGTCGCGCTGGGCCTGGGCCCAGTGCCGGCGTTCGGCGTCGAAGGCCTGGAGGGTCTCGGCCTGCTGCCCTTCGAGCTGGGCGAGCTGCCGCGCAAGATCGGCAAGGCGGGCCCGGTCGGCCGCATGCTCGCGTTGGCAGCGCGCCAGGTCGGCACCCAGGCGCTGCGCCTCCAGCAGGGCCTGGCGCAGGGCCTCCAGAGGTTCGGCGAGTGCGCGGTCGTGGAGTTGGGCGGGCGTTTGGCCGGGGTCAGCGAGCACCTGCCGCAGCAGGGTGTCGAGTTGGCGGACCCAGTCCTTTCGGGTGTCGCGGAACAGCATGCATCCTCCCGGGCGCCGCCCCGGCGAGGAAGGTGGGAAGGGCGACGTGCCGGGCACTCTAGGAAAGCCGCCGGGCAGGGTCTTGCACGACCCTGCCCGGCGCTTGACCGAGCCTGCCGGCACGGATCAGGCGGCGATGATGGCCTTGAGCACGCTGCGGAAGGTCTCCACCTGTTCGGCGCTGAACTGGCTGAAGACGCTGTCCTGCTGCTCCTGGGCAATGCTCCAGAGCGCTTCGGCCTGCTCCACGCCCAGCGGCGTGAGGGCGTAGCTGCCGCCCTGCTCCACCACCATGTCCTTGCGCCGGAGGATGGCGGCCGCTTCCTCGATCTCGCGCCTGGGCATCGCCACTTCGCGCTGCAGGCCGCACTCGTCGAGGCCGGCGTCGTTCTCCAGCACCATCAGCATGCGCGCCTCGCTGGTGCGCAGGCCGGTGGACAGCTGGCGCGGCTGGTAGGCGGCCTGGTAGCTGCGCAGGGCCTGGGTCATGAGGTAGTAGAGGTTGTGCCGCAGGCGGCCCTGGAAGGCGCTGGTGGCAGGGCGCTCCTCTTCCTTGCGGGTCATCCGCGCATGGGGCAGGACCATGGAATAGGCGCCCTGGTGGTAGAGCAGCGGGGAACGGCCGAAGTCGTCGAAGGCCACCACCTTGCCGATCAGGATCCAGTGGTCGCCGCCCTCGATCTGCGCCCACTTCTCGCACTGGAAGCGCGCCGAGCAGTCGGCGAACAGCGGGGAGCCGCCAAGGCCGACCTCGTGCTCGAAGCCGGCGAACTTGTCGTCCTTGGAGCGGGCGAAGCGGTTGGACAGGTCGATCTGGTCGGCGGCCAGGATGTTCACCGCGAAGTGGCTGGCCGCCTCGAACACCGGCAGGCTGCCGGAGCGCTTGTCGATGCTCCAGAGGATCAGCGGCGGGTCGAGGGACACGGAGTTGAAGCTGTTGGCAGTGACGCCAGCCTTCTCGCCCGAGGCGGTGGCGGCGGTGACGATGGTCACGCCGGTGGCGAAGTTGCCCAGCGCGCGACGGAAGTCGCGCGGGTCGAAGCACGCTTGGGTAGTCATAGTCGTCTCGCTGGCCGCCCTGCTGGCGAGGGCGGCGTTCTTGTTATCGGGTGGCGGGGTCAGACCATGCTCGGGTCCGGCTCCAGGCCCATCAGCTCGCGGCCGAGGATCTGCGCGCAGACGTCGTAGTCGGTGTAGGCGTGGGCGCCGGTCATGTGCGAGTCACGGAACAGGCGCTGCATCTCGTTGCCTTCGAACCAGGCAGTGCCGCCGGCGGCTTCGAACAGGCGGTCCACGGCCTGGATGCACATCTTCACGGCGTAGGCCTGGTTGGTGCGCCAGTAGGCCAGGGTCTCGCGGCTCGGGTACTCGTGGCGCTCGCCGTGGGCGGCGTGGTCCTGCCAGGTCTTCTCCAGGAAGGCGCGGGCGGCGGCCACCTGGTGGGTCGACTCGGCCAGGCGCATCAGTGCCGGGGTGGCGGTGCCGACGCTGGCGCCGGTGTAGGCCCGCACGCGGTTTCTGGTCTTCTCCTTGAAGGCCTCCAGCATGCGCTCGGCGATGCCCAGGCTGATGGAGGCGAAGCCGCTGGCGAAGTACGGGCGGTACGGGGTGTAGAAGATCTTGCTGTCGGGGTACAGGCCGAAGCCGGCGGAGCGGCCTTCCATCATGTCCTTGGCGGCCTGGATGCGGTGGTTGGGGACGAAGGCGTCCTTGATCACCAGGGTCTTGGTGCCGCTGCCGCGCATGCCGGCGGCGAACCAGTCGTCACGGATCTCGTAGTCGCTGCGCGGCAGCACGGCGAAGCAGTAGACCAGCTCACCCTCGGCGTTCTGCCGGCGGCAGCCGACGATGGCCCACTCGGCGTGGTCGCAACCGCTGCTCCAGCCCATCTCGCCGTTGAAGCGCACGCCGCCGTCCACTTCCTCGATGCGGCCGAAGGGGGCGATGGAGCTGCTGGCGGTGGCGTCCGGGTCCTTGCCCCAGATTTCGTCCTGCAGTTGCTTGGGGAACATCGCCAGCTGGTGACTGTGGGTGCACAGCAGGCTGAAGGCCCAGGCGGTGCTGGCACAGGCGCCGGCCAGGGCGATGACGCACTCGGTGAATTCCGGCAGGGAGATCTCCAGGCCGCCGTAGGCGCGGGGCTGGAAGGCACGGTGCATGCCGATGCCCTTGAGCATGGCGATGTTCTCGGCGGGGACCATGCGATCACGCTCGGCCTGGGCGGCATTGGCGGCGATGGCGGGGAGGATTTCCCGCAGTGCGTCGAGCAGGGGATTTGTCTTTTTCATCTGGAGGCCCTGGTTATTGTTGGTCGCAGGCAGGCGCTACCGCGAACGCTCCGGAACACCCGGCATACGTGACATGCGGTCTGACTACCCGGTGGGGTTCGGGCACATTATGAAGATATGAACGATCCCCCTGAATGGACGTTCCACAGGGTCGATTGTACTTTCCATGGGATTTCCGCGATTTCATGCCCGGCTTTCCAAGCGCTGCCGACGCCCGGCCCCGACCGCGCCGGGAGGCACCCGTTGCGACAGATATGAATATGTTAATGAACGGCGTTTTTCATTAGCATGGGCGCCCCGCCCTCCCTTGCCGCCGCCCGACCATGACCTGGCCCACCGCCCTGCGTGCCCTGCGCCACCGCAACTTCCGCCTGTACTTCTTCGGCCATGCCGTTTCCACCCTGGGCACCTGGATCCAGCAGGTGGCGCTGGCCTGGCTGGTGTACCGCCTTACCGGCTCCTCGGCGCTGCTGGGGCTGGTGACCTTCGTGGCGCTGCTGCCGCAGTTGCTGGTGGGCCCGCTGGCCGGCGCCTGGATCGACCGGCACGACAAGCGCCGCCTGCTGATCGCGGTGGAGGCGCTGCTCGGGGTGCAGGCCGCCACCCTGGCGGCGCTGACCGCCAGCGGCCTGATAGGGCCGGGGCTGATCGTATTCATGGCCGGGCTGCTGGGGGTGCTCAACGCGGTGGACACGCCGCTGCGCCAGTCGCTGCTCAGCCGCTTCGTCGACGAGCGCGAGGACCTGGCCAACGCCCTGGCACTGAACGCCATGCTCTTCACCCTCGCCCGCTTCGTTGGCCCGCCCCTGGCCGGGCTGCTGCTGGGGGTGGTCAGCGAGGCGCTGTGCTTCGCCCTCAACGCCCTCTCCTACGGCGCGCTGATGCTGGGTCTGTGGCGGGTGCGCATGGGGCCGATCCCGCGGGCCAGCGGCTCGTTCCGCAACGTGTTCGGCGAAGGGGTGGCCTATGCACGGGGCACGCCGACGGTGAAGGCGATGATGCTCAGCGTGATGGCGGTCAACCTCACCGCCTCCAGCTACGTGGTGCTGCTGCCGGTGTTCGCCAAGGACATCTTCGCCGGTGATGCCACCACCCTCGGCTGGCTCTGGGGGGCGGCCGGGCTCGGCTCGCTGGCCTCCAGCGTGCTGCTGGCCAGCCACCGGGCGCCGAGCGCCCTGCCCCGGGTCATCCTCGCGTCGGCGGCGGCCAGCGGGCTGGCCATGCTGGTGTTCGCCTGGAGCACGCAGCTATGGCTGTCGCTGGTGGCGATGGCGGTATTGGGCTTCGGCATCTCCAGCAGCAACGTCGGCACCAACATCGTGCTGCAGAGTTCGGCACCGGAGACCCTGCGCGGGCGGGTGGTGTCGCTGTACACCTCGGTGCGCTTCGGCTTCGACGCCATCGGCGGGCTGCTTGCCGGCCTGCTGGCGGCGCAGCTGGGCGCGCCGCCGGTGCTGGCCGCAGCCGGCGTGCTGTTGCTGCTCTATTGCCTGTGGGATGCGCGCCGGGCCAGCCGGTAGGCCAGCAGGCAACCGATGCCGGTGGCGCCGATCACCAGGCACATGGGCAGCGGGGTGCCGTCGTACAGGGCGCTGACCAGCGCGCTGCAGGCGGTGCCCAGACCGAACTGGGTGGCCACCGCCAGCCCGGCCGCCGCACCGGCCTGCCCCGGATAGGCCGCCAGCAGGCAGGCCAGGCAGTTGGCGCCGAGCAACCCGGTGACGCTGACGTACGCCACCACGCAGGCCACCACCATCGGCAACCCGCCGACCCCGGCGAGCCCCACGCCGGCCAGGGCCAGCCCGGCCACGGCGGCCACGGCGGTGCCCCAGGCCAGCATGCGCTCGGGCGACACGCGCCCCACCAGCCGGGCATTCAGGAAGGTGGCGACGATGATGCCGGCGATGTTCAGCCCGAACAGCCAGGCATAGCCCAGGGGCGAGACGCCGAAGTAGCCGATGTAGACGAAGGGCGAGGCGGTGATGAAGGCGAACATGCCGGCGAAGCACAGGCCCATGCAGAAGATGTAGCCCAGCGCCAGCGGCTGCAGCGCCATGCGCCCGTAGGCGCGGAAGGCCTCGCCCAGGGTGCGGCCACGGGCCTCCGGCAGGTGCGTCTCGGGGATCTTCCAGGCGGTGGCCAGCAGGCACAGCCCGGCGAACACCAACAGCACCACGAACAGCGAGCGCCAGCCGGCCACCAGCATCAGGTAGCCGCCCAGCAGCGGCGCCACCAGGGTGGCGAACATGGTCACCAGGTGCATCAGCGAGAGCACCCGGGCCGCATCGCGCAGGGGGAACAGGTCCCGCACGATGGCCCGCGCCAGCACCGAGGCCGCGGCTCCGCCGAGGGCCTGCAGCAGGCGCCAGGCGATCAGCGCCTCGACGCCGCTGGCCAGCACGCAGCCGAGGCTGGCCACCAGGTACAGGGCGATGCCGCCCAGCAGCAGGCGGCGCCGGCCGTAGCGGTCGGACAGCGGCCCGTAGGCGAGCATGCCCAGGCACAGCCCGGCGAGGAACACGCCGATGGTCAGCTGCACCGCCGACTCCGGCGCGCCCAGGTCGGCGGCGATGCGCGGCAGGCTCGGCAGGTACATGTCGATCGACAGCGGGGCGAAGGCCACCAGGGCGGCCAGCAGCACGATCAGGCGCTGGGGCTGGGCAACGGTCGGGGTCATGGGCGGGTTCCGCAGCGGCAGGAAGGAAACGGCCGCCCGCAGGCGGCCGGTTGGATCAGAGGCTGAGCAGCCACAGGCTGAGCCCGGGGAAGGCCACCAGCAGGGCGATGCGCACCAGGTCGGAACAGAGGAAGGGCACGATGCCCCGTGCCGTCTCGCCGTAGGGCACGTCGCCGGCGGCGCGCTGGACGATGAACAGGTTCATCCCCAGGGGCGGGTGGATCAGGCCGATCTCCACCACCATCAGCGCGAGGATGCCGAACCAGATGGACTTCTCCGTCTCGCCGAGGCCGAAGAAATCCAGGCCCATGATCATCGGGTAGAAGATCGGGATGGTCAGCAGGATCATCGCCAGCGAATCCATCACGCAGCCCAGCAGCAGGTACAGGGCGAGGATCAGGATCAGCACCAGCATCGGCGCCAGGCCACTGCCGATCACCCAGGCCGCCAGCTCGCCGGGCATCTGGGTCAGCGCCAGGCCGGAGTTGAGCAGGTCGGCGCCCAGCAGCACGAGGAAGATCATCGCGGTGGTCTCGGCGGTGCCCAGCAGGCTGGCGCGCAGCCCGCTCCAGCGCATGCTGCCCTGCAGCACGGCGAGCACGCCACAGGCGGCGGCGCCGATGGAGGCGGCCTCGGTGGGGTTGGCCCAGCCGCCGTAGATGCCGACGATCACCACCAGGAACACGCCGATCACCGGGCTCACGCCCAGCAGCGCGCGCAGCCGCTCCGCCGTGCTGGCACGGGGGGAGACGGTGGCCTGGCTCTCGTCCCGCGCCACCATGATCCGCAGCACCAGCATGTAGCCGAGGATGGCGATCACCCCCGGCACGATGGCGGCGACGAACAGCTTGGCGATGGATTCCTGGGTCAGCACCGCGTAGATGATCAGCGGCACCGACGGCGGGATGAGGATGCCCAGGGTGCCGCCCGCCGCTACCGTGGCGCTGGCCAGGCGCCCGGAATAGTTGTGCCGGCGCAGCTCCGGCAGGGCCACGTGGCTCATGGTGGCGGCGGTGGCCAGGGACGATCCGCAGATGGCCCCGAAGCCGGCGCAGGCGCCGATGGCGGACAGGCCCATGCCGCCCTTCCAGTGGCCGATGAAGGCCGAGGCGCAGCGGAAGATGGCCCGCGACAGGCCGCCGTGGGTGGCGAACTGGCCCATCAGCACGAACAGCGGGATCACCGCCAGGTCGTAGTTGGACAGCCGCGAGTAGGCCAGGTCGTTGAGGGTGAACAGCAGCGAGGACAGGTCACCGTCGTTGACCGCCCAGAAGCAGGCGGCGCCGCCCACCAGCATGGTGATGCCGATGTGCACCCGCAGCAGCAGGAGGCTCATGGTGATGGCCAGGGCGATCAGCCCGAGGGCGAGGCCGCTCATGCCGCACCCCCGCCGCCCAGTACCCGCGCCGCCCGGGCCAGCGCGCACAGGGCGAGCAGGCCGAGGCTGGGCACGATCAGCGCCAGGGGGATCCACAGCGGCAGCGAGAGCAGCGTGGTGGCATCGCCGTACTCGCGGTTGTCGACCATCTGCAGCGCGGTGCGCCAGGCCAGCAGGCCGGCCGCAGCGGCGCACAGCAGGTGGGCCAGGGTGTCCAGGCCACGGCGGATGCCCGCCGGCAGCCAGTTGCTCAGGGCATCGACGCGGATGTGCATGCCGCGCAGTTCGCACAGCGGCAGGAAGGCGGCGATGGCGATGGCCGCGCCGACTTCCATCAGTTCCATGTCACCGCGCACCGGGGTGGAGAACAGCTTGCGGCCGATGATGGAGAGCATGGACATGCCCACCAGGGCGATCAGCACCAGGCCACCGGCCAGGGCAAAGGCCTCGGCCACCCGCAGCAGCCCCCGCTGCAGCGGACCGAGGTCCGCCGCCGGGGTGAAATCCAGGGATTCCTTCATGGTGCTTACCGGGCCTCGCTGGCGAGGGTGCGCACGCCGTCGACCAGGGCACGGCCGTCCAGGCCCTTGCCGTCGGCTTCGCTGATCCACTGCTCGACGGCGCCGGCCGAGGCCTTGCGCAGGGCTTCGTAGTCGGCCTCGGCGAAGGTCACACGCGCGTCGGCCGGGGTGGCGGCGACGGCGGCATCGGTGGCCTTGTCCCAGGCGCTGGCGAAGCGTTCCGACAGGGCCTTGCCACTGTTGTGCTCGATGATGGCCTGCAGGTCCGGCGGCAGGCTGTCGAACTTGCGCGGGTTCATCAGCATCGCCAGCACGGTGTAGCCCACGGCGGGCTGTCCTTCCGGCACGTCGGTGTGGAACTGGGTCACTTCGTCGAGCTTGGTGGCGGGCACCACTTCCCAGGCGGCCAGGGCGCCATCCACCACGCCCTTGGAGATGGCTTCGGTCATCTGCGCCGGCGGCATGCTCACCGGGGTCGCGCCCAGGCTTTCGACGGTCTTGGCGGCGGTGCGGCTGGAGGCCCGCAGCTTCAGCCCGGCCAGGTCCGCCAGGGTCTTCACCGGCTGGCCACGGGTGTGCAGGCTCATGCCGCCGTCACCGTGGACCACCAGCACCTTGTAGCCCTTGAAGTCGTCCTTGGCGTAGCGCTCGTAGTAGTCCCAGATGATGGCGTTGCCCCGCCCGCCGCCGCTGGGCAGCACGAACGGCAGCTCCAGCGCCTCGACCCGGGGGAACTTGCCGGCGGAATAGGCCGGGGCGGTCCAGACGATGTCGGCCACGCCGTTGCGCGCCATGTCGGCGAGCTTGGCCGGCGTGCCGCCGAGCTGCATCGAGGGGTAGAGCTGGCAACGCAGGCGCCCGGCGGACTCCTCGGTCAGCTGCGCGCACCAGGGCTCGATGATGTTGGCCTGGGCGTTGGAGGTGGAAGGCAGGAAATGCGCCACCTTGAGGGTGATCACATCGGCGGCCTGGGCCAGGTGCGCCAGCGGCAGGGCCAGGCACAGGGTAGCGAGGGGAAGGATCTTCATCGGGGTGGCTCCTTGTTGTTCTTGTAGGGCGGGACGGGGAACGCAATTCCGTTAATAAGTTAATTTTATTGCGCGCACTGTCAACACCTCTTCGCGGGGCCGCTGCGTCTCAGGCTGGGTTAACTCGCGCCCTTAATTTAATTAAATTCTTATAAATCAATTAGTTAAATAACAATCCACATACGAGAATGTCACTTACCCCACCAAGGTCGATCTCCAGCCGTATTGTTAAAATATTAACTAAATGCCTAGAGTATGCCCGCCATCGCCCACCCGACGGCGATGGTTTCCCCTCAATCCTGGAGACAAGAACAATGATCAGGACCCCGAAACCGCTGGCACTCGCCTGCCTGCTGGGCCCCGCGCTGGGCCTCGGTGGCGTGGCACGGGCCGACTTCCTGGCCGACAGCAAGGCCAGCGTCGAAGCCCGCAACATGTACATGAACCGCGACTTCCGCCAGCACGGCGCCGCCCAGGCCAAGGCCGAGGAATGGGCCCAGGGCTTCACCCTGCGCTACGAGTCCGGCTTCACCGAAGGCACCGTCGGCTTCGGCCTGGACGCCATGGGCCAGACCGCCATCAAGCTCGACTCCGGCAAGGGCCGGCGCGGCACCGGCCTGCTGCCCTACGGCGCCCAGAGCCACGAGCCCGAGGACACCTACAGCGAGCTGGGCGTGACCGCCAAGCTGCGCCTGGCGCGCAGCGTGCTGAAGCTCGGCACCCTGCAGCCGCAGCTGCCGGTGGCCGCCTACAACGACGTGCGCCTGCTCTCCTCCACCTACTCCGGCGGCCTGCTGACCTCCCAGGACGTGGATGGGCTGACGCTGAACGTCGGCCGGCTGGAGAAGATCAACCTGCGTGACTCCTCCAGCAACGACGAGATGAACTACGGCGGAGTGGAAAGCGCACATCTGGACCTGATCGGCGGCAGCTACGCGGTCAACCCGGGGCTGACCCTCAGCTACTACGCCGCGCAGATGGAGGACATCTACCGCCAGCACTTCGTTGGCCTGGTGCACAACGCCACCCTCGGCGACGGGGTGACGCTGAAGACCGACCTGCGCTACTTCGACACCGGCGAGCACGGCGACCACCGCTACCGCAGCGCCAAGCGGGTGGACGGCGGGCGCATCAACAACCGCTTCTTCAACGGCATGCTCACCCTCGGCATGGGCGCCCACAAGGTCGGCCTGGGCTACCAGAACCTCTCCGGCGACGGCGACTTCGCCTACCCGGGGCTGGACCCGTACTCGGTCAACCTGGTGACCTTCAACGTCTTCACCAAGGCCGAGACGGACGCCTGGCAGGCGCGCTACGACTTCGACTTCGCCGCCCTGGGCATCCCCGGCCTGAGCTTCATGACCCGCTACGTGAGCGGTGAACACGTGCAGACGGCCAGCGTGCGCAACGGCAAGGAGTGGGAGCGCGACACCGACCTGGCCTACGTCTTCCAGGACGGCCCGCTGAAGGGCTTCAACGTGCGCCTGCGCAACGCCACCTTCCGCTCCAGCAACGGGCTGACCACCGACGTGGACGAGAACAGGCTGATCCTCGGCTACACCCTGCCGCTGTTCTGAGCCCAGTCGCGTCTCCCCGATGGCCACACGGGCCGTCGGGGAGCCGACATTCGGCGCGCCCCGGCGGAGGCTCGGTGCCGGCGTGAGCGTGGAGGGTTCTAGGCCGGAAGCGATAGGTGGGTGCGGATCGCCTCCAGCGCCGCGTCCACCGTCAGCCGGGCCGTGTCGACGGTGAAGGGCGGGCTGTCCCACGGGTCGAACGCGTGCCGCTGCACGGACGCCCAGGTGGGCGGCACCAGGCCCGGGATGTCGCCCTGGCGCGTCTCGACCCGGCGCCGGTGCTCGGCCGCGTCACTGCAGATCACCCGCACGTCGCACAGCCTCGCGCCGGCGTCGGCTGCCACCTGTGCCCAGGCCTGGCGGCTCTCGGCCACCGGGTTGACGCAATCCACCACCACCCGATGCCCCAGCCGCAGGTTGCCCAGGGCCAGGCCGTTGGCCACGCGGTAGCCACTGGTGCCCACGTCGGCGGCGATGCCGGACTCGCGGATGGCCTGCTCGATCACGTCGAGCCGCAGGTACACCGCGCCCAGCTCGCGGGCCAGACGCGATGCGAGCGTGGTCTTGCCGGTGCCCGGCAGACCCGTGAAGACGATCAGCACACTCATCTCATTCCGTCCCTCGGCTGCTGCGGTAGGCCCCCGGGGTCATCCCGGCGTGACGGGTGAAGAAGCGACTGAAGTAGGCCGGGTCCTTGAAGCCCAGGCGGTAGCCGATGCCGTTCACCGACTCCCCGGTGAACAGCAGCAGGCGCCGCGCTTCCTGCATCAGCCGTTCGAACACCAGGCGCTTGGAGGGCATGCCGGCGATGCGTCGGCACACCTCGTTGAGCCGTGCCTCGGTCACGCCCAGGGCATCGGCGTACTGGCCCAGGCCCCAGTGCTCGGGGTAGCGCTGTTCGATCAGCACGTTGAAGCGCTGGAAGATGTGCAGGTCCTCGCGGCGGGCCGGCTGGGCGGCCAGGGAGCGGCTGGAGAGGCGCAACAGGCTGATGAAGATCAGCTCGGTCAGCGCCACCAGGCTCAGGGCGCGACCCGGTCGGCTGTCGGCGAACTCCTGGCGCAGTTCGTCGAACAACAGGTTCAGGCGCGCCACCTCCCCTTCGTAGCGCGGCTCCAGCGCCCCCACCGACACGCACAACGGCGCGATGCGCGGGCCGCTGGCGAGCCCGGCGTGGGCCTCCAGCAGCGGCCACACCAGTTGCTGGCGCACGGTCAGCACATGGCCGTCACTTTCTGCATCGGTGACGAAGGCGTGGGTGACGGTGGGCGGGGTGAGGAAGAACATCGGCCCTTCCTGGACGAAGCCCTCGTCGTCGAGAAACACCCGCACGGTGCCGCTCTTGACGTAGTGCACCTGGAAGAAGCGGTCGTGGCGGTGCACCGGCATGTTGCGGCCGAAGAAGTCGGCAAGCTTGCCGAGGGCCTCGTAGTGCACGTCGGCATCGGCGTAGCGCTGGTCATAGACCTGGCCGATGTCGATGTTGGGGATGGGCGAGGACACCGCCATCGTGGCCGCCTCCGCGGGGCTCAGGGCTTGATCTGCTTCAGCTCGTTGAGCAGGTCCAGGAGCTGCTGCAGCTTGGCCTCGCCGAACTGCTGGTGGATCTTCTGGTAATTGCGCTCCATGCCATCGCTCATGGACACGAAGCACTGCTGGCCCTTTTCGGTCAGGCCGACAAAGACCCGGCGCTGGTCCTGGGCGGACTTCCAGCGGCGCACCACGCCATCACGCTCCAGGCGCGCCAGCACGCCGGTCATGCTCGGCTTGAGGATGCAGGCCTGCTGCGCCAGCTGGTGGCTTTCCATCTCGCCGGACTGGCGCAGGATGCGGATGACCCGCCACTGCTGCTCGGTCAGCCCGTGCTGGTTGAGCAGCGGCCTGAAGAAGGCCATGGCGGCCTCGCGGGCCTGCAGCAGGGTCAGGGTCAGGGACGGTCGTGGGGTCGACATCAGGCGGTCTCGGTGGGAAGTGAAGGTGAAGAATTTAATCAACAACCGCCGAACCGAGGCAATTACCTTCCTGCTGCCACAGCCTGTAAGCCCCCGCCTGGCAACCCGGTGCAACTCGGTTTGGCAGCCAGCGACAAGTCCCGTTTGCCCTCCGCGCTTTAAATAGCCACAGCCCGATCGCACGACCAAGGCTTGATTGTCGTTAACATATTAACTATAAAAGTTAACCTGTTAATGAGTTAACGGTTTTCAGGTGCTGCGCTCCCACCGTCGAGCCCACCTGTTTTTTTCATCGGGGCCCTGCCCCACCTGCGTCAGGAGTGAACAGATCCATGCGTCGCGCCACTAGCGAAGTCGCCCAAGGCACCCTGTTCGGCGTCGCGCTGAACTACAGGGGGCTGCTGGAAAGCCGACTGCCCGAGTTCAACGAGCCGCCCTACCAGAAGCCGCCGGTCAAGCCGGTGCTCTTCATCAAGACCCCGAACACCCGCAACCACGACGGCGGTGCCGTGCCCTTCCCGGCCGGCGAGCGCCTGCAGCCGGGCCCGGCCCTGGGCGTGGTGATCGGCCGCGACGCCAGCCGCGTCAGCGCCGAGGACGCCCTGGCCCACGTGGCCGGCTACGTCATCGTCAACGAGTTCAGCCTGCCGGAAACGAGCTACTACCGCCCGGCGGTGAAAGCCAAGTGCCGCGACGGCTTCTGCGCCCTCTCCGACGAGCTGGTGCCGGCCGAGAGCATCGGCAACCCGCACGCCCTGGGCATCCGCCTGCGGGTGAACGGCGAGCTGCGCCAGGAAAACAGCACCGCCAACCTGGTGCGCAGCATCCCCCAGCTGATCGCCGAGATCAGCGAGTTCATGACCCTGCACGAAGGCGACGTGCTGATCACCGGTACCCCGGAAGGCCGTGTCGACGTGCAGCCCGGCGATGAGGTGGTGGTGGAGATCGACGGCCTCGGCCGCCTCGCCAACACCGTGGTTGCGGAATAAGGAGTCCCTGATGAAACACGCACGTATCCGTTACCAGGGCGACATCCACGCCGTGACCGTCGAAGACGGCAACGCCGTCCGCCTCGCCGATGGCCGCCTGCTGGCCGAAGACCAGGTCGAGTGGCTGCCCCCGGCCACCGGCAGCATGTTCGCCCTCGGCCTTAACTACGCCGACCACGCCGCCGAACTGGCCTTCAAGGCGCCCACCGAGCCGCTGGCCTTCATCAAGTCCCCCGGTACCTACACCGGCCACAACCAGGTCACCTGGCGCCCGGACAACGTCGCCTACATGCACTACGAGTGCGAACTGGTGGCGGTGATCGGCAAGCCCGCGCGCAACGTCAAGCGCGAGGACGCCCTGCAGTACCTGGCCGGCTACACCGTCTGCAACGACTACGCCATCCGCGACTTCCTCGAGAACTACTACCGCCCCAACCTGCGGGTGAAGAACCGCGACTGCACCACCCCGGTCGGCCCCTGGATCGTCGACGCAGCCGACGTGCCGGACCCGTCGAAGCTCAGGCTGCGCACCTGGATCAACGGCGAGCTGAAGCAGGAAGGCACCACCGCCGACATGATCTTCGACATCCCCTACCTGATCGAATACTTCTCCAGCTTCATGACCCTGCAGCCGGGCGACATGATCGCCACCGGCACGCCGGAGGGCCTGGCCGACGTGGTGCCGGGCGATGAAGTGGTGGTGGAAGTGGAAGGCGTCGGCCGCCTGGTCAACCGAATCGTCAGCGAAGCCGAGTTCTTCGCCCGCAAACAAGAGGCATGAGCAGCATGATCAAGCACTGGATCAACGGCCAGGAAGTCGAAAGCAAAGAGACTTTCGTCAACTACAACCCGGCCACCATGGACGCCATCGGCGAAGTCGCCAGCGGCGGCGCCGAAGAGATCGCCGCAGCCGTCGCTGCCGCCAAGGACGCCTTCCCCAAGTGGGCCAACACCCCGGCCAAGGAGCGCGCCAAGCTGATGCGCAAGCTGGGTGAGCTGATCGACCAGAACGTGCCCAAGCTGGCCGAACTGGAGACCCTGGACACCGGCCTGCCGATCCACCAGACGAAGAACGTGCTGATCCCCCGCGCCTCGCACAACTTCGAGTTCTTCGCCGAGGTCTGCACCCGCATGGACGGCCACAGCTACCCGGTGGACGACCAGATGCTCAACTACACCCTCTACCAGCCGGTGGGCGTGTGCGGCCTGGTCTCCCCGTGGAACGTGCCGTTCATGACCGCCACCTGGAAGACCGCACCCTGCCTGGCCCTGGGCAACACCGCCGTGCTGAAGATGAGCGAACTGTCGCCGCTGACCGCCAACGAACTGGGTCGCCTGGCGCTGGAAGCCGGCATCCCCAAGGGCGTGCTCAACGTGGTGCAGGGTTACGGCGCCACCGCCGGCGACGCCCTGGTCCGCCACCCGGACGTGCGCGCCATCTCCTTCACCGGCGGCACCGCCACCGGCCGCAAGATCATGCAGACCGCCGGCCTGAAGAAGTACTCCATGGAGCTGGGCGGCAAGTCCCCGGTGCTGATCTTCGATGACGCCGACCTCGACCGCGCCCTCGACGCTGCGCTGTTCACCATCTTCTCGCTCAACGGCGAGCGCTGCACCGCCGGCAGCCGCATCTTCATCCAGGAGACCGTCTACGACCGCTTCGTCGCCGAGTTCGCCGCCCGCGCCAAGCGCCTGATCGTCGGCGACCCGCAGGACCCGAAGACCCAGGTCGGCTCGATGATCACCCAGGCCCACTACGACAAGGTCACCGGCTACATCCGCATCGGCATCGAGGAAGGCGCCACCCTGCTGGCCGGCGGCCTGGAGCGCCCGGCCAATCTGCCCGCGCACCTGTCCAGGGGCCAGTTCATCCAGCCCACCGTCTTCGCCGACGTGGACAACCGCATGCGCATCGCCCAGGAAGAGATCTTCGGCCCGGTGGTGTGCCTGATGAAATTCAAGGACGAGGCCGAGGCCCTGCGCCTGGCCAACGACACCGAATACGGCCTGGCCTCCTACATCTGGACCCAGGACATCGGCAAGGCCCACCGCCTGGCCCGTGGCATCGAAGCCGGCATGGTGTTCATCAACAGCCAGAACGTGCGCGACCTGCGCCAGCCGTTCGGCGGTGTGAAGGGCTCCGGCACCGGCCGCGAAGGCGGCCAGTACAGCTTCGAAGTGTTCGCCGAGATCAAGAACGTGTGCATTTCCATGGGGAGCCACCACATTCCCCGCTGGGGCGTGTAGCCACGCCAGGTACTCATGCAGAACGCCCAGGTGCCGGAACCCGGCACCCAGGGCGTCGTATCAGCTGGCGTGCATCCACAACCACAAGAATCCCGGCCGCCCCACCAGGCGCCCGCCACCAGGAGAACCGTCATGGGCAACGTTGCTCTGGCTGCCAAGATCACCCACGTCCCCTCCATGTACCTGTCGGAGCTGCCCGGCCCGCGCCACGGCTTCCGCCAGGCCGCCATCGACGGGCACATCGAGATCGGTCGCCGCTGCCGCGAACTGAACGTCGACACCATCGTGGTGTTCGACACCCACTGGCTGGTCAACGCCAACTACCACGTCAACTGCGCCGCCCAGTTCGAAGGGCTCTACACCAGCAACGAACTGCCGCACTTCATCAGCAACATGGACTACGCCTTCCCCGGCAACCCCGAGCTGGGCCGCCTGCTGGCCGAGGAATGCAACCGCCTGGGCGTGGAGACCATGGCCCACGACGCCACCACCCTCGCCCCCGAGTACGGCACCCTGGTGCCCATGCGCTACATGAACACCGACCGCCACTTCAAGGTCATCTCCGTCTCCGCCCTGTGCACCTCCCACTACCTCAACGACAGCGCCCGCCTCGGCTGGGCCATGCGCCAGGCCGTGGAGAAGCACTACGACGGCAACGTCGCCTTCCTCGCCAGCGGCTCGCTGTCCCACCGTTTCGCCCAGAACGGCCAGGCCCCCGAGTTCGCCACCAAGGTCTGGAGCCCCTTCCTGGAGACCCTCGACCACCGCGTGGTGCAGATGTGGCAGGACGGCGAATGGGAAGACTTCTGCGCCATGCTCCCCGAGTACGCCGTCAAGGGTCATGGCGAAGGCTTCATGCACGACACCGCCATGCTGCTCGGCGCCCTCGGCTGGTCGAAGTACGACGGCAAGGCAGAGGTCGTGACCCCCTACTTCGGCTCCTCCGGCACCGGCCAGATCAACGCCATCTTCCCGGTCACCCCCCAGGACGGCTCGGCCATTCCCGCCGCCCAGGCCTCCAACCCCGGCGGCAGCCCCACCGGCAGCCGCCTCTGAGGACCGCGCCATGCCGCACTTCATCGCCGAATACACCCACAACATCGAAGCCGAGGCCGACCTGCCCGGCCTGTTCGAGAAGGTCCACGCCTGCCTGGGCGCCTCCGGGGTCTTCCCCCTCGGCGGCATCCGCAGCCGTGCCGTGCGCCTGGACACCTGGCGCATGGCCGACGGCCAGCACGACTACGCCTTCGTCCACATGACCCTGAAGGTGGGCGCCGGCCGCGACCTGGCCACCCGCCGCCAGGTGGCCGATGCGCTGTTCGAAGTGATCAGCGGCCACTTCGCCGCGCTCCAGGCCCGGCGCCTGCTGGCCCTCTCCTTCGAGATGACCGAGCTGGACGCCGAGCTCAACTACAAGCTCAACAACGTGCACGCCTTCCTCAAGGGCCAGGCCGGCTGACCCCGGCCCACCGCCGGCGCGGGGTGACAACGCCCCGCGCCGCGCACCCCGACGCGACTCCCAACAAGAAGTACAAGACCATGAGCACCGCCCACACCGCCTGCCCCACCGGCGCTGACCACGCCACCCGCGACACCACCCACCGCACCGTCACCTGGCGGCTCATGCCGCTGCTGCTGGTGTGCTACCTGTTCGCCCACCTGGACCGCATCAACATCGGCTTCGCCAAGATGCAGATGAGCGCCGACCTGCAGTTCAGCGACACCGTCTACGGCTTCGGCGCCGGCCTGTTCTTCATCGCCTACGCCCTGTTCGGCGTGCCCAGCAACCTCGCCCTCGACCGCGTCGGCCCGCGCCGCTGGATCGCCACCCTGATGGTGGTCTGGGGCGTGCTCTCCACCAGCATGTTCCTGGTGCAGGGCGCCACCGGCTTCTACGTCCTGCGCTTTTTGCTGGGGGTCGCCGAGGCCGGCTTCTTCCCCGGCATCCTCGTCTACCTCAACCGCTGGTACCCGGCCCGCCGCCGCGCGCAGATCACCGCCCTGTTCGCCATCGCCGTGCCCATGGCCGGGGTGATCGGCGGGCCGCTGTCCGGCGCCATCCTCGAAGGCTTCCACGACGCCCTCGGCCTGCGCGGCTGGCAGTGGATGTTCCTCCTCGAAGGCGCCCCCGTGGTGCTGCTCGGCCTGCTGGTCTGGGCGCGCCTGCCGGAGCGCTTCGATGACGTCGCCTGGCTCGACGACGCCCAGAAGCGCCAGCTGCGCGAAGACATGGCCCAGGAGGAACAGCGCAAGCCGATCACCTCCTTCGCCGGCATCCTGCGCGACCGCCACGTCTGGCTGCTGGTGGCCATCTACTTCGCCGTGATGCTCGCGGTGAACACCCTGGCCTTCTGGATGCCCACCCTGATCCACGGCGCCGGCGTCGCCCGCGACAGCCAGGTCGGCCTGCTCAGCGCCGTGCCCTACCTCGCCGGGGTGTTCTTCATGCTCGCCTGCGGCCGCTCCTCGGACCGCCACCGCGAACGCCGCTGGCACCTCAGCGTGCCGCTGCTGATGTGCGCCGTGGGCATCGCCAGCAGCGGCCTCGCGCCCACCAGCGCGATCCCCGTGCTGGCCGGCCTGATCATCGCCGGCATGGGCGCCAGCGCCGCCCTGCCGATGTTCTGGCAACTGCCGCCGGCCTTCCTCTCCGATAAGGCCCAGGCCGCCGGCATCGGCCTCATCAGCTCCTTCGGCAGCATCGCCTCGTTCCTCGCGCCCTACCTCATCGGCTGGATGCGCGACACCACCCAGAGCGCCAGCCTCGCGCTGTTCGTCCTGGCCTTCTTCATCGCCCTCGGCGCCGGACTGGTGCTGCGCACCCCCGCCGCCCTGGTCAACCCACGCTAAGAGAGAACCCACCATGCTCGACGCCCCCCTGATCCAGCAGGCCGCCGCCCGACTCGACGCCGCCGAACGCGCGCGGCAGCAGATCCGCCAGTTCTCCCTGGACCACCCCGGCATCACCATCGAAGACGCCTACGCCATCCAGCGCGCCTGGGTGGCGCAGAAGATCCAGAACGGGCGCAAGCTGGTGGGCCACAAGATCGGCCTCACCTCCCGCGCCATGCAGGTGTCCTCCAACATCACCGAGCCGGACTACGGCGCGCTGCTGGATGACATGTTCTTCGACGAAGGCACCGACATCCCCTTCGAGCGCTTCATCGTCCCCCGCGTGGAAGTGGAGCTGGCCTTCGTCCTCGGCAAGCCGCTGCGCGGGCCGAACGTCACCCTGTTCGACGTGCTCGATGCCACCGAGTGGGTCATCCCCGCCCTGGAGATCATCGACGCCCGCATCCAGCAGGTGGACCCGCAGACCCAGGCCACCCGCAAGGTCTTCGACACCATCTCCGACAACGCCGCCAACGCCGGCGTGGTGATGGGCGGACGCGCCGTGCGCCCCACCGAGATCGACCTGCGCCGCGTGCCCGCCGTGCTCTACCGCAACGGCGTGATCGAGGAATCCGGCGTCTCCGCCGCCGTGCTCAACCACCCGGCCAAGGGCGTCGCCTGGCTGGCCAACAAGCTGGCGCCCTACGACGTCACCCTGGAAGCCGGGCAGATCATCCTCGGCGGCTCCTTCACCCGCCCGGTGGCCGCCCGCCCCGGCGACACCTTCCATGTCGACTATGACCAGCTGGGCTCGATCGCCTGCCGCTTCGTCTGAACCACCGCCCACGAGGAGTCCCCATGGACATGCCCGTCAACACCTTCAAGCAACGCCTCCTGGCCGGTGAGGCCCAGGTCGGCCTGTGGCTCGGCCTGGCCGACCCGTACTGCGCGGAGCTGGCCGCCAACGCCGGCTTCGACTGGCTGCTGATCGACGGCGAGCACGCCCCCAACGACCTGCGCAGCCTGCTCGGCCAGTTGCAGGCCGTGGCGCCCTACCCTGCCCAGCCGATCATCCGCCCGCCCATCGGCGACCCGGTGCTGATCAAGCAACTGCTCGACATCGGCGTGCAGACCCTGCTGGTGCCCATGGTGGACTCCGCCGCCCAGGCCGCCGAACTGGTGCGTGCCATGCGCTACCCGCCCTCCGGCATCCGCGGCGTCGGCAGCGCCCTGGCCCGTGCCTCGCGCTGGAACAGCATCCCCGGCTACCTGGACAAGGCCGACGAACAGATGTGCCTGCTGGTGCAGATCGAGAACCTCGACGGCCTGGCCAACCTCGACGCCATCGCCGCCGTGGAGGGCGTCGACGGCGTGTTCATCGGCCCGGCCGACCTCTCCGCCGCCATGGGCCATCGCGGCAACCCCGGCCACCCCGAGGTGCAGGCCGCCATCGAAGACGCCATCGCCCGCATCCGCCGCGCCGGCAAGGCCGTCGGCATCCTCAGCGCCGACGAGGCCCTGGCCCGCCGCTACCTGGAGCTGGGCTGCAGCTTCGTCGCCGTCGGCGTCGACACCAGCCTGCTGATGAAGGCCCTGCAAGGACTCGCCGGCCGCTTCAAGGGCACGCCCGCGCCGCCGTCCAGCACCGGCAGCGTCTACTGACCCGCATTCCCGACCCGCTCCCTCCATCAACGTCCGCCCCGGTGCTGCACGCAGCACCGGGAACGGGCGACGACCGTCCGAAAGAAGGCAGACCGATGACCCTCGATGACCTCAACCTGCTGCGCGAACAGGCCTACGTGAACGGCCAGTGGATCGAATCCGACGACGACGCGCGCTTCGCCGTGACCAACCCCGCCAACGGCGAGCTGATCGCCGAAGTCGCCTCCCTCGGCCGGGTGGAAACCGCCCGCGCCATCGACGCCGCCCAGGCCGCCCTGCCCGCCTGGCGCGCCCGCACCGCCAAGGAGCGCAGCACCATCCTGCGGCGCTGGTACGAGCTGATCATGGCCAACCAGGAAGACCTGGCCCGCCTGCTCAGCTGGGAACAGGGCAAGCCCCTGGCCGAGAGCCGGGGCGAGATCGCCTACGGCGCCAGCTTCATCGAGTGGTTCGCCGAAGAGGCCAAGCGCGTCTACGGCGACGTCATCCCCCACGACAAACCCGGCCGCCGCCTGGTGGTGATCAAGCAGGCCATCGGCGTGGTCGCCGCCATCACCCCGTGGAACTTCCCCAACGCCATGATCACCCGCAAAGTCGGCCCGGCCCTGGCCGCCGGCTGCACCGTGGTGCTCAAGCCCGCCTCGGAGACGCCGCTGTCCGCCCTCGCCCTGGCGGCGCTCGGCGAGCGCGCCGGGATTCCCGCCGGGGTGCTGAACATCGTCCCCGGCACCCGCTCGCGGGAGATCGGCGCCGAACTGACCGGCAACCCACTGGTGCAGAAGCTCTCCTTCACCGGCTCCACCGGCATCGGCAAGCTGCTGATGGCCCAGTGCGCCGAGACCATCAAGAAGGTCAGCCTGGAACTGGGCGGTAACGCGCCCTTCATCGTCTTCGACGACGCCGACCTCGACGCCGCCGTGCAGGGCGCCCTCGGCTCCAAGTTCCGCAACACCGGGCAGACCTGCGTGTGCACCAACCGCCTGCTGGTGCAGCGCGGCGTCTACGACGAGTTCGCCCGGCGCCTGGTGGCGGCGGTCAACGCCCTAAAGGTCGCTCCGGCCGACGACGACGGCGCCCAACAAGGCCCGCTGATCAACGCCAAGGCCGTGGCCAAGGTGGAGGAACACATCGCCGACGCCGTCGCCAAGGGCGCCCGCGTCCTGGCCGGCGGCAAACCCCACGCCCTGGGCGGCAACTTCTTCGAGCCCACCGTGCTCGGCGAGGTGACCCCGGAGATGCTGGTGGCCCGCGACGAGACCTTCGGCCCGCTGGCACCGATCTTCCGCTTCGACACCGAGGAGCAGGCCATCGCCATGGCCAACGACACCGAATTCGGCCTCGCCTCCTACCTCTACACCCGCGACCTCGGCCGCGCCTGGCGGGTCAGCGAAGCCCTCGAATACGGCATGGTCGGCGTCAACGAAGGCCTCATCTCCACCGAAGTCGCCCCCTTCGGCGGCATCAAGCAATCCGGCCTCGGCCGCGAAGGCTCCAGATACGGCATCGACGACTACATCGAGCAGAAGTACATGTGCCTGGGCATCGGCTGATGCCCTCAGCGTTGGTCAGCGTGGGCTGAAGCCCACCCTACGGAAATGCCCCTGATCCACCGGGCAGCACCCTGTGGGAGCGGCATGGCTCCGGCGGTGGATCGATGAAGCGCGATCCATCCTGCGCCACGGTCATGTCCGTAGGATGCGGTGAGCTCGGCGAACCGCATCACCTCGTGCCCGAGCCCCGCAATGATGGGCTTCGCACAGCTCAGCCCATCCTACGTTTGTCGCCGCGACCCGGTGCGTGTGGGGGGCTGAAACGAAAAAACGCGGCCGAGGCCGCGTTTTTCGTGGAGCGGGTGGGGTCAGAAGAAGCCCAGGGGGTTGATGTCGTAGCTGACCAGCAGGTTCTTGGTCTGCTGGTAGTGGTCGAGCATCATCTTGTGGGTTTCGCGGCCGACGCCGGATTTCTTGTAGCCACCGAAGGCGGCGTGGGCCGGGTACAGGTGGTAGCAGTTGGTCCAGACGCGGCCGGCCTTGATGCCACGGCCCATGCGCCAGGCGCGGTTGATGTCGCGGGTCCAGAGGCCGGCGCCGAGGCCGAACTCGGTGTCGTTGGCGATGGCGAGGGCTTCGGCTTCGTCCTTGAAGGTGGTGACGCCGACCACCGGGCCGAAGATCTCTTCCTGGAAGACGCGCATCTTGTTGTGGCCTTTGAGCAGGGTCGGCTGGATGTAGTAGCCGGTGGCGAGGCTGCCTTCGAGCTTCTCGGCGGCGCCGCCGGTGAGCACTTCGGCGCCTTCCTGCTGGGCGATGTCGAGGTAGCTGAGGATCTTCTCGTACTGCTG
>NZ_JAVYJG010000008.1:0-359633 GCF_032621675.1 Pseudomonas sp. zfem003 | reverse complement strand
TGGGGTCGTTGGCGTAGAGCATCAGCACGGCCCGCCGCCCGTCTGGGCTGATGTCGCACGGCACCGGGTGCCGCCACACGTAGACATCGGGATCGCCCGTGCCCCAATCGATAGCCGGAGAGCCCTGGCCGTTGTCGGCCGGCCAGCTCACGCTGATGGTGTTCAGCACGGCAGAACCACCCACCTCTCCCATGCGCCGGGCAGTGCCGGCGTCGAGGTTGATGATCCACCGGGTGCCGTCCGGTGCACAGTAGAGCCAGCCGCCCAGGTCCCGGCCGTAGAGCTGGAACTGGGAGCCGCAGAGGATGGCCTGGTTCCACCAGGAACGCCCCGCCGCCGCATCGGACGCCAGCTGCTCGGGCGTGCGTGTCACATTGGGCGTGCCCGGCACGCTGACCCGGTAGGTGTACCAGAGCTGTTCCGGCAGCGGATGCTCACGCGCGGTGCCGTTCGGCAGCACAACCTCGCCCTGGCTGGGGTTGGTGGCGCTGCGCACGAGGCCGTGCCAGGGCCATCCGAAGATGACCACCTCGTCCGTGGGAATGCCCGCTACGTTCATCATGGTGCAGGCTCCGCCAGGTTCACCACCACGTCGGCGCCGTCGGCATCGGCCAGGCGCAACGTCTTGATGGGCTTGATCTCCATGGTGAAGATCCCGTCCGACGTGGCCACCACCACGGTGCCGTAGTAGTCGCGGTCCGGGACGGTGTTCGTTCCCTCGGTTCGAGTCTTCTCGGTCAGGGGGCTGGCGATGCCGCCGGTACCGGACTTGGCCGGCTCCTTCCACACGCCTCGCCCCCGTGTCGCAGCTCGCAGCCCTTTGCGTTCCAGGGTATTGAGCACCTGGGTCTGCCGGCGGGCGGTCTCCAGGCTGTTGAGGTCACGCTTGAACGTGGAGGCGCGCGAGGACGCCACGCCGCTACGTGTAGCGGCGCGTTCTTCGGCGAGGGTCATGGCTACAGCTCCAGTAGGTCAGTCGGCACCACCACACGGTACGTCTGTACCTGGGGCACCTCGTACTCGTCGCGGTGGTCGGCGGGGATCTCCGGCGCCTCGATGTCGAAGCGCCGCTCGAACCGTTCCTGGGTCGAGTTGTAGTTGGTGTAGTTGCCGGCGAAGCCCAGCAGGTCCTCGTCGTAGGGCGGACTGTCCACGTGGCCGGAGAACTGGCTGGGCAACTGAATCAGCGTGGGCGCCTCACCGGCCGGCGTGCTCGCCGGGATCGGCGGTACCGTCAGCGGGTCGCTCACTTCCCCGCCGCCCTGGCTGACGGCCAGCTCGACGGTGGTAACGGCCGAGCCGCTATCCAGGTCCCACTCGTGAGCGATGGCCGCCACCTTGGCCTGGCAGGCGATGGAGCGGCCCAGCACCTGGTCCTCGACCCGCAGCGTGTGCTCCAGGCGGATGCCCATGGCGTCGGCCGCCGGCAGCTGGAACACGAAGCGGTTGCCCCGGTGCGCACCCAGGATGCGGGTGCGGCCTACGTGCATCAGGCAGGTCATGCCCTCACCCAGGCGCACGTCCTCGCGCAGGTCCACCACCCAGTCGCCGAGGGCGTCCTGCACGGCGTCTGCCTCGGGCCCTGTGAACTCGGCATCCTCGAACGATGAGGCGCGGTCGTTCTCGGTCTCGAAGGCCAGGCGCTCGCGCTCCACCACCTCGCCGGCCTGGGCGATGCTGGCGGGCGCCTCCACCCGCAGCGTGTACTGCTCGGTCACCGGCTGCACCCAGCGCATGGCGCTGGTCCAGGTGGCGCGCACCAACAGGTCCGGGTATTCGTTCAGCCAGCTGGAGGGCGGCGTACAGAGCGCGCCGGAACCCGACGGCGGCAGGCGATCCCAGCCGGCATTGATCACCGCCTGGTAGCCCGCGCTCTGGCTGGCCTCGGTGATCATGGCGATGTCCGGCATCTCGGTGCTGTCGTGCCGCCATTCGAAGCAGAAGCCGTCGATGATGGTCAGTCCCACCCAGTCCGGGTGCTCCCAGAAGAACGGCTGGTGGCGTTCGCGCAGGCGGCTGAACCGGTAGTCGGCCTCGATCTCCACCACGTTGATGCGGTCGCTCAGCTCCACCGGTACCCACTCCACGGACTGGAACATCACCGTGCCCGCCGGTATCAGCCAGGCCGGCGCGCTGGTCGCCCAGGGCGTCACCTGCAGGGCACCCTCCAGGCTGAGTTGCAGGCTGGCCGGGCGGGTGCTCATGCGCTCGCTGGCGTAGTCCCAGCGGGACCGACCTTCCACCGCCTCGAACACGTCCGCCGACCAGAGCCCGCCGGTGATGGCGTCGATGGTGGCGAGGTCCAGCAGCTCCACCTGCTCGTTCAACTGGTCCGCGCACTCGCAGGACAGCACCCGCGTCTGCAGGCTGAACTGCGGGCCGGTGACCTTGCCCCGGAACACCAGGTGATCGACCCAGGCCCCGGCCACCCAGTGGCGAAACCACAGCTCGACGGCCTGGCCCTGGTAGGTGGCCGGGTTGACCGCATCGTCCAGGAACTGCAGATCGACGTCCGCGATGGTCCGGGCGCCCTCCTCCCGCCGGGTGGTGATGCGCCCGGCCAGCAGGTGGCTGGCGTCCACGCCGTTGAGCAGCAGCCGCGCCGACCAGACCATGCTCACCACCGGCGCGATTGTCTGGGGCGGTGCCACAGCGCCACGAGACTGGGAGCCGTTCAGCGGGGCGCCGTTGATCGGCGATCCGTTCAACTGCATGTCAGACCTCCTCGGCGGTGATGGACCAGTCGTGGCTCGCGGCCGAAGGGTCCATGGACTCCCCCGGCACGTCGCAGAACACGGTGAAGACCGGCATCCAACAGACCTGGTACAGCGTGGCGCCCGGTACCGGGGTGATGGTGAAGGCCAGGCCAGCCATGGCCACCGGGTGCCGCTCCCACTCACGGCCCACCAGCGCCATCACCCAGGGGGCGTAATCCTGGCGCGGGGCGCTGGGCAGGGTCCCGGTCAGGGCCGTGGTGGTGAGGCTCAACTGCTTGGTACAGCGCAGCTCTACGGGCTGGCTGAAGTCCACGCCGGCCAGGCCGGGGCCCATCCAGCCGCTGCCACGCAACGTGATCGCGGTCTTGCGCCAGTGCTGCATCTTCACCGCGGCGCCGCCGGAGCGCCGGGCGAGCGTGGTACCGCCGATGGGCGAGTACTCCTGCACGACCAGGCCACTCCACGGGCGCAGCTCGACGCCGCCGAGCATGACGGGCGGGATCGGGTTCATGGTGACTCCTTAGGTTATCGGGGGCGCGGGGCGCCCTTTCCGCGCATGCGCGCCTCGCGGCGCAGCAGTTGGTGGGTGCTGTCTTGCACCAGGGTCGGGACCTGTGTGCCGCCGGGCAGGACCATGGTCAGGCGGCCGTAGTCGGCGAGCTGAGCACCTGCCGGCTTGGCCGCCATGGGCGGAATCACCGGCAAGCTGCCCAGCACTCCGCCTTGGGCGAACTTCGGCACGCTCAAGCTGTTCAGTTGATGAATCAGCCCTGCCCCGTAGTGCCGCACCGCCATGGCGTTGATCACGCCCTCGCCATTGCTCAGGCGAGCCCAGATGCTGTCGCTGGTGGCCGTCCCAGGCCCCCGGACAAGGCCGCCAGTGGCCAGCTTCGGCACATCACTGTTCTCCACGGCGGGAGCAGATGGCGCCGTGACAACCGGCGTGACCGGGATGGTCAGCAGGGTGCCGAGCGTCTTGGCCAGTTCCTGGATATCGGTCAGCAGCTTGGTCCTGTCTTCGGCCGACATCTCCGGGGTGACCTTGGCCTTCGAGAGCTTGTCGACCTGCGCCTGCAACTCGGCAACGGAGGCTTTGGCCATATCCAGCTTCGCCTGCGCCTCGGTGATCCCCTTCTGGTCTGCAGCCTGCTCGATGGCCTGCAGGTCCTTTACGAAGCCCTCGAAGCCGTAGGTGTTCTGCCCGGATTCAGTCAGTTGCTGGATGATTGCCAGCGCGGCCTGTGCCTGGCGCTTGGCGCCCTCCACGTCACCCGCCTGCAGCGCATTACGCGCGGCCACCTTCATCGCGCTGGCGGCGCCGTAGGACGGATCGCTTCCGGCCCCCCCCGACTGCAGCTTGGCCAGTGCATCCTGATAGCGGGTCTGGGTGTCCAGCTTCTCCTGCTGCCGCTTCTCCAGTGCGCTGGCCGCCTTGCGTTCCTCGGCGACCCTGGCGGCTAGGCTCACCTTGGCGTCCTTCAGGCTCTGCTCAAGGAGCTTCTTGTCATCCTGATAGGACTGCTCCTTCAGCTTGCGGCGCTGCTCTGAAGCGGTCTTCTCTTCCTGCTCGCGCTTGGCGTTGCTCTCCTTCTCTGCACCCTCCACCTCACGCAGGCGCGCCTTGAGCTTCTCCAGGTCCCCCTCCAGGGCCTTGATTGCCGCATCGGCCTCGGCCCGGTCGTAGAACTTGAACTTGAAGAAGAAGGTATCCGTGGAGTCCGTACGGCTCAGGCCGGCGCGGGCGGTCTGAAGATCGCGGATCTGGGAGAGCAGCACGCTCATCTCGTTCTTGATGCCGCCGGCCCCCTTGGCCTGTGAGCGGAAGGAGTCGACCAGCTCGCCACCTCTGAGCTTCGCAATAGCTGTAGCGAGTGCATTCACGCCACCAATCGCCTTGTTGGAAGCTCCGGTCAGTTCATCCAGCGACTTGAGCAGTAGCGTGTTTTCATTCGCCATCTTGGTTACTGCGCCCGCATAGGTTTCAGGCAGCATTGCCGCTTCAGCCGTCAGCTTCGGCAACTGCCCTACAAGCGCGTCCGCAATGACGCCAGCAGTGAGCTTGCCCTCGGCAGCCATGCCGCGGAGCGCACCAACGTTCACGTTGAGCCCATCCGCCAGTGCTTTCAGCAGCCGACGAGAACTTTCGGAGATCGTATTGAACTCCTCGCCACGGAGCACGCCAGACCCCAGCGCCTGGGAGAATTGCTGGATGGTGCTCGCCGTCTCTTCCGCCGAAGCGCCGCTGATACGCAGCGACTTGGTCACAGCGTCGATGATCTTGATAGCGTCGCCCTGGGTCCGCCCAGCCTCCTTAAGGGCGGGAGCCAGCCGCGCATACAGGCCCACCACGTCCTCGAGGGGGGCCTGGTTTTCCTGCGCGATGCGGAACGTCTCCTGCTGGGCCAGGTTGAACTCTTCCTGAGAAGAGGTCGCCAGCTTCAGCTGGGCTTCCATATTCTTGATGGGGTCGAGCGCCTTGGCGTAGGCCCTGCTGGCCAGGGCCAGGCCTGCGATACCGCCCGTTGCGGCCAGGGCGCCCCCTCCCCGAGCAGCAAGCCCGGCAATCCCGCCACCCGAGCCTCCGCCCTGCAGCCCTCGCAGCTCGCCCTTGGCCTGGGCGATCTTGGCATTGAGCTGCTCCTGCGCAATGGCCAGCTCACGGGTGGTGAGCGTGCCGGAGGAGCGCAGCAGTTCGTACTGGCGGCGCAGGTCGGCAATGGTCTGCTGCGCGGCGCGGGCCTGGGTGACGCCCAGGTTGGAGCGCGCCTGCTGGAGGCTCAGGTCACGGGCGGCAACCTGGGCGCGCTTCTGCTCGGCAGCGAGACGGGCGATGCCGGAGCGGGCCGTGTCGGTGCGGAACTTGGCCATCTCCGCCTGCAGGCGCTGTTGCTCGCTGCTGAGGTTGCGGGTGTCTACGCCGGCGGCCTTCAACTCCGCGCGCTGGCTGTTCACCGCTGCCTTCTGCCGCTCGAACTCGCGGGTGGCCCTGGCCAGCTTCCCTTCGGCCTTGCCGATCTCCTGGGCGAGCCCACGGACAGGCGTCGTCGCGTTGGCAGCGGCGTCCTTCAGCCCCTGCAGGCGGCGGCGGGCGGAGAAGTACTCGGCAGACGCGGCTTTGGCGGACTCCTGCAACGACCTGAGGGTGTCGATACCAGACAGAGGGCGCTCCACCTCCCGGGCGAACTTCTCGTACTCGCTGCGCAGGGCAGCAACGCCCCGCTTGGCCTGAGATGGGTCAGCCGTCAGGACCAGTTCAATTTTTTCCATGGGTTACCCCTTGAGGGCAGAGAGAAACAGCGACCACGGGTAGTCGAGCACCCGCTGGTGGCCGAAGAGGGTCAGGGAGCAGATGCTGGCATCCAGCTCCCTCACGAACTGGCGCGGGCTTTGGCATCCCTCGCCAGCAGCCCGAAAAAATGCGGGTTGGCCTCCTGGCAGCCTTGCACCACAGCCGCTAGGTCGGAGGGGTACATCTCATCCACGTCCTCTGCCGACAGGTTGGTGAAGGTGGGCAGATCGCGGAGGCGGATCTCCTCGAAGAGGAAGTCCGAAATTAGATCGGGAGCCCCGGAACTCAGGACCAGCCCCCGCACCTGCGAAACTGTCAGCTCGCGGCAGATCACCTCCCGCTCACCGACCTTCTTGATCACGCTCTTTCCGATGTTGCTCATGAATCCTCCAGGCATAAAAAAACCCGCCGAAGCGGGTTTGTTGAATAGAAATCGTCAACCTAAAAGGCCGGATGGCATCCCAATCAGCGCCGAAAAAACGAACAGCACCACCTTGACCATTATCAGCGCCGGGATTGCAGCGAGACCTGCCTTGAAGAAGAGCTTCACCAGCGATAGGAAATCCATGCGGAAGTCGACTACGACCACCGGCTGTGCACCTGCCATGCCCTCCATCGCCTTGTTGACCGTGGCAGAGCGTCCTGCGGTCTGCGTGCGGCGCTCCTGCACTATCTCTTCAGCCCTGGCATCGATTGCGGCCCACTGGGCGCACTTCGGGCACGGGGTCTTCTCCTGAATCTCGCGCATCGTGAATTCATAGCTGCACTTCGGGCACTGCTGCATCCTGCACCTCCTTACACTGGTGGCGGGAATGTAGCAGAGCACCAGCGCCGAAACCCAGCACAAGGCTGGGTTAGGGCGTGTGAGCAGGATCAGTCTGCCGGGCAGCCCGGGGAGACGCCTTTGGCGAGGCACTCGCTGGGGCGAAGGCCGCCCCCTTCTCTGCTGCGGAAATCGTCTATCAGCTCCGGCAGTGCTCGCTCCAGCCTGTCGGCCGCGCGCTGGGCGTACTCGAAGAACTCCCAGGTTCCCGCGTGATAGCGAGGGTTCAGCGCCTTTACCGCCGGGCTGATCTGGGACCACTTGTAGCTCACCCAGGCCGTGTAATGGATCAGGTTGTTCAGGTCCTGAGCGGCGTAGAAATCCAGCTCGTAAGCGCCCTTGGCCCGCTCCTTCGGCAGCCACTCTCCGTCCAGGGCGTACGCGGCGATGAAGTTGCGCGCGGCATCCAACTGGCTGGCCGGGATGTCGGCTGCGGAGCGAACCCCGAAGGCCGCGTGAGTCTGCGACCAGATCTTCGCCGTGGCGCTGCGCTTTTCATGGGCGGGCAGTGAAGAGACCTTGCCCTTGATCAGCGCGCCCAGCATGTGGAAACCGTCGGTCCCGATGGTCTGGTCGATCAGGGTCTGCATGCGGCCATCGGGGTCTTCGTATCGACCGTGCTTGCGGATCGCCGGCAACACCTCATCGCACACCCAGGTCTCAAAGCGTTGCGCCTCTTCCTTCCGGCTCTTGATGATGAGGCGGTAGAGGTTGCCTTCATTGATGAAGGTCACGCTGCGTTTCTGGCCTCCAGAGCTGATGTCGCGTTTCGCTATACCAGCCTCACGGCAGTGCTTTCTGATTGCATCGGGGGCGTTCAGATACCCAAGAACTGAGCACAGATCAGTCGCGCAAAACCACGGCTGGCCGTCGATCAGCAGGGTGCGTACTTCTTGGGCTTCGAACTGGAACGGGATTACCTGGGCGGTGTTCATGGGCGTCTCCAACGATTCTGGCTGTGCACCACTTCCCCAGGCCAATGGGGAGAGCGGAACCGTGCGGGTTGGCCTACCGGTCGTTGGCACCGGCCACTCTTTCGAGTGCCCACACGGCCCCACCCATAACGCAGGTGCTGCCATGCTTTGGACACAAAAAAACCGCTCTAGGGCGGTCGTGTCCGCCAACGAATTCCGGGAGGCCAATCCCAGGTCGCCGAATTTGCGGCGACGCTCGAAAACTACAGGCACTACCCAGAATCGTCAAGCTTGAGATGTGCTCAGATTTGAGCACATCCAGATACCCTCAAATCTGAGGACATCCCAGCAGGGCAAGGGTACGCAGTTCGTGCGTACCCTTTCGGGCTTGGCTACGGCGTCAGCGCTGGCGCGAGACGGTCCAAGGCCGATTCCTTCCAGCGGATCTGCTGCACCGGCGCACCGTCGCTGTGCTTCTTGGCGGTGTCCACGATCACGGCGAAGGGCCTGCCGTCCGGCAGGACCTCCCAGCGCTTCCGGCCTTTGCGGTACTCGAACGACCGCTGCAGGCCGCACCGCTCCAGCAGCTTGTTGACTCCCTGGCCGCTCATGCCACCGAGCCTGCACCCCATCTCGCTCGGGGTGAAGGTCATCTCCTGCGATTCGCACACCAGGTGCTGTACGCCGGCCATCTGCATCACGTCGACGCCCAGGGTTGCAGCCACCATCCGGTTGGCGCTGAGCACCGCCTGGTTGCCGTCAAGCCCGAGGGCCTTGGCGATCACCAGGCCGGCGTTGAAGCTGTCGGCAGCAGTGGGCAGCTTGCGCTCGATTGGCAGGCGGTACCCTGCTGCGTCCTCCAGTTCATGGAGCCGGCGGATTACCTTCATGCGAAGCGGTGCGCTGTAGCCTGCGAGCAGGCATTCAACGTGGTCACGGTCCAGCAGATACTCGGTTTTCTCCCGGTTCATGCTGTCGAAATAGATGCGTCCAAAATTGGACGCATCTTCCCCAAGCTCGGCAAGCATCCTTTCAATATCGCGCTTGACGTGTTGGTGCTGCTTTTCGGTGAGCGCCGCGATCTCCCGACTGCTCATGGTGGTGGTGCGGTTGATGACCTCGCTCATGCTGCAGCCCTCTGGTTGCGCAGCATGTGCTGCATGTTGTCGGTACGGCACTTGAGGTTGGTCAGCGCCGCCATCATGAACTCGAACATCTCGTCGGTCGAAACCGGGATGTCACCCCGGGTGGAGACCATGCCGGCGATCAGGTCTTCGTAGCTCAGCACGCTGGCGTTCTCCGGAATCGGGGTGTACTGCTCCTGGCCGGTGTGGTCGACGGAGACCATCCAGCGCTCGGAACCCTTGAGCTTCTTGCCGATCAGGCCACCGAAGCCCTCCAGGGCATCACGCCCCAGCCACTCCCCTTCCAAGGCGTAGGCGGCGACGAAGTTGCGGGCAGCGTCCAGTTGATTGGCCGGGATATCCTCGGCGGTCACGACGCTGAAGGCCTTGTGCACCTGAGACCAGAGGTGGTTCTTGGCACCGCGCCGCAGTGCCGCCGGGAGGCGCTTGGTCTTGCCGTCGACTACGGCCGCCAGGCAGTGGAAGCCGTCGGTGCCGATGGTCCGCCCGATGATCGAGACAGCGTCTTCGGAAGCTTTGCCACGAACCGCCAGACCGTCATTCCAGTACGCCCACAGCACGTCATCGCACTCGTTCTGAAAGTCGATGATCCTGTCCCTAAGCTCTGGACGGACCTTGCCGGGATGAATAGACATCAGCCAGCCGGTCAACTTGCGAAGTGGCAAGCAGGTCATTTCGCGTTGTTTGCCATCCTGAGCAACTATCACCATTTCGGTGACAGTTGAGGAAAATCGCCCAGTTAACAGCTTTCGGTGCTGAGTCTGCCAAGCCAGCCCCATGCCATCTACAACAGGCTTCATCGGCACATAGGGCGTGCCGTCGTGATCCACGAGCAGAAGCTCTTTCTGGCGAAACGGAATCACCAGCCCCGTCCGAGCCTGGACATTGCAATCCGTGTTTCCTGCGGTACTATTCATCTCGTGAACTCCTTCCAAAGTCTTCACACCCGAAGCCCTAGTCGTTGGCGCGACTGGGGCTTTTTCATGCCTGCTGTTTTTGCATTTCATCCCGCATTTCCCTCTCAAGAATTTTGCTGACGATCCAATTCATGCTTCGGTCCTGCTCCTTAGCTTTTCGCTCCACCCACGCCTTAACCTCCTGACCTGGGCGAACCAAGATTGGCAACGCTTTCTTCGATTCCATGATTATCTCCATGCATCACGGTGCTTCACAGGAAATGTAGAACGGTGCTTCATTGCCGTCAATAGCACCGTGATGCATCCTGTTTGTTGTCAACGCATTTTGGTTTACAAAAGGACGCCTATGAGCCGCACCGACCCGCAATTCAACCTGAGAATCCCGGCCGAGCTGCGCGAGAAAGTTATGACCGCCGCCCAGGAGAACAAGCGGTCAGCTACAGCCGAAATCATCGCGAGATTGGAAGACTCTTTCCTGTCTCCCGAGCAGCATGAGTCCCTTCGCAACTACGATTGGGAAGAGATGCGCCGGCTCATGCAAAGCGTCGAGGTCCATCTCAAATCGCTCGACGCCAAAGGCGGGCCCGAGTACTTCGCACAGCTGGAAGAGCGAGAGCAAAAACTGAAGGACTCCGTGGTTAAAGCCCCGCAGACTCGGGCAAAGCCCAAGAGGTAGCTCAGCTCCTGGTGCATGTCGAAATGACCATAGTTGCCCAATTCGGGGCGGAAACCGGATTTGCCAAGAAGTCGCGAATATCTACTGGGTTGTCGAACATTTGAGCTCCCCCGATCTGGGGAGCTCAAAATCTCGGGCGCAGAGGTTGACCGACTACCGCCTCTTCACAGTCCGCTCACCAATTCCGGGGAGCGGGAATCAGTGGGCATCTGACCAGACCACGCGCCACAATCAACCCCAAGCATCAAATCGGGTGAGCAACTTGATTCACCCGATTTGGTGAATCAAGTTTCCCGACACGGCAGAGATCGCATCAACCATCAAGGAAATCTTGACGGTTGCTCATTTCGGGGCGGTAACCCAGATCAAAGTGGGACAATCCCACTATGGTTCAGTACCCAAAAAGCCCCGCCCTAGAGCGGGGCTTTCTCGTTACACCGCCACCCGCTCCTTCTCGGGCGCGCTGAGTTTTTAAAAGTGACTCAGGATCACAATTAAGCGCTTGGGCCAAAGCACTGAGATAGCTCTAAAGCCCCGGGGTTACGCCGCCGGGGCTCGGCTGTTTTCAGTGCGTCCGATCAGGCCGCCACCAACTCCTTCTTGATCCTGAAGTACTTCGAGACGCCGGCGCCGACCTTGCTGTCGTCGCGCAGCACCTTGGCCGTGGCCTCGAATCCACCGAAGTCTTCGGTGTTGATCCAGTCCATGGTGGTGGCGAGGTTGAGGCGACACAGGAAGAACCTGGCCTCGACCCGCTTCTGGGTGCCGGCGGCGTTCTCGCCCTCGAAGAGGAATTCGAACGTCTTGCCGGAGTTGGTCAGGGCCTCGATCACGTCTACGGCGGCGGAGCTGTAGTCGACGCTGACCTTGAACGGGGTGCCGGACGGGGCGGCCTTGATGGCGGTATCCAGCGCGCCGCCGGCCACAACCTCGATGCCGGAGCCGGTCATGACCCAGTCGTCGAACTCGTCGTAGTCGGTGGTGCCGGCTTCGTTGCTCACGCCGGAGATGGCCAGGGGCATCTTGTCCAGGGCGATGGTGCCGGCGGTGGCGGCGGTGTGCTTCTCGCCGGTGATGGTGGTGGCGGCGACGCTGGTGGCGCTACCCCAGACCAGGGCGGCCAGCACCCAGGTGTAGATCTCGCGGAAGTTGATGGACAGGCCCACCGAGGTGACGCGGTCCAGGCTGTCGTACTCGCCACCCTGGGGGGTGGTGGTGTCGGCCAGGGACAGGCTGTTGGTCTCGGTGGTGTGCTGGATGGTGCTCACCAGGCCGACCTTCTGGAAGGGCAGGCCGCTGCCCGCTTCGCGCGCCTTCAGGTGGCCGCCAATGACCACTGTCTCTTTTCTGGTTGCCATGGCTCAGTCACTCCTTGGTGGCTGCGGTTGCGGTGCCCTTGAGCTTCTGGGCGCTCTGGAGGAACGCCTGCTGCTTTGGGGTGACCTTGATCTTGTCGCCGGCCTTGTGGTCGACGCCGTTGTGGCGGTGCTCGCCGGCGAGTTCGACCTCGACCAGCTGCACGGTTTTCTCGGTGCTCATCGGCGGATCTGCTCCTGGATGATGGTGGTGATGTGGACGGGAACGAGTACCCCGGCATGGCGCTGGCCATCCCCGGGCGGGAAGGACTCGGTGGCGCCGAGCGTTAAAGCGGTTACCCCTTTCGGGAATCCGGCCGGGAAGCCTCCCTGGCGCGGCATCAAGGCCTGGCAGATGTCGAGCTCCATGGCTTCGAGCGCTTCCTCGTAACTGAGGAGGTCCGCCTTGATCAGGCCGACCACGAAGAAGCCGCAGTGCACCTTGATCGCAGCGGGCCCAGGCTCCGGCGGGTTGTTCTTGGCCCGCTGCACCAGCGCGAACTGGTCCGGGAGGTTCTTCTCGCCCAGCACTTCGTTCAGCCACCCGGTCTTGAGGTGGTCGCCGATGCTGGTCCGGTACCCATTCGCAGCGGTGATGCCCTGGACACGCTCCAGCAAGGCCAGGCGGACGGCGGTGAGGATGTTGCTCATGCGTCCTCCATGCAGGCGGCGGTCACCATGTGGCCGTCGTCCGCGATGACCTGCTCGACGATCAGCCGGCGGCCGCAGTGGGTGAAGATCCCGCCGCGCTCGGCCGTCTCCAGGAGCTGCTTGCGCCAGGTCACGCCGATCGCGTCCGAACGCATGAGGCCATCCGGGCCGTTCTGCATCAGGTTGTTCTCCACGATCACTGGCAGGCAGCGAACTGGGGGCGTGCCGTCGTTGGCGTTGTACTCGGCGGTGCCGTCGTTGAGGTGCGCGACCACGCGCTCATGCATGCGGTCGCGCATATCGGCCCAGGCCATGGCTTACGCCACGGCGGCCGGGGCGGAGACGCCGTTGAGGCGCACGCGGCCGACCGAGGACGGGTTGGCAGCGACCTCGGTGGCCACGCCGACCAGTACCAGGCCGGTGGACGAGGCGTTGGAGAGCGAGCGGCTGGTGGTGTTCATGAACACCGGGTCGCCGACAGCCCAGGCCTGGGCGCTGGTCTTGGTCAGCTCGAAGACGCCGGTGAGCTTGAGCACGACCGGGTCACCAGCCGCCTCGGTGGTGGCTGCCACGCCGATGATGGACCCGACCTTGTAGAGCTGGCCGGACAGGGTGCCGCCGGTGGGCGCGGGTACGGTGATGCAGTCGCCGTGCTGGATGAACGATTTCATGGGTCACCTCGAGAGGGGAATGGGTTGGCGATTCAGGCGAAGGGGTCAGCCGGACGGGCGATGGCGCGAACGAAGCGCATGAAGCCGTCCTGCAGCTTGGTGCGAGCCAGAGCCAGCTCGCGCTGGTCGACGCCTTCCACCTGCTGGATCTGCTTGAACAGCGCACCGGCGTCGGCCTCAAGGGCCTTGATGGAATTCATGCCGTCGATCTCGGCTTGGGTCAGATCCCGGTATCCGGTGATCTTCTTGTGCTGGTTGTCCATGGAGTCTCCTGAAACAGAAAAGGCGCCCGGAGGCGCCCTGTAGGGGTTGGTGGCTGGCGGTCAGGCGCCGGCGTTCTTATAGACACCGCGGTAGTCGATCCAGGCGGCGCCGAAGACCAGGCGGGCCTTGATCTCCATGCCGTCCACCTCGAAGCCCTCGCGGGTCTCGGTGAAGACGCCAGGCTCGCCCTCAAGGTAGGCGTACTCGAAGGTGTCCACGACGCCGGGGGCGGCGTAGAGGTACCACTGGTTGCCGGTGATCCGGGCGTCGACGATCACGATCAGCGAGGTGTTGCGGCTGTCGTTGATGTCAGCGTTCTTCGCCGGCACGTAGTTGGAGCTGGTGAACTGGTAGGCCTCCAGCTCCTTGTCCGGGCCGACCACCAGGTATTCCGGGCCGAGGTTGAGGTAGTGGCCGGCCTTGGATTTCTGCTTGCGCATCGCGGCGCGGGCGGCGGCCAGGGTGGAGGTGTTGATGGGACCGCCGCTGGCAGCCACGTTGCCGTGGGAGGCGTCGAACACCGGGTTGCCGTCGGTGAAGTTCGGGTTCCCCAGCAGCAGCGACCAGACCACGTCGGACTCGGTCTGCGCGGCGGCATTGCCCAGGGCCTGGGGAACACGCGACAGGGCGCCGAGGTCGTCGTTGACGATCGCTTCCCAGGTGATGGCGATGATCTTGCCGAACTTGGCCACCTTCAGCGGGGCGCCGTCCTCGCTCATGGTGCCGTACTTGTACTCGCCGTGCTCCTGCACCTTCTCCAGCGCGGAGATATCGCCCAGGGCGGCGCGGGTGACGGCGCGGAAGTCAGGGACACTGGTCTGACGGCCCAACGGGCGCCAGGTCTGCGGCGCCAGCTGGTAGGCGTCACGCAGGGTACGGTTGACGGTGCTGCCCAGCAGCAGAGGGAAGTCGCTGGTGGAATTCATGCCGGCGGCGCGCATGGCCTGGCGGTCACAGCCCAGGGCGGCGCGGGCGACTTCCTGCGGGGTCATGCCACGCACGCTGCCACCCACCTGTTCGATGGCCTCGCGGGCCATGTCTATCAGGCGCATGCCGCGGTACTCGCGACCGTCCTCCTCCAGCTTGATGGAGGAGTTGCAGCGATGGAGCAGTGCATTGAGCATCGCGGAGCGCTTGGCCAGCAGGACGCCCTGGTCCTGGCCGCCGGTGGGCAGGGTGTTGCGGGTTTCCGGCTGGTCCTTCTGCTGACGCTCGGCCAGCTTGTCGAACATGGCGGCGCTGGCTTCGGTCGTCGATACGCCCCGGGCTACGAGGTCCTCGGCGAAGTCGTCATCCAGGCCCGCCTTCTTGGCCATGGTGCGGATGGTTACGCCGCGCTTGCGCTCGGCCTCGGCTGCTTCACGGCGGATCAGCTCTTCGGCCGCGCGTTTCTCTTCTTCGGTCATCTCGGTTTCCTCTTGGGGGTTGGCCACGGCGGCCGGTTGGTCGGTAGGCGCTTCGGCCTCCCGAGTTTCGAAAACGGTGTTGAAGCGCTGGCCGTCGTATTCGGCCGGCGTCTTGGCGCTGCGGACCTTGGCTCCGTCGTCGAAGCCGACGGGGACCAGGGAGAGCTCCATGGGCTCCCAGTCCACAGCACGGTAGAGGGGCATGGTGTCGTCGCCGCCCTCGACGAGGACGTAGCGGTGCACGGTGTAGCCGACGCTGATGTTGCGGAGGATTCCGTCCTTCACGTCGCGGAACACCTCGTCGGCGTCTTCGCGCTGGCTGAAGCGAACAAGGGCCTTGCCCTCCCCGTTCTCCAGCCAGGCCCGCTCAACCACGGCCAGCACGGAACTGAGCTCCCACTGGTTGTGGACGTTGAGCAAGGGTGCTCCGTTGTTGAGGCGGTCGAGCTTGACGGCGGAGTCGCTGACTTCCAGCTCCTCCAGGTAGTAGCCCACGTCCCAGTTCCAGCGGCGCCCTTTGGCGCCGGTGGTCCAGACCAGCTCTACGGTGCGGGCCTCGATGTCGACCGTGTCCGGCCTTACCGCGGCGCGCAGCGTGAGCATGGGGGTCTCATGCGTCTTGTTGGTCGTCTGCGGCATTTTTCGGCTTCTCTGTGGTGGTGTTGGTGGCAGCCGCTGCCGATCCAGCCGCGAGCACCTTGCGGGGGTCGCAGTCGAGGATCAGGCCGAGCTCGTCGAGCAGGGCGTTGGCTTCCTGGATGTTCTTGGCGTGGGCATGGGGATCGGTGATGCCCAGCTCGCGCAGGGCGTCCGGCCAGGTGACCAGGCCGTTGCGCAGGCGCTGCTTCACGGCCTCGATCTCGGACTTCGGATCGACCATCTCCCGGCGCGGCGGCGTCCATTCGGCTTTCACGTCCTCGAGCACGCCGCCTGGCAGCAAGGCCTGGGCCTCCATGAACCAGCGCCATACGCCGACGCACAGCTGGGGGATCAGCATCCGCCATTGCCACACGTCGACCCGGCGGGCGAAGTGCAGCCAGCCCATCCGGCCGCTGGAGAAGTTCACGCCCTTCAGGTCGCCGGTGGTGAGTTCGTAGGGAACCCCCAGGCCGACGGAGATGGCGTGCAGCCCCTGCCAGGCGTAGGAGTCGTAGCCGTTGAAGGTTGGCGGTGTGCCGAAGGTGACATCCTCGCCCTGGGCCAGCTCCTGGATGATCCCGGGCTCTACCCGTTCAACCAGGGGCGGCGGCTTGCGGGCGCTGGTAGAGCTGTCGTCCTTCACGACGAACGCGGCGAAGCAGGCGGCGATCTTGGCCTGCTCCATGACGGCGTCTTCCATCTCGTCGAAGTTGCGCAGGCGCTGCATCACCGGCGCGAACCAGCTGTAGCCCCTGGCCTGGCCGGGCCGCTTGGGCAAGAAGACGTGGATGACGTCTTCCGCCGGGATGCGCCGGGATGGCGAGGTGCGCCAGGCGCTGTTCGAGCCGGGGTGTTGGTCGAAGAGCCAGTAGGCCACCCGCTTGCCGATGGGGCTGAACTCGATGCCCTGGATGATCTCGTTGTTGCCGTTCGGGCCGTTCTTCTCCTCGTCAAGGAAGTCGGCCTCCAGGACCTGCAGTTGCATCGGCACCGGCAGGCCATCGGTGGACTTGCGCCAGCGGCGACGCACCAGCACCTCGCCGCCCTCCGGCACGGCCTCCATGATCTTGTGCTGCAGACCGTAGAAGTTCTCCAGGCCGTCGGCGTCGCAGAGCGTCTCCTCGCCCCAGGCTTTCCACAGGTCGACCAGCCTCTTGTTGGCGCGGGCGGACTTGGCCAGCGGACGCGGGACGATGCCGGCGCCCACTACGTTGTCGGCAATGCCGGTGATGGCCCGCTCGGCATAGGGGTTATTCCGGCGCAGGTCGCGCGCTCGGTTGCGCAGGCGTGCCAGGGCCGGGCCGATCTCTGCGTTCGCGTCGGTACCGCTGCTGCGCCAGCCATCGTTCCGACGCCCCTTGGCGGCACCTTCGAAGCGGCGCTCAAGGATGTCGATCTGCAGGTCCAGCTTCTTTTTCCGCAGGCGAGCCTCGGCGCGCTTCGCGGCCATGCCGGGAAGCAGGGTGTCGAGAAAGCCCATGTCAGTAGCCTTTGGAGAAGGAGGCGTAGCGGCGCCCGTGGTTGTTGTTGGCGTTGAGCCCGAGTTCGCTCTCCATCTGCCGGAGGATGCGCAGCATCTCGTCCGCGCTTCGGTAGGTGACGGAGCGATCGGCATAACGCACCTGAAGCTCGCCGCCGGCCAGGGCCGCCTTGAGCTTCTGGTACTGCTCGATGGTGTAGGTCATCAGGGTTTGCTCCAGAAGGAGGATTTGGCGCGGGGGCGCTCGTCGTCAGAGTTGGCGGCGTCGCCACCGGGCTGCGGTTGTTCCGCAAGTGCGTCAAGGTCCAGGCCGAAGCGCTGCTGGCTGATGCGCAGCGCGGCAATGGCGCCAACCAGGCAGTCGAGTGCTTCGTTGCGGCGGCCTTGGGCATCCCAGCGATGCACGCGCAAACCATTGACAACCTTGGGCACCTTTACCTCGGAGGTGAGTTGCCTGACCTCGCTTTCGTCGCAGATGTCGCTGTTGGCTGGCAGGTGGATCACGCCAGGCTGGCATTCGCCGGCCTGCGACTTTGCGGTATCGACCGGCAGCTTGAGGCGGCTGTAGATCAGCTCCTTGGCATTATCGGTACCGATCTCGGTCAGGTAGACCTTGGCCTTGTTCTTGGTGCGCGGCATGTTGGCGATTGGCTTGCCGTACTGGCTGGCACCCTTGGTCGGAATGACCCAGAGCAGGCCGTGCTTGCGGCTGGCGGCGTACACCTCATCGGTGTAGTGGCCGCCGGAGTCCCAGCCCCACCGATCAACCTTCATCACTAGGCCGTCCGCACGGGTGAACTGCCGTTGCAACTCGATGCCGGCCTTGCGCTGCAACTCCTCGCTGGCCGGGTCACCCATGAGGATGAAGCGGTGAACCAGCCAAGCCTCTTCGCCTTGGCCAAACGCCCAAACACGGCCTTCGAGGCGGTCGTCTTGGGTGTCGATGAAGCCGGTGAGCACCACGGCACGCAGCGGAACCTGGCCGGTCCACACCTCGCGGCGCCCATAGAGCTCTTCCCAGTCGACCTTGGCCTGAATCTCCTCCCACATCTCGCCAAGCGTGGTGTTTGTAAAGGTGATCAGCTTCTCGCGGTCGCCTTTGATCTTCAGCCACTCCTCGGCGATCTTCAGCCAGGCCGACCAAGTGCTGTAGATAGCCCAGCAGTAGAAGGCGACGGACTTGGGCGTGCGAATCGGCTGGTCGTCCTTATCGAACCAGTCCATTGAGTCACGCGTCCAGATGCCAGTGACATCGCAGATCCAGCGGCCGTGCGGAGCCGCTGCCACCATGTCCTGATGGTAGAAGCGCTCGGCGCAGCACTCGCACACGTACCAGGCTTTTGTGGCCTGACCGAGCTCGTCCTTTTCCCACTTGAGGCCGTAGCCGCAATCCTTGCCACCAAACTTCAGCGTTTGCTCGTGCTGGCAGTGCGGGCAAGCCACGTAGAAGCGCAGGCGGATCGGCGATTCTTCGGCGGCCTTGTTGATCTGGCAGCTGCCGGCCTTCTTGGGCGTGGAGCCGCGGATCGACTTCGGGTAGGTGGCGCCTTCGAGGCGTTTGTCACCCAGGGTGACGGCATCGCCCTCGCCCTCGATGTCCGGGTCGAAATTCGACAGCTCGTCGTAGATTGCTTCGTCAGCCGAAAGCTCGCGGTAGTTACCCGATGCGGTACCACCGCGAATCCACAGGCTTTTCCGGTTCGAGAAGGTCTTTGCTTCGATGGTGTTGTCGCGGTGCTTCTTGCCAAACCAAGGCGCCAGGTCCTTGATCACAGGAACATCGCGGATCATGCCATCGACGTGACGCTTGCTGATGCCCTTTGAATCAGTGTCCGTTGGGCTCCACATCACGATGTTGCGGCGCTTGTGCTGCAGCTTGTAGCCGATGTTGGCCATCAGAAGCTTGGTGTAACCGATCCGCGCCGACTTCACGAAGTTGACTACGGCGATCAGGTCATTGCCCATAGCGTTCAGGATGGCGACCTGAAATGGGTCAGTCGTCCACTTGCCTTCGTGATACGAAGACTCGGACGACATGTAGAAATGTTCGTCGGCCCACTGAACCGCGGTCATCGGCGGTTCTTTATACAGGCCCTGCAGCCCTAACCGTACGGCTTTGCCGAGGTCACTGATCCAAGGTTGCAAGGTACTCATCGAGGTATCCCGGGATTTCGTCGCCGAACTGAGAGGCGATGTTGCGGGCCAGGGCGATCTCGCGCTCCGTGGTTTCGAGTATCCGAGCGTCGATGTCCGGGTGGCGGCGGCTTACGGTCTTGCCGACGGTTTCGAGTTTGGAACCTATCTTCGAGGCGATTTTCTCCAGGGCGAACGTGACGAAAGGCGCTGGTATCAACAGTTTGTCGTTCACCTGGTTCTTCTGCTCGACCGCGTAGGCCTGGGCCGTGGTGAGACGCAGGCGCTCCTGCATCAGCTTGTACTCGATCAGCGGATCGATAACCTCGCCATCTGTACCGCTGGGTTGGTGTTTCTTTGCCGCGTTGTCGAGGCGGTTTTGCACCACATCCTGCACGCGATAAAACGCCTCGCGACCGATGCGGGCGATTGGCTCAACGCCCCATTTATCAAAGGCTTGCGGGGAAATGCCGAGCGACTTCGCCATCTCGGATTTGTTCAACCATCCCGGCTGCCTGGTTGTTTCGTTTTTGGCCATGACTAAACAACAACCAACCCCTGAAAAAAGGTCATACATAGATGTCGAGCGGGGCTCGAATTACCCTCATAGACCACCCCCTCCGGGAGGACCCAAACCCATAGGGGCAGCCTATCGACGGCGGGTCGCCAGCGCCTGGGCCAAGGCCTTGCGGAACTCCTCGGGCAGCACGCGTGTAGCCGTCTCGTCCGCGATCTCGAAGAAGCTCAGGGCCTTGCGGTAGGTGGGCGTCTTGCCGACGAAGGCCATCACCAGCTTGAGGCCAGCCCTGCCCTTGCCTGTACGCTCGGCTACGGCGAAGGGCTTTCGGTTGGTGTCGTGCATGACGAAGTAGCGCTTGCCGTTGCCCTTGGCCCGGCTGCGCTTACTGCCTGTGGCGTTGGCCTTGTAGCCCTCCTCAGAGTTGAGGGAGGCGCCCGACCTGATCTTCGAAAGCAGACCTCGCGGCATGTTGCCGTACTGGTCGAGCTGGGCATCACGCCCAGGTACCACGTACTGCCCCTGCGAAAGGATGCCCTTGCGCCTGAGCATGGAGTCGATGCCCTTGTGGCTTCTCGGTCCGCCGAAGATCTCGGGCGTCAACCACGCCGAGGCAGCCCTACCCTTGCCCCATACGCCCTCGCGCCCAACCAGGTTGCCCTGGCCGTTGCGAGTCCTCCCGTCCTTGATCCACACCCGCGCCTGAAGGCGCTGCTTGGTCGCAGGCTCGATGAAAAGGCTATTGAGGGTGGCCGGCGTGGGCCGGTCGAACACGGCCGACATCTCGGCCCGGATGTCCTGAGCCACTACCTGGGCGGTACGAGTCAGGGCCAGTGCAGTGGCGAACGGAAGTTGCCGGCGCTCCAGATCGGTGAGGTTGGCCAGGGCCTGCTCCAGCCCCTTCGACGAGACCGAGAACACCTCAGCCCCTCCTTCGCTCAACACCCGACCATGGCCGCTCCCAGTCCACTCGCAGGAACGCAGCGACGTTGCCCCTGGCGCGGTAGAGCAGCGCCGCCATCACCAGCAGCAGGCACACCAGCCAGGGCGAGACAGGCGCCACCGGCTGGCCGCAGGCGCTGTACAGCACCACGCTCAGGGCGTAGCAGCCGCTGGAGGCGCTGAGCACCCATGCGAGCAACGAGGGCACGGCCTTGTACTGGTGCCCATCCGGGCGCCACAGGACGACGCGGAGCGAGATGGCGGCGCAGATCACGGCGGCCACCAGGGCCCATGGGTCGACTGTGAACAGGGTGCTAACCATTGCCGTTTCCTCCAGAGCCAGGGCGAACCCAGCTCATCACCGCGCGCAGCCAGGCCGGCGGCTGGCCGCCGCGCACCCAGTCCGCAACGCTGATCAGCGCCGTGACGATGAGCGCACCAGAGACCAGCGCCGGCAGGCCGCTGTAGGTGGAAAGGCCGCGCCCCACTACCTCAGCGGCCACCAGGTAGCCACCGATCCAGGACACGACGAGATAGGCCAGGCGGGCGAAGACCGAAAGGTCCCGGGCCCAGGCCACGAAGAACAGTGCGCCGCCGACGGCGCCGATCACTGCGTTGAGGTCTACGCCCGGGACCAGGCTTGCAGCCGTGATGCCCAGGACGGTCGGTGCTGCTACTGCGAGGGCAGTGCTGCTGGGCTCGGCCATATGGATCTCCATGAATAAAAGGGCCCGCGTGGCGGGCAAGGGCGCCGATCAGGGGCTGGGGAGAAGGGGGGCGACCGGCGCAGAGCAATGCTTGTGCTGAGGCAGAAACGAAAAAGCCCCGGACCAATGCCGGGGCTTTCACATTCTCATCAGGCGTAATAAGACGAGGATGGCGATAATTTCGGCCACTCGGTCATGAGTGTCAAGCGGCCTCGTCCAGTAGCACGCCCTCCGCCTGTAGGATCTCCTCGGCCAGCGCCAGGGCCTGGTCAACCATCTGCTCCAGGTCCTTCGCGATGTTCGCCCGCCAGCGCCGCCGGGTACGCTCCGGGGTGCCCTCGTTGTCCCATGCGGTCATGTCGTAGAAGCGCGCAGGCAGCACGATCACGTCGGTGGACCGCTTCACCTCCAGCCGGCCCTGCCGTCCAGCGTCAGCCTTGACGCCCCTCAGCTGCGGGATTGCCCAGGCGGTGATCGCCTTCTGCCGGAACAGCGCCGAGGCCGGCGAGTTCACCACCGGGAACAGCGCCGCAATGGCGTTCAGGCGGCGCGCCCGGTGGGTGCTGAACCTGGCCACCAGCACATTCCACAGCCGGGGCGGCAGCTGGCTGTGCAGCCGCGCGTGCACCCAGCAGTCCGCCTCCATGCGGTCAGCGGGCGATACGCTGGGCCGACGGCCCGACCTCAATGAATTGTCGATCAGGCGCTGCCAAGCCTGCTTCGCGGTGTTGTCGATGCATTCAGCAGCGAGGGCGGAAACCACTGCTGCGAGCACTCCTGTGTAGATCATGGGGTTCTCCCTCAGTCTCCAGTCCAGTTGCCCCCGCCGATCCCGGCGGGGTTCTTCTTTCCCGTGTAGTCCGCTTGCGGTCCGCCAGTCGGCCTCTCGCTTTCGTAGTGAGCGAGTAGGCGGTTGGCCCGGTTGAGCCGGAGCCTCAGTTGAATCACCAGGTCCTCGGCGGGCAGCGCCTCGCCGGTCTCCCTGTTCACCAATCCGGCGCCGTTGCAACTGGCGCACGGCATGTCGTGCCAGATCCCTCGAATCCATCCAGCCCCTGCGCAGGCTGAACAGCCCGCCAGGTTGATCACCTCAAGCCGGCGCGCCGGCCCGTGACGCTTCTGGATCACTCCTTCACCGCCTTGGTGGGCGGCAGAGCCATGTACCCGTTGATCACCTCCATGGCCGCGTTCACGCCACGGCAAACGATGGCGAGATAGCCCTGCAGCTCCACCGCAGCCAGGAACGCCTGCTGAGTCGCGCTCACCGGTGAATCGTGCGGGGGCGTAGCCTTGAACTCGATGTACAGGCCGAAGTACCCGCCACGGGCCATCGGCAGCACGATGTCACTCACGCCTGCCTTTACCCCCTGACCCTTCATCTTCGCCGCCACGGCTTTCACTCGATGCCCACCATTGGGGACGTGGAACGCCAGGCGGCCGGCCACCGGGTGCGCCAGGGCCAGCCACTTGAACAGCGCCGCCTGCTCCTTCCCCTCGTAGTCCACGGGCGGAGCGCGGAATGCCCTCGTCGAGACGTTAGCCACGGGCCGCCCTCCTCTGCTCACGCTCTGCCCAGGCCGCCGCGCCGAGGGCGCTGGGCAGCCAGCACAGCACGGTGCCGGTCGGGTTGATGAGCCGGTACCGCCAGACGCGAAAACCGTCCTGATCCCCCATCTGCGCCTCGATGGCCCAGCCGTCGGCGCGCTGCACGCGGTGATCGCCCACCTGCCGCCAGCCGCGCTCGGCCAGCTCGGGAAACGACATCCGCAGGGTGGTGCTGTAGCCGTCCGGGTGGCGGCGGTGCGACCGCGCCAGGTTGCGCATACCCCGTCTCATGCCATCACCTCCGGGCCGTCCAGCCAGGCCAGGAAGCCGGCGGGGATCTCGTGGCCTCCAACGGCCAGGATCTTGGCGCACTCCGCCAGCAGGTCCGCCTCGGTGCCGTAGCGCGCTACGAATCGAGCCTTGTTGTGATGTAGCGCGACACCCTCGCCACCGGTCTGGTGGTGCGGGCCGCACAGGGGCAGCACGTACCAGTGCGCGTGGGGCTTCGTCCGACCGTCCACGTGGTGGATGCTGCAGTACGTGTTCACGCCTCGGCCGTCGTGGCGGCAGGCGATGCACCCCACCTCGTTCACCAGCAGGTCGTGCCAGTGCTTCTGCTCCTTGGTCACAGGTCTGCTCTGCATCATTCCTGGAACCTCACAGCCTTCACGCGCGAGGCGATGTTGCGGCGCACGGACCGGGAGCACTGCAGGCCAACCTCGGCGCAGTACCACCTGGCGTAGGCGTATTGGGCCTGGCGCTTGGTGCTGTTCTTCACGACCAGCTCCGGCAGGCTGCCGATCTGGCAGAGGTATGCATACCCGTTCATGCCGGCACCCCCTGCGCTTCCTTGTGGGCCTGGATCAGCCCGGGGATGTCCTCGCTCCGGTCGGTGTAGGCAAACGGAGCGCTGCCGCCCGGGGCGGTCACGGTGTAGCGGTTGTTCGGCAGGCGGCAATGGGCCACGGTGTAGCCGCACGGGGTTTCCCAGCAGTTGGGCACGCCGCGCTTGGCGCGCCAGCGGAGTTGCTCAGCCATTGGCCACCTCCCGGCGCGCGCTGTCCCAGTCGAACACCAGGCAGATCCCGCCGTTCTCGCGCAGGCGGTCCATCACCCGATCCCCCAGGGCCCTCTCCAGCTCGGCGGGCATCAGGTTCGAGATGATGACCGTGGGCTTCTGCTGCTCGTAGCGGCCGTTGATCACGTTGAACAGGGTCGCCTGCTCGAACTCGGTCTGCTTGGTGGCGCCGATCTCGTCGATCACCAGCAGGTGTGGCTGGGTCAGGCTCTCGTAGGCCTGGGCCTCGGTGTAGCTGGAGGCGTTGTCGAAGGCGCCCTTCACGTACTGCATCAGGCTGTACAGGGTCCGGTAGACGGCCATGGCGTTCAGCTCGCGGATGACGAACTCGCAGATGGCCGAGGCCAGATGGGTCTTGCCGGTGCCGACGTGGCCAACCAGCAGCAGGCAGCGGCCATCCTCGTAGTTCGCCCGGAACTGCTCGGCGTACTGCTTGCACACCGCCATGGCGGACGCCTGGCCCTTGTTGGCGGCCCGGTAACTGGCGAAGTCCTTGCCGGTGAAGCGCGGGGGGATCATCGCGGCACCCAGGCGCTTCTCCAGCCTGGCGCGGCTGGTGCGCTTGCGCTCTTCGGCCGCCTCAAGCGCCTCGCGCTCGGCCCTCGCCTCGTCGGCGCAGACCGGGCAGCCGGTCGCCTGGTCGCTGTGCTTGGTGATTCGGGCGATGTAGTCGCCGTGGGTCTCGCATCGGGCCGAGTGCTTGGAAATCACGCCAAGGCGGGACTCCAGGCCGTCAACCGTCAGGTCAGAAGCTGAAAGAGCCATCTGCGTTGGCCTCCAATCCGATGGTGTAGTCGCGCTGCCCGGTGAAGCCGTGGTGGTTGTCGAGCAGCTCCGGGCCTACCTGGTCTTCCCAGCGGCGCTTGTTGAGCCAGGTGGCGGGGTGAGGGATGTAGTGACCGGCGTCCTTGCGCCATTCGACGCTGCGCACGTGCTTATCGAGTGCGGCGAGCATCTGGCCGCGCAGCTCCGGGCTGGGCTTGAGCTTCGCCCAGGCCTTCTCGGCGTCGACCTTGGATTTCTTCTTCGGGTAGCGCATCCAGAACTCGGCGAAGCCCTCCAGGGCATCAGGCTTGGCCGGCTTGGCTGCGGAAGGGGTTGCCCCTTCGCTGGGCGGGTTAGTCACGCCCCCTTCAGGGGGTAGGGGGGGAAGCTCTTTGCTCTTGCTCTTATCTGTATCTTCTTCTTTATCTGTCGTGACATTGCGTGACTTGTCGTGACTGGCACCTGCTTCAGCCTCCGCACGCTCCCTCTCGCGCTGCTCACGCTTGCGCTGGGCAGCAGATTTTGCGCCGGTTTGAGCGTCGCCGGCATCCTCACGCTTGGGCTGCCGCTTATCCCATCCCGCAATCGCCATTCCATCCAGAACACGCCCCTGCATGGCCTTTAGGACGGCATCGACCTGGACGTCATCGACATCGAGCGCGCTGGCAAGATCTTCCGTCGTGACAGATGCGTGACCGCGCGTGACAGCGCGTGACGCATCCACCAGCAGGTGGAGGTAGATGGCCTGCACCAGAGCGATAGGCTGGCCGGACACCCGGGCTATGGTTCGCCACTTCGGATCGGTTGGCATGTCGTGCCAAAGGCGAAGCCACTGGTTGGCCATCTCACACCACCTTGAGCTGCTTCGGGCTCTGGTCGAGAACGCGCTCAGCCGCCCGGCGCAGCTCACTGCAGCGGCTCTCCGCCGCGCGCAGCGTGTCGATCATGGCGGGCAGCAGCGGCACATCGTTGGCGTCGATCCGCCCATCGGCCAGCACCTGGCCGCAGGCCTCCACGGTGGAACCCATGCGGGTCACCAGTTGGCCGAACGCGGTCACGGGGCAGGCATCGCCACCCAGCTCACGAACCGCCAGCAGGCCGTAACGGCTGGCCAGCTCCTGCAGGCAGCGCTCCCGGTATTCGGGCTCGAGGGCTTCGACCCAGGCCTCTTCCAGCCAGGCCGGGAAGTCCACCTCGGCGGCCAGCCAGCGCTGCACCCGCTTCAGCCAGGCGCTGGTGGCCTTCATGTACTCGGCGGCGCCGATGCTGGTGTCGCTCAGATCCGGCACCTTGCGGGCCTCGGCCTGGTCGCCCAGGGTCTGCAGCAGAAGGGTGTTCAGCGCATGTGCGAAGTGGTCGGTCGAGAACGACGTGCGCGCGATCTGCTCCTGGGCGTGCGCAATCAGCACCTGGTCCCGGCTGCAGTGTCTCGGTTTGGACGGTGTCATCTTGATCTCCTGGCCCTATCGTGGAGCCATGGATGAAGGGGTAAGGGCGAAAACGGATCAGGACGCCAGCTGCTGCCACGGGAAGTCCGGGCAGAGAGCAGCCTTACTCACCAACCCGCCACTGAGCTTCTCCAGCTCCAAGGCGCGCTTCGCGGGCACCGGGCGCTCTCCCGAGCACCACTGACTGACGGTCGGGGCTTTGACGTCGAGCTTGCGAGCTACCTCGGCCTTGCTGCCGACGATGCGCACAACCTCCTCCATCGCTTTGGTAGGGGACATTCGAGTGTTCTCCAGAGGAACTGGAGAACAAGATAAGGCATTAGCTAATGCGCAAGCAAGCCATTGCCTAATCAGCGGACGATCTGGACAAATTAGGCAATGCTTACTGGAATCGAACTGGGCGCGGCGATTGAATCGGCTCGCCTGAAAAAGAACGTCACGAAGAAGGCCATGGCCAGCGCTTTCGGCGTTGCGCCGCCTTCCGTGCAGGGCTGGGTCAACACCGGTCGGATCGACAAGTCGAAGCTGATCCAGGTGATCAGGTACTTCAGCGACGTTGTGGGTCCTGAGCACTGGGGCCTATCCAGAGACGACAACGACCTGCTGCAGCTCGATGACGATCTGAGTTCGGCTGCTCCGCAGTCAGCCGCCGACATCGTGCGAGCCATGCTTGAAACCAAGGCCGGAAAATCGATCTCGCCCGAGGCGCGTGAGCGTCTGCTGATCGCGGCCGATGAAGCCCAGCCCACCAACGTCATCACCGCCGACTTCTCCCGCCGCCCCATCCGTGGCGATGAGATCCGCATCGCCCACTACGACGTGCGCGGCGCCATGGGCAGCGGCAAGCTGGTGCGCGAATACCCCGAGATGCTCCGCGACGTCACCGTCAGCCAGGAGCACCTGCGCGAGTTGGGGGTGAAGTACAAGGACCCGGCCCACCTGAAGATGATCACCGGCGACGGGGAGTCGATGGCGCCGACCATCCGGCACCTGGATCCGCTGATCGTGGACGCCAGCATCCGCGAGTTCACCGGGGACGGCATCTACGCCTTCACCTGGCAGGGGCTGTTCTACATCAAGCGCCTGCAGATGAGGGGTGCCGAGCATTTCCGCATGCTCTCCGACAACCCGCTGCACCCGCCGGAGGACATTCGGGTCGATGAGACCTACATCCAGGCCAGGGTGCTGCTGGTGTGGAATGCGCGACGAGTTTAGAGCTCAGCGAAAATGCTCCAAAGGTGTAGTGGCAGAATGCCCTTGTTTCGGCGTAGGCTTTCTACATTTCGCATGGAGCCAGCACCATGGATGTGATCAATCTGATGCTCAGCGGCGCCAACATAGCGCCACTTGTTTGGCGCCAGCTGCCGTTCGTTGCTTGTGCTAATATATCCAGGGCGATATAGTGTACAAGCTAGTAGTCCATAATGACATCGCACGTTTTGACCTTCCTCGCCTGATGGCGGAAGACGTCGTGACTGGCAGAAGAATCGCCACACTGCTTCAGCAGCTTCAAAACGATCAGGACAAGCTCGACAGAATGAGCACGCCTAACTGGGGCGGCAGCCCGGCTAGGCCAATACCAAGAAACGCCCCATTCAACGTAAAAATGTGGCGTTTCGCACAGGATCGAGGAATGAACCTGTGGAGACTTCGCGACTACCTATTAGTAAGCCAGGGGCGCGAGTACAGATTGGTTTATGCATTCTTCCCGCAAAAGCTGCTTTATGTTGCTTTCGCGGTGGTAGAAAAGGAATGGAATTATGATCCCAAGCACGCTATTTCTCAACGAATCTTTAATTCATACAATCAAGTCGAATACAACCTCTAAGGCTGCGCAAACTGGAACAAAAAACAATATTGCACGTGTTGTTTTTGAAAAGCCCGTCGCGAAAACCGCCTTAGAGATTGAGCACTCCGACTTTGATGCTTTTATGGAAGCACTTGACTCAAGTGCAGAACATAAAGAAGGAATGAAAGAAGCTCGACTTTGGGTTGCCGAACAACTTTACGCTGAGGAAGGAGACACAATTAAGTCATTAAGACTGAAGAAAGGTCTCACTCAGAAACAACTAGCGCAAATTATTGGCACCAGCCAACCTCAAATCGCAAAGCTTGAAAAGGGTCTTGGCGACCCGCTCCAATCAACTTGCAGGCGCCTGCGCGAAGCACTCGGAATCAGTGCTGATGAATTAGAGAAAGCAATGGATCGCCAAGTCGAACTTAACATGCGGAATGAGAGTTATGAATAGCAGGTTTGCTACAAGCTTGTTCTGCGACGACATAAGACAAGAAGTCAATGGAAAGCTTTCTCTTATTGGCGTCTATCAAGGTGTGCTATATGTAAGCGCATTTCCAGCTACACTTCCAAAGATTTGCTTCATTATTCACATTCACAGCCCGTTCAGCCAAAAATTTAACTCTCTTTCTCTGACAGCAAGGTACGACTCCAGCGTAGTTTCTGAAGTAAGCTTAACAGCAGAAGAGCTTAATTCTGGCTCTCAAGAGACACCACTTGAGGGTGAAGTTCCGAAGTACAGGATCGCTGGATTTGAGTTTATTGTCACACCCCTCATTCTAAATAGCGAAGGAAAGCTAGATATCGAAGTGCTGGCTGACGGCGAGTTAATTCCGTGTCCACCGCTATACATCAAAAAAGCTCCAGCAGACATGAGCCTAGTTTAGTCGAGCCCCGCCCAGTGCGGGGCTTTTTCATTCCGCCCTACACCTCATCCGGCTCCGCCTCTGCATCCTCCGTATCCACGTTCTCCCAGTAGGCCCAGGCCGCCTGCTCTGCTGCTGACTGCAGCCTGAACAGCAGGTCCTGGTTCTTCACGTCACCCATGTCCGGGTTGGCTGCCATCAGGTCGGCCACTTCCTTCCAAGCAGCTGCTGCCGCCATGGCCAGGCGCTGGTGGCGCTCATTGCTGGTCTCGTTCATCTCGGCCTCCGCTGGGGGTGGTTTTCGGTAGACCTGAGCCTGGGCCGCACGTTCCGGGCGCGTGCTGGTCTACCCTTCCAGCACCTACCAGAGGGAGCGCGCCATGTGCGGCCGAGTTGTCCAGGCCATGTCCTGGAGCGAGATCCACCACCTCCTGAACATCCACAGCGAGCCGCGGGCCCAGGCGGAGCCTCGCTACAACGTCGCGCCCACCACACACGTGCAGATGGTGCTCCCGCTCGATGACAGCGGCAGGCTGGCGCCGCTGCGCTGGGGGTGGCGGCCACACTGGGCGCAGGATCGCGCAGCGCCGATCAACGCCCGGGCCGAGACGGTGTCCACCAGCCGCTTCTTCCGCGCCATCTGGCCGCACCGAATGCTGTGCCCTATCTCAGGCTGGTATGAGTGGGTGGACGAGGGTGAGAAGCGGAAACAGCCCTATTTCATACGGCGCAAGGACGGCACCCCTACCCTCTGCGCCTCGATCGGCCAGGTGCACGACGAGCCCCACGAGGGCGATGGCTTCGTGATCATCACCGCCGATGCGCTGGGCGGCATGGTCGACGTGCACGACCGCCGGCCGGTGGCGTTCGCCCCGGAGCTGGCCCGGGAGTGGCTGGACCCGGCCACGCCCCGCGAGCGCGCCGAGCAGATGCTGCAGCACGGCGAGGGGCCTGAGGCATTCGAGTGGTACCGCGTCGACCGCGCCGTGGGCAATGTGCGCAACCAAGGCCCTCATCTGATCGAGCCCCTACCCTCGCCTCTCATCTGAGGCAACTGGCGAGCCGTTGGGCGCTGGAGGCATACTGGATATCCATCCAGCTTTATCGCCAACACCATGCACCTCCAGATCGACCAGCGGCTGCGCCTCTACCAGGCCGCCTTCCATTACCCCGTCCACATCTACGGCGACCCGGAGCGCTGGCGGCGCGAGCAGTTGCAGGCGGCAGATGAACTTCTGCGGGATGGGGTGATCGAGGCAGCCGAGTACCTGGACATGCGCGACGAGGTGCTGGCCGTTCACGCCTACGCAGTCGAGCGCACTGCCGAGGATGCGCTGGAAGCGACCGGGGTTTACGCCGTGCTGGATGCGTCCAATGGCGGCCCAGTCGGCCGCCTGGAACGACGGTACCTCAGCGCCGGAACCCGACCCGAACTGGACCGCCTCACTGCGATGCACGATGTGGATGGTCAGCTGCAGATGATGCGCGACCGCCGCGATCCGGTCGGCCCGGTGTACGGCCTGGAGTTCCACCACCAGAGCGGCAACCGTTACCAGTTCCAGCCGCTCGGCTTTTTCCACCTGGGTCGCATTGTGCCCGTCATCACCGACCCAGATCACCACCAGGTGGTTGCAGCGCTACTGCTGGCCGCGATTGAGTCGGGCGATCAGCAGCAGGCTGAGCTGTACAGAAAGCGCTTGCGGTGGTCGGAATTTCGCACCTGCAGCGCATGCCGCTGCCGTTTCGCACTTCGCGAGGACTGTGCCAGGTGTGGCGGCATGGGCCTGGTGCGCCAATAGGTCAGAACGCGGCGGGCTCCTCGTCCAGCGGCACCAGGTCCTCTCCCCTCTCCACCTGCAGCACCTCATCCCCCTCCGGCTCCCAGCGCAGCGTCACCGTGCCGTCGTCGTTGAATGTCATGTCGATGCCCGGCTCCTCGGCCAGCAGCTCCATCACCCCATCCCACGCCTCGTCCGTATCCGTGTCCAGCCGGTGAATCGTCACGCAGCGCTCCAGCTGCGACTTGGGCGCGTTGATCATCGCCGACACCCTCAAGCCCAGCCGCTCCAGGCTGGTGAGTTCGCGGCGTTCGGATTGGGTCTTCTGCTTGGCCATCGTGGCTGCCTCCTTTGCTGTATATCCATACAGTATTCGCTGTTTTTGCGTAAGGCAACGCCTTCTAAAGGCTAATGGCCACTCCAAGAAAATTAGCCAATGCCTATTTACAAATAGTTAGGCATTGGCTTATTTTGTTTTCACGCCAGCAGAACACCGCCGGCACACAAGCCGGGGACTCGCCGGCTACCACGGACCGAGGGAAGTCGGTTCCAGGCCCCGAGAGGGATCGACCTGCTCCATACCGGAGAGTTCTCAACCATCAGGCACAGAGGAGGAACCAGCCAATGCAGAAATGAGACCAGCCGACAGATCGGGTCGGCTACCCGCGATGCACTGCCCCTACCAAGCGGGCCGCCGAGCTGCAGGTAATCGCGAGGGAAACGCTGGACCAGATGACCGCCGCGCCAAATGCCGAATAGGGCGCGCCGCGATGGAAGCTCAAGGCCAACACGTACGCGGCGCCCGGCTATCGGCAGCAGGGGCGCCATACACCAGGAAGCATGGGTTGGTGATCTGAACAGCGGTAAAGGTCCGCGCCAGGGCATGACCGAGCATTGAGACGGCCCGGCCAGATCACCCAACCCATGCAGCCGAACCAACCAGGAGGTTGGCCATGTTTGAACGCATCATCTGCTGCGGCCACGGCCTCGGCATCACGACCGCTACCTACGAAGCAGGCGATGTACAGGGCATGGTCAGCTTCAACGCCAGCGAAACGCGAACCTGCGTCATGAGCACCATCGGCCCCATCAACGCGATTCGAGATTGCGTGCTCACCCATCGGCATCACGCCGCTCCAGGGCGCCGAGTGGTCATCGGCGAGCAGGTGATGGATTGCTCCTAATCCATCGGGCCCGCCGTCCGAGCGGTCCCAACCCTGCCGGCAGGACGCCGGCACAGCGCCAGGGATTGCACCACCTCGCACGACCGACTCGCCCCGCTCACACCGGGGCTTTTTTTCGCCTCCAGTCGACAGCACTCCCCCCGCGCCCATCGGCAGCCAGCGGGATGGATGAGTGCTGTCGAGTGCAGGCCAACCAATACGGAGAACGCCATGAACAGCCAGCGCAACCACCAGGTGGAAGAGTTCGCCGCCGAGACCCTCACAGATGCACTCACCCTCGCCGCCCGCCGCGGGTACGGCCAGACCGCACCCATCTTCACCCAGGTGTGCGGCACCTTGGCCGTGGTGCGCTTCGCTCGCAAGGGTGCGTAGATGATTTCCATGGCCGGGTTCAGCAGCCACGAGCAGCAGCGCAAGGCCCTGGGCTGTGCTGCTGAGCTGGACCCCGACAAGTACCCCAGGCGCTACGCCGCCGCCCAGGCACGCACGAAGAAGCAGCGGACCACGAACAGCCCGACCCAGCAGGAGCGCTACCGCGAAGAGCGGGAGCAGTTGCTGCCCCAGCTGCGGGCGCTGGCGCCCCACTACTACATCACCGAGGTAGCCCGGCGGATGGGCGTCTGCCGCAAACGGCTCGGCCGCCTCGCCGAGGAACACGGCATCCAGTTCGCCGGCCGCCATGGTTTCACGAAGAAGGCGCTGAGCGAGCTGGTGGCCCAGCACCAGGAGAAGCACGCGAATGGCAATGACATCGCAGCAGCGGTCAGCGAAAGCGGCTGAGCGCCGGCGTCAGCGGGGTGAGGAAGAACTGCGCCACCGGGTCCGGCCAGGCATCAAGGCAAAGCTGGCGGACCTCATGACCTGGCATGGCATCGAGGAGATATCCGAGGCGGTGCAGCTAATGACACTGAACCTGCACGCCCTCGGGCCGGAGGGATCGGCCCCGGCATTCGCCGTGCCGCGCCACGAAATCACGATATCGGAGAACGTGGCGCACAAGCTCCGCGCGACCGGCGCAGCAGAGGCTGAAAGGCTCGACCAGGAAGAGAGATAGCCCCCATACCCCACACCACCACACCGCACCAGCGGCGCGACCTCGTGCGCCCGGGAGAACGCATGTCACCTTACAGAATTACCGGGCCGGCGCAGATCGGCTTTAGTGGCGGCCGCTCCTCCGGCTTCATGCTCTACCACATCCTGGAGGAGCATGAGGGAGCCCTGCCCCCTGACGTGCATGTCACGTTTCAGAACACCGGCAAGGAGCGGCCGGAGACGTTGGACTTTATCCATGAGTGCCAGCGCCATTGGAACGTCCCCATCACGTGGCTGGAGTTCGACGGTATCTACGGTCAAGGCCTGAGCTGGAAGCGCGTGAGCTACGAGACGGCCAGCCGCAACGGTGAGCCCTTTGACCTGATGCTGCAGTACTACGCAGATTACAGGCGCATGGAGAAAGGCGAGCCGCCCATCCTTCCAAACCCGGTAAATCGAATGTGCACTGATCGAATGAAGATCAAGGCCAGTACCTGGTTTATGCGGGATGAGCTGGGCTTTGATGCATGGGACGCCGTCATTGGTATTCGCGCGGACGAGCCCCGGCGTTACCACCGAATGATGGCGGCAAACCAGAAAGGCTCGAACCGCTGGGACAACCTGACCCCGATGTATCACGCGGGCGTGCTGAAGTCCGACGTCAACGGCTTCTGGGCACGCCAACCTTTCGACCTCGGCATCGACTCTGATCTCGGCAACTGCGACCTGTGCTTCCTCAAGTCGCCCGAAAAGATCATCCGGGCCATCGTGGAAAACCCTGCGTGTGCTAAGTGGTGGATTGAGGCGGAGGAACGGTCCGGCCAGGTATTCAGAAGGGACCGCCCGAACTACAAGGCCCTGGCATGGATGGCTGATCAGATTGGCCGCCAGTTACCCCTAGAACTCGACGTCTCTGCAGACGAAGACTTGATCGACTGCATGTGCGGTGACTGACCGCTAGCAGACTTCTTCACCCCATCACCTGACTCTGCGCACTGCGCCGGAGGGATTCCCCGTGTCCAAGAACACCATCTCCATCGAAACCATCATGGACCAGGCCCAGGTCTTCGCGAGCGCCTGGTCCCTCGTCGGCGGACCGTTCGACCGCGGCAACCAGATACAGATCGCTGAGCAGGAGAAGGAAGCCCTGCACGAGATGCTGCAAGAGTTCTGCAGCAACACCGAACTGCGGGAGATCGCCGAGGCCCTGATCACCTGGCACGCCAGCAAGGTCCAGAAGCTTGAGGCGGTGCTCGACACCCCGGCGGATACCGAGATTCGCCTGGGTGAGAACGACCCCATCGTGCTCACCGGCGAGGCGCTGCGTGGCTTCCGTGCCGGCATGGCCGTGGCAAAGGAGTGGTTCGGCAAGTTCCCCCTGTCCATCAGCCATGGCGACGAAGAAGGTGGCGACGAATGAAGCGCATCTACCTCGCCGGCCCTATGACCGGGCTGCCCCAACTCAACTTACCCGCGTTCCACGCCGAAGCCGCACGCCTCCGCGCCCTGGGCTACGACGTGGTCAACCCGGCCGAGCTCAACCCCAATCCCAACACCTGCTGGCAGACCTGCATGCGGGTCGATATCCGCGAGCTGGTGACCTGCGATGCGGTGGCCCTGTTGCCGAAGTGGCACGAATCCAGGGGCGCACGGCTGGAGCACCAGATCGCCTGTGAGCTGGGCATGCTCCGTATCAACGCTGCGGATATCCGGGAGCCTGCCCCGGAGGTGTGCCATGCGTGAGCGTCCGATCCTGTTAGCCGGCCCCAGAGTCCGCGCCATCCTGGAGGGGCGGATGACGGTCATGCGCCGCGTGATGAAGCCGCAGCCCACTCCCAGCAACATGGGCGGCCATAGCTGGCCTTGCCCGATCCACCAGACGATGCTCCACGTCGAGCAGGAGCTGCAGAACGGCGAGGGGATTTGGGGCGGGCTGGCTGATTCTGCATGCCCACACGGAGCGCCAGGCGACCGGCTGTGGGTGCGGGAAACTTTCGCCACGTTGAGTGCTGGTCAGTACGAGCCGGTGAAGCCTGCGTGTGGGTATGGGCAAGAGGTGCGTTTTGCCGCGACTGACCCCCTTGCCGACTGTGATGTCGGGGTCCGCGGATACCCCTGGCGCCCCTCGATCCACATGCCCCGATGGGCCTCCCGCATCCTGCTGGAGATCACCGCCGTTCGTGTCGAACGGCTGCAGGACATCAGCGACGAGCAGGCTCTGGCCGAGGGCGTCGACCAAACCAACACCTCGATCCCCGGCTACGCGCGCCAGCGCTTCCAAGACCTGTGGGAATCCATCAACGGCGCCGGCAGCTGGGACGCTAACCCCTGGGTCTGGGTCGTCGAGTTCAAGAGGATCACGCCATGACCGCCCTCACCCCGAAGCAGCAGCGCGCCGAGCACGTCAACCAGGTGATCCGGATCATCGCGGATCACGGCCGCCGGTTCTTCTTCAGCGCCAGCCAGCAGCGTTACGCCAGCATGGAGGTCGACGAGCGTGGCCGTGTCTGGTTCATCGACGACCATTCGGGCCGGCGCGTCTACACGCATCGCACGCCATGGGGTGGCCGTTGGCGCGGCTTCACCCACGGCGGAACGCTCCGCGCCCTGGTGGAGGAGTTCCGCGAGTACATCCGCACCGGTAAGCAGCTGCACCCCTACTACCTGGGGCCAGAGCGCGAGCGCCTGACCGACGGGAACATCTGGGGCTATGCGCCTGAGGAAATGCAGAAGGTGCGCCAGCTGGCCGGCGCCATTCCCGTCTTCCGCCAGCAGGAGCAAGCGCCATGACCGGCCTAACCGTCTCCGCCGGCCAGCTCAAGTCCGAACTGGAATCCACCCTCGAACTGCTCCGCCAGGCAAACCGATACGTGGGAGTTAACCCCAGCATCGGCGCACAGCAGCTGAGCACCCGCATAACCGAACACATCGCCGCCATCAGGCGGAGGGAGAAGTCGTCGTGACCTTCCAGAGAGAGAGCCGCTACATCGTCGTCAAGCTCAAAGACCTGGCACCGGGCCAAGAGGCTGACATCAGGGAGCACCTTACCGAGCTGAGCGCGCAGCCGGTGGACAGCCTTGTCATCGAACGCGATTGGCCGGAGTACGAGCCAGCCTGGCGCATGATCCAGGCCAGAGTCGAAGGCGCCCCCCTCTCCCCTGCCCATATCGAGGATGGGGAAGAGATCAGCGTAGTCCGGGTGCCATCGTGCGAGAACAGCTACGGCTTCGGGTACGTGGACGGTAGTTGCCACGTCGATCTGCGAAAGTACCGCAACCACCTCGAAGACATTCTGGATGCGCTGCCGAACGACGAACCCCTGATGACTGTCGCCCTGCATCAGCGCATCGTCGCCGCGCTCTCCGCCCCGCCTGCTGCTGGGGTGCCGGAGGGGTCTGTGTACGTAGAGTGCCGCCAATGCGACGAATGCCAGCACTACGGGATCAATGACGCTGCTACAGGCCTGGCCGCGTGCCACGACTGTGACTGGACAGGAACCGATCCGGTAGAGGACAGGTGCCCAGGTTGCGATAGCACCAATTGCATGGCGGCAGCCTGCCCAAAATGCGGGGCCAAATACGCTCTGGTGGCCAGCGATGATGTAGCCGCCCCCACCCCGCCTGCATCCGAACAGCAGAGGGCGGTGGTGATGCCGGAGCGCAGAACCATCCTTGATCCGGCTGACAGATACTGCTGCAAGGAAGTCGCGTGCGAGGCATGGAACGATGCGATGGACGAACTCCTGCGCCTGAACCCGCATCTGGCCAAGGGCGAGGGGGTGTGAGATGGGCGCGCTATTGATTGCCAACGCAGGCACGCCACACGAGCTGACCATCAGCGTCTACCACGACAGGACCGGACAGTATTTCCGCCTCGACAACACACCCGACCGCACAGGATCGCAGCTTTGGCATGAGCTGCCCCGCGAATACGGATCTATCGCGGGATGCAAGCGTTACGCGGCACGGCTGTTCGGTACGCCGCAGAAATGGGAAGAGCCCACCCCGCCCCAGGAGAACGACCGATGAGCGATGTGAAGCGGTACCAGATTGGTGGCCGAGATATCCCCGCAAGTGCAGCCGTTTTTCTGCCCAGCGAGGTGGTGAGTTCTGCCGACTACGACGCCCTGCTGGCCGAGCTTGAAGGCGAACGCGAAAACGCCAAGGAATGGCTGACCGAGCACTACGCCCTTCAAGCCGAGCGCGACCAGCTCCGCGCCGAGCTGGAGGCCATCAGGGGGCAGCAGTCCGACGCGGTGAGCGTGCCGAGGGAGTTGCTGGACGTCGGGCATTTGATCCGCACCCAGGACAACCGCTGCACCGACGCCCCGCTCTTCGCCGTGATGAAGAAGCGCCCGATCGTTGCATCACCGGATCACGACTACGACTACATCGAGTGGGTGAACGTCGATAAAGATTATGCCGTGGCGAGTGAATTTCGAGCGCGCCGCCTGGAAGCGCTGTACGAGGGCTGTCGCGAAATTCCCGAAGGCTGGGAGCGCTTCGCGATGAAGGAGATCGATGTTTTCGTCACTGCCTGCTTCACCGAGCAGGGCTGTAAGGACTTCCTGGCGCGCGATGGCCACAACCACCGCAAGCCCTTCATCTACGCCTTCGGCAGCTACCGCAACGCCGAATTCCGAGCGGTTCGTGATTGGCTGGCAGCGCGTCCTTCCACCAAGAACGCCGAGGAGGATCAGCCATGCGACAAGTAACCGAGCTGGATTTCCGCATGCCGGAGTTCCGTAACGCCAAGGTCGAGGATTACGAGTTTCGCCAGGACGGGAAGCTGGTCAGGAAAGACCGCTGGGAAAGAGGAATCCACACCATTCGGGCGATCATCGGCCACGGCGGGCGCGAGTTCGAGATTGATGATGTCGTGGAGCAGGTGCGCGACGTCATGGGCGACTGGATGCGCGCAGTCCCGGAAGATTGGGATGAAATGGTCGAGTCGAAACACGTTGACCTGATGCTCGCGGACGGATCGATCCTGATCGAATGCAAGGCTGATGGCGACGCGTTTGAGTGGAATTTCGGCGTGGGGTTCTCACCCGAAGACATTGGCGAAACTGTTGAGCGCTGGAGAAGAAGCCGACCCAACAAGAACGCCGAGGAGGGGGAGTGATGGCAGAACACGAACCCTGCATCGGCCAGTCTGATGACTGGTACACCCCGCCGGAAATGCTGAAGGCCCTGGCTGTGCGCTTCGATCTGGACCCGTGCAGCCCAGGGCCGGATCACTGGGTGCCAGCGGATCGCGTCTACACCATCCACGATGACGGGCTGGCCAAGGATTGGAGCGGCTTCGTTTTCATGAATCCGCCGTTTGGTGGCCGCAACGGTCACGTCCCGTGGCTGGAGAAGTTTTTGGCCCACGGCAACGGAATCGCCATCGTGCGCGCCTACACGTCAAGCGCTTGGTTCCACCAACACGCCGTCAAGGCGCACGGCCTGCTGTTCCCACGAGGCAAGACCCAGTTCATCCGGCCGGACGGCAGCATCGGCAAATCGCCTGGTCACGGCGTTGTGCTGCTCGGCATGGGCGCCAAAGCCTGCGAGGCCATGAAGCAAAGCGGCCTGGGCTGGTACGTCGACCAGCGCAACCAGTAACCCACCCCTACCCCACAACAGCCTGCCGGCAATGCCCGGCGGGGAGGTATCGTCGTGTTCATGACATCGGAAGAAGTGGCCGCCCTCACTGGGCGGACGCGCCCCAGCGCGCAGATCCGCTGGCTTGAAGAGCGCCGTTTCGGCTATGTGATAGGTGCTGACGGAAGGCCGAAGGTGCTGAAGGACGTAGTCCTGGCCCGGCTCGGGTCGGCTCAGCAGCAAACGAGGGAGCCCAGGCTGCGCCTGACTGGCTCGTGAGGAGAGAGACATGCGTCCCAGGAAGAAGGACAGGCATCTGCCGGCGTGCATGTACCACAAGCACGGGGCGTACTACCTGGTGCGGAAGGGAAAGTGGATGCGCCTGGGTGACGACTACCAGGGCGCCCTGCTGGCTTACGCCCGGGCAACATCCCAGGCGGCGCTCGGGGGAATGGCAGAGCTCATCGACAGGGCAATGGCTCACCACGTCAAGGTGAAGCACCTGGCCGCGAACACGGTCGACCAGTACGAGGCGGCGGCCGAGCGGCTGAAGGACATCTTCGCTGAGTTCGAGCCACGCCAAGTCATGCCGAAGCACATCGCCGCCGTGAAGGTAGATCTCGCCGGCACCCCGAACATGTGCAACCGCATCCTGTCCGTGGCGCGCATCGTGTTCAGCTACGCGCTGGAGTGGGGAGAGGTCGATTCCAACCCCTGCGTCGGGGTCCGGCGCCACCATGAGGCGCGGCGCGACCGCTACATCACCGATGCAGAGTTCTCGGCCATCCTGGCGGCTTGCAGCCCCTACGTGCGCAACATCCTGGAGATGGCCTACCTCACCGGCCAGCGCATCAGCGACGTGATCAGCATCCGCCTGGCCGACATCTCGCCGGAGGGTGTGGCGTTCGTGCAGCAGAAGACCGGGGCGAAGCTGGTAGTGGCCATGACGCCTGACCTTGAGGAAGTGATAGCTCGCGCCAAGGCGCTACCGAGGAAGGTGCGCACGCTCACCCTGTTCTGCGCCCGCGCCGGCCGGCCGGTCTCGTACCACTCCATCAAGCAGGCCTTTGCGCTGGCCAGGGAGAAGGCTGGCGTGCCTGACGTGACCATTCACGATATCCGCGCGAAGTCCCTGACGGATGCCGATGCCGAGGGCAAAAACGCCCAGGCACTGGGCGGCCATAGCGACCCCAGAATGACCGCCAGATATCTGCGGGGGCGGTTGCCGAAGATCGCTCAGGCCCCGACAATGCCGGTCAAAGTGCGCTGAGTATTAGACACAACCCCCTATGTCAAAAAGACAGGCATCCGCAGAAGCCCTAAATACCGAGCTCTCCGAGCACACGCCCATGATGCAGCAGTACTGGAAGCTGAAGAATCAGCATCCGGACCAGCTGATGTTCTACCGCATGGGCGACTTCTACGAGATTTTCTACGAAGACGCGAAGAAGGCGGCCAAGCTGCTGGACATCACCCTGACCGCGCGCGGGCAGTCGGCCGGCAAGGCGATTCCCATGGCAGGCATCCCCTTTCACTCGGTGGAGGGTTACCTGGCCAAGCTGGTCAAGCTCGGTGAGTCGGTGGTCATCTGTGAACAGATCGGCGACCCGGCCACCAGCAAGGGCCCGGTCGAACGCCAGGTCGTTCGGATCATCACTCCGGGTACCGTCAGCGATGAGGCCCTGCTGGACGAGCGTCGCGACAACCTGCTCGGCGCCGTGCTGGGTGACGAGCGGCTGTTCGGCCTGGCCGTGCTGGACATCACCAGTGGCCGCTTCGCTGTGCAGGAAATCAAGGGCTGGGAAAACCTCCTGGCCGAACTCGAGCGCCTCAACCCGGCCGAACTGCTCATCCCCGACGACTGGCCGCAGGGGCTGCCGGCGGAGAAGCGCCGGGGCGTGCGCCGCCGTGCGCCCTGGGACTTCGACAGGGATTCGGCGAAGAAGAGCCTGTGCCAGCAGTTCGGCGTACAGGACCTCAAGGGCTTCGGTTGCGAGAACCTGACCTTGGCGATCGGCGCGGCAGGCTGCTTGCTGGCTTACGCCAAGGAGACCCAGCGTACCGCCCTGCCCCACCTGCGCAGCCTGCGCCATGACCGCCTCGACGACACGGTGATCCTCGATGGCGCGAGCCGTCGCAACCTGGAACTGGACGTCAACCTTTCGGGCGGGCGGGACAACACCCTGCAATCCGTCGTCGACCGCTGCCAGACCGCCATGGGCAGCCGGCTGCTTGGGCGCTGGCTGAACCGTCCGTTGCGTGACCGGGCTGTGCTGGAAGCACGCCAGGACTCCATCACCGCGCTGCTGGACGGCTACCGCTATGAAGGGCTGCAACCGCAGCTGAAGGAGATCGGCGACGTCGAACGGATCCTCGCCCGTATCGGCCTGCGCAACGCCCGCCCCCGCGACCTGGCTCGCCTGCGCGATGCCCTGACCGCGCTGCCGGCCCTGCAGGACGCCATGAGCGGCCTGGACATTCCCCATCTTCAGACCCTGGCCGGCAGCATCCGTACCTATCCGGAGCTGGCTGATCTGCTCACGTGCGCCATCATCGACAACCCGCCGGCGGTGATCCGCGATGGCGGCGTGATCAAGACCGGATACGACGCGGAACTGGACGAGCTTCAGGCGCTCAGCGAGAACGCCGGCCAGTACCTGATGGATCTGGAAGCCCGGGAGAAGGCCCGAACCGGGCTGCCGAACCTCAAGGTCGGCTACAACCGCATCCACGGCTACTACATCGAACTGCCACGGGTGCAGGCCGAGCAGGCACCTGCCGACTACATCCGGAGGCAGACGCTGAAGGGTGCCGAGCGCTTCATCACCCCGGAACTCAAGGCCTTCGAGGACAAGGCGCTATCGGCCAAGAGTCGCGCCCTCGCCCGCGAGAAGATGCTCTACGAAGCCCTGCTGGAACTGCTGATCGAGCAGCTCGCGCCTCTGCAGGACACCGCAGCCGCGCTGGCCGAACTGGACGTGCTGAGCAACCTGGCCGAGCGTGCACTCAACCTCGACCTGAACCGCCCCCGCTTCGTCGACGATCCCTGCCTGCGCATCACCCAGGGCCGCCACCCGGTGGTGGAGCAGGTATTGGAAACCCCCTTTGTCGCCAACGACCTGACCCTGGATGACAGCACGCGGATGCTGATCATCACCGGACCGAACATGGGTGGTAAGTCGACCTACATGCGCCAGACGGCCCTGATCGTGCTGCTGGCCCATATCGGCAGCTTCGTGCCGGCAGCACGGTGCGAGCTTTCCATGGTGGATCGCATCTTCACCCGCATCGGCTCCAGCGACGACCTGGCGGGCGGGCGCTCGACCTTCATGGTGGAAATGAGCGAAACCGCGAACATCCTCCACAACGCCACGGACCGTAGCCTGGTGCTGATGGACGAAGTAGGCCGCGGGACCAGCACCTTCGACGGCCTCTCGCTGGCCTGGGCGGCTGCCGAGCACTTGGCCAGGCTGCGTGCCTACACCCTGTTCGCCACACACTATTTCGAACTCACGGTGCTGCCGGAAAGCGAGCCGGTGGTGGCCAACGTGCACCTGAACGCCACCGAGCACAATGAGCGGATCGTCTTCCTGCACCATGTTCTGCCAGGCCCTGCCAGTCAGAGCTATGGGTTGGCGGTGGCGCAACTGGCGGGCGTCCCGGGTGGGGTGATCCAGCGAGCACGCGAGCATCTGGCACGGCTGGAAACCACCAGCCTGCCCCACGAATTGCCCCAGACAGCGCCAGGGAAACCCGCGCCGCCGATGCAGAGCGACCTGTTCGCCAGCCTGCCCCACCCCGTGCTGGAGGACCTGGCCAAGGCCGATCCGGACAACCTCACGCCCCGGCAGGCACTTGATCTGCTTTATGCCCTGAAATCACGAATCTAACGCCGAGGCAAACAAGCTGTTAGAATCCCGCGCGCTCTGGACGAGCTTCGGTCGCCAGCCTGAGCCGGGATAGCCGATCCAGAGCAGGAAGCCCATGAAGTCGGGCTTCCATGCCGCCGCTTGAGGAGAGAATCAGAATGACCTTCGTCGTCACCGACAACTGCATCAAATGCAAATACACCGACTGCGTGGAAGTCTGTCCGGTAGACTGCTTCTACGAAGGCCCGAACTTCCTGGTGATCCACCCGGACGAGTGCATCGACTGCGCGCTATGCGAGCCCGAGTGCCCCGCACAGGCCATCTTCTCCGAGGATGAAGTACCGGAGGACATGCAGGAGTTCATCGAACTGAACCGCGACCTGGCGGAAGTCTGGCCGAACATCACCGAGAAAAAAGAAGCCCTCTCTGATGCCGAAGAGTGGGACGGTGTGAAAGGCAAGCTCCAGCATCTGGAGCGCTGAAAAGCACCAAAAGAAAAGGCCCGCCAAAGCGAGCCTTTTTCATTTCTTGCGGGCAAAAAAAGGGGCGGTTGCCCGCCCACTCTTTTGTCCCTATCCCTTTGTTTCCCAATCATCATCCTGATGAACCGCATCCTGCGGTGTTCCTGGCAAAAATCCGTCTCCGCCTGCAACCATTCCGTGTCGCGTGGAAGTGATATTAACGGCTTCCCTGAACGGGACAAGCTCACCCCATGGTGCTGGAGAACAGTGCTCTCACTTTTTATCTCAAAAAAATATTCTTTAATTTCAATTAGATAGAAAAAATAGAAACCTAAAAAACCCGTTCACGTCGCGCTCTTTACACACTTCACTTACGCCACATGTAAGCGATAGCTTACAAAATCTCTATCACTTCGGCCGGACACTTGCTAAGACCCCTCAATAAAAAACCCGGCCGAAGCCGGGTTCTCAAGGGCAGCTCGCCTTATTGGAAAAGTGCGTCGCTGGAAAGCCCATTCTTTTCAAGGATTTCACGCAGTCGCTTCAGGGCCTCAACCTGAATCTGGCGCACGCGCTCTCGGGTGAGGCCAATCTCCTGGCCTACCTCTTCCAAGGTGCAACTCTCATGACCACGCAGGCCGAACCTGCGCACCACTACCTCCCGCTGCTTGTCCGTCAGGTCGGAGAGCCACTGGTCGATGCTCTGGGACAGATCATCGTCCTGCAGAAGCTCGCAGGGGTCGGTGGGGCGGTCGTCGGTCAGTGTATCCAGGAGGGTCTTATCGGAGTCTGGACCAAGGGAAACGTCAACCGAAGTCACCCGCTCGTTCAGGCCGAGCATGCGCTTGACCTCTTCGACAGGCTTCTCCAGCAGGTTGGCGATCTCTTCGGCCGATGGTTCGTGGTCGAGTTTCTGGGTCAGCTCACGAGCCGCACGCAAATAGACGTTCAGTTCCTTGACCACGTGGATCGGCAGCCGGATGGTCCGGGTCTGGTTCATGATCGCGCGTTCAATGGTCTGACGTATCCACCAGGTGGCGTAGGTGGAAAAACGGAAGCCACGCTCGGGATCGAACTTCTCAACCGCCCTGATCAAACCGAGGTTGCCCTCTTCGATCAGGTCCAGCAGTGAGAGACCGCGATTGACATAGCGTCGGGCGATCTTGACCACCAGCCGGAGGTTGCTTTCGATCATGCGCTTGCGTCCGGCGGGGTCGCCCCGCTGGGCCAGTCGCGCAAAGTGGACTTCTTCTTCTGGAGTAAGGAGAGGGGAAAAGCCGATTTCGTTGAGATAAAGCTGGGTCGCGTCCAATGCGCGGGTGTAGTCGATGTACTTGTGTTGCTTGGGTGAGTTCGACTGCCTCGAACGCGTGCCAGACGAAGTTGCCTCGGGCTCCTCGGTCAGCACGTCATCCACGATGCCCGGCTCAAGAATGAGCAGGTCGTCATCGACATCAAACTCCGGCGCTTCTTTGTTGAGTGCCATTGTTGTTGTCCCTTGCTGAGTTCGACAACAAGCCCTGGCGATACCATTTCCCTGGCTACGCCTGAGCCCGTCCAACCTACGAGGACGACGGGCTGAACAACGATCAGCGAGGCGGCAGATATTGCAGCGGATCTACAGGCTTGCCCTGGCGGCGAATCTCAAAGTGCAGCTTCACCCGGTCGGTACCTGTGGAGCCCATTTCTGCAATGGTCTGGCCAACCTTGACCTGCTGTCCCTCCCGAACCAGCAACCTGCGGTTGTGACCATAGGCGCTCACGTAGGTATCGCTGTGCTTGATGATCACCAGTTCACCGTAGCCCCGTAATCCACTTCCGGCATACACAACGGAACCATCAGACGCAGCTAAGACAGGCTGGCCTAATTCCCCGCCTATATCAATGCCTTTATTCAAACTTCCGTTTGAGGAGAATCGGGCAATCAACGGACCGCCCGCCGGCCAGGCCCAACCTCCCGCAGGGCGCCCGGCTGGCGGGGCTGGAGGGGGCTGGGAGACACCCGGAGCAGGCTGCGGCCTGGAAGTGGCCGGCGGCGTCTTGGTAGTCGAAGACGGCGGAACCGGTCGGGTCGACGGCGACGTCGTAGGAGCCGTTGCCACAGTACGAGTGGGAGTTGAGCCGGTCTGGCCGTCGAAACGGATGACCTGGCCCGGGCGGATTACGTAGGGAGCCGGAATGCTGTTGCGTGCCGCAAGGGCCTTCCAGTCCCAGCCGAAACGGAACGCAATGGAATAGAGGGTATCGCCCCGCTGGACACGGTACTGCCCGGAGGTGGTCGGCTGTCGCTGCGTGCCGGAGGCCGACGGGTTGTTCCGGTCCACGACCTGGACACCACCCTTGGGCGAGCTGGCGCACCCCGCCACCAACCAGGCGATGACGACCATCGCTGCCAGTGCACGCATGCTTCCAGTGCTAATCCCCTGCCGAATGGCCAGGCTCATTCCCGTCCCCTTTCCCTACGTCCCAAGGTCATGCTTATTGTTGCCAATTATATCTGAGGGGCACGTTATCCACTGCGCACCGCGGCGCAAGACTACGCCCGGCCACCAGCCAATCAGAGAGCCGACTGGCCTTGCAGGTTCCCTGCTGGCCGCATCAGGCCAGCGGACCGCTCAGCAAGGGTACGAACCGCACCGCATCGAGGATGTGCCGGGAGAAACCGTTTTCCTCGCGGACGATCAGCATCAATTGCTGGACGTCCCCTGCCCCAACCGGAATCACCAGCCGCCCACCCGGTGCCAATTGGTCCAGCAGCGCTTGCGGAACTTCGGCGGCAGCCGCCGTGACGATGATGCCGTTATAGGGTGCCAGTGCAGGCCAGCCTTCCCAGCCATCGCCCCAGCGGAAAACCACGTTGCGCAGGTTCAGCTCGGCCAGACGCTCCTTCGCACGATCCTGCAGTGCCTGGATCCGCTCGACGGAGAACACCCGCTCCACCACCTGCGCCAGGATCGCGGTCTGGTAGCCGGAACCGGTGCCGATTTCGAGCACCTTGTCCAAGGGCCCCGCCGCCAGCAGCAGCTCGCTCATGCGCGCCACCATGTAGGGCTGCGAGATCGTCTGGTTGTGGCCGATGGGAAGCGCTGTGTCTTCGTAGGCCCGGTGGGCCAAGGCCTCATCGACGAACAGGTGGCGCGGGGTCCGACGGATGCTTTCCAGCACATGGGCGTTGGACAGCCCCTCCTCATAGAGGCGCTGGATCAGGCGTTCGCGGGTGCGCTGCGAGGTCATGCCGATGCCCCGTCGCAACAGATCATCCTGCTCGCGGGCCATCAGGACAGGCCTCCCAACCAGCTATCCAATGAGTCGAACGCCTGGGTGAAAGTGCGATCGAGCTGGAGCGGGGTGATCGAGACATAGCCCTGCATGACTGCATGGAAATCAGTCCCTGGCCCACCATCCTCCGCGTCCCCGGCGACTGAGATCCAGTAGCCCTCCTTCCCCCTCGGGTTCACAACCTTCACCGGTGCTGCTGCACGAGCGCGATGGCCAAGGCGGGTGAGCTGGATGCCACGGATATGGTCCAGCGGGAGGTTGGGGATGTTCACGTTGAGCACGGTGCGGGGCGGCAGGTCGAGCTGCTCGTGCGCCTCCACCAGCAGGCGGGCGAAATGCGCCGCTGTCGGCAGGTTGTCCGGCTGCCGCGAAAGCAACGAGAAGGCAAAGGCCGGGCGGTCCAAGAAGCGACCCTCCAAGGCAGCAGCCACCGTCCCGGAATAAAGCACGTCATCCCCCAGGTTGGCGCCCAGGTTGATGCCGGAGACCACCATGGCAGGGGCCTCCTCCAGCAATCCGTTCAGGCCGAGGTGCACGCAGTCGGTCGGGGTGCCGTTGATGCTGATGTAACCGTTGGCCAGGACCTGCGGATGCAGGGGGCGGTCCAGCGTCAATGCACTGCTGGCGCCGCTCCGGTCCTGGTCGGGCGCGATGACCACACACTCGGCATAACCCTCGAGCGCAGCATGGAGGGCGGCGATACCGGGTGCGTTCACCCCGTCGTCGTTGGAAATCAGAATACGCATGGATTGTCCGTGTGCCCCACCGGCACCAGATCGACAAGCTCGCGCACCACTGCGGTAGCGAAGCATCCGGCCGGCAGGACGAATTCCAGTTGCAGAACGTCAGGCCCGGGATAATGCCACGTAAGTCCCCCGATGGGGAGGCGCAGGATGCGCCGTTCGTGCGCCATGCCCGCCTCGACGAGCCAGTCACGCAGGGCCGGCTCGGCCAGCGCCACGGATTGCTCCGATGCTTGCGTCGAACCGCCGGCCGGCGAGTCACCCTGGCCCCACAGCGGACCGGTGGGATGCAGATCGAGAATCGCCAACCTCGGGTCGGCGCACTCGGCCTCTCCTGCCGGGAAGAAACTCCGGCTGTCGGTAAAGGCCAGGAGATCGCCGACCTGCGCCTGGTTCCAGTTGCCATTGGCCACACGCGCAGCCAGTACCCGGTTGAACAGGTAACTGCGGCCTGCCGAGAGCAAACGGGAGCGCAGGTTGCGTTGCTCGGGCAATACGTGCTGCTCGGCGAAGTGCCGGGCCTGCAGCAGGTTGCCGCCCTCGTGGCCAAAGCGCTGCAGGCCGAAGTAGTTGGGCACGCCGACGGCAGCCAGCGTCTTCAGCCGAGCCTCCAGGGCTTCCGGGTCGGCCTGCAAGGCCGTCAGCCTCAGGGTGAAACCGTTGGCCGAGTGGGCACCCCGCTGCAGCTTTCGCTTATGGCGGACCTGGCGCAGGATGCGCAGGGTCTCGCCTTCTGCCGAAGCAAGGTCCGGATCGGCCTTGCCCGGCAGGTGCAGACTGAACCACTGGCGGGTCAGCGCCTGGCGATCCTTCAGGCCGGCGTAGCTGATGGCCCGCTGGGGAACGCCCGCAGCCCGCGCAATGCGCCGGGCCGCTTCCTCGGTATTGAGGCCGCGCTTTTCCACCCACAACCACAGGTGTTCACCTTCACCCGCCAGGGGAATGTCCAGCACCTCGTCCACCTGGAAGTCTTCGGCCACCGCCTTGAGGACGGCCTGGCCGAGCGCTTCGCCATGGGCCCGGGGCCCCAGCAGTTCGAGTTCAGTCATAGCGGCAGCAGCAGGGCAACAGCGTGGACGGCGATGCCCTCTTCACGCCCGGTGAAACCGAGCTTCTCGGTGGTGGTCGCCTTGACGTTGACCTGGTCGATACCGACCTCAAGGTCAGCCGCAATGGCAGCGCGCATCGCCTCGATGTGCGGCGCCATCTTCGGTGCCTGGGCCACGATGGTGGCGTCGACGTTACCCACCTTCCAGCCCTTGCCCTTCACCTGGGCCAGGACATGGCGGAGCAGCACGCGGCTGTCCGCTCCCTTGAACTGCGGGTCGGTGTCCGGAAAGTGCTTGCCGATATCACCGAGTGCCGCCGCACCGAGCAAGGCGTCGGACAGTGCGTGCAGCACCACGTCGCCGTCGGAATGGGCCACCAGGCCGAACCTGTGGGGGATGCGTACCCCGCCGAGGGTGATGTGATCACCGTCACCGAAGCGGTGTACGTCGTAACCGTGTCCAATGCGCATGAGAGGAATGCCCCGTAAGAACAGGGGCGGGATTCTACCCGAAAGCGGAGCGACCGATGGCCGCCCCGCCTAGGTAACGCGTCAGCCCCGCAGGGCCGAAGCGTGATGGCGCAGGTGATCGTCGATGAAGCTGGCGATGAAGTAGTAGCTGTGGTCATAACCCGGCTGCAACCGCAGGGTCAGCGGATGGCCACTGGCGCGGGCGGCAGCCTGCAGCGCGTCCGGCTTGAGCTGGCCGTCCAGGAAGTCATCGCGGTCGCCCTGGTCAACCAGGATCGGCAGACGCTCCTGGGCTTCGGCCAGCAGTGCACAGGCGTCCCACTCGCGCCAGCGCGAACGGTCATCCCCCAGGTAACGGGAGAACGCCTTCTCGCCCCAGGGGCAAGCTATTGGATTGCTGATCGGTGCAAAGGCCGAAACCGACTGGTAGCGCCCGGGGTTCTTCAGCGCGCAGACCAGCGCGCCGTGCCCGCCCATGGAGTGCCCTGCGATGCCGCGGCGGTCCGAAACCGGGAAGTTGGCCTCCACCAGCGCCGGCAGCTCCTGCACCACGTAGTCGTACATGCGGTAGTGACGGGCCCAGGGCTCCTGGGTCGCATTGACGTAGAAACCGGCACCCAGGCCGAAATCCCAGGCCTTGTCCGGGTCATCCGGCACACCCTCGCCCCGGGGGCTGGTGTCGGGCGCGACGATGATCAGCCCAAGCTCGGCCGCCAGGCGCTGGGCGCCGGCTTTCTGCATGAAGTTCTCGTCGGTGCAGGTCAGCCCGCTCAGCCAGTAGAGCACGGGCAGCTTCTCGCCCTGTTCCGCCTGGGGCGGCAGGTACACCGCGAACACCATGTCGCAGTTCAGGCAGGTCGAGCGATGGCGGTAGCGCTTGTGCCAGCCACCAAAGCTCTTGTTGCTGGAAACGATCTCGAGGGTCATGGGGGCCTCCGGGTCGTCCTCAGGGCAACGCACAGGCGACAGGCAATCCCTGCCGCCCTGCGCCAGCCGAAAGGGCGCTCAGTAGTGGATGACGGTGCGGATGCTCTTGCCTTCGTGCATCAGGTCGAAGGCCTCGTTGATGCGATCCAGCCCCATGGTGTGGGTGATGAAGGTGTCCAGCGGGATCTCGCCCGACTGGGACTTCTCCACGTAGGTCGGCAGCTCGGTGCGGCCTTTCACCCCACCGAAGGCCGAGCCACGCCACACGCGACCGGTGACCAGTTGGAACGGACGGGTCTTGATCTCAGCACCGGCCGGAGCCACGCCGATGATGACCGACTCACCCCAACCCTTGTGGCAGCACTCCAGCGCCGCACGCATCAGGTCGACGTTGCCGACGCACTCGAAGCTGTAGTCCACGCCGCCGTCGGTCATCTCGACGATCACGTCCTGGATCGGCTTGGCGTGGTCCTTCGGGTTGACGAAGTCGGTCGCACCCAGCTCGCGGGCCACGTCGAACTTGGAGGGGTTGATATCGATGGCGATGATGCGCGAAGCCTTGGCCATCTTGGCGCCGATGATGGCGGCCAGGCCGATGCCGCCGAGGCCGAAGATGGCGACGGTAGCGCCCTCCTCCACCTTCGCGGTATTGAGCACGGCGCCGATGCCGGTGGTCACGCCACAACCCAGCAGGCAGACCTTCTCCAGCGGGGCTTCCTTGGGAATCTTCGCCAGGGAGATTTCCGGCAGCACGGTGTACTCGGAGAAGGTCGAGCAGCCCATGTAGTGGTAGATCGGCTGGCCGTTGTAGCTGAAGCGGCTGGTGCCGTCGGGCATCAGGCCCTTGCCCTGGGTCGCACGGACCTTCTGGCACAGGTTGGTCTTGCCGGACTTGCAGAACTTGCACTCGCGGCATTCGGCCGTGTAGAGCGGGATCACGTGGTCGCCCACTGCCAGGGAGGTGACGCCTTCGCCCACCGCCTCGACGATGCCGCCGCCCTCATGGCCGAGGATGCACGGGAACACACCCTCGGAATCCGCGCCCGACAGGGTGTAGGCGTCGGTGTGGCAGACACCGGTGGCGACGATGCGCACCAAAACTTCGCCCGCCTTGGGCGGCGCGACATCGACTTCGACGATCTGCAGGGGTTTGCCAGCCTCGAAGGCAACGGCGGCGCGGGACTTGATCATGGCGCTTCTCCAGCGATGTGAACGGTGGCGGGAGTGTAGATGACCTCGATTTGGTAAATAATCCGCCACAAAGCAAAACTTTATTGCCACACAGGGATAATCCAATGAACCGCTGGGAAGGCCTGGACGAATTCATCGCCGTCGCGGAAACCGGCCAGTTCACCGCCGCGGCCCAGCGCATCGGCCTCTCTTCATCCCAGGTGAGCCGCCAGATCGCCCGACTGGAAGAGCGCCTGCAAACCCGCCTGTTCTACCGCAGCACCCGCAAGGTGGCGCTGACCGAGGCCGGGCAGACCTTCCTGCAGCACTGCCAGCGCTTGGTGGATGCGCGGGACGAGGCCATGCGCGCCATCAGCGACCTGACCGGCGAACCCAAGGGCCTGCTGCGCATGACCTGCGCGGTGGCCTATGGCGAGCGCTTCATCGTGCCGCTGGTGAACGCCTTCATGGCACGCCACCCGCAGCTGCGGGTCGACATCGAGCTGAGCAACCGCCCGCTGGACCTGGTGCACGAAGGGCTGGACCTGGCCATCCGCCTCGGCCGCCTGCAGGACTCGCGGCTGGTGGCGACGCGCCTTGCGCCCCGCGTCATGTACCTGTGCGCCGCCCCGAGCTACCTGGAACGCTATGGCCGGCCCCACAGCCTGTCCGAGCTGGCCCGGCACAATTGCCTGGTGGGCAGCTCGGACCAGTGGACCTTCCAGCAGGACGGCAAGGAACAGAGCCTGAGGGTGCAGGGCAACTGGCGCTGCAACAGCGGCCAGGCCGTGCTGGATGCCACGCTACGTGGCTTCGGCCTGTGCCAGCTCCCCGACTACTACGTGCTGGACCACCTGAAGAGCGGCGAGCTGGTGTCCCTGCTGGAGCAGCATCGCCCGCCGAATACCGCCGTCTGGGCGCTGTACCCCCAGCAGCGCCACCTGTCACCCAAGGTCCGCCAACTGGTGGATGCACTCAGGGACGGCCTGGCGTCGACCCACCCGGCGGCGTAGGCGTGGGGGCCCGCCCATGGCGATGCAGGAAGCCGTGGACGTGCCCGGGGAAGCGCGAAGCCACCCAGGCGAACCCCAGGTACTTGAGGACCTTGCCTGCCAGGATGGCGGCGAACGCTCCCGGGTAGGCCAGCGGCACGGTGGACAACGCCAGCAGCGCCGGCGTCTGCGGCAGGGGCAGCAGGGCCACGGCGAAGAGCGCCAGCAGCCCGTACTCGTGGGTCCAGCCCATCACCCGCAGCCAGGAAGGGTCAGTGGCCATGGCTGGGAACCAGGCGTACAGCTGGCTCCAGCCCAGGTAGTGGGCGATCAGCATCATCCCCAGCGCACCGCAGCTGCTGCCCAGGGCGGCGAACAGGCTGACCACGCCCCAACGCCGGGGCGCCATGAGCACGGCGGGAACCACGACGGAGGTGATGGGATAGGCCGCCGTCAGGGTGCCGACGAAAGCCAGCCCCAGGCACAGCCAGGGCAGCCGCCAGCCGTCACCGGCCCAGCGCAGCACCCGGTGCAGGTAGCCTTCCAGGCGGGGCAGCAGGCGTCCCAGGCGCTTCATGGCAGGGCTCAGCGGTCGAACAGGCCACGCTGCAGGCGCAGCAGGTCTTCGGGGGTGGTGACCTTGATGTTGTCGGCGCGCCCTTCCACCAGGCAGGGCGCGGCGCCGGCCCACTCCATCGCCGACGACTCGTCGGTGATCGCCACGCCGGCGACCAGTGCATCGGCCAGGGCCCGGTGCAGCGCACCGAAGCGGAACATCTGCGGTGTGTAGGCCTGCCAGACCTGGCTGCGGTCGATGGTGTCGGCGACTCGCCCATCAGGGCCGATGCGCTTGAGGGTGTCCCGGGCGGGGACCGCCAGCAGGCCGCCCACCGGATCGTCGGCCAGCTCCGCCAGCAGGCGATCCAGGTCGAAACGGGACAGGTTGGGCCGGGCCGCATCGTGCACCAGCACCCAGTCGCGCGGTTGCGCGCCGAGTTCGGCCAGACGCAGGAGTGCGTTGAGTACCGAGTCCGCACGCTCCCGGCCACCCTCGGCGCGCTCGATGCGCGGGTCACGGGATGCAGCAAGGCTCGGCCAGTACGGGTCCTCCGGGCTCAGGCTGACCACCAGGCGCTTGAGCCGCGGGTGGTCGAGAAAGGCTGCAAGGGTATGTTCGAGCAAGGTGCGTCCGGCCAGCTCCAGGTACTGCTTGGGTCGGTCGGCACGCATGCGGGCCCCCACGCCGGCGGCGGGGATAACGGCCCAGAATTCGGGGAGTTCGGGTGGGGTCATTCGGTGATCTGGTAGAGGGTCTCGCCCTCTTTGACCATGCCCAGCTCATGGCGGGCACGCTCCTCGACGGTTTCCGTACCCTTCTTGAGCTCCGACACCTCGGCCTCGAGGATGCGATTGCGCTCGAGCAGGCGCTCGTTCTCGCCCTTCTGCTCGGCGATCTGCTTTTCCAGTTCGGCGACCTGGGCGAGGCTGCCATCACCCACCCAGAGGCGATACTGCAACCCGGACAAGACCAGGATCAGTACGACGAACAACCAGTAGGGGGATTTGGCCATCGAAAGAGAAGTATCCATACGAAAAGGGCAGCTTTCGCTGCCCTTTTTATCATCCCCGGCTTAGCCGCGGAACTCGGCACGACCGCGGTAAGGGGCCTTTCCGCCCAGTTGCTCTTCGATACGCAGCAGCTGGTTGTACTTGGACACGCGGTCGGAACGGCACAGGGAGCCGGTCTTGATCTGGCCGGCAGCGGTGCCTACGGCCAGGTCGGCGATGGTGCTGTCCTCGGTTTCACCGGAACGGTGGGAGATCACCGCGGTGTAGCCGGCAGCCTTGGCCATCTGGATGGCTTCCAGGGTCTCGGTCAGGGAACCGATCTGGTTGAACTTGATCAGGATCGAGTTGGCGATGCTCTTGTCGATGCCTTCCTTGAGGATCTTGGTGTTGGTCACGAACAGGTCGTCACCCACCAGTTGCACCTTCTCGCCGATCTTCTCGGTCAGGGACTTCCAGCCGGCCCAATCGGACTCGTCCATGCCGTCTTCGATGGAGATGATCGGGTAGCGCTGGGTCAGGCCGGCCAGGTAGTCGGCGAAACCGTTGGCGTCGAACACCTTGCCCTCGCCGGCCAGGTCGTACTTGCCATCCTTGAAGAACTCGCTGGAAGCGCAGTCCAGGGCAAGGGTCACGTCGGTGCCCAGCGTGTAGCCGGCATTGGCGACGGCTTCGGCGATGGCACCCAGTGCGTCTTCATTGGAGGCCAGGTTCGGGGCGAAGCCGCCCTCGTCACCCACCGCGGTGTTCAGGCCACGGGCCTTCAGCACGGCTTTCAGGTGGTGGAAGATCTCGGCGCCCATGCGCAGGGCGTCGGCGAAGTTCTTGGCGCCGACCGGCTGAACCATGAACTCCTGGATGTCGACGTTGTTATCGGCGTGCTCGCCGCCGTTGATGATGTTCATCATCGGGACGGGCATGGAGTACTGGCCCGGAGTGCCGTTCAGGTCGGCAATGTGCGCGTACAGCGGGACACCCTTGGCCTGGGCAGCCGCCTTGGCAGCCGCCAGGGACACGGCGAGGATGGCGTTGGCGCCCAGCTTGGCCTTGTTCTCGGTACCGTCGAGTTCGATCATCGCGCGGTCCAGGGCCTTCTGGTCGGTCGCGTCCTTGCCCAGCAGCAGGTCACGGATCGGGCCGTTGATGTTGGCCACGGCCTTCAGCACGCCCTTGCCCAGGTAACGGCTCTTGTCGCCATCACGCAGTTCCAGCGCCTCGCGGGAACCGGTGGATGCACCGGACGGCGCGCAGGCGCTGCCGATGAAACCGTTCTCGAGGATCACGTCGGCTTCCACGGTGGGGTTGCCACGGGAATCCAGAACCTCGCGGCCCTTGATGTCGACGATCTTTGCCATTGTTGTTAGCACTCCAAAGTTGACGATAACGCTGCAGCGAAATTAGAGGGGCGGGCCGTCCGGATGTTCATTCGGCAGTTCCGGCGAAAACATGACCGAATGGTCAGCTTGCGCCCGCCCGGCACTTTACCGGAGAACTGCCGGCTCAGGCAGTCTCGATCGGCGGAAAAGCCTTGACCAGGTCATCCAGGCGCTTGAGCTGGTCGAGGAACGGCTCCAGCTTGTCCAGGCGCAGGGCGCACGGGCCATCGCACTTGGCGTTGTCCGGGTCCGGGTGGGCCTCGAGGAACAGGCCGGCCAGCCCCTGGCTCATGCCCGCCTTGGCCAGGTCGGTGACCTGGGCACGACGACCGCCCGCGGAATCCGCGCGGCCGCCCGGCATCTGCAGGGCGTGGGTGACGTCGAAGAACACCGGGTAGCCGAACTGCTTCATGATGCCGAAGCCGAGCATGTCGACCACCAGGTTGTTGTAGCCGAAGGACGAACCGCGCTCGCAGAGGATCAGGCGATCGTTACCGGCTTCTTCGCACTTGGTCAGGATGTGCTTCATCTCCTGGGGTGCGAGGAACTGGGCCTTCTTGATGTTGATGACTGCATGGGTCTTCGCCATCGCCACCACCAGGTCGGTCTGGCGGGAGAGGAAGGCCGGCAGCTGGATGATGTCGCAGACCTCAGCCACCGGAGCGGCCTGGTAAGGCTCGTGCACGTCGGTGATGACCGGCACGCCGAAGGTCTTCTTCACCTCTTCGAAGATCTTCATCCCCTCTTCCAGGCCGGGACCACGGAAGGAGTTGATGGAGGAACGGTTGGCCTTGTCGAAGCTGGCCTTGAACACGTACGGGATGCCGAGTTTCTCGGTGACCCGCACGTACGCTTCGCAGACCTTCAGCGCCAGGTCACGGGACTCCAGCACGTTCATGCCACCGAAGAGCACGAAGGGCTTGTCGTTGGCGATCTCGATGTCGCCGACGCGAACGATCTTCTGCTGCATGCTCAGGCCTTCTTCGTTTTCTGTGCCAGGGCGGCCTTGACGAAGCCGCTGAACAGCGGATGGCCGTCACGCGGGGTGGAGGTGAACTCCGGGTGGAACTGGCAGGCGACGAACCACGGATGGTCCGGTGCCTCGACCACTTCGACCAGGGCGCCGTCGCCGGAGCGGCCGGTGATCTTCAGGCCGGCTTCCTTCAGTTGCGGCAACAGGTTGTTGTTCACTTCGTAGCGGTGGCGGTGGCGCTCGACGATCTCGTCCTTGCCGTAGCAGGCGTGAACCTGCGAGCCGGCCTCCAGCTGGCAGGCCTGGGCGCCGAGGCGCATGGTGCCGCCCAGGTCCGAGGCTTCGGTACGGATCTCGGTGGCGCCGGTGGCGTCCTGCCACTCGGTGATCAGGCCGACCACCGGATGGCCGCTGGCCTTGTCGAACTCGGTGGAGTTGGCGTCGGTCCAGCCCAGTACGTTACGGGCGAACTCGATCACGGCCACCTGCATGCCGAGGCAGATGCCCAGGTAGGGGATCTTGTTCTCGCGGGCGTACTTGACGGTGGTGATCTTGCCTTCCACGCCGCGCAGGCCGAAACCACCGGGGACCAGGATGGCATCGACGCCTTCCAGCAGGCTGGTGCCCTGGTTCTCGATGTCTTCGGAGTCGATGTAGCGCAGGTTCACCTTGGTGCGGTTCTCGATGCCGGCGTGGCTCATCGCTTCGATCAGCGACTTGTAGGCATCCAGCAGCTCCATGTACTTGCCGACCATGGCGATGGTGACTTCCTTCTCGGGGTTCAGCTTGGCGTCAACCACGCGGTCCCACTCGGACAGGTCGGCACCGCCGCACTGCAGGCCGAAACGCTCGACGACGAAGTCGTCCAGGCCCTGGGCGTGCAGCACGGAAGGAATGCGGTAGATGGTGTCGACGTCCTGCAGGGCGATGACCGCACGCTCTTCCACGTTGGTGAACAGCGCGATCTTGCGGCGGGAGGACAGGTCGACCTCGTGGTCGGAACGGCAGATCAGCACGTCGGGCTGCAGGCCGATGGAACGCAGCTCCTTCACCGAGTGCTGGGTCGGCTTGGTCTTGGTCTCGCCGGCGGTGGCGATATAGGGCACCAGGGTCAGGTGCATCAGCATCGCGCGCTTGGCGCCGACCTCCACCCGCAGTTGGCGGATGGCTTCGAGGAAGGGCTGGGACTCGATGTCACCCACGGTGCCACCGATCTCCACCAGGGCCACGTCGGCATCGCCGGCGCCCTTGATGATGCGACGCTTGATCTCGTCGGTGATGTGCGGAATCACCTGGATGGTGGCGCCCAGGTAGTCACCACGGCGCTCCTTGCGCAGCACATCGGCATAGACGCGGCCGGTGGTGAAGTTGTTGTTCTGGGTCATGGTGGTGCGCACGAAGCGCTCGTAGTGGCCCAGGTCGAGGTCGGTCTCGGCGCCGTCCTCGGTGACAAACACTTCGCCGTGCTGGAACGGGCTCATGGTGCCCGGGTCCACGTTGATGTACGGGTCCAGCTTGAGCATGGTGACCTTCAGGCCCCGCGCTTCCAGAATGGCGGCCAAGGATGCCGAGGCGATGCCTTTCCCCAATGAAGAAACAACACCACCCGTGACGAAGATGTAGCGCGTCATGAATAACCCTAGAAGTCAGCGTTTAGGCGGAAGGCCGCCGGAGAGAGCGAATCGGGCCTGGGCCCGGAATCTGGAACAGTGCCGAAACGGCAAGCACCTGCCAGTTCCGAGGGAATCGGCAGGTGCTCTGTAAGACGGGAGCGTAGTCTACCGGAAAGACCCTTTCAGCTCAAACCTTGGTCATTCGTCGGGGGTGTCCAAGACAGGGTCCAGCCCCCCTCCCGAGGGCCCTCCAGCCCTTGAAGATTGGGCACCGCAAGCAGTTCGTCGCCTCGGTATAGCAAGGGCAGGCGACCCCGGGCAAAAGCCGGGAAACCCCGCTCATTGAGCAGCCGCTTGAGATCACGTCGCCCCCGCCCATCGATCTGCATCGACTCCCCGCCTTGGCGATAGCGCACCTGCAAGGGACCTTCCGGACCCCGCCCTTCGATCCACACCACGCCATTGCCGTCCAGGGCCAGGGGATGCTCGGGGTTCGGCCAGGGCTGCGCCGCCGGCACGACATCCAGCCAGGCGTTGCCGAGCCACCAGAGCCGGCCACCTGCGCGGCGCAGTTCGCCACCAGCCAGGCGCCAGACCGGTTCGGCATCCGGTGCGGCATCACGCAAGGCCACCCAGCCCGCCCAGTGATCGCTGTCGGGCATGGCCGTGAAGGTGGCGAGCCAGTGACGCAGGGCATTGCGCTGCCGTGGTTCGGACAACGCCAGCAGCGGATCGAGGGAGAGGGTCTGCAAACCCAGCCAGGGGAATACCTCGGTGTCTCGCGCGGCAGCCAGGTCGATGGCCGCCAACTCCCCCAGCAGCGCCTCACCCTCGGCCAGGTGCGCAGCACTGCGGACCATGCCGCCGAGCGCGCGCGGCCAGCGTGACACCAGGGCAGGCAGGACGATCTGTCGCAGGTAGTTGCGATCCAGCCGGGTGTCCTGGTTCGACGGGTCCTCGACCCAGTCCAGCCCTTGCTCCCGCGCATAGGCCTCCAGGTCCTGACGGGCCACGTCCAGCAACGGCCGCAGCAAGTGACCGTCGCCCAGAGCGCGGCTCACCGGCATCCCCGCCAGACCCCGCACGCCAGCACCGCGCATCAACCGGAACAGCAGCGTCTCAGCCTGATCGTCACGGTGCTGAGCCAGCATCAGCACCTGCCCCACCTCAACGGCCTGTTCGAAGGCGCCATAGCGCGCCCGACGAGCGGCATTCTCCAGGCTGGCGCCCTCCTCCACGACAACGGAGGCATGCATCAAGGGCACACCGAGTCGGTCACACACGGCCTGGCAATGGGCCGGCCATGCCTCGGCAGCCGACTGCAGGCCGTGATGGACATGAAGTGCGCTGAGCGGCGGCACGTCACCCTGGCGGGAGAGCACAACCAGCAGATGCAGCAGGACGGTGGAGTCGAGGCCGCCGGAGAAGGCGACCGTCCACCCCGGCGCGGAGCGCCAGGGCAGGGTGCGGGACAGCAGGAGGGAATGGAGCGAGCGGGCCAGTGGCGAGCCCTCATCGGCCCGCCCCGGCGCGTGGCCCTCAGGCCACGCCATAACTCATCAGACGCTCGTAGCGACGGGCCAGCAGGTCGTCGACCGACAGCTTCTTCAGGGTCTTGAGCTGGCCGAGCAGCTCCTCGCGGATCGACTGGGCCGCAATGGCCGGCTCGCGGTGGGCGCCGCCCAGCGGCTCGGGAATGACCTTGTCGACGATCCCCAGGCCTTTCAGGCGCTCGGCGGTGATGCCCATGGCCTCGGCCGCGTCGGGCGCCTTCTCGGCGGTTTTCCACAGGATGGAGGCACAGCCTTCCGGCGAGATCACCGAGTAGGTCGAGTACTGCAGCATGTTCAGGCGATCGCACACGCCGATGGCCAGCGCACCGCCGGAACCACCTTCGCCGATCACGGTGGCGATGATCGGAGTCTTCAGACGCGCCATGACCCGCAGGTTCCAGGCGATGGCTTCGCTCTGGCCGCGCTCTTCGGCATCGATGCCCGGGTAGGCGCCAGGGGTGTCGATGAAGGTCAGGATCGGCATCTTGAAGCGCTCGGCCATCTCCATCAGGCGGCAGGCCTTGCGGTAGCCCTCGGGACGGGGCATGCCGAAGTTGCGACGGACCTTCTCACGCACTTCACGGCCTTTCTGGTGACCGATCACCATCACCGGCTGGTCGTCCAGGCGGGCTACGCCGCCGACGATGGCCGCGTCGTCGGAGAAATGGCGATCGCCATGCAGCTCGTCGAACTCGGTGAAGATGTGGCTGATGTAGTCCAGGGTGTAGGGCCGGCGCGGATGGCGGGCCAACTGGGCGATCTGCCAGCTGGTAAGGTTGCCGAAGATGCTTTCGGTCAGGGCGCTGCTTTTTTCCTGAAGGCGGGCAATCTCGTCGCTGATGTTCAGCGCATTGTCGTTGCCGACCAGGCGCAGCTCCTCGATCTTGGCTTGCAGGTCAGCGATCGGCTGTTCGAAATCCAGAAAGTTCGGGTTCATAGGCTTCCGTCGTGCGCGTGGGGCCAGGCGGCTGGGTCCATTTGGCGCCCTACCTTAAAGGAAGGGCGCATGTGGGTCGAGAGAACGCGGCGCGTCAGCCGCGTCTCACCGGTAGTGCAGGAAGACGTTGTCGCGCCCGAACTGGTCACGCAATGCCTGAATCAGCGTATCGGCCGGGTCGATGCACCACTGCTCGCCGAACTGCAGCAAGGCACGGGCACTGGGGCCTGCGTAGTCGATGGTGATCGGGCAGGAGCCCCGGTGGCGCCCGCACAGGTCGGCGAGCCAGCGCAGGCGGTCGCCTTGCAGGGCGCTGTGGTCCACCTTCATCCGGAGGCTCTCGGCCAGCCCGGTACGGGCCTCCTCCAGGCTCATGACGCGCTTGGCACGCAGGCGCAGGCCACCGGAGAAGTCGTCGTGGCTCACCTCCCCTTCCACCACCACCAGCGCATCGGTCTGCAGCAGGGTGTGGGCGGAGGCGAAGGCATCGGCGAACAGGGAGGCCTCGATGCGCCCGGAGCGGTCGTCGAGGGTGATGAAGCCCATCTTGTCGCCCTTCTTGTTCTTCATCACCCGCAGGTTGACGATCAGGCCGGCGATGGTCTGGGTATCCCGCGCGGGCTTGAGTTCGACGATGCGCTGACGGGCGAAGCGGCGCACCTCGCCCTCGTATTCGTCGATGGGGTGCCCGGTGAGGTAGAGCCCAAGGGTGTCCTTCTCGCCCTTGAGGCGCTCCTTGAGGGTCAGCTCCTTGGCACGACGGTGGTTGGCGTAGACGTCGGCGTCGGGCTCGGCGAAGAGTCCGCCGAACAGGTCCATGTGGCCGCTGTCGTGGCTGCGGGCGGTCTGCTCGGCGGCCTGGATGGCTTCCTCCATCGCTGCCAGCAGCACGCCCCGGTTGCGGTCGATGCCAGCCTGGTAGGCCTTGGGCTCGTCACTGAAGAACGGCCCGAGGCGATCCAGCGCACCGCCACGGATCAGCGCTTCCAGCGTGCGCTTGTTGATGCGCTTGAGGTCGACACGGTTGCAGAAGTCGAACAGGTCCTTGAACGGCCCACCCTCGTCACGGCATTCGACGATGGCCTCCACCGGCCCCTCGCCCACGCCCTTGATCGCACCGAGGCCGTAGATGATCTGCCCGGCGTCGTCGACGGTGAAGCGGTAGTCGGAGTTGTTCACGTCCGGCGCGACGATGCGCAGCTTCATGCTGCGGCACTCTTCGATGAGCGTCACCACCTTGTCGGTGTTGTGCATATCCGCCGTGAGCACCGCCGCCATGAAGGGCGACGGGTAGTGGGCCTTCAGCCAGGCGGTCTGGTAGGAAACCCAGCCATAGGCGGCGGAGTGGGATTTGTTGAAGCCATAACCGGCGAACTTCTCCACCAGATCGAAGATGTTGCCCGCCAGCTCGGCATCGATGCCATTGCTGGCACAACCTTCGATGAAGCCGCCGCGCTGCTTGGCCATCTCCTCGGGCTTCTTCTTGCCCATGGCGCGACGCAGCATGTCCGCGCCGCCGAGGGTGTAGCCCGCCATCACCTGGGCGATCTGCATCACCTGTTCCTGGTAGAGGATGATGCCGTAGGTGGGCTTGAGCACCGGTTCGAGGCCGGCGTACTGGTAGTCCGGGTGCGGGTAGGAGAGCTCGGCACGGCCGTGCTTGCGGTTGATGAAGTCGTCCACCATGCCGGACTGCAGCGGCCCCGGACGGAACAGGGCCACGAGGGCGATCATGTCTTCCAGGCAGTCGGGCTTGAGCTTCTTGATCAGCTCCTTCATGCCGCGGGATTCAAGCTGGAAGACCGCGGTGGTCTCCGCCTTCTGCAGCATGTCGTAGGTCTTCTTGTCGTCCAGCGGGATGCGGTCGATGTCCACCAGCGGCAGGCCGTTCTTCTCCTGCTCGCGGTTGATCATCTCCATGGCCCACTTGATGATCGTCAGCGTGCGCAGGCCGAGGAAGTCGAACTTCACCAGGCCGGCCGCTTCCACGTCGTCCTTGTCGAACTGGGTCACCAGGCCGCCGCCTTCCTCGTCACAGGCAATGGGCGCGAAATCGGTCAGCTTGGTGGGGGCGATCACCACGCCACCGGCGTGCTTGCCGGTGCCCCGGGTGATGCCTTCGAGCTTGAGGGCCATGTCCCAGATTTCCTGGGCTTCCTCATCGGACTTGAGGAAGTCCCGCAGGACCTCTTCCTGGTTGTAGGCCGCCTCCAGGGTCATGCCCACTTCGAAGGGGATCATCTTCGACAGGCGATCGGCCAGTCCGTAGGACTTGCCCTGCACCCGTGCCACGTCACGCACCACAGCCTTCGCCGCCATGGAGCCGAAGGTGATGATCTGGCTCACCGCGTTGCGGCCGTACTTCTCGGCCACGTAGTCGATCACGCGGTCGCGGCCGTCCATGCAGAAGTCGACGTCGAAGTCGGGCATGGAGACCCGCTCGGGGTTGAGGAAGCGCTCGAACAGCAGGTCATAGGCCAGCGGGTCGAGGTCGGTGATCTTCAGCACGTAGGCGACCAGCGAGCCGGCACCCGATCCACGGCCAGGCCCCACCGGGACGCCGTTGTTCTTCGCCCACTGGATGAAGTCGGCAACGATCAGGAAGTAGCCGGGGAAGCCCATCTGGATGATGGTGCCCAGCTCGAACTCCAGACGGTCGATGTAGAGCTGGCGCTTCTCTTCGTAGTCCGGGGTCGTCTCCTTCGGCCAGAGCACCGCGAGGCGCTCTTCGAGGCCTTCGTAGGAGGCGTGGCGCAGGTAGTCGTCGATGCCCATGCCATTGGGCGTCGGGAAATCGGGCAGGAAGTGCTTGCCCAGGCGCACGTCGATGTTGCAGCGCCGGGCGATCTCGACGGTGTTCTCGATGGCGTCGGGGAGGTCGCTGAACAGCTCGGCCATCTCTTCCGGCGACTTCAGGTACTGCTGGTTGGAGTAGTTGCGCGGACGGCGAGGGTCGTCGAGGGTCCGGCCTTCGCCGATGCACACGCGGGTCTCGTGGGCCTCGAAGTCGTCGGCCTTGATGAAGCGCACGTCGTTGGTCGCCACCAGCGGCGCTCCGCAGCGATCCGCCAGGGCCACGGCCGCGTGCACATGTTCCTCGTCATTGACGCGGCCGGTGCGTTGCAGCTCCAGGTAGAAGCGATCCGGGAACACTGCCTGCCACTCCGCCAGCAGGTGCTCGGCGGCAGCAGTGTCGCCGTTGAGCAGCGCCATGCCGATCTCGCCTTCCTTCGCGCCGGACAGAGCGATCAGGCCTTCGGCGGCCTCCTTCACCCAGTCGCGCTGGATGATCACCAGGCCGTTGCTCTGACCATCGGACCAGCCACGGGAGATCAACTCGGTGAGGTTGCGATAGCCCTTGCCGTCCATCGCCAGCAGCGTCATGCGGCTGAGGGGGCCGTCTTCGTCCAGGCTCGCCAGCCAGATGTCGGCGCCACAGATGGGTTTGATTCCGCCACCCTGGGCCGCCTTGTAGAACTTGACCAGGGAGCACATGTTGCTCTGGTCAGTGACCGCCACCGCTGGCATGCCGGCAGCCGCCACGGCCTTGATCAGGGGCTTGACCCGCACCAGGCCGTCGACCAGGGAGTACTCGGAATGGAGACGGAGATGCACGAAGGAAACGGTCATGACGATCCTTTGGAAGAGGCAGAAACGGCAGGGCCCGGATTGTACCGGGCCCGATGGTAAAGCTACAGGTTTGCGCTCAGCGTCGAACCGGGGTCAGCGGCGATCGTCCCAGATGCCGGGTTCCAGCTTGTCCTGGATCTCCGGGTACTGGCTGGCATCGAAGGTCGGCAGCTTGCCGGCCTTGCGCTGGGCGTTGTAGTCCCGGGCCAGCTTGATGGCCAGGTTGGAGAGCAACAGGATGGCGATCAGGTTGGTGATCGCCATCAGCCCCATGGACACGTCCGCCAGGTTCCAGACGAAGGGCAGCGACGCCAGGGCGCCGAACATCACCATCCCCAGCACCGCCAGGCGGAAGACCAGCAGACCGCCCGGGTGGTTGTGCTCGAGGAACACCAGGCAGTTCTCGGCGTAGAAGTAGTTGGCGACGATGGAGGTGAAGGCGAAGAACAGGATGATCACCGCCAGGAAGTACTTGCCCCACAGGCCCACCTGGCTGGTCAGCGCGTTCTGCACCAGCATGATGCCCTCGCCTTCCTGCGGGCCGGCCAGGAGGATGATGGCCGCCGACGCGGTGCAGATCAGCAGGGTGTCGATGAACACACCGGCCATCTGCACATAGCCCTGGGAGGCCGGGTGCGGCGGATAGGGCGTCGCCGAGGCGGCCGCGTTGGGCGCCGAGCCCATACCCGCCTCGTTGGAGAACAGGCCACGCTTGAAGCCGTTCATGATCGCCGCGCCGATGCCGCCGGCCGCCGCCTCATGCCAGCCGAAGGCACTCTTGACGATCATCACCAGGATGCCGGGCAGTTCGCTGGCCTGGGTGATGATCAGCACCACGGCCACCAGCAGGTAGGCGACCGCCATGAACGGCACCGCCAGTTCGGAAAAGCGAGCAATGGAGCGCAGGCCACCGAAGATGATCAGCGCCGTGATCGCCACCAGGGCGAGGCCGCTGATCCACAGCGGCACGCCGAACGCACCCTGCATGGCGCCGCTGATGGTGTTGGCCTGGACCGAGTTGAAGACGAAACCGAAGGCCAGGATCAGGAACAGCGAGAACAGCACGCCCATCCAGCGAGCACCGAGGCCTTTCTCCATGTAGTAGGCCGGGCCACCGCGGAACTGGCCCTTGTCGTCACGGATCTTGAACAGCTGGGCCAGGGTCGCCTCGACGAAGCCGGTGGCCATGCCGACCATCGCGATCATCCACATCCAGAACACTGCGCCAGGGCCACCCAGGGTGATGGCGACGGCCACACCGGCGACGTTGCCGGTGCCGACCCGTGCGGCCAGCGAGGTGCACAGGGCCTGGAAGGAGGAAATGCCGGAATCATCGGCCTGGCGACTGCCCTTGAGCACGCTGAAGGTGTGCCCGAAGTGGCGGAACTGGATCAGCCCGAGGCGGACGGTGAAGTACAGGCCGCAGCCCACCAGCAGCCAGATCAGGACCTTGCCCCAGATGAAGCCGTTGAGCGAGTTGACCACCAGGTTGGCCATGTCTTGCATGAGGAACTCCTTGGGCCGCTTATGGCGGCACTCAGTGAAACGCTGGAATACCCGGATGAAGTATCGCAGCGGAAAGATGATCTCGCTGGGGCGCCCGGTTGCCGACTGAGAGGCAGCGCATGGCGTCCGCGAAGCCACGCGGGCCTTGAGACGAGATCAGACGATCAGGGTGGCGGATCAGTGCCCGGTTTCGAGCAGCTCCCGGACGGGCGCGAACGAACGCCGGTAGATCGCCGTAGGACCGAGGCGTTTCAGCGCCTCGAGGTGCACCGGGGTCGGGTAACCCTTGTGCCCGGCCAGGCCGTAGCCCGGGTAGAGCGCGTCCAGCTCGGCCATTTCACGGTCTCGGGAGACCTTGGCCAGGATGGACGCGGCCGCAATCGCGGGGACCTTCGCATCACCCTGGACAACAGGCGCGCTGGGTACGGCGAGCTTGGGGCAACGGTTGCCATCGATGAGGGCCAGCTTCGGGGTCACGGAGAGCCCCTCCACCGCACGCTGCATGGCCAGCATGGTGGCGTGCAGGATGTTCAGCTGGTCGATTTCCTCGACCTCGGCCCGGGCGATGCACCAGGCCAGTGCCTTCTCGCGAATCTCATCGAACAGCGCCTCGCGGCGTGCCTCGGAGAGCTTCTTGGAGTCGTTCAGGCCCTGGATCGGGCGGGCCGGGTCGAGGATGACGGCAGCCGTCACCACCGGACCGCACAGCGGGCCGCGACCGACTTCGTCGACGCCTGCCACCAGCTCCTCGACCAGGTCGAAGTCCATGCCCATCTGCATCAGCGCGCCTCCGCCAGTTGCAACACCGCCTGGGCGGCTTCTTCGGATGCATCGCGACGCAGGGCGCGATGAATGGTGTCGAAACCCTCGGTCTGCGCCTCGCCGCCGTCGAGCAACGGCGACAGGGTCTGGGCCAGGGCTTCGGGGGTTGCGGCGTCCTGGATCAGCTCCGGCACGAGCAGGCGCTGGGCCAGCAGGTTCGGCAGCGACACATAAGGGCTCTTCACCAGGCGCCGCAGGATCGTGTAGGTGAGTGGCGCCAGGCGGTAGGCCACCACCATCGGACGCTTGTAGAGCAGCGCCTCCAGGGTGGCGGTGCCGGAAGCGATCAGAACGGCATCGCAGGCGGCCAACGCCTGGTGCGAGCGTCCATCGAGCAGGGTCAGCGGCAGGTCGCGCCCCGCCAGCATCTGCTCCAGCTGCTCACGGCGCGCGGCATTCGCGCACGGCAGTACAAACCGGATTCCGGGACGCATCGTGCGGAGCTGCTCGGCAGCATCGAGGAACAGCGCACCGAGCTTGCCGACTTCGCCACCCCGGCTACCGGGCATGAGCGCGACGACACTGCCCTCGGCAGGCAGGTCAAGGGCCTGCCGGGCGGCGGCGCGGTCAGCCTCAAGGGGAATGGTGTCCGCCAGCGGATGCCCGACGAAGCGGACCGGCACCTGGTGCTCTTCGTAGAAGCGCGCTTCGAAGGGGAACAGGGTGAGCATGAGGTCGCAGGCGTCGCGGATCTTCAGCACCCGCTTCTGCCGCCACGCCCATACCGAGGGACTGACGTAATGCACGGTGCGGATACCCGCTTGGCGGAGCTTGAGCTCGACACCCAGGGTGAAATCAGGCGCATCGATGCCAATGAAGACATCGGGTCGAGCCTCGATCAGGGTACGGATAAGGTGCTTCCGTCGACGGAGCAGTTCGGGAAGGCGTCCGAGCACCTCCACCAGCCCCATCACCGCCAGGCGTTCCATCGGGAAGTAGGAAACCAGGCCCTCAGCCTCCATCAAGGGACCGCCAACTCCGATGAACTCGATATCGGGACGGTGGGCCTTGAGGGCCTTCATCAGGCCGGAGCCGAGGATGTCACCGGACGCCTCGCCAGCGACCAGCGCGATGCGCAGGGGACGGGCCATGGCTCAGCGGGTGATGCCGCGGGTTGAAGACTGGATGGAGTCGCGGAACACGGCCACCTCGGGAAACTGGGCGGCGGACTCGGCCAACTCGGCCAGGGCCTGTTCGACCGTCAGCCCCTGGCGATAGACCACCTTGTAGGCCCTGCGCAGGGCCTGGATGGCCTCGGCACTGAAGCCACGACGGCGCATGCCTTCGAAGTTCATGCTGCGAGCTTCGGCAGGGTTGCCGAAGACGGTGACGTAGGCCGGGACATCCTTGCCGATGGCGGTGCCCATGCCGGAAAAGCTGTGGGCGCCGATGCGGCAGAACTGGTGGACCAGGGTGAAGCCGGAAAGGATCGCCCAGTCGTCGACATGGACATGCCCCGCCAGCGCGGTGTTGTTGACCAGGATGCAGTGGTTGGCGATGACGCTGTCATGCCCGACGTGTACATAGGCCATCAGCAGATTGTGATCGCCGATGGTGGTCTCCGCGCGGTCCTGGATCGTGCCGCGGTGGATGGTGACGCCTTCGCGGATCACATTGTGATCGCCGATCACCAGGCGAGTGGGCTCGCCCTTGTACTTCAGGTCGGGGGTGTCCTCCCCGACCGAGGAGAATTGGTAGATGCGGTTGTGCCTACCAATGCGGGTCGGTCCCTTGATGACCACGTGCGGACCGACCACGGTGCCCTCGCCGATTTCCACATCGGGTCCAACGATCGACCAGGGGCCGACCTGAACGCCATCCGCCAGCTTCGCCGACGGATCGATGATGGCGCGAGGGTCAATCAAACTCATAGCTTGCGTTCCGCACAGATGATCTCGGCCGAGCAGACTTCCTTGCCATCGACGTTGGCCTTGCATTCGAACTTCCAGATCCCGCGTTTGACGCTGAGGAATCGCGCCTCAAGGATCAGCTGGTCACCCGGCAGCACTGGCTGGCGGAAACGCAGCTTGTCCGAACCGACAAAGTAGTAGAGGGTACCGTCGGCCGGCTTGACGTCGAGCATCTTGAAACCAAGGATCCCCGCCGCCTGGGCCATTGCCTCGATGATCAGCACGCCCGGCATGATGGGGTGCTCAGGGAAATGGCCGTTGAAGAATGGCTCGTTGATGCTGACATTCTTGTAGGCGCGAATGCGCTTGCCTTCGATATCCAGGTCCACGACCCGATCCACCAGAAGGAAAGGGTAGCGGTGCGGCAGATATTCGCGAATCTCGTTGATGTCCATCATATTCCTGGAGCCTTGAATGGGGATTTGGGACGCGCGGCGCTGCGCGGGTCACGCATCAGATGAAGCATCCCCGCCCGGGGTCACTGCCGCCAGGCGCTTTTCCAGCTGTTGCAGACGACGCGCCATGTCGTCCAGTTGACGAATCCGGGCGGCGCTCTTCTTCCAGTCCGCTGCTGTCTGCATGGCGGTACCGGAGGAATAGGCACCCGGTTCAGTGATGTTGCGGGTCACCATGGTCATCCCGGTGACGAACACGTTGTCGCACACCTCGATGTGCCCGACCATGCCGACGCCGCCTGCGATCATGCAGTTGCGGCCGATCTTGGTGCTGCCGGAGATGCCCACACAGCCGGCCATGGCGGTATTGTCACCGACCTGCACGTTGTGGGCGATCATGATCTGGTTATCCAGTTTCACGCCGTTGCCGATGAGCGTGTCGGACAGGGCACCGCGGTCGATGGTGGTGTTGGCACCAACTTCGACATCGTCGCCCAGGGTCACGCCGCCGATCTGCGCGATCTTCTGCCAGACACCCTTTTCCTTGGCGAAGCCGAAGCCTTCACCGCCGATCACGGCACCGGACTGGATGACCACGCGCTTGCCGATCTTCACGTCGTGATAGAGGGTCACACGCGGGGCCAGCCAACCGCCTTCACCGATGACGCTGCGCGCACCGATAACGCTATAGGCACCAATGGTCACGCCGGCCCCGATACGGGCTCCCGACTCGATCACCACACCCGGCCCGATGCTCGCGCTGGGGTCGACCTGCGCATCCGCTGCAACGACGGCAGATGGGTGGATACCCACAGCAGCGACCGGCTTGGGATCGAACAGGTGCGACAGGCGCGCATAGGCCAGGTAGGGGTCCGGCACCACCAGCGCATCCCCCGCAAAATCTTCGGCATCGCCTGCAGTGAGCAGGACGGCACCAGCACGGGTTTCTGCGAGGAACTTGCGGTACTGGGGGTTGGCCAGGAAGGTCAGCTGATCCGGGCTGGCATCCTGCAGGGTGGCCAGCCCGCTGATCACGCGCGCTTCGTTGCCGCGCACGGCGGCACCGAGGCGCTCGGCCAGTTGGCCGAGGGTGTAGGAGACGGCTGTCATGTTCAGCGCAGCTGGTTCATGCGCTCGATGACCTGGCGGGTGATGTCGAACTGAGGCTTCACGTCAATCACGGCACCACGCTCCAGCACCAGGTCATAGGAGCCCTTCTTCAGGACCTCCTCGACGGCCTGGTCCAGCTTCGGCTTGAGCTGCTTGAGCATGTCACGGTCAGCCACGGCCTTGGCTTCGTTCAGTTCCTTGGACTGGAACTGGAAGTCACGGGCCTTCTGCTTGAATTCGAGCTCGAGGCGCTCGCGCTCGGCCTGCTGCATCTTCTCGCCTTCCTTGACCAGGCGGTCCTGGATGCGCTTGGCGTCGCTTTCCAGGGTCTTGAGCTTGTTCAACTGAGGACCGAACTTCTTCTCGGCGTCGACGGCGTACTTCTTGGCAGCGTCGGACTCCAGGAGCGCCATTTGGTAGTTCAGTACCGCGATCTTCATTTCGGCGAACGCCGGGGTGGCCATCATGGCCGCGGCTACCAGAACGAGTTGAGTCAACTTACGCACGATGCACTCCTGCAACAAATACTGTTGTCGTCTTGATCAAAACACTTAGAAGGTCTGGCCCAGGGAGAACTGGAACACCTGGGTGTCGGCATTGTCGGGCTTCTTGATCGGCATGCCCAGGCTGAAGCTCAGCGGGCCCAGCGCCGTGATCCAGGTCAAGCCCACACCCACCGAGCTTGCAAGCTCGCCCAGGTTGATGTTGCTGCAGTTCTTCGCCGTGGACGAGCAACTGGTGTCGAACACGTTGCCCACGTCCCAGAACAGCACGGTACGCAGCTGGCGCTGGTCCTTCACGAACGGCAGTGGGAACAGGTACTCGACGCCGCCCTGCACCAGCACGTTGCCACCGAAGGGCAGCGGATCCTGGTCCGGGTCAGCCAGAGTACCAGTGTTACCAGTTACCGCAGCACCACGGCTAGGAGTACTGCGCGGACCAAGGCTGCTGTCCTTGAATCCACGTACGGAGTTGAAGCCACCCGCGAAGTAGTGCTCGTAGAACGGCAGCTCAGAGGTAGAGCCGTAGCTGTCGCCGTAGCCCAGCTCGGTGTGCCAGCGCAGCGCGGTGTTCTGGGTCAGCGGAGTGAAGACCTGACCGCGGTAGTCGAGCTTGTAGAACGACAGGTCACTGCCGGGAATGGTGGTTTCCAGCACCAGGCTCTGGGAATGGCCACGGGTTGCCATCACGCCCTTGTTCAGGGTGGACTCGGACCAGCCGATCGATCCCTTGAAGTTCAGGTACTTGTCACCTTCTTTCTTGATGAAGTTGAAGATCTCGTCGACGGTGTAGCGGCCGGTGCCGATCTCGTCCTGCTGTACGGTCAGGCCGAAGGTCAGGCGCGACGTCTCGCTGATCGGGTAGCCGACGCTCACACCACCACCCAGGCTGTCCACGGAATAGCTGGAAACGTCCACGTCCAGCTTGTTGTAGTCAGTGGTGCGGTAGAAGGCGTTGTAGCCCAGGCTGACGCCATCGACGGTCCAGTAGGGGTCGACGAAGCCGAAGTTATAGCGGGTCTGGTACTCGGAGCGGGTCAGGCCGATGCTGACCTTGTTGCCGGTACCGAGGAAGTTGTTCTGGCTGATGGAGCCGCCCAGGATCAAGCCCGCGCTCTGGGCGAAGCCCACGCTGGCGGTGATGGAGCCGGAAGGCTGCTCTTCGACGGTGTAGTTCACGTCAACCTGGTCATCAGTACCCGGCACCTGCGGGGTCTCGACGTTCACTTCCTTGAAGAAGCCCAGGCGCTCGAGGCGGGTCTTGGATTGGTCGATCAGATAGGTCGACGCCCAGCCACCTTCCATCTGGCGCATTTCACGGCGCAGCACCTGGTCTTCGGTCTTGGTGTTGCCACGGAAGTTGATGCGGTTGACGTAGGCACGCTTGCCCGGATCGACGGCGAAGGTCACGGAGACGGTGTGGTCTTCGTCGTGGGTCTGGGGGATGCCGTTGACGTTGGCAAAGGTGTAGCCCTCGTTGCCCAGACGACGGGTGATCAGCTCGGAGGTGGTGGTCATCACCTTGCGGGAGAACACCTGCCTTTCCTTGACCAGCAGCAGCGCCTTCACTTCTTCCTCGGGCACCTTGAGGTCGCCGGAGAGCTTCACGTCGCGAATGGTGTACTTCTGGCCTTCATCGACGTTGACGGTGATGTAGACGTGCTTCTTGTCGGGGGTGATGGACACCTGGGTGGAGGAGATGTCCATGTTGATGTAGCCGCGGTCCAGGTAGTAGGAGCGCAGGCGCTCCAGGTCACCGGAGAGCTTCTCGCGGGCGTACTTGTCGTCGTTCTTGAAGAAGGACAGCCAGTTGGTGGTCTTCAGCTCGAACAGGTTGATCAGGTCTTCGTCGGGGAACACGGTGTTGCCGACGACGTTGATGTGCTGGATCGCAGCGACCGTGCCTTCGTTGATGTTGATCTTCAGCGCGACGCGGTTGCGCGGCTGGGGAATCACGTCGGCCTCGATCTCCGCGGAGTAACGACCCTGGGCCACGTACTGGCGCTGCAGCTCGTTACGCACGCCCTCGAGGGTCGCACGCTGGAAGATTTCGCCCTCGGAGAGGCCGGACTGCTTGAGGCCCTTCAGCAGGTCTTCGGTACTGATGGCCTTGTTGCCCTCGATCTCGATGCTGGAGATGGACGGACGTTCGACTACGCTGATGACCAGCACACCGCCGTCGCGGCCGAGCTGGATGTCCTGGAAGAAACCGGTCTTGAACAGGGCACGGGTGGCTTCGACCAGGCGGCGATCATCAGCCTGGTCGCCTACGTTCAGCGGCAGGGCGCCGAAGACGCTGCCTGCGGATACACGCTGCAGGCCGTTGACGCGGATGTCGGATATGGTGAAGGACTCGGCGTGAACTTTGCCGATCATGAGTGCGGCAAACACCGCGGTTAGCAGCAGGCGTTTCATGAAGTCCTTTTTTTCCAACTGATAATAAGGAATCTGCCGCATAGGGCGGCAGATCCGGAATTCAGTGACGCGTTACAGCCGGCTCAGGTCGTTCACCAAGGCCAGTAGCATGACCCCGACGACCAGACTGATACCGATCTGTACACCCCAAGCTTGCACCCGTTCTGACAATGGCCGACCACGCGCCCATTCGATCAGGTAGAACAGCAGGTGCCCCCCGTCCAGGACGGGAACTGGCAGTAGATTGAGAACCCCCAGGCTTATGCTCAGGTAGGCCAGGAAATTCAGGAAATCCCCCACGCCCGACTGGGCCGAAGCGCCCGCCACTTTAGCAATGGTTATCGGCCCGCTCAAGTTTTTTACCGAGAGCTCGCCGAGCAACATTTTCTTTAGGGAATCCAGAGTTAGCAGACTCATGGACCAGGTGCGTGCCGCCGCCTCGGCGACCGCATCCAGCGGCCCGAAAGCCACTTCGCGCAGCATCTCCGGCGGCCAGTCGACCGGCTTGACGCCTACGCCCATGAAGCCGCGGCGCGCCTCGCCTTCCCCGGCACTGCCCAGGGTGATGGAGACGTCGGCCACCTGCCCGGCACGTTCATAGCGGACCAGGACCGCCTGGCCGGCACGGGGGCGGACGTAGTCCACCAGTTGCTGCCAGTCGTCCAGACGGACATCGTCCAGCGCGAGAATGCGATCCCCCACCTGCAGCCCGGCGGCCTTGCCGGGGCCGTCAGGCACCTCGCCTACCACAGGCGGCAAGGCCGGGCGCCACGGCGTGATGCCGAGCGAGCCGATGGTGTCAGGCTCTTCGGCCCCCTTGAGCCAGTTGTCGAGCTGCAACTGCACGGACGTATCCACAGTCGAGCCAGCCTCGCGAACCTGCACATCCAAGGTCCCGGACTCGCCCAGACGGCGCACGAGCTGGAGATTGACGCCGCCCCATCCGGTCACTGCCTTGCCGTCCACCGAGACGATTTCCTGCCCGGGTACCAGGCCGGCACGCGCCGCGATGCTGTCCGGCGCTACGGCACCGATCACCGGGCGAACCTGCTGGCTGCCCAGCATGGCCAGCACCCAGAAAAACACCAGCGCCAGGATGAAGTTGGCTATCGGCCCTGCCGCAACGATGGCGATGCGCTGGCCGACGCTCTTGCGATTAAAGGTTTGACCGAGCTGTTCGGGCGGAATCTCGACGTCGGTCTCGCGCTCGTCGAGCATCTTGACGTAGCCGCCCAGGGGGATGGCCGCGATGACGAACTCAGTGCCATGGCGATCATGCCAACGCACCAGCGGCGTACCGAAGCCGACCGAGAATCGCAGCACTTTGACGCCGCAGCGGCGCGCCACCCAGAAGTGACCGAACTCGTGGAAAGTCACCAGCACCCCGAGTGCCACCAGGGTGCCCACGAACATGTAGAGCGCGTTCATCGAACCACCTTCGGGCTCAGCGCCCGTTCCGTACCAGCCATTGCTGAGCCGCTGCACGAGCGCGGGCGTCCGCCTCGACCACGGCGTCGAGCGATTCGACCGCCAGCGCCGCCTCTCGGTTCAGCACCTGGTCGATGATACTCGCGATCTCGGTGAAGCGAATCCGCCGCTCGAGGAAGGCCGCAACGGCAACTTCGTTGGCAGCATTGAGCATGGCCGGTGCACTGCCACCCGCCTCGGCCGCCTGACGAGCCAGGCGCAGGCAGGGAAAACGCCCCTCATCGGGCTCCTGGAAATCGAGCCGACCGACGCGGAAAAGATCGAGCGGCGCGACACCGGAATCCACCCGTTCCGGCCATGCCAGCGCATGAGCGATCGGAGTGCGCATGTCCGGGTTGCCGAGCTGTGCCAGCACCGAACCATCGACGTAGTCGACGAGGGAATGAATGACGCTCTGCGGGTGGATCACCACTTCGACCTGGGACGGCGCCGCGTCGAACAGCCAGCAGGCCTCGATCAACTCCAACCCCTTGTTCATCATGCTGGCCGAATCGACGGAGATCTTCCGCCCCATGGACCAGTTGGGATGGGCGCACGCCTGCTCCGGCGTGACATTGGCCAGCGCTTCCAGAGGCGTCTCGCGGAAAGGGCCTCCCGAGGCCGTGAGCAGGATGCGGCGCACACCGACCTGTGCAAGGCCACGCCCGTAGTCCACGGGCAGGCACTGGAAGATCGCATTGTGCTCGCTGTCGATCGGCAGCAGCACCGCACCATGGCGACGCACTGCCTGGATGAACAGGGCGCCGGACATCACCAGCGCCTCCTTGTTGGCCAGCAATACACGCTTGCCTGCCTCGACCGCCGCCAGGGTCGGACGCAACCCTGCCGCACCGACAATGGCGGCCATCACCGCGTCCACGTCCGGATGCGCGGCGATCTCACACAGCCCCGCTTCTCCCGACAGCACACGGGTGTCGAGACCAGCACTAATCAGCGCGTCCTGCAGGACGCGCGCGGCCGATACATCGGGTACCACCGCGAAACGCGGTCGATGCCGGATGCACAGGGCTTGCAGCTCCGTCAGGCGGGAAAAGCCGCTGATGGCGAAGACTTCATAACGCTGGGGATGGCGGGCGATCACATCCAGGGTGCTGAGCCCGATGGAGCCCGTGCCCCCCAGCACTGAAACGCGCAGAGGACGACTCACAATGCGCCCCAGCCCGCGACCCACAACAGGGTGGCGAACACCGGAATGGCAGCGGTGAGGCTGTCGATGCGATCCAGCACGCCGCCATGGCCAGGCAGCAGGTTGCTGCTGTCCTTGATGCCGGACTGGCGCTTGAACATGCTCTCGGTCAGGTCACCCACCACCGAGATCAGCACCACCACTGCCGCACCCAGCAGCCCCAGCACGAGCTCACCGCCAGACCAGCCGCGGTAGAGGCCGACACACAGCGTGATGAGGAGGCAGGTGACAAGCCCACCGATCAGCCCCTCCCAGCTCTTGCCAGGGCTCACCGCCGGGGCCAGCTTGCGCTTGCCGAAGGTCTTGCCGGAGAAGTAGGCACCGATGTCAGCGGCCCAGACCAGCACCATCACCGCAAGGATGAGCAGGTTCGCCAGCGGCCACTGCTTGAACAGCACCAGCCCTTGCCAGGCCGGCAGCAGGATCAGCAGACCGATCACCCACTTGCTGGCCTGGGCCCGCCAATGGCGGCTGCTTTCGGGGTAGCCCAGCACCAGGACGGTGGCAGCCCCCCACCAGAGCACCCCCAGCAGCAGGACCAGCGGCGCCAAGGCCGGCAACTGATAAAGGGCCAGCAGCGCCACGGCGACGACAGCGGCATAGCCGATACGGACGCCCTGGGACTCATGACCTGCAAGACGCGCCCACTCCCAGGCCCCAAGCGTCACCACGGCGCCGATGAACAGGGCAAAGGCCGCGCCATCCAGGAGGAAGAAGCCCCCAAGGGCGATCGGCAGCAGCACCAGGGCAGTGATGATTCGTTGCTTGAGCATCAGGGACGGGCCTCGGCCTCTATTTGTTCACTGGTCTTGCCGAAGCGGCGCTGGCGCGTGGCGAAGTCCGCCAGGGCCTTGCGCATGGCGTCGTGCTTGAAGTCGGGCCAGAACAGGTCGGAGAAATAAAGCTCGGCGTATGCCAGCTGCCAGAGCAGGAAATTACTGATGCGGTGCTCGCCACCGGTGCGGATGCACAGGTCGGGAAGCGGCAGGTCACCCGTCGCCAGGCAGTTCTGCATGAGCCCGGGCGTGATCTCGTCCACCTGCAGGTGGCCGGCCTGCACTTCACGCGCCAGCCGTTGGGCAGCCTGGGTGATGTCCCATTGCCCACCGTAGTTGGCGGCGATCTGCAGGGTGAAACGATTGTGCCCCGCCGTCAGCAGCTCGGCCTCGCGCATGGCGGCCTGCAGCTCGGGGTGAAAGCGGGAACGGTCGCCAATGATGCGCAGGCGGATACCGTTGTCGTTGAGTCGCCGCGCCTCGCGCCGCAAGGCACCGAGGAACAGCTCCATGAGCGCACTGACCTCGTCGGCCGGGCGCTGCCAGTTCTCACTGGAGAAGGCGAACAGGGTGAGCACATCCACCCCTGCATCCGCGCAGACCTCGATGACCGCACGGACCGCGTCGACACCGGCCTTGTGGCCGGCGACGCCGGGGAGCAGGCGCTTCTTGGCCCAGCGATTGTTGCCATCCATGATGATCGCCACATGCCGCGGGACCGCTGGAGAAACGCCTTTCTTTTCCATTTCAGAACGCCGTCAGACCGCCATCAGATCGGCTTCTTTGGCCTCCAGGGCCTTGTCGATCTCGCCAACGTACTTGTCGGTGAGCTTCTGGACCTCATCAGCAGCACGACGCTCTTCGTCTTCGCTGATTTCCTTTTCCTTCACCAGGTCCTTCAGCTGGGCGAGCGCATCACGACGGATGTTGCGCACGGCCACGCGGGAGTTCTCAGCCTCGGCACGGGCCTGCTTGGTGTAACCCTTGCGGGTTTCCTCGGTCAGAGCCGGCATGGGAACGCGGATGGTGGTACCGGCGGTGGCCGGGTTCAGGCCCAGGTCGGAGGTCATGATGGCCTTCTCGACCGCCTGGATCATGCTCTTGTCGAACACGGTCAGGGCCAGGGTGCGGGAGTCCTCGGCCACCACGTTGGCGACCTGGCGCAGGGGAGTATCGGCGCCGTAGTAGGAGACCATCACGCTGTCCAGGATGCTCGGGTGAGCGCGGCCGGTGCGGATCTTGGCGAAGGCGTGGTCCAGGGCCTCCAGGGTTTTCTTCATGCGCTCCTGCGCGTCCTTCTTGATCTCGTTGATCATTGTTCGCCCTCCTCGATCAGGGTTCCTTCGGCGCCGCCCACCACGATGTTCAGCAGGGCACCGGGCTTGTTCATGTTGAAGACCCGCAGCGGCATCTGCTGGTCACGGCACAGGCAGATGGCGGTCAGGTCCATCACCCCCAGCTTGCGATCCAGCACCTCGTCGTAGGTCAGGCGCTCGAACTTCTCGGCATTGGGGTCCTTGAAGGGATCGGCAGTGTACACGCCATCCACCTTGGTCGCCTTCAGCACGACGTCGGCGTCGATCTCGATGGCCCGCAGGCAGGCAGCCGAGTCGGTGGTGAAGAAGGGGTTGCCGGTGCCGGCGGAGAAGATCACCACTTCGCCACTCTTGAGGTGGCGCATCGCCTTGCGGCGGTCATAATGATCGGTCACGCCGACCATTGAGATGGCCGACATCACCAGCGCGGGAATGTTGGAGCGCTCCAGGGCATCGCGCATGGCCAGGCCGTTCATCACGGTGGCGAGCATGCCCATGTGGTCGCCGGTCACCCGGTCCATGCCGGCCGCACTCAGGGCCGCACCACGGAACAGGTTGCCGCCACCGATCACCAGACCCACCTGGACACCGATGCCGACCAGTTGACCGATCTCCAGCGCCATGCGGTCCAGGACCTTCGGATCGATGCCGAACTCCTCGGACCCCATCAGCGCTTCGCCGCTGAGTTTGAGCAGAATGCGTTTATAGCGAGGTTGACGACCACTCACCTGCTGAGCCATTACGAGTCTCTCCTGCGGCGTTTTTCGAATTCATGGGCCAGAGGCCCGGTACGCGGGGCATGGCGCTGGCCATGCCGATGGCGAACGCCAGGCGCACGCCACGGAACCTGCCCCAAATGGGTTCCCCAGTTTGACGAAGAGGCCGCGCGCGTGAGCGGGCAGCCTCTTGCGGGGCGACAGCCGAGGCCGTCTTATTGCTGGGTGGCAGCGACCTGGGCAGCTACTTCGGCAGCGAAGTCCACTTCCACCTTCTCGATGCCCTCGCCCACTTCGAAGCGAACGAAGGAAACGATTTCGGCACCGGCTTTCTTGGCCAGCTCACCAACCTTGACTTCCGGATCCTTGACGAACGGCTGCTCGACCAGGCTGGCTTCGGCCAGGAACTTGGAGATACGGCCCTTGACCATGTTCTCCACGATGTTCTCCGGCTTGCCGGCGATCTTGTCGGCGTTCAGGGCCAGGAAGATTTCCTTTTCCTTGGCGATGGCTTCTTCGGAAACCTCGGAAGCGTTCAGGAACTGCGGGTTGCTGGCAGCGACGTGCATGGCGATGTCTTTGGCCAGCTCGACGTTGCCGCCCTTCAGGTTCACCAGAACACCGATGCGGTGGCCGTGCAGGTAGGCACCTACTACGTCACCCTCGACACGGGCCAGACGACGGATGTTGACGTTCTCGCCGGTCTTGGCAACCAGGGCCAGGCGGGCTTCTTCGCGGGAGGCGACCAGCGGAGCAGCGTCGGTCAGCTTCTCGTTGTAGGCCTGCTCGACGGAGGCGGCAACGAAGGCCTTGAAGTCGTCCTGCAGAGCCAGGAAGTCGGTCTGGGAGTTGACTTCGATGATGACGGCAGCCTTGTTGTCGTCGGCAACCTTGACCGCGATGGAGCCTTCGGCAGCGATGTTGCCGGACTTCTTGGCGGCCTTGATGGCGCCAGCGGCGCGCATGTCGTCGATGGCCTTCTCAATGTCGCCGTCAGCGGCGGTCAGGGCCTTCTTGCAATCCATCATGCCCAGGCCGGTACGCTCACGCAGTTCTTTCACCAGGGCTGCAGTAATCTCTGCCATGTCGCAATCCTCTTGAATAGGTTTTCAACCATTCAGCCCGGCAACCCGGGCAAACAATTCTGTGAGGTGGCAAAAAGGGGGCCTAGCCCCCTTCCTGCGCACCGGGTAACGCTGGAGCGCTCCGAAATCAGCCTTCGGCTGCCTCGGAAGCGGCTTCCTCGACGAACTCGTCCGGACCGCCAGCGGCGTTCTGACGGCCGCGAATGACGGCGTCGGCCATGGCAGCCAGGTACAGCTGAACGGCGCGGATGGCGTCGTCGTTACCGGGGATGACGTAGTCAACGCCTTCCGGGCTGCTGTTGGTATCGACAACGCCGATGACCGGGATGCCCAGCTTGTTGGCTTCGGTGATGGCGATGCGCTCGTGGTCGACGTCGATCACGAACAGAGCATCCGGCAGACCGCCCATGTCCTTGATACCACCCAGGCTGCGCTCGAGTTTCTCGAGGTCGCGGGTGCGCATCAGGGCTTCTTTCTTGGTCAGCTTGGCGAAGGTGCCGTCCTGGGCCTGGGTTTCCAGGTCGCGCAGGCGCTTGATGGACTGACGGATGGTCTTGTAGTTGGTCAGCATGCCGCCCAGCCAGCGGTGATCGACGTACGGGGAGCCGCAGCGAGCAGCTTCTTCGCGGACGATCTTGCCAGCGGAACGCTTGGTGCCGACGAACAGGATCTTGTTCTTGCCTGCAGCCAGCTTCTCAACGAAGGACAGGGCCTCGTTGAACATCGGCAGGGTTTTTTCCAGGTTGATGATGTGGATCTTGTTGCGCGCGCCGAAAATGTACTTGCCCATTTTCGGGTTCCAGTAACGGGTCTGGTGGCCGAAGTGCACACCGGCCTTCAGCATGTCGCGCATGTTGACTTGGGACATCTCAATTCCTCGATAAGTCGGGTTAGGCCTCCACGTATCCCGATATCCAACCCTTGCGGGCACCCAGGAGACCGTGTCGATACGTGTGTGGGTTTGAGCCTTGCGGGCACCACTGCCCGTAAAGCGGCGCGTTTTATAGCATAAAAAGTGGCGGCAAGCTACATGAAACCGGCAAGCCGGACAGGGCACGCAGCGCCCTCGCGGCTTCTGGCTTGCCGCTCGAAGCTGATAAGATTGCCGCCTTCATACGGATACGCCTGAGAACCGCCATGACCGTCACCATCAAGACCGCCGACGAAATCGAGAAAATGCGCGTGGCAGGCCGCCTGGCCGCCGAAGTGCTGGAGATGATCGGCGAGCACGTCAAGCCCGGGGTGACCACCGAAGAGCTCGACCGCATCTGCCACGACTACATCGTCAACGTCCAGAAGGCGATTCCCGCCCCGCTGAACTACAAGGGCTTCCCCAAGTCCATCTGCACCTCCATCAACCACGTCGTCTGCCACGGCATTCCCAACGAGAAGCCGCTGAAGGATGGTGACACCCTGAACATCGACGTGACCGTCATCAAGGACGGCTACCACGGCGACACCAGCCGCATGTTCCACGTCGGCAAGGTGCCGGTCTGGGCCGAGCGCCTGTCCCAGGTGACCCAGGAGTGCATGTACAAGGCCATCGAACTGGTCAAGCCGGGCTGCCGCCTGGGCGACATCGGCGAGGTGATCCAGAAGCACGCCGAGAAGAACGGCTTCTCGGTGGTCCGCGAGTTCTGCGGCCATGGCATCGGCGCCGTGTTCCACGAAGAGCCCCAGGTCCTGCACTACGGCCGTGCCGGCACCGGCATGGAGCTGAAGGAAGGCATGACCTTCACCATCGAGCCGATGATCAACCAGGGCCGCCCCGAGACCAAGGTGCTGGGCGACGGCTGGACCGCCATCACCAAGGACCGCAAGCTCTCCGCCCAGTGGGAGCACACCATCCTGGTGACCGCCGACGGCTACGAGATCCTCACCCTGCGCAGCGACGACACCCTGCCGCGCACCGCCCCCTGATCGTTCCCTCTATATAAGGAAGGCCGTAGATGCCGCAGGTTGATCCCGAGCTTTTCGACCGCGGCCAGTTCCAGGCCGAACTGGCGCTGAAGTCCAGCCCCATCGCCGCGTTCAAGAAAGCCATCCGCCAGGCCAAGGATGTACTCGACGCCCGTTTCGCCAACGGCCGGGACATCCGCCGCCTGGTCGAGGACCGCGCCTGGTTCGTCGACCAGATCCTGCGTGAGGCCTGGGCCCGCTTCGACTGGAGCGAAGACGCCGACATCGCCCTGCTGGCGGTCGGTGGCTACGGCCGTGGCGAACTGCACCCCTACTCCGACATCGACCTGCTGATCCTGCTGGACAGCGCCGACCACGAGACCTTCCGCGAACCGATCGAAGGCTTCCTCACCCTGCTCTGGGACATCGGCCTGGAAGTCGGCCAGAGCGTGCGCTCCGTCGACGAATGCGCCGAAGAGGCCCGTGCCGACCTCACCGTCGTCACCAACCTGATGGAAAGCCGCACCATCGCCGGGCCGGAATCCCTGCGCCGGCGCATGCAGGAGGTCACCAGCCCGGAACGGATGTGGCCCAGCAAGGACTTCTTCCTCGCCAAGCGCCAGGAGCAGAAGGCCCGCCACGCCAAGTACAACGACACCGAGTACAACCTCGAGCCCAACGTGAAGGGCTCCCCCGGCGGCCTGCGCGACATCCAGACCATCCTCTGGGTCGCCCGCCGCCAGTTCGGCAGCCTCAACCTGCACGCCCTGGTCAAGGAAGGGTTCCTCGTGGAGAGCGAATGCAGCATGCTCGCCTCCAGCCAGGAGTTCCTCTGGAAGGTCCGCTACGCCCTGCACATGCTCGCCGGCCGCGCCGAAGACCGCCTGCTGTTCGACCACCAGCGCAAGCTCGCCGGGCTGCTCGGCTTCCACGGTAGCGACGCCAAGCAGGCCATCGAACACTTCATGCAGAAGTACTACCGCGTGGTCATGGCCGTCGCCGAACTCAGCGACCTGATCAACCAGCACTTCGAAGAGGTCATCCTGCGCAGCGGCGAGAACGCCGTCGCCCAGCCGCTCAACAGCCGCTTCCAGCTGCGTGACGGCTACATCGAGGTGGCCCACCCCAACGTCTTCAAGCGCACCCCCTTCGCCCTCATGGAGATCTTCGTGCTGATGGCCCAGCACCCGGAGATCAAGGGCGTGCGCGCAGACACCATCCGCCTGCTGCGTGACAGCCGCCACCTGATCGACGACGACTTCCGCAGCGACATCCGCAACACCAGCCTGTTCATCGAGCTGTGCAAGTCCCCCCAGGGCATCCACCGCAACCTGCGCCGCATGAACCGCTACGGCATCCTCGGGCGCTACCTGCCCGAGTTCGGCCACATCATCGGGCAGATGCAGCACGACCTCTTCCACATCTATACGGTCGACGCCCACACCCTCAATCTCATCAAGCACCTGCGCAAGCTCAAGTGGCCGGAGCTGGCGGAGAAGTTCCCCCTCGCCAGCAAGGTCGTCGACAAGCTGCCCAAGCCCGAGCTGATCTACATCGCCGGGCTCTACCACGACATCGGCAAGGGCCGCGGTGGCGACCACTCCGAACTGGGCGCCATCGACGCCGAGGCCTTCTGCGCCCGCCACCAGCTACCGGCCTGGGACTCGCGCCTGGTGGCCTGGCTGGTGCAGAACCACCTGGTGATGTCCACCACCGCCCAACGCAAGGACCTCTCCGACCCGCAGGTGATCCTCGACTTCGCCCGCCTGGTGGGCGACCAGACCCATCTCGACTACCTCTACGTGCTCACCGTGGCCGACATCAACGCCACCAACCCGAGCCTGTGGAACTCCTGGCGCGCCAGCCTGCTGCGCCAGCTCTACACCGAGACCAAGCGCGCCCTGCGCCGCGGCCTGGAGAACCCGCTGGACCGCGAAGAGCAGATCCGCCAGACCCAGGTCGCCGCCATCGACATCCTCGTGCGCAACGGCATCGACCAGGACGACGCCGAGCAGCTCTGGGCCCAGCTCGGCGATGACTACTTCCTGCGCCATACCGCCAGCGACGTGGCCTGGCACACCGAAGCCATCCTCCAGCATCCGGACGGCAACGACCCGCTGGTGCTGATCAAGGAAACCGCCCAGCGCGAGTTCGAAGGCGCCACCCAGATCTTCATCTACGCCCCCGACCAGCACGACTTCTTCGCCGTGACCGTGGCCGCGATGAGCCAGCTCAACCTGAACATCCACGACGCGCGGATCATCACCTCCACCAGCCAGTTCACCCTCGACACCTACATCGTGCTGGACACTGCCGGCGGCTCCATCGGCAACGATCCGGCGCGCATCCAGGAGATCCGCGAGGGCCTGATCGACGCGTTGAAGAACCCCGACGAGTACCCGGCCATCATCCAGCGCCGCGTCCCGCGCCAGCTCAAGCACTTCGCCTTCCCGCCGGAGGTCACCATCTCCAACGACGCCCAGCGTCCGGTGACCGTGCTGGAAGTGATCGCCCCTGACCGCCCCGGCCTGCTGGCGCGCATCGGGCGCATCTTCCTCGACTTCGACCTGTCGCTGCAGAACGCCAAGATCGCCACCCTCGGCGAACGGGTGGAGGACGTCTTCTTCATCACCGATGCCGACAACCAGCCGCTGTCCGACCCCGAGCTCTGCCAGCGCCTGCAGGCGGCCATCGTCTCCCAGCTCTCCGAGGCCAGTGGCCAGAACGCCCAGCTCGGTCGCATCAGCATCTGACGCGCCCGACCGCACCACCAGGAACCGCACATGAACGACGCCCTGAACCAGCTGCAGCCCTACCCCTTCGAAAAGCTCCGCGCCCTGCTCGCCGGCGCCCAGCCCCCGGCCGACCACGCGCCCATCGCCCTCTCCATCGGCGAGCCCAAGCACCGCTCCCCGGACTTCGTCGCCAAGGCCCTGGCCGACAACCTCGACCAGCTCGCCGTCTATCCCACCACCCTGGGCATCCCCGCCCTGCGCGAAGCCATCGCCGCCTGGTGCGAGCGCCGCTTCAAGGTGCCTGCCGGCTGGCTCGATGCCACGCGCCACGTGCTGCCGGTCAACGGCACCCGCGAAGCGCTGTTCGCCTTCACCCAAGCCGTGGTCAACCGCGCCGACAACGGCCTGGTGGTCAGCCCGAACCCCTTCTATCAGATCTACGAAGGCGCAGCCCTGCTGGCCGGAGCCGAACCCCACTACCTGCCCTGCGAGGCGGAAAACGGCTTCAACCCCGACTTCGACGCCGTGCCGGTCGAGGTGTGGAAACGCTGCCAGATCCTCTTCCTCTGCTCCCCGGGCAACCCCACCGGTGCCCTGGTACCGGTGGAGCAACTGAAGAAGCTGATCGCCCTGGCTGACGAGCATGACTTCGTCATCGCCGCCGACGAGTGCTACAGCGAGCTGTACTTCGACGAAGCCAACCCGCCAGCCGGCCTGCTCACCGCCTGCGCCGAGCTGGGCCGCAACGACTTCGCCCGCTGCGTGGTGTTCCACAGCCTGTCCAAGCGCTCCAACCTGCCGGGCCTACGCTCCGGCTTCGTCGCCGGTGACGCCGCCATCCTCAAGGCCTTCCTGCTGTACCGCACCTACCACGGTTGCGCCATGCCCGTGCAGACCCAGCTGGCCAGCGTCGCCGCCTGGAACGACGAGGCCCACGTGCGCGCCAACCGCGACCTGTACCGCGAGAAGTACGACGCCGTGCTCGACATCCTCGGCGGCGTGCTCGACGTGCAGCGCCCGGATGGCGGCTTCTACCTCTGGGCCAAGACCCCGGTGGACGACACGACCTTCACCCGCGAACTCTTCGCCCGCGAGCACGTCACCGTGGTGCCCGGCTCCTACCTCTCCCGCGAAGTGAATGGCGTCAACCCGGGCGCCGGCCGCGTGCGCATGGCCCTGGTCGCCCCGCTGGCCGAGTGCGTCGAAGCCGCCGAACGCATCCGCCGCTTCGTCCGCAGCCTCTGACCGGACTGCCCGGTCATCAACCGGGCCAGTGTCACAAAGCGGGACATCCGGGCTTGCCTCCAGGCGCCCGGCCCCCGACTATCCGAGCGTTCATCCAGGGACGGATGGGCAAGCAGCCCCGGCAGGTACCGGGTGCAGCCACCATGGAACGGGAGTCAGCATGAAAGTCTTCGAAGTCACCATCACCGTCGGCGGCGCCGTCGGCCACATCATCATCGGCGGCGGCATCTTCAACGCCAAGGTTCGCGACACCAGCAACAACCGCACCTCGCTCTACACCATCTACATGGCCGGCATCGGCGTTGGCCTGCCCGCCTTCCGCGCCACCTCCAGCACCTTCCGTTTCACCGATGACGACAGCAAGTCCTCCGACAGCTTCGAGGGCTACGGCTACATGGGCGGCGTCTCCGTGGAGGCCGGTGCCGGCGTCAAGATCGGCGGCGGCATCAAGATCCCCAACGGCCCGCTGATCCCCACCACCGTTTCCACCGACTACGGCGGCGTCGACATCAGCGTGTCCCACAACGTCACCCGCTGGGCGCTGTGAAGGAGGCTGCATGGACCTCGCACTCAGACTGATCATCGCCGCGCTGTTACTGGCCCTGGCGCTCTACCTGCTGCTGCGCCCGGCCCAGGCCGGCGCCGCGCTGGCACGGTTCTACGGGCGCTACCCGCTGGTGCGCATGGCACCGACCGAGCAGCTCGCCTCGCGCCCCGCCCTGCTGCGCCTGCTGGGGCTGGGTCTGGCTGTGCTGGGCGCCGCTGCCCTGCTCCTGTAGCACGCTCCCACGCGGCGCCGGGCGTGGCATAATCGCCGACCGACGCCGCGCGGCCCCTCGCCGCGCGCCCCATGGCCCACCGCGAACCGAGCTGCTCAATGACCATTACCCTCTATGGCATCAAGGCCTGCGACACCATGAAGAAAGCCCGCACCTGGCTCGACGAGCAGGGTGTGAGCTACGCCTTCCACGACTACAAGACCGCCGCCATCGACCGCGCCAGCCTGAAGAAATGGTGCGATGAACACGGCTGGGAAACCGTGCTGAACCGCGCCGGCACCACCTTCCGCAAGCTCGACGACGCGCAGAAGGCCGATCTCGACCAGGCCAAGGCCATCGACCTGATGCTGGCCCAGCCCTCGATGATCAAGCGCCCGGTGCTCGACCTCGGTGACCGCACCCTGGTCGGCTTCAAGCCGGACCTCTACGCCGCCGCGCTCAAGTAACCCCGAACACCGAACGGACGTCCGACAGCCAGGCACGCGACCGGCAGCGGGCGTCCGAACCACCCTTTCAGAACGAGGAATGTCCATGTCCCACGCACTCTTCAGCATCGCTTTCGGCGTTGGCACCCAGAACCGCCAGGGCAACTGGCTGGAAGTCTTCTACGCACAGCCGCTGCTCAAGCCCACCGAAGCACTGGTCGCCGCCGTGGCCCCGCTGCTCGGCTACACCGGCGGCAACCAGGCCATCGCCCTCAGCAACACCCAGGCCGCTGACCTGGCCAGCGCCCTGAAAGAGATCGACGCCGCCCAGGCCGCCCTGCTGACCCGCCTGGCCGAGAGCCACAAGCCGCTGGTCGCCACCCTGCTGGCCGAAGATGCCGCGCTGACCTCCACCCCCGAGGCCTACCTCAAGCTGCACCTGCTCTCCCACCGCCTGGTCAAGCCCCACGGCCTGAACCTCACCGGCATCTTCCCGCTGCTGCCCAACGTGGCCTGGACCAGCGAAGGCGCCGTGGACCTGGCCGAACTGGCCGAGCGCCAGCTGGAAGCGCGCCTGAAGGGCAACCTTCTGGAAGTCTTCTCCGTGGACAAGTTCCCGAAAATGACCGACTACGTCGTCCCCGCCGGCGTGCGCATCGCCGACAGCGCCCGCGTGCGCCTGGGCGCCTACATCGGTGAAGGCACCACCGTGATGCACGAAGGCTTCGTCAACTTCAACGGCGGCACCGAAGGCCCGGGCATGATCGAAGGCCGCGTCTCCGCAGGCGTCTTCGTCGGCAAAGGCTCCGACCTGGGCGGCGGCTGCTCCACCATGGGCACCCTCTCCGGTGGCGGCAACATCGTCATCTCCGTGGGTGAAGGCTGCCTGATCGGCGCCAACGCCGGCATCGGCATCCCGCTGGGCGACCGCAACATCGTCGAGGCCGGCCTGTACATCACCGCCGGCACCAAGGTCGCCCTGCTGGACGACCAGAACGCCCTGGTGAAAGTGGTCAAGGCCCGCGACCTGGCCGGCCAGCCCGACCTGCTGTTCCGTCGCAACTCGCAGAACGGTGCCGTCGAGTGCAAGACCAACAAGACAGCCATTGAGCTGAACGAAGCCCTCCACGCCCACAACTAAGCTGCACAGGGAAGCCGGCGTCGGACGCTCCACAGCCTCCGGCACCGGCTTTTCACTTCCCGCCGTCCGGCTTCAGGCCCATCGTCATGCTCCCATCTCCCTGGCGCTCCGACTTCCCCGCCCTCTCGGCCCTCGACGCCGAGGGCCAGACCTACCTGGACAGCGCCGCCACCTCGCAGAAGCCCCAGACGGTGCTGGATGCGCTGCTCGGCTACTACGCCAGCGGTGCCGCCAACGTGCACCGGGCCCAGCACCTGCCGGGCGAGCGCGCCACCCGCGCCTTCGAAGGCAGCCGCACCCGCGTTGCCCAGTGGCTGAATGCCGAGCACCCGGCGCAGATCGTCTTCACCCGGGGCACCACCGAAGCGCTCAACCTCCTGGCCTACGGGCTGGAGCAGCAGTTCCGGCCGGGCGAGCGCATCGTCATCAGCGCCCTGGAGCACCACGCCAACCTGCTGCCCTGGCAGCAACTGGCCCGCCGTCGCCAGCTCGAGCTGGTGGTGCTGCCGCTGGATGCACGGGGTGACATCGACCTCGACCAGGCCCGCCAGCTGATCGACTCGCGCACCCGCCTGCTGGCCGTCAGCCAGCTGTCCAACGTGCTCGGCCGCTGGCAGCCCCTCGGCGAGCTGATGGCCATGGCCCGCCAGCAAGGTGCGCTGACCGTGGTGGATGGCGCCCAGGGAATAGTCCATGGCCGCCATGACGTTCAGGCCCAGGGCTGCGACTTCTACGTGTTCTCCGGGCACAAGCTCTACGGCCCGGAAGGCGTCGGCGTGCTCTACGGCCGCACCGAGGCCCAGGCCCGCCTGGCCCACTGGCAGTTCGGCGGCGAGATGGTGCGCCGTGCGGGCTACCACGATGCCGACTTCCACGACGCCCCGCTGGGCTTCGAGGCCGGCACCCCGGCGATTGCCTCGGTGATCGGCCTCGGCGCCGCGCTGGACTACCTCGGCAGCCTCGACGCCGCAGCGGTCAGCGCCCACGAGACGGTACTCCACGCCAAGCTGATGGCCGGCCTCGCCGCCCGCGACGGCGTGCGCCTGGTGGGCGAGCCCCAGGTGGCGCTGGCCTGCTTCAGCGTCGATGGCGTGCACAACGCCGACCTCGCCCACCTGCTCACCGAACAGGGCATCGCTGTGCGCGCCGGTCACCACTGCGCCATGCCGCTGTACCAGGGGCTCGGGCTCAGCGGCGCGATCCGCGTATCCCTCGGCCTCTACAACGACGGCGCTGACGTAGAGCGCTTCCTCTCAGCCCTGGACAAGGCCCTGGAGCTGCTGCGATGAACCTTCCCCCCCAAGCCACCGAAGCCCTGGCAGCCTTCGGCGCCGCCGGCAGCTGGGAACAGCGCGCGCGCCTGCTGATGCAATGGGGTGAACGCCTGGAGCCCCTGAGCGACATCGAGCGCAGCGAAGCCAACCGCGTGCACGGCTGCGAAAGCCAGGTCTGGCTAGTGGAGGAGATAAAGGAAGGGCACCGCCACTTCCGCGCCGCCAGCGATGCGCGGCTGATCCGTGGCCTGCTGGCCGTGCTGCTGGCGCGGGTCCAGGGCCTGGCGCGGGAGGAGCTGGCCACGCTGGACCTCAGCGACTGGTTCACCCAGCTCGGCCTCTCCCGCCAGCTCTCACCATCCCGCACCAACGGCCTCAACGCCGTGCTCGAAAGGATGCGCAAGGCTGCACCGTGAAAGGCGGGTTAATGAATCCGCTCGCGCCTGTAGGAGCGAGCTCTGCTCGCGAAGCCTCCGGCCCGGTAGCCCGGGCTTCAGCCCGGGAGCGGCGTGGCACGTCCCGGACTGAAGTCCGGGCTACATCAGGCTCACACATGGGGCTGCGGGGGACTCCGATGGTGGGCTGAAGCGGAACGCCGCCCGGCCCCCCCTACGGGGAATGCCCCTGAATCGCGTGGTAACACCCAATGGGAGAGGCGAATTCATTCGCGAAACAGCTCCCGGCGCAAACGCGCTAGCCCGCAGCCCGCTCCGACGGCCGCCGCGCACCGGCTACCAGCTTGTCCACCGTCTTCGCCGCCGCAGCCATGCCGAAGCTGGCGGTGACCATCATCACCGCGCCAAAGCCGCCGGCGCAGTCCAGCTTCACGCCTTCCCCCACGAAGCTCTTCTGCTGGCACACCGAGCCATCGGGCTTGGGGTAGCGCAGCTGCTCGGTGGAGAACACGCAGGGCACGCTGTAGGTGCGCCCCGGCGTGCGGGAGAAGTTGTAGTCGCGGCGCAGCATGGAGCGCACCTTGGCGGCCAGCGGGTCATTGAAGGTCTTGTTCAGGTCCGTGACCTGGATCTGCGTCGGGTCCACCTGGCCGCCGGCGCCGCCGGTGGTGACGATCTGGATCTTGCGCCGCTTGCACCAGGCGATCAGCGCCGCCTTGGCCGCCACGCTGTCGATGCAGTCGATCACCGCGTCCAGCTCCACAGTGATGTACTCAGCCATGGTCTCGCGGGTGACGAAGTCGGCCACCGCATGGACCACACAGGCCGGGTTGATGGCGCGGATGCGCTCGGCCATCACCTCCACCTTGGCCTTGCCGACACTGCCGGCGATGGCATGCACCTGGCGGTTGGTGTTGGTGATGCAGACGTCGTCCAGGTCGAACAGGGAAATCTCCCCGACCCCGGAGCGTGCCAGCGCTTCGGCCGCCCAGGAACCGACGCCGCCGATGCCGACCACGGCCACATGGGCGGCCTGCAGGCGCGCGAAGCCTTCCTGGCCGTAGAGGCGGGCGATACCGCCGAATCGTTCGTCTGTCATCTCGTCACTCCGTCGCCCACTGGCGGGCGGCGCGCATTATAGGAAGGGCCCCGCTCCGCCCCAAGCCCATCCCGGCTGAATGGCAGCCCATAGATTCGCCCTGGGTCGGCCGACGCTATAGTCCCTGCACACCGACAGGGGGAGCCCCATGCGTAACTTCACCTTCTACAACCCGACCCGCATCCACTTCGGCGAAGGCCAGATCGCCAAGCTGTCCCGGGAGATTCCCGCCGGCAGCCGGGTGCTGGTCACCCACGGCGGCGGCAGCATCTTCCAGAACGGCGTGTGGCAGCAGGTGGAGCAGGCGCTGGCCGGCTACAGCCTGGTGCGCTTCGCCGGCATCGAGCCCAACCCGCAGTTCGATACCCTGGTGCGCGCCGTCGAACTGGCCCGCCAGGAGCAGTGCGACTTCATCCTCGCGGTGGGCGGCGGTTCGGTGATCGACGGCAGCAAGTTCATCGCCGCCGCCCTCTGCCATGACGGCGACCCACTGGACCTGCTCACCGGCACCCGCGCCCAGGCCGCCGTGCCGCTGGGCTGCGTGCTGACGCTGGCGGCCACCGGCTCGGAGAGCAATCCCCACGGTGTGGTCACCCACGTCGCCCACCAGGAGAAGCTGCCCTTCTCCAGCCCGCTGCTGTACCCCCGCTTCGCCATCCTCGACCCGCGCACCACCTTCAGCCTGCCGCCCCGGCAGATCGGCAACGGCGTGGTGGACGCGTTCGTCCACACCCTGGAGCAGTACCTCACCTACCCCGCCGACGCGCCCCTGCAGGACCGCCAGGCCGAGGGCCTGCTGCTGACCCTGATCGAGGAAGGCCCCAAGGCCCTGGCCAACCCCGAGGACTACGCCGTGCGCGCCAACCTCATGTGGTGCGCCACCCAGGCCCTGAACGGCCTGCTCGGCTGTGGCGTCCCCCAGGACTGGGCGACCCACATGATCGGCCACGAACTCACCGCCCTCTATCACCTGGACCACGCCCAGACCCTGGCCGTGGTGCTGCCCGCGCTGCTGGACGAACGCCGCGACGCCAAGCGCGAGAAGCTGCTGCAGTACGCCGAGCGGGTCTGGGGGCTGAGCGGTGACGAGGCGGCGTGCATCGACGGTGCCATCCACGCCACCCGCGCCTTCTTCGAGCGCATGGGCGTGCCGACCCGCCTGGCCGACCATGGCCTCGACGCCGACGCCATTCCCCGTGTCCTGGCCCAGCTGGAACGCCACGGCATGACCGCCCTTGGCGAGCGTCGCGACCTGGATCTGGCGGCCAGCGAACGCATCCTGCTGAAGGCGCTCTGACCCCCTTCGCAGCGGTGCCGTGCACACCGCTGCGAAACTTCCGCAGGCGCCGAAGGACAAAGGGTTTGTGCAGCGACGGAGCGGTACGTCTATCGTTCGTACACAATCTATACAGTCGCCGGACGCCGGAGTAGCATGCGCGCCGACCAGCGCTCGCTGGCGCTATCTCCCCCGTTCCACGCTTCGGAACCCGAAATCCCTATGTCATCGCGTAAATTTGGTCTCAACCTGGTGGTCTTCGTGGCGGTCGCCGCGTTGTTCACCGGACTCTGGGCGCTCTACAACCGTCCGGTCAGCGCGCCCGACTGGCCCGAACAGATCTCCGGCTACTCCTACTCGCCGTTCCGCGCGGACCAGAACCCGCAGCAGAACCGCTACCCCACCGACGAGCAGATCCGTGAAGACCTGGAGCTGCTGAGCAAGCAGACCGACAACATCCGCACCTACTCGGTGGACGGCACCCTGGCGGACATCCCCCGCATCGCCGAGGAATTCGGCCTGCGCGTGACCCTCGGTATCTGGATCAGCCCGGACGAAGCACGCAACGAGCGCGAGATCACCAAGGCCATCGAGATCGCCAACACCTCCCGCAGCGTCGTTCGTGTGGTGGTGGGCAACGAAGCCCTGTTCCGCCGCGAGATCAGCCGCAAGGACCTCTCCGCCTACCTCGACCGCGTACGCGCCGCCGTGAAGGTGCCGGTGACCACCTCCGAGCAGTGGCACATCTGGCTGAAGTACCCGGAGCTGGCCAACCACGTCGACCTCATCGCCTCCCACGTCCTGCCCTACTGGGAATTCATCCCCATGCAGGACTCCACCCAGTTCGTGCTGGAGCGCGCCAAGGACCTGAAGAAGGCCTTCCCGAAGAAGCCGCTGCTGCTGTCCGAAGTGGGCTGGCCGAGCAACGGCCGCATGCGCGGTGGCGCCGACGCCACCCAGGCCGACCAGGCCATCTACCTGCGTACCCTGGTCAACGCCCTCAACGCCCAGGGCTACAACTACTTCGTGATCGAGGCTTTCGACCAGCCGTGGAAGGCCAGTGACGAAGGCTCCGTGGGCGCCTACTGGGGCGTCTACAACCTCGACCGCCAGCCCAAGTTCAACTTCGAAGGCCCGGTGATCGCCATCCCGCAATGGCGCATGCTCGCCGTCGCCTCGGTGGTCATGGCCCTACTGGCCCTGGCCCTGACCCTGATCGACGGCAGCGCCCTGCGCCAGCGCGGTCGCACCTTCCTCACCTTCGTCGCCTTCGCCGGCGGTTCCGCCCTGGTGTGGATCGCCTACGACTACAGCCAGCAGTACAGCACCTGGTTCAGCATGACCGTCGGCGTGCTGCTGGGCATCGGCGCCCTGGGCGTGTTCATCGTGTTGCTCACCGAGGCCCACGAGCTGGCCGAGGCCGTGTGGGTCCGCGCCCGTCGCCGGCCGTTCATGCCGGTGCTGGCCGACAGCGCCTACCGTCCCAAGGTCTCCATCCACGTGCCGTGCTACAACGAGCCGCCGGAGATGGTGAAGCAGACCCTCGACGCCCTGGCCAACCTCGACTATCCGGACTTCGAAGTCCTGATCATCGACAACAACACCAAGGACCCGGCCGTGTGGGAGCCGGTGCAGGCCTATTGCGAACAGCTCGGCCCGCGCTTCCGCTTCTTCCACGTGGCTCCGCTCGCCGGCTTCAAGGGTGGCGCGCTGAACTACATCCTGCCGCACACCGCCCCGGACGCCGAAGTGGTCGCGGTGATCGACTCGGACTACTGCGTCAACCGCAACTGGCTGAAGCACATGGTCCCGCACTTCGCCGACCCGTCCATCGCCGTGGTCCAGTCCCCGCAGGACTACCGCGACGGCAACGAGAACACCTTCAAGAAGCTCTGCTACGCCGAGTACAAAGGCTTCTTCCACATCGGCATGGTGACCCGCAACGACCGCAACGCGATCATCCAGCACGGCACCATGACCATGATCCGCCGCAGCGTGATGGACGAACTGCAGTGGGCCGACTGGACCATCTGCGAGGACGCCGAGCTGGGCCTGCGGGTGTTCGAGAAGGGCTACGCCGCCGCCTACGCCCACGACAGCTTCGGCCAGGGCCTGATGCCCGACACCTTCATCGACTACAAGAAGCAGCGCTTCCGCTGGGCCTACGGCGCCATCCAGATCATGAAGGGCCACGCCCGCAGCCTGTTCATGGGCAAGGACTCCGAGCTCAAGCGCGGCCAGCGCTACCACTTCATCGCCGGCTGGCTGCCGTGGATCGCCGACGGCCTGAACATCTTCTTCACCGTCGGTGCCCTGCTCTGGTCGGCCGCGATGATCATCGTGCCGCAACGGGTCGACCCGCCGCTGCTGATCTTCGCCATCCCGCCGCTGACGCTGTTCTTCTTCAAGCTCGGCAAGATCGTGTTCCTCTACCAGCGTGCGGTGGGGGTCAACCTGAAGGACGCCTTCTGTGCCGCCATCGCCGGCCTGGCGCTGTCGCACACCATCGCCAAGGCGGTGCTGTACGGGTTCTTCACCAAGACCATCCCGTTCTTCCGCACGCCGAAGATGCGCACCAATCACGGCCTGCTGATGGCCCTGGCCGAAGCCCGCGAGGAAGTGTTCATCATGCTGCTGCTGTGGGGGGCCGCCATCGGCATCGCCATCGTGCAGGGCCTGCCCAGCTCCGACGTGAAGTTCTGGGTCGCCACCCTGCTGGTGCAGTCGCTGCCCTACGCTGCCGCACTGGTCATGGCACTGCTGTCCTCGGCGCCGAAACCGGTGGTGGCCGAGCAGCCCCAACCCGCCGCGGCCTGACCTCCGCGAGCGTCCTAAACGGCGGCCAATGGCCGCCGTTTATGTTTTAAGATGTCGCCCTTTTCCGCCTTGCCGCCCCGGAGCCCCTGCATGACCGCCCTCTCCCCCACCCTGGAACTCGCCTGCGACCTGATCCGCCGCCCGTCGGTCACCCCGGTCGACGAAGGCTGCCAGGACCTGATGATGCGCCGCCTGGAAGCCGCCGGCTTCCGCATCGAACGCATGCGCATCGAAGAGGTGGAGAACTTCTGGGCGATCCGTGGCGGCGAGGGCCCGGTGCTGTGCTTCGCCGGCCACACCGACGTGGTGCCCACCGGCCCGGTGCAGGCCTGGCAACACCAGCCGTTCGAGGCCCTGGTGGACGAGCACGGCATGCTCTGCGGCCGTGGCGCCGCCGACATGAAGGGCAGCCTGGCCGCCATGGTGGTGGCGGTGGAGCGCTTCGTTGCCGAGCACCCGGACCACAAGGGCGCCATCGCCTTCCTCATCACCAGCGACGAGGAAGGCCCGGCGCACCATGGCACCAAGGCCGTGGTGGAACGCCTGGCCGCCCGTGGCGAGCGCCTGGACTGGTGCATCGTCGGCGAGCCCTCCAGCACCACCCTGGTGGGCGACGTGGTGAAGAACGGCCGTCGCGGTTCCCTCGGCGCCACCCTCACCGTGCGCGGCGTGCAGGGCCACGTGGCCTACCCGCACCTGGCGAAGAACCCGATCCACCTGGCCGCCCCGGCGCTGGCCGAACTGGCGGCGGAGCACTGGGACGACGGCAACGCCTTCTTCCCGCCCACCAGCTTCCAGGTCTCCAACCTCAATGCCGGCACCGGCGCGACCAACGTCATTCCCGGTGAACTGAAGGCGGTGTTCAACTTCCGCTTCTCCACCGAATCCACCGTCGAAGGCCTGCAGCAGCGGGTCAACGCCATCCTCGACAAGCACGGCCTGGACTACCACGTGGAGTGGGCCCTGTCCGGCCTGCCGTTCCTCACCGAGCCCGGCGAGCTGCTGGACGCGGTGGCCGCCAGCATCAAGGCCGTGACCGGCCGCGAGACCACGCCCTCCACCAGCGGCGGCACCTCCGATGGCCGCTTCATCGCCACCATGGGCACCCAGGTGGTGGAACTCGGCCCGGTCAACGCCACCATCCACCAGGTCAACGAACGCGTCCTGGCCAGCGACCTGGACCTGCTGACTGACATCTACCAACAGACCCTCGTCCGCCTGCTGGCCTGATCATGCTCACCTGCCCCCTCTGCCAGGGCGCCCTCACGGCGCTCGACAACGGCGTCGCCTGCCCCGCCGGCCACCGCTTCGACCGCGCCCGCCAGGGCTACCTCAACCTGCTGCCGGTGCAGCACAAGAAGAGCCGCGACCCGGGCGACAACGCCGCCATGGTGGAAGCCCGCCGGCGCTTCCTCGATGGCGGCCACTACGCCCCCCTGGCCCGCCGCCTGGCAGAACTGGCAGCCGAGCGCCAGCCGGGCCGCTGGCTCGACATCGGCTGTGGCGAGGGCTACTACACCGCCCAGCTCGACGACGCCCTGCCGGAAGCCGACGGCTACGCGCTGGACATCTCCCGCGAGGCGGTCAAGCGTGCCTGCCGCCGTACACCCAGCCTCACCTGGCTGGTGGCGAGCATGGCCCGCGTGCCACTGGCCGATGCCAGCTGCCAGTTGCTGGCCAGCGTCTTCAGCCCGCTGGACTGGCAGGAAGCGCAGCGCCTGCTGGCCCCGGGCGGCGGCCTGCTGCGCATGGGCCCGACCCGCGGCCATCTGATGCAGCTGCGCGAGCGCATCTATGACGAGGTGCGCGACTACGACGACCAGAAGCACCTGGCGCTGATTCCCGCCGGAATGGCCCTGGCCCACAGCGAAACCCTGGAGTACACCCTGCACCTGGACAGCGCCGAGGCCCGTGCCGACCTGCTGGCGATGACGCCCCACGGCTGGCGTGCCAGCGCCGAGCGCCGCGCTGCGGTGATCGCCGAACCGTTCGACGTGACGGTGTCTATCCGCTACGACTGGATCGTCAAGGCCTAGCCCCGGCGGGCTCGAAATAGCGCCCACTCCCCCTTAAACTTGCAGCCTCACGAGTGACCGCCCCGCGCACCGGCCGGGGCCCCGCCAGGACATTCCCATGCGCCAACCCGATATCGAGATCTACCTGAAGGACGCCGAACAGGACGCCGTCACCGCCTGGCTGACCGAAGCCATCGGTCCCTGCAGCGACTGGCAGGCGCGTGGCCAGACCTTCAAGTGCCGCGCGGGCGACATCCCGGTGACCTGGCTACCCAAGGCCGTGGGCAAGTGGCACAGCCTCCTGCTGGAAAGCGATGCAACCCCCTGGGACAGCGACCTGGCCTGCGCCCAGGCGGCCCACCAGGCGCTGGGCGTGGAGATCCGCTGCGCCCCCGGCGGCTGGGACGAAGCCCAGGGCGAGGAAGACGCCGACCGCTGGCTCAAGGTCAATGCCGACGGCGTCAGCGAGATCACCTGGCGTACGGACTGACCCCTCCCGCTGCAGACGAACCCGGCCCCGGCCGGGTTCTTTCATTCCGGCCCCCTTACGCCGCCTTGTTCATGAAGCCTCTGCAGCTTCATCCCCGAATCAGCCGCTGCACATCGTCTTCGGATTCGACACCCCCCGCGCGAAATGACCTACACGCGGAGCAGACGGACGGACTTTGACAATCATTCTCATTCTAATTAGTATCGCCATCCATCGAAGCCAACCACAGGTGCCGGTCCCCATGTACGTCTGCCTCTGCCAAGGTGTCACCGACGGTCACATCCGCGAAGCGATCTACGAAGGTTGCTGCAGCTACCGTGAGATTCGCGAGACGCTCGGCGTCGGCACCCAGTGCGGCAAATGTGCCTGCCTGGCCAAGCAGGTGGTGCGCGAGACCCTCACCGAGGTTCAGAGCAGCCAGGCCGCCCTCGCCTACCCGGCCACTTTCGTACCGGCCTGAACACCCCCTTATGAAGAACCGGACCTCGAGTCCGGTTTTTTTATGCCCGCAAATCAAGCAGTTAGCGACAAGACGCAGACTTGAAGCGTTCGTATTCACATTCAAATTATCTTATATATCAAGCACTTACGTTGACACCTCGGCGGAACTGGTTAAAATTCCGTCACTCAACCCCTTGCGTGGCAGGACCCCCTCATGAAAGGCGACAAGAAAGTCATCCAACATCTCAACAAGATCCTCGGCAACGAACTGGTGGCCATCAACCAGTACTTCCTGCACGCCCGGATGTACGAGGACTGGGGCCTGAAGAAGCTCGGCGAGCACGAGTACCACGAGTCCATCGACGAGATGAAGCACGCCGACAAGCTCATCAAGCGCATCCTCTTCCTGGAAGGCATCCCGAACCTGCAGGACCTGGGCAAGCTGATGATCGGCGAGAACACCAAGGAAATGCTCAGCAGCGACCTGAAGCTGGAGCACAACGCCCTGCCGGACCTGAAGGCCGCCATCGCCTACTGCGAGAGCGTCGGCGACTACGGCAGCCGCGAGCTGCTGGAAGACATCCTCGAGTCCGAGGAAGAGCACATCGACTGGCTGGAAACCCAGCTGGGCCTGATCGAGAAGGTCGGCCTGGAGAACTACCTGCAGTCGCAGATGGACGAGTAAGACACCCGCCCATGAAAAAGCCCCGCATCAGCGGGGCTTTTTCATTTCAGCGGGAGGCTCAGGCGCCGGCCTTGCTCACCGCATCCTTGATCAGTTGCTGCAGCTCGCCCTTCTCGTACATCTCGACGAGGATGTCGCTGCCGCCGACCAGCTCACCCGCCACCCACAACTGCGGGAAGGTCGGCCAGTTGGCGTACTTGGGCAGGTTGGCGCGGATTTCCGGGTTCTGCAGGATGTCGACGTAGGCGAACTTCTCGCCACAGCCCATCAGGACCTGGGCAGCACGGGCGGAGAAACCGCACTGGGGAGCATTGGGAGAGCCCTTCATGTACAGCAGGACGGTGTTGTTGGCGATCTGCTCTTTGATGGTTTCGATGATATCCATGGCTACCTCGGCTGAACTATCCGACTACAGGGTCGGCGCGGTGGCGGCATTGTAACGGAAGTCCGAGCATGTCGCTCGGACTTGCACGGTCACTTTTCAGGCCGCCACCACCTCCACCGGCACGCCATTCAGCGCGGCATTGCCGGACACGACATCGAGGAACCGCTCGTCGGTCAGGTCATTGGCACTGGCCCCTGGCAACTCGGTGGCGATGGCCATCATAACACCGGGCCGCCCATGGCCCCAGCCGTGGGGCAGGCTCACCACACCGGGCATCATCTCCAGGCTCGCGGCCACCTCCACCTCGATGCTGCCGACCCGCGAACGCACCCTCACCCGCTGGCCATCGCTCAGCCCGCGCCGGGCAAGATCGTCCGGGTGCATGAGCAGCTGGTGGCGCGGCTTGCCCTTCACCAGGCGGTGGTAGTTGTGCATCCAGGAGTTGTTGCTGCGGACATGCCGCCGGCCGATCAGCACCAGCTCGCCGGCCACCGGAGCGGGTTGCTCGGTGAAGCGTGCCAGGTCCTGCATGAACAGCGCCGGGTCGGCCACCACGCGGCGCGCCTCGGTCTTGAGGCGGCCGGCCAGGTTCGGCTTGAGCGGCCCCAGGTCCAGCCCGTGGGGGTGCTCCGCCAGGCGCTCGACGGAAAGCCCCCAGCTGGAGCGCTCGCCATAGGGGCCGAAGCGCAGCCCCATGTCGATCATCTGCCGAGGCGGCAGGGTCGGCTTCAGCTCCACGCCGGTGCGCGCCGCGAAGGCCTTCGCCAGCCCGACGAAGATCTCCCAGTCATCCAGCGCACCAGCCGGCTTGGCCAGCACCGGCTCGTTGAAACGGGTGACGTTGCGCACCGCGAACAGGTTGAAGGTGGTGTCGTAGTGGTCGTGCTCCAGCGGCGCGGTCGGCGGCAGGATCAGGTCGGCGTAGCGCGTCGTCTCGTTGATGTAGAGGTCGACGCTGACCATGAACTCCAGCCCGTCCAGCGCCTGCTCCAGGCGCCGCCCATTGGGGGTGGAGAGCACCGGGTTGCCGGCCACGGTGACCAGGGCGCGGATCTGCCCTTCGCCTGGGGTCAGCATCTCCTCGGCCAGGGCCGAGACGGGCAGCTCGCCGCCGTACTCAGGCAACCCGGAGACGCGGCTGTGCCAGCGCCCGAAGTGGCCGCCGGAGGTGGTCGACACCAGGTCCACCGCCGGCTCGGTGCAGAGCACACCGCCGGCCTGGTCAAGGTTGCCGGTGACCAGGTTGATCACCTGGATCAGCCATTGGCACAGGCTGCCGAACGCCTGGGTGGACACGCCCATGCGCCCGTAGCACACCGCCCGTTCGGCAGCGGCGAAGTCGCGCGCCAACTGGCGGATCACCGAGGGCTCGATGCCGCAACGCGGCCCCATGGCCTCGGCGGTGAAGGGCACCACGGCCTGACGCACGGCGTCGAGGCCATCCACCGGCAGGTGGCTGGCCCGGCCGAGCTCCTCCTCGAACAAGGTGCTGAGCATGCCCAGCAGCAGGGCGGCGTCCTGGCCCGGCCGCACGAACAGGTGCTGGTCGGCGATGGCGGCCGTCTCGCTGCGCCGCGGGTCCACCACCACCAGGCGCCCGCCCCTGGCCTTGATCGCCTTCAAGCGCTTCTCCACGTCCGGCACCGTCATGATGCTGCCGTTGGAGGCCAGCGGATTGCCGCCGAGGATCAGCATGAAATCGGTGTGGTCGATGTCCGGGATCGGGATCAGCAGCCCGTGGCCGTACATCTGGTGGCTCACCAGGTGGTGGGGCAACTGGTCCACCGAGGTGGCGGAGAAGCGGTTGCGGGTCTTCAGCAGGCCGAGGAAGTAGTTGCTGTGGGTCATCAGCCCGTAGTTGTGCACGCTGGGGTTGCCCTGGTACACGGCGACCGCCTGCTGCCCGTGGCGGGCCTGGATATCGGCCAGTCGCTCGGCCACCAGCGCAAAGGCCTCGTCCCAACCGATGGGCTGCCACTCGCTGCCCGCCCGGCGCATGGGCTGGCGCAGGCGATCAGGGTCGTTCTGGATGTCTTGCAGGGCCACGGCCTTGGGGCAGATATGCCCACGGCTGAAGCTGTCCTGCGGGTCGCCCTTGATGGAGAGGATGTGCCGCGAGCCGTCCGCCCGGTCCTCGGTTTCGATGGCCAGGCCGCAGATGGCCTCGCACAGGTGGCACGCACGGTAGTGAACGGACTTGGTCATGGCCTTGCCTCATGTTCTTGTTCGAGACGACCGGTCGGGTCGCAATCGCTGAACTATGGAAGCAGGGCTGCCGCTTGACCAGCGGCTTAAGCGATGTGAATCGGCAGGCATCAAGCCTGCCGATTCGGGTGGTGCGGGCTTACTTGATGGAGCGGATGGTGCCCTTGTTGCCCACGACCTTGGCGCTGACTTTCTTGAACACGAAGTAGTCGTCGATGTTCAGCTCGTAGCGCGGGGCGACGATCAGGTCGGCGCCGGAGTTCTTCACGGCCTTGAAGGCAGCAGCGGACTTCACCGCGCCAACCGGATCGGGACCGAACGGCAGGCCGGCGGAGGCGCCGCCGTAGGTGACGCCGTCAGCGAACTGGCTGTCGCCACCGAACTGGATGAAGTTGAACAGGATGTTCACTTCGGACTGCCCGCTGATCGACTCACCGACGGCAACGTCGGCTTTCAGGTCGGTCTGGACTTCGGCTTCCAGGGCGGAAGACGGCTGGCTGATGTGGTAGCTGCTGCAGCCGGTTACCGAAGCAATCAGCGCCATCAGGGCAGCGGGCATCAGGAACTTTTTCATGTGGTACTCCATGTCTGGGAATGTGCCTCGGTCCTGTTCCACGTCTTGATGGACCGAGCCCCGGACCGGGTCCGATCCGGGGAGGCGACACCCTACAGCCCTGGTTTTTTTCCCATCAGTTCATGACTTCCCAAGCTGCCGTCAGGCTACTCCCCGCCGCTTCGACGAAGCATCTGCGGGGCAATTTGCGCCTATGCGTAATTTCCTTATAAGATCGCGCCTTCCCCATTCCGTCGCCCCCGAGCGGCCCAGCCCGCCGGTCCCGCCTGCTTTTCCTCGAAAAACCCGGCCCGGACTTGCGGCCAGCGGCAACAAAAAAGGTAGTCAGCAATGAGCGCAAGGCATTTTCTCTCCCTGATGGATTGCACCCCCCAGGAGCTGAGCAGCCTGATCCGTCGAGCCATCGAGCTGAAGGACCTGCGCCATCGAGGGGTGCTCTACGAACCGCTCAAGAGCCGCGTGCTGGGGATGATCTTCGAGAAGGCCTCCACCCGTACCCGCCTGTCCTTCGAGGCCGGCATGATCCAGCTCGGCGGCCAGGCGATCTTCCTGTCCCCGCGTGACACCCAGCTGGGCCGTGGCGAGCCGATCAGCGACTGCGCCATCGTCATGTCGCGCATGCTCGATGCGGTGATGATCCGCACCTTCGCCCACAGCAAGCTGGTGGAGTTCGCAGCCCATTCCCGCGTGCCGGTGATCAACGGCCTGTCGGACGACCTGCACCCCTGCCAGTTGCTGGCCGACATGCAGACTTTCCAGGAGCACCGCGGCTCGATCCAGGGCAAGACCGTGGCCTGGATCGGCGACGGCAACAACATGTGCAACTCCTATATCGAGGCGGCGATCCAGTTCGACTTCCACCTCAACGTCGCCTGCCCCGAGGGCTACGAGCCCAGTGCCGCGCTGGTGGCCCAGGCCGGCGAGCGTGTCCGCGTGATGCGCGACCCTCGCGCAGCGGTGCGTGGCGCCCACCTGGTGAGCACCGACGTCTGGACCTCCATGGGCCAGGAAGAGGAAACCGAACGGCGCCTGGCCCTGTTCGCGCCCTACCAGGTGAACAAGGAAATGCTGGACCTGGCCGATGAAGCGGTTATCTTCATGCACTGCCTGCCAGCACACCGGGGCGAGGAAATCAGCATGGACCTGCTGGACGATCCCCGTTCAGTGGCCTGGGACCAGGCAGAAAACCGCCTGCACGCCCAGAAGGCGCTGCTGGAATTCCTCGTCGAACACGCGTCCAGAGCATGAGCCACGAACTGCTACTCAACCTGCGTGACCTGAGCTGCGGCTACCAGGATCAGCGCGTCGTCCAGAACCTCAACCTCCACCTCAACGCCGGGGACATCGGTTGCCTGCTGGGCCCCTCGGGCTGCGGCAAGACCACCACCCTGCGCGCCATCGCCGGCTTCGAACCGGTGCTGGAAGGCGAGATCAGCCTCGCCGGCGAGGTCATCTCCCGCGCCGGCTACACCCTCGCCCCCGAGCGGCGGCGCATCGGCATGGTGTTCCAGGACTACGCCCTGTTCCCCCACCTCACCGTGGAAGAGAACGTCGGCTTCGGCATCCGCAAGCACCCGCAGCGCGAGCGCATCGTCGACGAACTGCTGGAGCTGGTGAACCTCTCGGCCCTGGCCAAGCGCTTCCCCAACGAGCTGTCCGGCGGCCAGCAGCAGCGCGTCTCCCTGGCCCGCGCCCTGGCGCCTGAGCCGGCCCTGCTGCTGCTCGACGAACCCTTCTCCAACCTCGATGGCGAACTGCGCCGGCGCCTCAGCCACGAGGTCCGCGACATCCTCAAGGCCCGTGGCACCAGCGCCATCCTGGTCACCCACGACCAGGAGGAAGCCTTCGCCGTCAGCGACCAGGTCGGCGTGTTCAACAAGGGCCACCTGGAGCAGTGGGACACCCCCTACAACCTCTACCACGAGCCGGCGACCCCCTTCGTCGCCAGCTTCATCGGCCAGGGCTACTTCATCCGCGGCCAGCAACTGAGCCCCGACACCGTGCAGACGGAGCTGGGCACCATCCGCGGCAACCGCGCCTACACCTGGCCGGAAGGCAGTGCGGTGGACGTGCTGCTGCGGCCGGACGACATCGTCCCCGCCAGCGATGCCGGGCTGAAGGCCACCGTCACCGGCAAGACCTTCCTCGGCGCCGCCACGCTCTATCGCCTGCAACTGCCCACCGGCACCCAGCTGGAAGCCATCTTCCCGAGCCATGCCGACCACGCACCGGGCCAGGAAGTGGGCATCCGCATCGCCGCCGATCACCTGGTGGTGTTCCCCGCCCAAGGCAGCGTCGCCGCCCAGTTACCGGCACAGGACAGCGGCGTCCGTCGCTACGTCACCGCCAGTTGATCCCGCCGCGCGTCGGCGAGCCGCTCAAGGCTCGCTGACGCCGTAGCGCCCCATCACCTCACGCAGCTTGCCGTTCTCCCGGTAACGGGCCAGACCGTCCTCGAAGATCGCGGCGTAGCGGGCGCTGGCAGTCAGCGCCGGGGAAAAGGCCAGGTAGATGGCCACGTCCGGCGAACGGCAGCCCGCCAGGCGCAGGCGCTCCGAGGGCGGCAGGGTGGATTGCAGGTTGTCCATCACCCAGCTGTTCTCGATGGTCGCATCGAGCCGACCGTGACGGACCTTCTCCATGTTCATGTCCAGCGCCTGGTCGCCCGCCACCACCTGCACCCGGTCCCCACGACTGCGGTGCATGCGGATGTAGGTATCGATTTCCTGGCCGTAGCTGTAGCTGTTGATGCTGCCCAGGCGCACCTGCGGCAGCGAGGGCAGCCCCTGGTAGCGCCAAGTCGCGTCCAGCGCCGTGTAGAAGCACATGCGCGAGATGCCGGGCGCAGTAGGGGTGTAGACGAAATCCGGTGCATCCTGGATGCCGGCACCGATCACCGCGTTGACCTTGCCCGCCCGCGCATCGCTGAGTGCCCGGGCCCAATTGACCACCCGGTACTCCACCTCGATGCCGGACTCGGCAAAGATCTCCCGCGCTAGTTCGACGAAGATCCCCGGCCGGGGTGAATCGGGCTGGCAATTGATCGGGCACCACAGGTCACCGGCAATGACCAGGGTCTCCGCCTTCGACAAGCCGGAGGCGAACAGGGCGACCAAGCCGAATAGCAGGGCCGCGGGGGTTGAACGTGCATCCTGTGTGGTCAAGGCGAACTCCCTTCGTGAGCGGCCGACCAGGCGTGCAACTACCCCTGGGAAGCCTCGCTGCGTACTCGCTGGACGGCATCCAGCCATCCCTCGTAAAGCTTGGCCCGGTGGGCCTCCGCCATGCGCGGCGCAAAGCGCTGCTGGCGGTGCCAGTGACGGGCGATTTCGTCCAGATCCCGGTACAGCCCCGCCTTCAGGCCCGCCAGGTAAGCGGCGCCCAGGGCGGTGGTCTCGGTCACCTCGGGGCGTTCGACCGCCACACCGAGGATGTCCGCCAGGAACTGCATGACCCAATTGTTCTCCACCATCCCGCCGTCCACGCGCAGGGCGCTGGGCGCGGCGGCCCCGTCCTGGCGCATGGCTTCCAGCAGATCACGGGTCTGGTAGCACACCGACTGCAGGCCGGCGGTGACGATCTCCTTGATCCCGGTGTCGCGGGTCAGGCCGAAGATCGCGCCCCGGGCCTTCGGGTCCCAGTAAGGCGCCCCCAGGCCCGTGAAGGCCGGCACCAGATAGACGCCACAAGCATCCCCGGTCTGCTCCGCCAGCGCCTCGGTATCCCGGGCATGGCTGATCAGCTTGATGCCGTCACGCAACCACTGAACCGCCGCACCGGCAACGAAGATACTGCCTTCTACAGCGTAGGTCACCTTCCCATCCAGGCGGTAACCCACGGTGGTCAGCAGGCGGTTGCGCGAGGTCACCGGCGTGTCGCCGGTGTTCTGGATCATGAAACAGCCGGTGCCGTAGGTGCTTTTCACCATGCCCGGCTGGAAGCAGGCCTGGCCGATCAGCGCCGCCTGCTGGTCGCCGGCCATGCCCAGCACCGGGATGGCGCTGCCCAGCAGCCCGGCCTCGGTGATGCCGAACTCGGCGGAGCAGTCCAGCACCTCCGGCAGCAGGCTCGGCGGAATGTCGAACAGCTGGGTCAGGTGATCGTCCCAGCGCTGCTCATGGATGTTGAACAGCAGCGTGCGCGAGGCGTTGGTGGCGTCGGTGCGGTGCACCTTGCCGCCGGTCAGGCGCCACAGCAGGAAGCAGTCCACCGTGCCGAAGCGCAGCTCACCGCGCTCGGCGCGCTCACGGGCGCCCGGCACGTTGTCGAGGATCCAGCGCAGCTTGGTGGCCGAGAAATACGGGTCGATCAGCAAACCGGTACGCCGCGCCACTTCCTCGTCGTGCCCATCGGCCTTGAGGCTGGAGCAGTAGTCGGCGGTGCGGCGGTCCTGCCAGACGATGGCTGGGTGGATCGGCGTGCCGGTCTCGGCGTCCCATACCAGGGTGGTCTCGCGCTGGTTGGTGATGCCGATGGCCGCGATCTGCGATGCCTGCAGCCCGCTCTGGCGGATGGCCTCGCGGCAGACCTTGAGGGTCGTCAGCCAGATTTCCTCGCCGTCGTGCTCCACCCAGCCGTCCTTCGGGAAGTACTGCTTGAACTCCGTCTGGGCGCGGGCGACAGGCAGGCCCTGGGCACTGAATACGATGGCGCGACTGCTGGTCGTGCCCTGGTCGATGGCAAGAAGGTACTGGGCCATTCCGGCTTCCTTGTTGTTATGGAGGGGTCATTCCCGCCCGATGGCGGCGAACTGGGCCTGGGTGTGTTCGGCCAGCACCTGCGCCGCCAGCTCCACTTCCAGGCCACGCCGACCGGCGCTGACATGAATGGTGGGGTGGTCCAGCGCGGAGCGGTCGATGAAGGTGCGCAGGCGCTTCTTCTGCCCCAGCGGGCTGATGCCGCCCACCAGGTAGCCGGTGGCGCGCTGCGCCGCATCGGCCGGGGCCATGTCGGCCTTCTTGGCGCCCGCCGCATGAGCCAGGGCCTTCAGGTCAAGGCTGCCGGCCACCGGCACCACGGCCACCAGCAGCTCGCCCTTCTCGGTGGCCGCCAGCAGGGTCTTGAACACCCGCGCCGGGTCCAGCCCCAGCTTTTCCGCCGCCTCCAGGCCATAGGAGGGCGCCTTCGGGTCATGGGTATAGCTGAGCACACGGTGCTCGGCCTTGGCCTTCTTGAGCAGGTCGATGGCTGGGGTCATGTTCGATAGTGAAAACAATGCGACGAAGTGGTCGTACCTTAGCTGAAAAGTCGCTCTTCGACAGCCCGTCGCTATAATGCGCGTCAAAAATCCGGGACCCCGTTCATGACCCTGGCCCCCCGCCAACAGAACATCCTCGACCTCGCCCGCGAACGCGGCTACGTCAGCATCGACGAACTGGCCCAGGCCTTCGCGGTGACGCCGCAGACCATCCGCCGCGACATCAACCAGCTCGCCGAACAGGGCCTGCTGCGACGCACCCATGGTGGCGCGGCCGCCGATGCCTCGAGCATCCAGAACACCGCCTACGCCATGCGCGCCGGGCAGATGCGCGACGAGAAGCAGCGCATCGCCGAAGCCGTGGCGGCGCAGATCCCCGACCACGCCTCGCTGTTCATCAACATCGGCACCACCACCGAAGCCATCGCCCGCGAACTGATGGGGCACAAGGGCCTGAAGGTGATCACCAACAATCTGCACGTCGCCGCCCAGCTCGCCGACCGACCCGATTTCGAAGTGCTGGTGGCTGGCGGCACGGTGCGCAGCGACGGCGGCATCGTCGGCCCCTCGGCGGTGGACTTCATCCGCCAGTTCAAGGTCGACTTCGCCATCGTCGGCATCAGCGGCATCGACGAGGACGGCAGCCTGCTGGACTTCGACTACCAGGAAGTGCGCGTCTCCCAGGCCATCATCGACAACGCCCGCCAGGTGTTCCTCGCCGCCGACTCCAGCAAGTTCGGCCGCAACGCCGTGGTGCGCATGGGCTCCATCGCCCTGGTGGACCGCCTGTTCACCGACCACGCCCCCTCCCCAGCCCTGGCCCGGCTGATGGCCGAGCACAAGGTCCAGCTCGAACCGGTCTGACCCCGCCTGCCTTTCGTCGCCCATCCCGCCGTGACCGCTCGGCGGGGGTGGCGATTCGCCTTCGCTTCGTCTAGCATTTTTCGGAAACGAACATTCAAAGTTCACTTTCGATTCAGGTGCCTTGCCATGACCGCCTCGACGAAGCGCTCCGCGCCCATTTCCGAAGTCTATGACCTGGCCGTGATCGGCGGCGGCATCAACGGTGTCGGCATCGCCGCCGATGCAGCCGGGCGCGGCCTGTCGGTGTTCCTTTGCGAACGCGACGACCTGGCCCAGCACACCTCCTCCGCCAGCAGCAAGCTCATCCACGGCGGCCTGCGCTACCTGGAACACTACGAATTCCGCCTGGTGCGCGAGGCCCTGGCCGAACGCGAAGTGCTGCTGGCCAAGGCGCCGCACATCGTCCGCCCGATGCGTTTCGTGCTGCCCCATCGCCCGCACCTGCGCCCGGCGTGGATGATCCGCGCCGGCCTGTTCCTCTACGACCACCTCGGCAAGCGCGAGAAGCTGCCCGGCTCCCGTGGCCTGCGCTTCGGCGTCGGCAGCCCGCTGCAGGCCGGCATCAGCCATGGCTTCGAATATTCGGATTGCTGGGTCGACGACGCGCGCCTGGTGGTGCTCAACGCCATGAGCGCCCGCGAGCACGGAGCCCACATCCACAGCCGCACCCGCTGCGTCAGCGCCCGGCGCAGCAAGGGCCTGTGGCACATCCACCTGGAACGCGCCGACGGCACCCTGCTGTCGATCCGCTCCCGGGCCCTGGTCAACGCCGCCGGCCCCTGGGTCGCTCGCCTGCTGAAGGACGACCTCAAGCAGAAGTCGCCCTACGGCATCCGCCTGATCCAGGGCAGCCACATCGTCGTGCCCCAGCTCTACGAGGGCGAGCACGCCTACATCCTGCAGAACGAGGACCGCCGCATCGTCTTCGCCATCCCCTACCTGGGGCGTTTCACCCTGATCGGCACCACCGACCGCGAGTACCAGGGCGACCCGGCGAAGGTGGCCATCACCGAGGAAGAAACCCGCTACCTGCTCGACGTGGTCAACCAGCACTTCAAGAAGCAGATCAGCGCCGACGACATCCTGCGCACCTACTCCGGCGTGCGCCCGCTGTGCGACGACGAATCCGACGACCCGTCCGCCGTCACCCGCGACTACACCCTGGCGCTGGATGCCCACCCGGGCGAAGCCCCGCTGCTCTCGGTGTTCGGCGGCAAGCTCACCACCTACCGCAAGCTCGCCGAGTCGGCCCTGGCGCAGCTCGCACCCTTCTTCCCCGCCATGGGCGGCAGCTGGACTGCCACCGCCACCCTGCCCGGCGGCGAGTCCATGGACAGCCAGGAGGCCCTGGCCGAAGCCCTGTGCGAACGCTACGGCTGGCTGCCCAACAGCCTGGCCCGACGCTGGGCCGGCACCTACGGCAGCCGCGTTTGGAAACTGCTGGAAGGGGTCGCCAACCTCACCGACCTGGGCGAACACCTGGGCGGCGGCCTCTACGCCCGCGAAGTAGATTACCTGTGCCGCGAGGAATGGGCGCAAGACGCCGAAGACATCCTCTGGCGCCGCACCAAGCAAGGGCTGTTCATGACCCCCGGCCAGCAGGAACGCCTCGCCCAATACCTGATCCACCGCGCCCAGGCCGACGCGGCCTGAGGCCTTGCGAGCAGCGCTCGCGCCTGCAGGCACGCAATGAATCGATGCGGTTCGCCGAGCTCACCGCATCCTACGGGCAGCTCCGTCCGTAGGATGGGCTGAGCTGTGCGAAGCCCATCATTGGGGCTGCACAGCGCCACGAGTGAACCTGACGTAGCCCGGACTTCAGTCCGGGAAGCCCCACCCGCTCCCGGGCTGAAGCCCCGTCTACGAAGACCAGAGGCTTCGCGAGCAGCGCATGCGCCTACAGCCCCGCGATGAATCGATGCGGTTCGCCGAGCTCACCGCATCCTACGGCTGCTCCGTAGGATGGGCTGAGCTGTGCGAAGCCCATCATTGGGGCTGCACAGCGCCATGAGTGAACCTGACGTAGCCCGGACTTCAGTCCGGGAAGCCCCAGCCGCTCCCGGGCTGAAGCCCGGGCTACGAGGGGCAAAGGCTTCGCGAGCAGCGCTCGCTCTGAATCGATGCGGTTCGCCGAGTTCACCGCATCCTACGACTGCTCCGTAGGATGGGCTGAGCTGTGCGAAGCCCATCGCTGGGGCGGCACAGCGCCACGAGTGAACCTGACGTAGCCCGGACTTCAGTCCGGGAGGCCCCACCCCGCTCCCGGGCTGAAGCCCGGGCTACGAAGGCCAGAGGCTTCGCGAGCAGCGCTCTCGCCTACCCAGGCAGCACTCACAGCTGCGCGAAGTGCCCGTCCGCCGGCTGTCGGTGGGCCATCAGGTGCGGCAAAACGGCGGCCAGCAGCGGCTCCTTGAAGGCGTCCTGGAAGCGATGGGCGAGCCCGGGGATCAATCGCAGCTCCGCGCCCTTGATATGCGCCGCCACATGCACCCCGTGCATCACCGGCAGCAGCGGGTCGGCGGTGCCGTGCACCACCAGGGTCGGCACGTGCAGGCGGTTGAGCAGTTCCACCCGGCTCGGCTCGGCGAGGATCGCCAGCATCTGCCGCTGCACACCTTCGGGGTTGAACGCCCGGTCATAGGCCCGCGCGGCCTGCTCCAGCAGTTGCGCCCGGTCATCGGTCACCTGCGGGCTGCCCAGGGCGGCCAGCAGGTCGGCCTGCTGTTCCAGCGCCACCTGGCGGTTCGGCGCCTCGCGGCGGGCCAGCAGCGCCAGCAAAGCATCGCTGGGCGCCGGCAGGCCCTGGGCGCCGGAACTGGTCATCACCAGGGTCAGGCTCAGCACCCGCTCCGGGGCCATGTCCGCCAGGTGCTGGGCAATCATCCCGCCCATGCTGGCGCCGAGCACATGAGCCTCGCGCACCTTCAGGGCGTCCATCAGGTGCAGCGCATCGCCGGCCATGTCCCGCAGGCTGTACGGCGCCTCCACGGGGAAGCCGAGGCGGTAGCGGATCACCTCATAGGTCAGGTTCGCGCTGGGCGCCGTCTGGGCCCAGGCGGACAGGCCGACATCCCGGTTGTCGTAGCGGATGACGCGAAAACCCTGCTCGCACAGCGCCGCCACCACCTCGTCCGGCCAATGGATGAGCTGGCCGCCCAGCCCCATGATCAGCAACAGGGCCGGGTCATCGGCATCACCGATGCTCTGGTAGGCCAGGCGCACGTCCCCCAGCGCCACCGTCTCGGTGGGTACGTGGGTGTCGCAACGCGCAGCGGCAAAGGCTGGCAGGCCGCCCAGCAGGGCGACGAGAAGAATGAACAGGCGCATGGTGGAAATCCGGAATGCAGAACCCCAGTGAAGCGCGATTCTGATGAATTCCCGTCGTGCCCTCTGCCACAGAACCGTGACAGTTTGATGAAGGGCGCCCAACGGTCATGGCGCCCTCCTCGCCTCAGCCCCAACGGCGCGTCAGGCGAACTCCGCCCGCAGCTGCCGCGCCGCGGCCACCATGTTCACCAGCGCCGCCTCGGCCTCGGGCCAGCCACGGGTCTTCAGGCCGCAGTCGGGGTTGACCCACAGACGCTGCGGGTCGATGCGCCGCGCCGCCTTGCGCATCAGCTTGACCATCTCGGCGGTGTCCGGCACCCGGGGCGAGTGGATGTCGTAGACCCCCGGACCGATCTCGTTGGGGTAGGCGAAGGCCTCGAAGGCCTGCAGCAGCTCCATGTCCGAACGGGAGGTCTCGATGGTGATGACGTCCGCGTCCATCGCCGCGATGGACTCGATCACATCGTTGAACTCGCTGTAGCACATGTGGGTGTGGATCTGCGTGTCGTCGCGCACCCCGCTGGCCGCCAGGCGGAAGGCCTCGGTGGCCCACTCCAGGTAGTGGGCCCAGCCGCTGTGGCGCAGGGGCAGCCCCTCGCGGAAGGCCGCCTCGTCGATCTGCACGATGCGAATGCCCGCCGCCTCCAGGTCCAGCACCTCGTCGCGGATGGCCAGCGCCAGCTGGCGCGCCTGCACCTCGCGGGGCACGTCCTCGCGGGGGAAGGACCACATCAGCATGGTCACCGGGCCGGTGAGCATGCCCTTCATCCACTTGCCGGTCAGGCCCTGGGCATAGCGGATCCACTCCACCGTCATCGGCGCCGGACGCGACAGGTCGCCGATGATGATCGCCGGCTTCACACAGCGCGAGCCGTAGCTCTGCACCCAGCCGAAACGGCTGAACACGTAGCCGTCCAGCTGCTCGGCGAAGTACTCCACCATGTCGTTGCGCTCCGCCTCGCCGTGCACCAGCACGTCCAGCCCGAGGCGCTCCTGCACCTCCACCGCGTGGCGGATCTCGGCCTGCATCGCCTCGGTGTAGGCCGCCGCCGACAGGCTGCCCTGGCGGTAGGCCTGGCGTGCCAGGCGGATGGAAGCCGTCTGCGGGAAGGAGCCGATGGTGGTGGTGGGGAACGCCGGCAAGCCCAGGCGCTCGCGCTGGCGGGCGATGCGCCGCTCGAAGGGCGACTGGCGCTGGCTGTCCTGCGGGCGGATGGCCGCCAGGCGCGCCGCCACTTCGGGCTTGTGGATGCGGGTGCTGGCCGCACGGGCCGCCAACGCTTCGCGGTTTGTAGCCAGGGCGGTGAGCACCTCGGGGTGCTCCGGTTCGCGCAAGGCGCGGGCCAGCAGCGCCAGTTCGGCGCACTTCTGCACGGCAAAGGCGAGCCAGCCCTTCACCTCGGCGTCCAGGCGATCCTCACGGGCCAGGTCCACCGGGCAGTGCAACAGCGAGCAGGAAGGCCCGACCCACAACCGGTCCCCCAGGCGCTCATGGGCGTGGCGCAGCACTTCCAGCGCGTGGTCCAGGTCGCAGCGCCAGACGTTGCGGCCGTTCACCACGCCGAGGGACAGCACCTTATAGGCCGGCAACCGGTCGAGGATGGTCGGGTACTGCTCGGGGGCGCGCACCAGGTCAATGTGCAGGCCGTCCACCGGCAGGCTGGCGGCCAGCCCGAGGTTGTCCTCGAGGCCGCCGAAGTAGGTGGCCACCAGTTTGCGCAGCGGTTCGCGCTGCAGCAGGTTGTAGGCCCGCTCGAAGGCGGTGCGCCAGTCCTGGGGCAGGTCCAGGGCGAGGATCGGCTCGTCGATCTGCACCCATTCCACGCCCTGCTCGGCCAGGCGCTGGAAGATCTCGCCGTACACCGGCAGCAGTTGCTCCAGCAGGTCCAGGCGGTCGAAGGCACCGCCCTTGGCCTTGCCCAGCCAGAGGTAGGTCAGCGGGCCGAGCACCACCGGCTTCACCGCGTGGCCCAGCGCCAGGGCTTCATCGACCTCCTCGAAGAGCTGTTCCCAACCGAGGTGGAAGCTCTGGCCGGCGCTGAATTCGGGGACCAGGTAGTGGTAGTTGCTGTCGAACCACTTGGTCAGCTCCTGGGCGTGCCCGCCGCAGCAGCCAGCCCCCACGCCACGGGCCATGGCGAACAGGGTCGCCAGGGTGGCGCGGCCGTCGGCCGGACGGAAGCGCTCCGGCACCGCGCCGACCATCAGGGAATGGGTGAGCACCTGGTCGTACCAGGCGAAGTCGCCCACCGGCAGCAGCTCGATGCCCGCCTCGGCCTGCAGGCGCCAGTGCTCGGCGCGCAGGGTGCGGCCCACGTCGCGCAGGCCGGCTTCGTCCAGCTCGCCCTTCCAATGGGCTTCAAGGGCCTTCTTCAGCTCGCGATCGCGACCAATGCGGGGAAAGCCGAGGGAATGTACCCGGACCATGTCTGTCTCCTTGTCTGTGAATGCCGGGCATTCTGGGCACCCACAGAACATGAGACAAACTCATAAAATTCTCTTTCAACTCAAGAAACGCTCATACAGAGCCGAGCACTCAGGTGCCCGACTTGAAGCGTGTGAAGGCCCGGGTCAGGGCGCGATTGAAGGCCGAGCCGTTGTCGTTCTTGGTGTACAGCCGGGCGCGCACCTCGGCCGGCGGGTAGGTGCCGGGGTCGGCGAGGATCGCCGGGTCAACCGTGGCCGAGGCCGCCGTCACCGCGTTGGCGTAGCCGATGCTGTTGGTGATCGGGCCGATCACGTCCGGCCGCATGAGGAAATCCATCAGCGCCAGCCCCTCGCGGGGGTGCGGTGCATCCGCCGGGATAACCATCGCATCGAACCAGATCTGCGCGCCCTCCCGCGGAATCGAATAGCGGATGTGGTACGGCTTGCCGGCCTGGGTCGCCTGGCTGGCGGCCACCGTGGCGTTGCCGTTCCAGGCCATCGCCAGGCAGGTGTTGCCGTTGGCCAGGTCGTTGATGTTGCGGTCGTTGGCGAAGTAGCGGATCGAGGGACGGATCGTCGCCAGGTGCTCGGCGGCCTTCTTCAGGTCGTCCAGGTTCTGGCGGTTGATGTCCAGGCCGAGGTAGCGCATGGCCGCGCCGAACACCTCGTTGGGGTCGTCCAGCAGGCTCACCCCGCAGTCGGCGAAGCGCGCCACCACCGCCGGGTCCATCAGCATCGCCCAGCTGTCCACCGGGGCATCGGCCATGCGTGTGCGGATGGCCTCCTCCTGATAGCCGAAGCCGGTGGTGCCCCAGGCGTAGAGCCCGGCGTAACGGTTGCCCGGGTCGAAGGCCGCCATGTGCTGGACGAATTCATCCCCCAGCCCGGCGAAGTTCGGCAGCGCGCCCTTGTCCAGCGGCTGGATGGCACCGCTGCGGATCGCCCGCTGCAGGTGCTGGCCGGCGGTCAGCACCAGGTCGTAGCCGCTGTGGCCGGTGAGCAGCTTGGTCTCCATCGCCTCCAGGGAGTCGAAGTGGTCGGCCACCACGCGGATGCCCGTCTCGGCCTGGAAGCGCGAGAGGGTATCCGGTGCCATGTACTCGCCCCAGATGAACAGGTTGACCTGCCGGGGCGCGTCCTCGGCCTGGGCACACAGGCCCAGGCCGAGCAGGAGTGCGGCTGCGAGCGAGCGCATGGTGAGCCTCCTAGCGCTGCCGCGCGGCGTATTGCGGCATGGTGATGCAGGCGACGTTGCCGCCCCCCAGGAGGATCTCGCGGGAGAAACCGATGCCGAGGATGCGGTGCTGCGGGAACAGCTCCGCCAGGGTGGCCTGGGCGACCACGTCGCACGGGTCGTTGAACAGCGGCAGCACGATGGCCGAGTTCCCGGCGTAGTAGTTGATGTACGACGCACAGATGCGCGTGCCGGCCTCGCGCAGGTGGGTGCCGTCCACCTGGTCCAGCCCCTCGGCTTCCTCCGCCGTCCACTCCAGCACACGCGGTTGCGGCAGCTTGTGCACCTCCAGCGCGCGACCACGGGCGTCACGGGTGCTGCGCAGGATGTCGTAGGCCTCCTGGTAGATCTCCCACTGCGGGTCGCTGCGGTCGTCGGTCCACTGCATCACCACCACGCCGGGGCGCACGAAGCAGGCCAGGTCGTCGATGTGGCCATCGGTCTCGTCGAACTTGCAGCCACGGGGCAGCCAGATGACCTGGTCGGCGCCCAGGTAGTCGCACAGGCGTCCGGTCATTTCCGTCTTGCCCAGGAGAGCGTTGCGGTTGCGGTTGAGCAGGCACTGCTCGGTGGTCAGCAGGGTGCCCTGGCCGTCGCTCTGGATGCCGCCCATCTCGGCGATGAAGGGGGCGCGGTAACGGTCGTAGCCCTCGATCTCGAGGATCTTCTGGGCGATCTGGTCGTCCTTGTCCCAGGGGTAGTAGAGGCCGCCATCGAGGCCGCCGTAGGCGTTGAACTCGAAGTCCACGCCACGCACCTCGCCGGTGGCGTCGTTGACCAGGAAGGCCGGGCCGCTGTCGCGGAACCAGGTGTCGTTGCAGGTCATCTCCACCACCCGCACGTGCTCGGGCAGCATGCGGCGGGCGTTGGCGTATTGCGCTGCCGAGGCGCAGACGGTGACCGGCTCGCTGCTGGCGATGGCGCTGACGATCTGCACCCAGACCTTCTGCGCCGGCTTGGCGCCGTTGCGCCACACGTCCGGGCGCTCCGGCCAGCCGAGCCAGCAGCGGGCCTTGGGTTCGAATTCACCGGGCAGGCGGAAGCCGTCGGCCTTGGGCAGGGAAGTCAGGGTACGTGCCATGTTCAGGTCCTCGTGGGGGATGGGAATGCCCCGACAGTACCCGCGCCGACGCGGCGGCGACCAATGACCTTTTTCGCTTAACACCTGAATTCAATTCACATATCGGCCAACTGATCAGTGAACCAATCGACGAATTGCGCCACTGCCGGCTTGTCCAGCCGCAGGCGCTCGCACACCAGCGCGTACTGCCCGAGAGACGGCACCTGGGCCGCGAACGGCCGCACCAGCCGGCCGCTGGCCAGGTCCTCGGCGCTGGTGAGGTTGTCGCCGATGGCCACCCCCTGGCCCCGCGCCGCCGCCTCCATGGTCAGCCCCGCGTGGCCCAGGTACAGGTGCCGGGCCGGACGCAGGTCGGCGGCGTGGGTGGCCAGCCAGGCGTTCCAGGTCTTGCCGTCCTGGTCGTCGTGCAGCAGGCAGTGGCGCGCCAGGTCGCGGGGGTGCTTGAGGGGCGACTGGTTGAACAGGCCCGGGCTGCACACCGGGAAGAACTGCAGGGTCGGCAGCGGCCGCACGAAGTAGCCGCTGGCGTCCTCCGGACCGGTGCCGTAGATGATCGCCAGGTCCATCTCCGCACCGGGCAGCTGCGCCTCCAAAGGCTGCTCGTGCAGGTGCAGGGTGATCTGCGGGTGGCGCTCGGCAAAATCCGCCAGCCGCCCCACCAGCCACTTCTGCGCCAGCTCGGTGGTCACCGCCACCCGCAGCTGGGCCTGGGAACCGGGGTCGCGCAGCTCGTCGCAGGCATCGAGGATCAGCTCGAAGGCCTGCTGCAGGCTGTGCAACAGGCGCCGCGCCGGCGCACTGGGGCGAACCTGGCGCCCCTCGCGCTCGAACAGCGTCACCCCGAGCTGCTCCTCCAGCTGGCGGATCTGGTGGCTCACCGCGCTGTCGGTGACACACAGTTCCTGGGCCGCACGGCCGAAATGCGCATGGCGCGCGGCCGCCTCGAAGGTGCGCAAGGCGGTGAGCGAAGGCAGGCGACGCATGGCAGAAGGCTCCCGGAAACGGACGGCGCATGCTGGCGCAAGCCACAGGCTGCGACAAGGGCGCCGCTCGACACCCACACGATGGATGAAGGAAACTCATGGCCCTTCGATTCTTCACCAGTTCCATTCATGGACGGGAGCCCACGCATGCTCGAAGTACGCCACCTCAAGACCCTGCATGCCCTGCGCGAGGCCGACAGCCTGGTGGAGGCCGCCGAGCGCCTGCACCTCACCCAGTCGGCCCTCTCCCACCAGTTCAAGGAGCTGGAGGAGCGCCTCGGCCTGCCCCTGTTCATCCGCAAGACCAAGCCGGTACGCTTCACCAGCGCCGGCCTGCGCCTGCTGCAACTGGCCGACAGCCTGCTGCCGCAGATGCGCGCCGCCGAACGCGACCTGGCGCGCCTGGCCGGTGGCACCGCCGGGCGCCTGCACATGGCCATCGAGTGCCACAGCTGCTTCCAGTGGCTGATGCCCACCATCGACCAGTTCCGCGACGCCTGGCCGGAAGTGGAGCTGGACCTGGCCTCGGGCTTCTCCTTCGCCCCGCTGCCGGCCCTGGCCCGGGGCGACCTGGACCTGGTGGTGACCGCCGACCCCATCGAACTGCCGGGCATCAGCTACGTGCCGCTGTTCACCTACGAGGCACTGCTGGCCGTGGCCAACCAGCACCCGCTGGCGGGCAAGCCCTACGTGGTGCCCGAGGATCTGGAGAGCGAAATCCTCATCACCTACCCGGTGGAGCGCGACCGCCTGGACGTGTTCACCCGTTTCCTCGAACCGGCCGACGTCGAGCCCGCGCAGATCCGCACGGCCGAGCTGACGGTGATGATGATGCAGCTGGTGGCTAGCGGCCGCGGCGTGTGCTGCCTGCCCAACTGGGCGCTGCACGAGTACAGCTCTCGGGGCTACGTCACCGCCAAGCGCCTGGGCGACAAGGGCCTGTACGCCACCCTGCACGCCGCCATCCGCGCCGACATGCTCGACGCCCCCTTCATGCGCGACTTCCTCCTCACCGCCAAGGACACCTCCTTCGCCACCCTCGAAGGCGTCAGCGCCGCACGTTGATGCGCCCCCCACCGACACCCTCCCTGTAGGGCCGACTTCAGTCGCCCAGCGGTGCGCAGCGCCGCCAGTGGCTTCGCGAGCAGAGCTCGCTCCTACGGGCAAACCTCCACCCAAAGCCGCTCCGCTGCGGTAACCCGCCCGTAGGGTGGGCTTCAGCCCACCATCGGAGCCACCCGCCGCACTGCTGCTGGACGTAAAAAACGACATCCACCCAACGCATGCAGTAGCCCGGACTTCAGTCCGGGAAAGGTTTCCCGCTCCCGTGCTGAAGCCCGGGCTACGTGCGCTAGAACAACGCCAGGCTGTAGCTGAGGATCACCCGGTTCTCGTCTAGGTCGCGGCCTTCGCTGGTGCGGTACACGGCGTTGCGCCAGGCCAGCCCCAGGTCCTTGAGCGGGCCGCTCTGGATCACGTACTTGAGGTCGGTGTCGCGCTCCCATTCGTCCACTGCGCGGCCGTTGCCCAGGCGCCCGTCCCAGCCCTTGAAGTAGCGGGTCATCAGGCTCAGGCCGGGTAGGCCGAGGGCGGCGAAGTCGTAGTCGTAGCGCAGTTGCCAGGAGCGCTCGCCACGTTCGGAGAAGTCGTTGTACTGGCCGAAGTTCACCAGGTACGCATCCGCCCCGTGCACGTAGGGGAATGCGGTGTCGCCGTTCATGCACTGCAGCCCCAGGCCCAGGGCGTGGCCGTCCTGGCGGCGGTAGGTGAACAGCGCGCCGAGGGCGCGGTTGTCGATCTCGCGGCGCCAGCCGGTGCCGGCGTCGCGGCTGTCGAACAGGCGCAGGTCCAGCTCCAGGCGGTCGCCGCCCACCGGCACCTGGCCGCGCAGGCCAAGGAAGTCCTGGCGGTAGACCTGTTCCAGGCTGCCGTGGTGGTAGCTCAGCACCCAGCCCGGCGCGGCTTCCCAGTCCACCCCGGCCAGGTCCAGGTGACCGGCACGGGGCGCGGCGGCGAAGCGTTTGTTGCGGTTGAACAGGGCCAGGTCGCTGCGCCCGCCCTCGTTGCGCTGGCTGACGTCATCGAGCCGCGCCAGGGTGAAGGTGAAACCCTCCAGCTCCCGTGCACTCAGCAGGCCGCCATGGAAGGTCTGGGGAAACAGCCGGCCGTTGTTGGGCTGCAGGGTCGGTAGCTTGGGCACCAGCGCCCCCAGGCGCAATTCGCTGCGGGAGGCCCGCAGTTTGAGGGTCGGGTCCAGGCGGCCGTAGCGGTCGGCGGCCTTGCCGCTGTCGCCACTGGGCAGCAGGCCGGTGCCGTCGCGGCCGCCGCCGGAATCCAGCTTCAGCCCCAGGCGACCGGCGAGGTCCAGGCCGACGCCGACGGTGCCCTCGGTGAACCCGGAGCGATAGTCCAGCAGGAAGCCCTGGGCCCACTCCTCCGCGCGCGACACGCCGTGCCCCTCGCGGAAGTCGCGGTTCATGTAGAAGTTGCGCATCTGCAGGCTGGCGCTGCTCCCCTCGACGAAGCCCTCGGCGCCCTGGGCCAGGCCGCTGGTGCCGACGAGCAGCACGGTGATTGAAAGGCAGTGGGTACGTTTCTTGTTGTTGTGCATGGTGCTCTCCAAGGCGGGGCCCGCCGGGGGCCCCGAAGACGGGGCGCTCAGGCGCGCTCCAGGACCATCGCCACGCCCTGCCCCAGCCCGACGCAAAGGCTCACCACGGCGTAACGCTGGTCGTGTTGCTGCAGGGCGCGGGCGGCGGTCAGGGCCAGCCGCGCACCGGACGCGCCCAGGGGATGGCCGACGGCGATGGCCCCGCCCCGGGGGTTGACCCGGGGATCGTCGGCGGCCAGGCCCAGGGCCTTCAGGCAGGCCAGGACCTGCACGGCGAAGGCTTCGTTGATCTCGATGAGGTCCAGGTCCGCCAGGCCCAGGTCGGCCCGCTGCAAGGCCTTGAGGATCGCCGGGTGCGGGCCGATGCCCATGATCCGTGGCTCGACCCCGACGCTGGCGCTGGCCAGCACCCGCGCCAGCGGCCGCAGGCCGTAGCGCTCACCTGCCGCGCGGCTGCCCAGCAGCAACAGGGCGGCGCCGTCGTTGACCCCCGAGGCGTTGCCGGCGGTGACCACGCCACCCGGCTCCAGCGGCGCCAGGGTGGCGAGCTGTTCGAGGGTGGTGTCGCCCCGCGGGTGCTCGTCCCGCAGCACGTCACGGGGCGGCGCCCCACGGCGGCCCGGCAGCGTCACGGGGGCGATCTCGTCGTCGAAGAAACCGGCGGCCAGGGCCGCCTGGTAACGCGCCTGGGAGGCCAGGGCAAACCGGTCGGCGGCGTCGCGCTCGATGCCCATCTCCCGGGCCAGCAGGTCGGCGGTCTGCGGCATGCTGTGGCCGCCGTGGCTCGACACCAGCCGGGGGTTGGCGAAGCGCGCGCCGATGGTGCTGTCGTGCACCTCCAGCCGACGGCTGAAGGCGCCTTCGGCCTTGCCCAGGACGAAGGGCGCGCGGGACATGCTCTCCACCCCGCCGGCCAGGTACAGCTCACCCTCGCCGGCGGTGATCGCCCGGGCCGCGTCGATCACCGCCGCCAGGCCGCTGGCGCAGAGGCGGTTGACCGTCTGCCCGGGCACCTGCCAGGGCAGGCCGGCTGCCAGCAGGGCGTTGCGCGCCACGTTGCGGCTGTCCTCGCCGGCCTGGTTGGTGCAACCGAGGATGACGTCCTCCAGGGCCTGGGCCGGTACGCCGCTGCGCGCCAGCAGCGCCGGCATCAAGGCGCCCGCCAGGTCATCGGGGCGGACACCGGACAGCGCCCCGCCGTAGCGGCCGAACGGGGTGCGCAGGCCGTCGTAGAGGTAGGCATCGAGCATCAGGGTTCTCCTCGGCTGGGTTCTTGGTGAAGCAGGGACAAGCCCAACTGGGCGCGGCGGCGCAGCCAGGGGCTGGGGCGGTAGCGCGGGTCGCCGCTGAGGGCGTGCAACCGTTCGAGGACGCGCAGCACCCGCGCCGGGCCGAGGCGGTCGCCCCAGGCCAGCGGGCCGTGGGGGTAGCCGAGGCCGAGGCGCACGGCGAGGTCGATGTCCGCTGGCGCGGCGATGCGCTGCTGGGCGATGTCGCAGGCCAGGTTGACGATGCCGGCCAGGGTCCGTTGGACCACGAAGCCGGCGCTGTCGCCGATCAGCGTCACCCGCGCGCCATCGGCGCCGAGCAGGGCACAGGCGGCGTCGCGGTAGCGCGCCTCGGTGACCGGGGTCGGCATCAGGCAGCGGTGCGCCGCGCGTTCGGCCAGGCTGTCGAACGCCACCGTGCGCGCCGGGTCGACCCCGAAGCGCAGGGCGGCCTGGGTGGCGTCATCGCCCAGGGGCGCCAGCAGGCACAGGGCCTCGTCAGAGGGCTCCGGGCCGCTTTCCAGCACCACGCCCATCCCGGCCAGCCAGGTGCGGCACTCGGCCTCCAGCTGCGGGTCGTCGGCAGCCAGCCACACCGGCGGCAGCGCCACCCGCGCCGGCAACGGCGGAGGCACCGGCTGCGGCCGGGGGTAGACATGAAAGCCCCGGCCGCTCTTGCGCCCCAGGTGGCCGGCGGCCAGGCGCTGGCGGGCCAGGGGATGGGGGCGGTAGCGCGGCTCTTCGTAGTACTGGTGGTAGATGGACTCCATCACCGGGACGCTGACGTCGAGCCCCACCAGGTCCATCAGCTCGAAGGGCCCCATGGGGAACCCGGCGCCGTCGCGCAGCAGGGTATCCACCTGCTCCGGCGTGGCCACGCCCTCGGCGAGGATGCGCAGGGCCTCGGTGCCGTAGGCGCGGCCGGCGTGGTTGACCAGGAAGCCGGGGGCGTCCTGCACCCTTACCGGCTGGTGGCCGAGGTCGTGCACCAGCGCCATCAGCCGCTCGACCACCGTTTTGCGGGTCATCAGCCCTGGCACCACTTCCACCAGGCGCATGCGCGGCACGGGGTTGAAGAAGTGCAGCCCGGCCACCCGCCCCGGGTCACGGCAGGCGGCGGCGATGGCGGTGATCGACAGCGAGGAGGTGTTGCTGACGATCAGCGCGCGGGCCTCCAGCAGCCCTTCCAACTGGCGGAACAGCGTCTGCTTGGCGGCCAGGTCCTCGACGATGGCCTCCACCACCAGGGTGCACTCCGCCAGCGCCTCCAGGCTGTCCACCGGGTGCAGGCGCTCCATGGCCTCCGCGACCTGCTGGGCGTCGAGGCGTCCACGCTCCACCTGGCGGGCCAGCTCGTAGGCGATGCGCTCGCAGGCATCCCGCGCCGCACCCAGGCGCGTGTCGAACAGGTGGACGTCCCGCCCCGAGCAGGCTGCCAGCTGGGCGATGCCCTGGCCCATGGCGCCGCAGCCCACCAGGCCGATGCGGGGGAAAAGCGTCTCGGCGTTCATCGTCCGCGGTACTCCGGCTGGCGCTTGTCGAGGAAGGCACGCATGCCCTCCTTCTGGTCATGGCTGTCGAACAGCAGCTGGAAGGCCTGGCGCTCCAGCAGCAACGCCTGCTCCAGGGGCAGGTCGGCGCCGGCGTTGACCACCGCCTTGATCTGCGCCAGGGCAAGGGGTGGCAGGCCGGCAATCTCCTCGGCCAGCGCCAGCGCGCGGGGCAAGGCGTCGCCCTCCGCCACCTCGCTGACCAGGCCCATGGCCAGGGCTTCGCGGGCCTCCACCAGGCAGCCGGTGAACAGCAGGCGCAGGGCCTGGTACTTGCCCACTGCGCGCACCAGGCGCTGGGTACCGCCGGCGCCGGGCATGATCCCCAGACGCACCTCCGGCTGGCCGAAGCGGGCGCTGCTGCCGGCGATGATCAGGTCGGCATGCAACGCCAGTTCGCAGCCACCGCCCAGGGCCAGGCCATTGACGGCGGCGATCAGCGGTTTGCGGCAGCCCGCCAGGGCCTGCCAGTAGCGCTCGACGCGGCGCTGCTGCACCTGCAGCGGGCTGGCCTCCACCAGTTCGCCGAGGTCGGCCCCGGCGGCGAACACGCGCTCACCGCCGGTGATGACGATGACCCGCACGGCGGGATCCTCATCGAGCTGCTGCACCGCCGTGGCGATGGCCTGGCGCAGGGCCAGGTCGAGGGCGTTGCGCACGGCGGGCCGGTCCAGGGTCAGCACGGCAACGCCGGGCAGGGGGTGTTCGAGCCGCAGCGAGGGCGGCGGCGGGCAAAGGGTCGCATCGCGAACCGTCATGACGATCTCCAGAACTGCTGGGAGGAAAAGGAAGGCTCAGCCGCGGACGATGCCGCGCTGGATCAGCGCCTCCACGGCGCTGGCATCTAGCCCGAGGTCGGCGAGCACCGCGCGGCTGTGCTCGCCGAGCCCGGGCGGGGGGCTGTGGTAATGGGCCGGCGTGCGGGAGAGCTTCACCGGCGAGGCGATGCCCTGGTAGTCACCCATCTCCACCCGCATGCGCCGGTGGGTGGTGTGGGGGTGGGCCACGGCCTGGTCCACGCTGGACACCGCGCCACAGGGCACCCCGAGGTGGATCAGCGCCTCGGCCAGCGCGCGGCCGTCGTGCCCGGCCAGGTGGTGCTCCAGGGCCTGCTTGAGGGCCTGGCGGTGCACCGAGCGGCTGCCGTTGTCGGCGAAGCGCGGGTCGTCCAGCAGGGCCTCGGCGCCCAGGTGCTCGCAGAGCCGGGCGAACTGCCGGTCGTTGCCCACGGCGAGGAAGATCGGCTCGCCGCCGGTTCGGTAGCTGTCGTAGGGGGCGATGTTGGGGTGGGCGTTGCCGCTGCGCTGGGTCACCCGGCCCGAGCCGAAATAGTTGGGCAGGTGCGGGTGCAGGAGCGACAGGCCGCAGTCGAAGAGGGTGATGTCCACGGACTGCCCGCGCCCGCTGCGCTGCCGCTCGTGCAGCGCGAGGAGGATGCCGGCCAGGGCGTTGAGCCCGGTGACCATGTCCACCACCGGCAGGCCGACCCGCAGCGGCCCGCCGTCGGTCTCGCCGTTCACGCTCATCAGCCCGGCCATGGCCTGGATCGCCGCGTCGTAGCCGGGCAGCCCACCGAGCGGGCCGTCGGCGCCGAAGCCGGAGACCGCGCAGTGGATCAGCCGGGGGAAGCGCTCGGCCAGCACCTCGGCATAGCCGATGCCCCAGCGCTCCAGGGTGCCGGGCTTGAAGTTCTCCAGCAGCACGTCGGCGTCTTCCAGCAGGCGCAGCAGCAGCTGGCGGCCCTCGGGCTGGGCGAGGTCCACCACCAGCCCCTTCTTGTTGCGGTTGATGCCACGGAAGTAGGAGGCGGTGTCGCCCTCGAAGGGCGGGCCCCAGCCCCGGGTCTCGTCACCGGCCGGGGGTTCCAGCTTGATCACCTCGGCGCCGTGGTCGGCCAGGGCCTGGGAGCAGTAGGGGCCACCCAGGACGCGGCTGAGGTCGAGAACGCGGATGCCGTGCAAAGCGCCCCGAGGGGCTGTCGTTGTGGTCATGGTCAGAGCTCCGCGATCAGTGGGGCAGCAGGCGCAGGGCGTCGTCCAGGCTCAGCGGGCCTTCGGCCAGCAGGGCCGGCAACAGCGCCTCGCCGGCATCCGCCTCGGCCGCCAGCGGGTCGCGGGGCAGCACGCGGTGGCGCAGCACCAGCAGGGCCAGGGCCAGGCGCCGGTGGTTGGGGGCCAGGCGCGCGCCCTCCCAGGCCAGGGCGATGGCCGTGGCGACGTGGTAGAGCGCGCTGCCGGCCTGGCGCACCTGCTGGTGGCGGCGGGCTTCGGCGACCTCGGCCATCAGCGCGACGGCCTTGTCCAGGCTGCTGCGCAGCAGCGCATCGGCGGCGGCAGGCAAGGCCGCCTCGTCGAGCAGGCCGCGCAGGTGGCGGGCCAGGGGCTCCAGGGCGCCTTCGCGGGTCACGGCGCGGGCGATGTCCAGCGCCACGATGTTGCTGGTGCCCTCCCAGATCGAGCCCAGGTGGGCGTCGCGCACCAGGCGGGCGTCGCTCCATTCCTCGATGTAGCCGACGCCGCCGCGCACCTCCATGGCGTCGCCGGTGGCACGGCGGGCATCACGGCAGGCGCGGAACTTGATCAACGGGGTGAGGATGCGCACGCACTGCTGCGCCTCGCGGTCACCGGCATCGGCACGGGGCAGCAGGGTGGCGATCTGCATGAACAGGGAACGCGCCTGCTCGGCGGGCAGCATCAGCTTGAGCAGTTGGCGCTGCATCAGCGGCATGTCCACCAGGCGCTTGCCGAAGGCCTGGCGCTGGCGGGCGACGAACAGCGCCTCGTTGAGCCCCCGGCGCATCAGCCCGGCGGCCCGCACGCCGTTGGAAAGGCGCGACATGTTGACCATGTCGGCCATCTGCTGGAAGCCGCGCCCCACCTCGCCGATCAGGTAGGCGGTGGCGCCTTCCAGGGTGATCTCGCCGCTGGCCATGGAGCGGGTGCCGAGCTTGTCCTTCAAGCGCACGATGCGGTACGCGTTGCGGCTGCCATCGGGCCGGTGCTTGGGCAGCAGGAACAGGCTGACCCCGGCCATGCCCTCGGGGGCGTCCTCGGGCCGGGCGAGCACCATGGCGAGGTCGGCGTCGGGGTTGGAGCAGAACCACTTGTCGCCGTGCAGGGTCCAGGCCCCGTCCTTCTGCCGCGCCACGGTGCGGGTGCGCGCCACGTCGGAGCCGGCGGCCTGCTCGGTCATGAACATGGCGCCCTGGTAGAGGCTGTCGAAGTCCCGCGAGGTGAGGCTCGGCAGGTAGCGCTCCACCAGCTCCGGGGCGCCGTACTTGCGCAGGGTGCGGGTGAGGGAGTCGGTCATGCTCACCGGGCAGCAGAGGCCGAACTCGGCCTGCACGAACAGGTAGGTCAGCGCGTACTTGACCAGCGGCGGCGGGCCGTCGGCCACATGGCTCATGGAGGCCAGGCCCAGCTCGGCGTAGGCCACCCGCTCCAGGGCCACGTAGTCGGGGTGCTTGAGGATGCGCTGGCGGTCCTCGCCGCGCCGGGTGCGGCTGGCCAGCACCGGCGGGTTCTTGTCCGCCGAGAGCGCCAGGGTGTCCAGCTCGCCACCGGCGCGGGCGCCGAGGCGTTCCAGCGTGGGCAGCCAGGCCCGGCAGACCGCGTCCGGCAGGTACAGCGCGAGCAGGCGCGCCAGCTCCGGGTCGCAGCCGAAAAGGTTGAGGCCGTGGCTGTCGGGGATGTTCAGGTCATCGAGTGCGGAGGGGTCGAGCGGGGCATTCATGGCGGCTCTCCTTTTGTTGTTGTGGAGCGAGCCTAGGAACCCGTTCGATAAGTATCCAATACAAATAAAAGCACCTACGATAAGTAAAAAATATCGTAGAAGGCGCCCATTCCATGGATCTCAGGCAGCTCCGCAACTTCGTCGCCGTGGCCGAGGAACTGCATTTCGGCCGTGCTGCGGCGCGGCTGTTCATCTCCCAGCCGGCCCTGTCGTTCGACATCAAGAAGCTGGAGGAACTGCTCGGCGTGCAGTTGCTGCTGCGCACCAACAAGTCGGTGGCCCTGACCCCGGCAGGCCAGGTGCTGCTGGACGAAGCCCGCAACCTGCTGCTGCAGGCCGAGCAGGCACGGCGCCTGACCCTGCGCTCGGCCCAGGGCGCACTCGGCCGCGTGCGGGTGGGGTTCGTCAGTTCCATGCTCTACCAGGGCCTGCCGGCGGCGGTGCGCCGCTTCGAGGCCGAGCACCCGGGCCAGGAGGTGGTGCTGCAGGAGATGAACAGCGCCGAGCAGCCCCAGGCGCTGCTGCGCGGGCAGATCGACGTCGGCCTCGCCCACCGGGGCATCGTGCCGGCGGGGCTGGTGTCCGAGCGGCTGCGGGCCGACCCCTTCCTCTGCTGCCTGCCGCCGAACCACCGGCTTGCCGGCCGCGAGCGGGTGGACCTGTCGGAACTGCGCGACGAGCCCTTCATCCTCTTTCCGCGAAACGTGTCGCCGCATTACCACGACCTGATCATCGCCCGCTGCGTGGGGGCCGGCTTCAGCCCGCAGATCCGCCACGAGGCGCGCCTGTGGCAAACCATCGTGGCCATGGTCGCCCACGACATGGGCGTGGCCCTGCTGCCCGAACCGCTGTGCCGCGCCTGGAGCCCCCAGGTGAGCTGCGTGAGCATCGAGCAACCCGGCGGGCCGTCGGAAATCCATGCCCTGCTGATGGAGGAGAATCCGCCCCGTGCTGCACGGCTGTTCCTTGATGTGCTCCGCGCGGCGACAACGGGCGAAGGCGATACGACCCCGCTTATCACGCCATAAGAACAAACAACTATTGATTTGCCGGGGCCCCTCCTAGACTCCGGCTCGACTCGAGTCCAAAGCCGTGCGCGTTTCGCCACCCTGTCCGCCAGCCCCGCTGGCCGGGCACGCCGGCGCGCATCCGACAACAAGAACAAGACAGGTGGACTCCATGCACACGACCTCCCTCCAGGAGCAACATCGCAAGGCCCGCAAGGCCGGCATCGCCTCCTTCATCGGCACCACCATCGAGTGGTACGACTTCTATATCTACGGCCTGGCCGCCGCGCTGGTGTTCGGCAAGGTGTTCTTCCCCGCCGACATGGACCCGGGCGTCGCCACCCTGCTGTCCTTCGCCACGCTCTGGTCCGGCTTCATCGCCCGGCCTCTGGGCGGCATCATCTTCGGCCACCTGGGCGACCGCATCGGCCGCAAGACCACCCTGGTCATCACCCTGGTGATGATGGGCCTGGCCACCACCGGCATCGGCCTGCTGCCCACTTATGCACAGATCGGCGTCTGGGCACCGGTGACGCTGGTGTGCCTGCGGGTGCTGCAGGGCATCGCCGTCGGCGGCGAATGGGGTGGCGCCATCCTCATCGCCAGCGAAAGTGCCCCCAAGGGCAAGGGCATTCTCTACGCCGCCTTCGCCCAGCAGGGTTCGCCCACCGGCAACCTGCTGGCGACCCTGGCCTTCTTCGCCCTCAGCAGCCTGCCCATGCCGGACTTCCTGCAATGGGGCTGGCGCATTCCCTTCCTGCTTTCCGCGGCGCTGGTGATCGTCGGCATGGTGATCCGCCTGACCCTGGAAGAGTCGGCGGACATGCAGCGGCTGATGCGCGAGAAGAAGACTGCCAAGCTGCCGATCCTCGAAGTGCTGCGCAAACACTGGCTGGTGGTGCTGCTGGGCGCGGGGACGCTGCCAGTGATCCACGTCACCTACTTCAAGAGCACCTTCGCCCTGTCCTGGGCCACCAAGACCCTGGGCTACAGCCAGAGCACCTTCCTCAGCATCATCGTCATCGCGCTGGTGGTGCAGTTCATCAGCCAGCCCCTCGGCGCGCTGCTGACCACCCGCATCGACATGCGCAAGGCGGTGGCGATCATGGTGCTGCCGGAGTTCATCCTGATGCCGGCGATGTTCTTCGCCGTGGAGACCAACGTGTACTGGATCGCCGCCGTCGGCATGTGCCTGGCGACCATCCCCCACGCCATGTTCTACGGCGCCATCGGCGGCATCCTGGCCCGCGCCTTCCCGACCCGGGTGCGCTACTCCGGCCTGTCGCTGGCCTACCAGCTGTGCTCCCTGCTGGTGGGCGGTGGCACCCCGCTGCTGGCCCAGTGGATCCTCAACTCCACCGGCAGCATCGTCGGCGTGGCCATCGCCTCGGCGCTCTACGCGGTGGTGTCTTTGGTGTGCACCCTGGCCCTGCTGCGCATCACCGGCCACCGCGCCAGCGAACTCTCCACTGCCGAGCGGGACAACGGCGACCGGGATGCCGAAGCCGAGCCCCGCCGCGACACCCGCATCGGCCAGACCAACCCGGCCTGACCGCCGCCCCCACGACCCGCGTGCACGCCACGCGGGTTGCACCTGGCACATTCCCTGTAGGGGCGACTTCAGTCGCCAAGCGGTGCGCAGCATCGCCAGCAGCTTCGCGAGCAGAGCTCGCTCCTACGAGGAGGCACGCGCCAGCCAAGTAGCCCGGGCTTCAGCCCGGGACCGCGCGCCCCATCCGCCGCTCGTGCTCGATCAGCCAGCGCTTGCGCCACAGCCCGCCGCCGTAGCCGGTGAGGGAGCCGTCGGAGCCGATGATGCGGTGGCAGGGGATGACGATGGCGATCTGGTTGGTGCCGTTGGCACGGGCGACGGCGCGTACCGACGAGGGCGAGCCGATGGCACGGGCCAGGTCGGCGTAGCTGCAGGTGACGCCGAAGGGAATCTCGCGCAGGGCCTGCCACACGCTGCGGGTGAAGGCCGAGGCGCCCATGGCCAGCGGCGTGGCGAAGACCACCGGCTCGCCGGCGAAGTAGCGCGAGAGCTCCGCCTCGATCTGGTCGATGGGGGCGAAGCGGCCGAAACCGATGCGGGTACCAGTGAGCTTCTGCAGGTTCTTCAGCTCATTGGCCAGCGCCGGTCGGTCGAAGAACTCCAGCAGGTGCAGGGACTGCGCATCCGCCACGGCCAGCATCACGCCCAGGGGCGTTTCCAGCCAGTCGGCCTTGAGCAGCTCGCGCCCGCGCAGGTGCGACGGCGGTTCGCTCAGCAGGCGGGTGAAGGCGCAGCGGAAGCCGCTGTCGGAGTCGAAGCTGGCGCTCACCTGGGCGTCCACCACCCGCGCCCCGGCGGAAAGCTGGGCCAGGCCCTGGCCGATGCGGCGCAGGCGGGCCATTTCGAGGAAGGTCACGCCGAAATAGCGCTTGAAGGCACGGCGCACCGTGGACGGGTCGTGGCCGAGGGCGACGAGGTCGTCTTCCAGCCAGCGCCGCTCCTGGTCCTGCTCCAGCAGCGCGACCAGCTCCTTGACCAGCGGCTCCCGGGCGCCCACCTGGTCCAGCGGACGGCAGCGCAGGCAGGGCCGGAAACCCGCCTCGACACAGGCCTTGATGCTGCCGAAGAACACCGAGTTCTCCCGCTTGGGCTTGCGCGCGGCGCAGGTCAGGCGGCAGAACACCCCGGTGCTCTTGACCCCGACGAAGGCAAAGCCCTCATAGGCCGGGTCGCGCTCCAGCAGCGCCTGGTAGAGGGTCTCGTCATCGGGTAGCGAATCGAACAGCGGGGCATCCATGGCCGGCTCCGGAACCGTGGGAAAAAGAGCGCCCACTTTATGCCAGGAAACCGTCCTGTGCCGCCTTGGATCGGGCGTCCATTCCACGGGGCGGGCGAGCAGGGTGCCCGCCCTCCCCGACGTGGCCATCAGGCCTCTTCGAAGTGCAGCTCCGGCGGCTGGCGGCGGAAGCCGCCGGTGAGCCAGGCGAGGTAGATCACGCCCAGGGCCAGCCAGGACAGGCCGAGGATGATCGCCAGGTGATCGAGGCTGATCATCAGCCACAGGGTGGAGACCATGCCGATCAGCGGGCAGACCACGAACAGCAGCGCCTCGCGCGGGCCGCGCTGATCGCTGCGCAGCCAGTAGTGGAAGATCACCGACAGGTTCACCAGGCTGAAGGCCAGGAAGGCGCCGAAGTTGATGAAGGAGGTGGAGGTGGTCACGTCCATCTTCAGCGCCAACAGGGCCACCACGCCGCACAGCACGATGCTGCCCACCGGGGTGCCGAAGCGCTCGCTGAGGCGGCCGAACAGGGATTGCGGCAGCACGCCGTCGCGGCCCATGGCGAACAGCAGGCGCGAGGCGCTGGCCTGGGCGGAGAGGCCCGAGGTGAACTGGCCGACGATCAGGCCGATGAGAAACACCGAGACGAACACATCGCCGCCGATGTTGCGGGCGATCTCGTAGGCCGCCGAGTCTGCGCTCTGGAACTCGATGGACGGGTGCGCCAGCTGCACGAAGTAGGAGGTGGCGATGAAGATCAGCCCGCCGACCAGGGTGATCAGCAGGATCGCCCTGGGAATGGTCCGGCGCGGGTCGCGGGTCTCTTCGGTGAGGGTGCTCACCGCATCGAAACCGAGGAAGGAGTAGCAGGCGATGGCCGCGCCGCTCATCACCAGCGGCAGGTTCAGGCCCTCACCGACGAAGGGCGCCAGGGACCACAGCGGCTTGCTCGCATCGCCCAGCACGTAGTGCACGCAGAGCGCGACGAAGGCCAGCAGCACCAGGAACTGCACCAGCATCAGCGCACCGTTGACGGTCTTGGCCAGCTTCAGCCCGACCACGTTGATGGCCGTGGTGACACCGATGAAGGCCAGCACCCAGAGCGCCTGGGGCACATCGGGGAAGGCCGAGTGCAGGTAGGCCGCGCCGATCAGCCAGATGGCCATGGGCAGGAACAGGTAGTCCAGCAGCACCGCCCAGCCGGCGAGGAAGCCCAGCTTGGGGCTGATGGATTTGCGCACGTAGGTGTAGGCCGAGCCGGCCACCGGGAAGGCGGCGGCCATCCGCGCGTAGCTCAGCGCGGTGAACAGCATGGCCAGGGACGCGGCCACGTAGGCGGCGGGCACCAGGCCCTGGGTGACGTCGGCGAGGATGCCGAAGGTGCCGAGGACGATGATCGGGGTCATGTACGCGATGCCGAACAGCACCACGGACCCCAGCGACAGGGTGCGCTGAAGACGAGCCATTACTGCTACTCCGAATTGTTGGTTGTTATGGCAGAGCCGAAGTCGGCGAAGGTGGAGCGACCGCCTCGAACGGGCGGCCAAGCGGGCGCCCTGCAGGCGCCCGTCAGATCGTGATTCAGGGGATCAGCCACTCGCGCAGGCCGCCCTCGTGCTCGACCAGCCGGCCGGGCAGGTGCAGGCGGCGCTCGTCGAGGTAGCGGTAGTCGCTACGGGCGGCGGCGAGCTGGGCCAGGTCCAGCTCGATGACCTGCCGGCACGCCTCGCGCCCGGCTTCCAGTAGCAGGCGGCCGAAGGGATCGACCACGGCGCTGCCGCCAGCGAACATCAGCCCGCCGTCTCCCTCGCCCACGCGGTTCACCATCACGGCGAAGGCCTGGTTCTCCATGGCGCGGCCCATGATCGCGGTGCGGTGGGTGGGGCCGTAGGGGTCCATGTTGCCGTTGGTGACGATGATCAGCTCGGCACCGAGCTGGCCAAGAGCGCGCGCGCTCTCGGGGAACTCGATGTCGAAGCAGATCAGCAGGCCCACGCGCACGCCCTTGTACAGGCAGGTGGCGTAGCGGTCGCCGGGGGTGAAGATGCCGCGGTCGGAGGCCCACAGGTGGGTCTTGCGGTACGTCAGGGCGATGCCTTCGGGGGTGATCAGCAGCGTGGTGTTGTAGTAGGTGCCGGCGTTGCTCTCGGCGATGCCGATGGCCACGGCGACGTTGCGCTCGCGGGCGGCGCGCTGCACGGCCTGGACGGTAGGACCGTCCAGCGGTTCAGCGACGGCGGCAATGTTCTCGGCGGTGGGGAAGCCCATCAGGTGGGTCTCCGGGAACACCACCAGATCGGTATCGGCGGCGCAGGCGGCGATGGCTTCCAGGGCAGCTGCGAGGTTGTGGGCGGTATCGCCGTCACGACCGGTGAGCTGGACGAGTTCGACCTTCATGGGCACTCCTGATTCAAATCGTTGCGCGAGACCTGCAGGCGCAAAACGGTCAGAATGCGCGCTGCATCGGCCACGGGGTTCATCCAGTATGGAACCCCCGGTGCCTTCGGTGAAATTACGCCCGCGTGGTAACCCATCAGGGGTAGAAGCATGACGTTGAGCCTGCAGGACATCGCCTGGCACCGCTCGGTCGGGCAACTGATCGAATCGCTGGATGCCCCGGGTTTCTGGGTGGCGCTGGTGCGCACCCTCGGCCAGTACGTGCCCCATGACAGTTGGGTGGCGCTGCTGTTCAGCGAAGGCCGGCCCCAGGTGTTCGCCGAATGCCCGGGCGAGGACGGCGAGCCGGACCTGCTGTTCCAGGACTACCTGGACGGCCTCTACCTGCTGGACCCCTTCTACATCCACAGCCGCGAAAGCAACCGTGGCGGCCTGCTGCGCCTGGCCGACGTGGCGCCGGAATGCTTCGGGCAGACCGACTACTACCAGCGCTACCACCGCCTCAACGTGGTGACCGACGAACTGCAGTTCAACGTACCGCTGGAGGGCGGGCGCACCCTGTGCCTGTCCCTCGGCTCGCGCCAGGCCTTCTCCCCCGAGCAGATCGCCCTGCTGAGCCTGGTGGAACCCTGGGTGGTGGGGCTGATGCGCCAGCGCCTGGCCTTCGAGGCCGAACGCCTGGCCAGCACCCCGCAACCGGCGCCGAACTGGGCGATGCAGCTGGAACAGGTGGGCCAGCAGGTGGAAAGCGCCCTCACCGCCCGCGAGCTGGAGGTCGCCCGGCTGATGCTCAGCGGCTGCTCCAGCAAGGAAGTGGCGCGCAAGCTGGCCATCTCGGCGGAGACGGTGAAGGTCCACCGCAAGCACATCTACGCCAAGCTCGGGATCAAGTCGCAGTCGGAGCTGTTCTCGCTGTTCCTCAAGGCACAGCGGGGGTAGACCGCAGGGGCGAGTGGAGCGCTACGCGCTCCTTGGCGAATGAATTCGCCCCTACAGGTACCGTGCCCTGTGGGAGCGAATTCATTCGCGATCAGGTTCGTCGCACGGACTTTCGCGGTTGAAACCGCTTGTATGTCCTAGGGTGAGACCTGTCGGGGGCGGAGGGACTGAATTCGCTTGTATGTCCTAGGGTGAGACCTGTCGGGGGCGGAGGGACTGAATTCGCTTCTGCTAGTCAGACCGTGGGAGAAATCTCCCGCCCCTCACCTCACTGCAAGCGCCGATAAGGAATCCATCGGCTCAGGATCGCCCCCTGAGACCGACCATATCTGCAAGCCTGCGCCAACGTGAGCCCCCGACAGGTCGTTTCATCTTGGCCCTGGGAGCTCACCATGACAATGCACTGCACCGTGATTGGGATCGACGTAGCCAAGGACAGCCTGAGCCTGTATCGCGCCGATCAGGACCAGGCCGGCACATTGGCCAATGAACCACGCGCTATTGCTGCCTGGCTGCGGGGCCTACCCCGGGAATGCAGCCTGGCCATCGAGGCTACCAATACCTACCACGTTGCCGTCGCGGTCCTGGCGCACAAGCGAGGCCATCGCGTCTATATGATCGACGGCTATCGCCTGAGTAACTACCGCAAAGGAATTTGGGGACGGGTCAAGAACGATCTATGTGATGCTCGTTTGCTGGCTCGCTACCTCAGCCATGAGCAGCACCAACTGCAGCCCTGGAGCCCGCCCGGCCGCGCTTACCGGAAGCTCCAAGCCTTGCTGCACCGTCGAGCCACCCTGGTGCGCAACATGACGGCCCTGCGCCTGAGTTTTGCCCAGGACCGCCAGCTGAAAGCCGCCCTGGATACGGTGCTCCAGTCGATGAGGGAACTGGAACGCAAGCTTGATCAGGCCTTGCAGGAAACCCTGGACGAGGCAGGGCTGGCAGCACAGGCCCGACGTTGCCAGGCGATCGAAGGGATTGGTCCCATCAGCGCCGCAGCCCTGAGCTTGGCCTTTCTGCGCGGAACCTTTCGCTCCAGCGATTCGTTTATCGCGTTTCTTGGACTGGATGTACGGGTCAGGGAGTCCGGTCGTTACATCGGCCGACGGAAGCTGACCAAGCAGGGCGATCCGGAAATCCGCCGGCTGCTCTATACGGCAGCAATGGCAGCCAGCCGCACCGTCGCCTGGAAAGACTGCTACCAGGGTTACCTGCAACGCGGCCTGAAGAGAACCGAAGCGCTGGTCATCCTGGCGCGCAAGCTGGCGAGGATCGCCTTTGCCGTGATGAGAAGTCAGAAGCCATATCGACCTCGCGTCGCTACGGCAGATTGACATGGAATCTCCCACATCCCCGTAACGGATCGATGCGGTTCGCCAAGCTCACCGCATCCTACGGGCCTGCTCCGTCCGTAGGATGGGCTGAGCTATGCGAAGCCCATCGTTGGTGGCGGGCTGCGGATCGGTAGGTACCGTGCCCTGTGGATGCGAATGCATTCGCGATCAAGGCCCGGCGCCCTCACCCTTTGCGGTTAAAACCACCCCCACATCCCCGTAACGGATCGATGCGGTTCGCCGAGCTCACCGCATCCTACGAGCCTGCTCCGTCCGTAGGATGGGCTGAGCTATGCGAAGCCCATCGTTGGTGGAGGGCTGCGGATCGGTAGGGTACCGTGCCCTGTGGATGCGAATTCATTCGCGATCAAGGCTAGGCGCCACCAAACTTCGCGGTTGAAACCGCTCCCACAAGGAGCGGGCAAGGCCCACGTAGGATGGGCTGAGCTCGGCGAAGCCCATGCGGTCGGCACGGGCTACCCGGGCTACGGCGCTTTAGCGGAGTTTTTCCAGCATCTGGTAGTACCACATGCCCACGGCGAGCATGGGGTTGCCGAACACGTCGCCCATGGGGACCTTGATGTGGGAGCAGCCGGCGAAGGTGTCGAAGCGCCCCAGGGTGCCGGTCATGGCTTCGGCCATGATCTCGCCCATGATGTGGGTGGTGGCGACGCCGTGGCCGGAGTAGCCCTGGCAGTACCAGACATTGGGCGAGAGCTTGCCCAGCTGCGGGATGCGGTTGATGACGATGCCCATGGCGCAGCTCCACTGGAACTCGATCTCCACGCCCTTGAGCCGGGGGAAAGTGCGCTCGATGGCCGGGCGCAGTTCGGCGGCGATGTCCCGTGAGTCGCGCCCGGAGTAGTTGGCGCCGCCGCCCAGCAGCAGGCGCTTGTCGGCGGTGAGGCGGTAGTAGTCGAGCACGAAGCGGCAGTCGTAGACGGCCAGGTCCTGCGGGTTGATCTGGTCGGCGACCTCGCCCAGCGGGCGGGTAGTGACGATGCCGCCCATGGCCGGGAAGATCATGCCCTTGAGCTTCTTGCGCTCCAGCTTGTGGTAGACGTCGCCGGCCAGCAGCACCTGCCCGGCGTTGACCCGGCCCTGGGCGGTGACCACCGCCGGGCGCGGCCCGTGGACGATCTCCAGCACTTCGGAGTGTTCGAAGATCATCGCCCCCAGGCTCTCGGCCGCGCGGGCCTCGCCCAGGCACAGGTTGAGCGGGTGCAGGTGCATGTTGCGGGTGTTCTTCAGCGCGCCCAGGTACAGGTCGCTCTCCAGGTGGCTGCGCATGCCGGCGGCATCCAGCAGGGTCACCTCCCCTTCCATGCCACGGGCCAGGGCTTCCTCGTAGGAGGCCTTCAGCTCGTCCATGTGCGCGGGCTTCATCGCCGCGTGCAGGTGACCGTGCTTGAGGTCGCACTGGATGCCGTAACGGGCGACGCGCTGTTTGATGATCTCGTGGCCGCGCCAGCGCAGGTTCCAGATGAAGTCATCCACCTCCTTGCCCAGGCGCTGGCGCATCTGCTTGCGCATGGCCTCGTCGCCGGAAAGGCTGCCGGTGACCTGGCCGCCATTGCGGCCGGTGGCGCCCCAGCCGATCTTCTTGGCTTCCACCAGGGCCACCTTGAGCCCGCGCTCGGCCAGCTCGACGGCGGTGGCGACGCCGGTGAAACCGCCGCCGATGATGACCACGTCCGCCTCGACCGTGCCGGTCAGGGTGGGGTAGTCGGTCTCCTGGTTGAGGGTGGCGGTGTAGTAGGAGCGGCAGCGCTCGGCGCTGGCGGTGTTCTTCAGTGCAGCATTCATCGGGTCATTCCTTCAGTGCCCCTGTGGGGGGCATCCAACGGGTGCAGGCCGCCCGGCGGCCCGCGCAAAAAAGGGTCAGGCCTGGTCCATGTACCAGCGCCAGTCCTGCTCGCTGACTTCGGCCATGAACTGGCGGTACTCGGCGCGCTTCACGGCCAGGTACACGCCGAGGAAGGCCTCGCCGAACGCTTCGCGGGCCCAGGTGGACGCTTCCAGGGCGCGCAGGGCGGTGAGCCAGTCGGTGGGCAGGCGCTCGGTGGCCTGGGCATAGCCGTTGCCCTGGACCGGCTCGCCGGGGTCGATCTCGTCGCGCAGGCCGCGGTGGATGCCGGCGAGGATGGCGGCCGCCGCCAGGTAGGGGTTGGCGTCGGCGCCGCAGATGCGGTGCTCCACGTGCCGGCTGGCCGCCGGGCCGCCCGGTACGCGCAGGCTCACGGTGCGGTTGTCCACACCCCAGGTGGGTGCCAGCGGGGCGTAGCTGTTGGCCTGGAAGCGGCGATAGGAGTTGGCGTTGGGGCAGAACAGCAGCAGCGAATCCAGCAGCGAGTCGAGCATGCCGCCCACGGCCAGGCGCAGCAGCGGGGTGCCGGCCGGGTCTTCGCTGGCGAACAGGTTGCGACCCTGTGCGTCGGCCAGGCTGACGTGCATGTGCATGCCGGTGCCGGCCAGGTGGTCGAAGGGCTTGGCCATGAAGCAGGCGCGCATGCCATGGGCATTGGCCACGCCCTTGACCAGGCGCTTGTAGCGCACGGCCTGGTCCATGGCGGTGAGCGCGTCGCCATGCTCCAGGGTGATCTCCACCTGGCCGGGGGCGTACTCGGAGATGGCGGTGCGCGCCGGGATGCCCTGGGCCTTGCAGGCGGCGTAGAGGTCGGCGAGGAACGGCTCGATCTGCTCCAGCTCGCGCAGGCCGTAGACCTGGGTGGTGCGCGGGCGGCGGCCGTCGGTGTCCAGCGCCGGTTGCGGGCGGCCCTGGGCGTCGTTCTTCTGGTCCAGCAGGTAGAACTCCAGTTCGCAGGCCATCACCGGGTGGTAGCCGTCGGCCTTGAGCTGGTCGATCACCTGCACCAGCAGGTGGCGCGGGTCGGCGATGGCCGCCGGCATGCCCTCTTCCGGGTGCATGCACACCTGCAGCGCGGCGGTGGGCATGCGCCGCCAGGGCAGGCGCACCAGGCTGCCGGGCAGCGGGTAGGCGCGGCAGTCGATGTCGCCCACGTCCCAGACCAGGCCGGAGTCCTCCACGTCCTCGCCGTTGAGGGTGAGCCCCAGGATGGTGCTCGGCAGCGGCCGGCCGCTCTGGTAGACGGCGAGCAGTTCCTCGCGATGCAGCAGCTTGCCGCGCGGCACGCCGTTGGCGTCGAGGATGAACAGCTCGAAAGTGTCGATGTCCGGGTTCTGGTCCAGGAAGTCCTGGGCTTCCTGCGCTCTGGCGAATGTCATGTGGCTCCCTCTGCGCCCTGTGGCGCGCGAAATGGTCCCGTCCCTGGCCATGCAAAGGCTGTGCAGGCGGGCAAGGTCAACGATAGTCACGGTGCGGCGCGTGGGCCGCGATCAGGCAGGTGCGCTATCCGGCGGGCGCGCGTGGCGGCAATGCCAGAGCGCCCAGAAGGCCAGTTCGAGAGGGAGGGAGACGCGGGTCAGGGCCGGCCACCGGCGGCACCGCCAGCGCACGCTGCCCAGGTGGGGCGGCGTGTGCGATACGGGGGCGGTTGTGCGGGTCGAACCCATCGGGAAGGTGCCGAAAACAAGGATGCCCCGGAGACTCGCACGCCCCCATGGGTGCTTAAAATCCAGTTTTTCCTATCTTTGGTTCAGGCGGCGCTAAACAATTTGCCGCCCGTGGGAGCGGGCTCGACCGCGAAGTGCCCGGGCACCGGGCCTCCGCGAGTGGCTCCGCCCCCGCATGCCTCAGGCGTCGTCCTGGGCGCCCTGCATGGCCTCGTAGACGGCCACGGCCTCGATGCCCAGTTCTTCGGCCAGCTCCAGCACGCGCGGCAGGTCCTGGGTGTAGACCAGCACGGCCTGCAGCACGCCCTCTTCCATCGGGTCGCTGAAGCCCACCAGCACGTAGCCGCCCTTCTCCGGGTAGAGGGCGCTGAGCTGCACCTGGATGCTGCGCACCGCGCGCAGCGGCTCGACCTTCTTCAGCTGCTTGGGCTGGATGTTGAAGGTCACGCTCGGGCCGAAGGAGGCGATGATCTGGCTCAGCAGCTCCGGGTAGTCGTCCGCGTGGAACAGCACGGTCTCCGGCAGGCTGCCCACCACCACCCACTCGCCGAGGGGGATGGTGAAGGTGTCGTCGTAGTTGATGTCGGGGTTGGCCGCGAGGAAGGCTTCCGGGTCGGCATAGGCCTGGGCCGCTTCGTCGGCGATCTGCTCGATCTCTTGCTCGGTCATGCAACCCGAGCTGATTTTGGTGATGAGTTCGACGAGCTGCGCTTTCATGGCAAGGAAGTCCTGGGGTGGATAACGAGGCGTGAAGGATATAGGCAAGCCGCCGCGCCGTCAGCCGAACCGGCCCTCGCGCTGCCGGACCGCCGATGCCCCACGAAAAAGCCCGTCACAAGGACGGGCTCTTTCACCACCAACCGGCTCAGGCGCGGAGCTTGCCGGTCCAGTCCATCAGGCTGCGCCACAGGCACACGCCCACGAAGTAGGCCGAGGACAGGCCCCACAGCACCAGCATCATCGGCTTCATGCCCGGGTACTGGATGACCAGGAACATGCTGCTCAGCATCCACACGAAGGTCACGGTGATGTTCAGCGGCATCAGGCGCTTCACCCGGAAGGGGTGCAGGAACTTCAGCTTGGTCAGGGTCAGCGCGGCCAGCACGCAGATGATGCCGAAGCTCACCACCGGCGGCAGGTCCAGCAGGTAGAGGTACAGCGCCACCACGTTCCAGGCGGCGGGGAAGCCGACGAAGTAGTTGTCGCTGCTCTTCATATTCAGGTTGCAGAAGCAGAACAACGACGACACCAGGATCAGGCTCACCGTGGGCAGCACGGTGTAGTCCGGCAGCGGCACGTAGCGGTAGATGAAGATGGCGGGGATGAACACGTAGGTGAGGTAGTCGATCACCAGGTCCAGCGTCGAACCGTCGAAGTTCGGCAGCATGGTGCTGGTCTGGACCTTGCGCGCGAAACTGCCGTCCAGGCCGTCCACCAGCAACGCCGCGCCGAGCCACAACAGGCAGTCACGGGGTTGGTTGTCGAAGAGCGCCAGGATGGCCATCAGGGCCAGCACCACACCGGTGGCAGTGACGCCGTGGGCCGACCAGGCCTTGGCTTTATTGACCGCGTTGATTTGAGTGGACACGTTCGTCTCTATTCCGCTGAGTGGTGACGATGTTGGGTAGACAACAGGTTTTTCCTACACGTTCATCGATCGAGTCCGAGCGACGACGGGCACAATGCCGAAGATTCTACTCGTTGCGCCAGTCATTCGATGCAGCTTCCTTCACGTTGGGCACGCTCCGCCGCCCAGCGGCTTGCCCCTGTGCCGCCGCAGCGCCCCGGCCAGAGGCCCGGCAGGCGCCTGACCGACCGTCGGCCCGCTGCGGCTTGCATCCCCGCCCACCCCGCTGCACCCTAGCGCGCCGAAACCCGACACCCGTGCCATGAGCCAGCCCCTCGACCCGACCCGTTGCCCGCTCTGCGGCCAGCCCAACCAGTGCAGCCTCGCCCGTGGCGACGCCCAGCCGTGCTGGTGCTTCAGCGTCGAGATCGACCCCGAGGCCCTGCGCCGGGTGCCGCTGGAGGCGCGCGACCGTGCCTGCCTGTGCCCCCGCTGCGCCCGCCTGCGCGCCGACGACGAGCCGGCCTGATGCGCCTCGACCGCCTGCTGGGCAACCTCCCCGACCTCAACCGCCAGGACGCCCGCCTCGCCCTGGCCGCCGGCCGCGTGCAGGTCAACGGCGCCCCCGAGCGCGACGCCCGGCGCGAAGTGCGCGTGTTCGACCGCGTCACCCTCGACACCCGCGAGATCCAGCCCGGCAAGCCCGCCCGCTACTTCATGCTGCACAAGCCGGCCGGCTGGGTGAGCGCCACCTGCCACGACGAACACCCCACCGTGCTCGACCTGCTGGACGAACCCGACAAGCACGAACTGCACCTGGGCGGCCGCCTCGACCTCACCACCACCGGGCTGCTGCTGATCACCAACGACGGCCTCTGGTCGCGCCGCGTGACCCAGCCCGAAACCAAGCAGCCCAAGGTCTACCGCGTGGAGACCGAAGACGAGATCGACCCCGCCTGCATCGCCGCCTTCGCCGCCGGCCTCTACTTCGCCTACGAAGACCTCGTCACCCGCCCCGCCCAGCTGGAAATCCTCGCCCCGCGCCAGGCCCGCCTCACCCTGCACGAAGGGCGCTACCACCAGGTCAAGCGCATGTTCGGCCACTTCCGCAACAAGGTCGTCGGCCTGCACCGCGAGCGCATGGGCGACCTGCCGCTGGACCCGGCCCTGCGCCCCGGCCAGTACCGTGCCCTCACGCCGGACGAGATCGCCCTGTTCTAAAGCCCGACCAGCGGCCGCCCGATCCCCCGAACCTTTCACCCCCGGCCCAACTCACAGCAACGTGGCCAGGCAGCCGACCAACTGCAGGATTTTTTTCGGCCAGAGGCTTGCGGGCGGAAAACGCGGCTGCTTAACTCCCACCCCAAGGTCAGAGTGTGACCAATGAGTCACAACAACCTTCCAAGCGATCCGCTGTACCGGCGCACGCGCCCTGCCCTGTTCCACCTGCCTGGTCAAAGGACCCACTCCAACGCCCCTCAGCGGCGCTGGAACGGCCACCCTTTTTCGCTGTAAACCATTGAAAAATAAATAATTCTAAAAATTCTCGCCTGACATTCCCCTGTCATCTCCAGGCGTTTATCTGACTGCCATGCGCCGCGAACGATGCCCCCATCGCCCGCTCGTCCAACCTGCGCCCGGAGGAAACGACATGAGGCCTCAAACCCAAGTCGTCACAGTCAACAGGAAGTACAAGGTTCACACGGAGTTCTACGCCAACCCGCAGGCCAGCCGGACCATCATCCTGGTCAACGGCTCCCTCGCCACCACGGCCTCGTTCGCGCAGACGGTCAAGTACCTGCACCCGCAGTTCAACGTCGTGCTCTACGACCAGCCCTACGCCGGCCAGTCCAAGCCCCACAACGACCACGGCAGCCCCGTCACCAAGGAAGCCGAGGCTGAGATCCTCCTCGCGCTCATCGAGCACCACCAGGTGGACTACGTCTCCTCCTTCTCCTGGGGCGGCGTCGCCACCCTGCTCGCCCTGTCGCAGAACCCGGCGCGCATCCGCAAGGCGGTGATCAACTCCTTCTCTCCGGTGCTCAACGAACCGATGCTCGACTACCTGCGCAACGGCATGACCCACCTCCAGGCCCTGGACCGGGAGAACGTCGCGCAGCTGGTCAACGCCACCATCGGCCGCTACCTGCCGGCCCTGTTCAAGCGCTTCAACCACAAGCACGTCGCCAGCCTCGACGACCACGAATACCTGCAGATGCACTTCCACATCCGCCAGGTGCTCAACCTCGACGCCCACTGCTACGTCGACTGCCTGCAAGCCGTGGACATCCCGCTGCTGTTCATCAACGGCGAGCACGACCTCTACACCTCCCCCGAGGACGCCCGCGGCTTCGCCCGCCACGTGCGCGACTGCCAGTTCGCCACCATCCGCAACGCCGGCCACTTCATCGACCTGGAGCACAAGGCCGGCTGGCAGCAGACCCAGGACGTCCTGCTGGGCTTCCTCAACGCCCCCACCCGCAGCCAGCAGCCCCGCGTCCTCCACGGCCTGGGCCCGCAGGCCATGGCCGTATGACGCGCATACCCGGCCGCCAGCGCCCGACGCAGGCGGCCGGCAAGGTGCGTTTCATCACGGAAGGTTCAGGGGCGGGGCTTCATTTCGGCCACGACTTCTGGTAAAAAGTCGGCCTCGCAAGCGGGCGTCGTATAATGGCATTACCTGAGCTTCCCAAGCTCATGACGAGGGTTCGATTCCCTTCGCCCGCTCCAGACATCAAAAGCTAAGCCCCTGAATAACCTCGGTTTTCAGGGGCTTAGTCGTTTCTGGGGGTTGGGAAGTGTCACCCGCCCTCCCCTGCCTACGGATCGGACTCCCGCTCCAGCATCTGCTGGGTCAGCAGCGCCACGTTGACCATCACGTACTTGCCCACCTTGCGGGACGGTAGGTAGCCGTTGCGAATCCAGCCCCACACCACGTCGTGTTCGTCGCCCATGCGAATCCAGTTGGCGAACTGGCGCCATGGCATCAGCGGTGGCGGCGCCAGGAAGTCATCACGGTCCATGGCCTAGCTATCCTTCACGGATTCTGAACGGTGGCGGGTCCAGAAGTCGGCACGGGCGCGATGGAGCGCGGCGCGCAGGCCGTAGTACAGGGCGTTGTCCCCCAGTTTGTTGAGGCGGCTGACCTGCAGGTCGTCCACGAAGCCGGCGACGTGGAACAGCAGCACCAGCTGGCGAAACCTCATGGCAGCCGCGTTGGGATCGCGGTGCAGGTCGAAGCGGATGATCCGGAGCAGTCGGAACAGCAAGCTGGTAGCAGCGCGGTACGGACTCCGGGCTTTACGGCATGACATAAGAACAAGGTAGTTTTCTTCCATCTCCCTGGCCTTTGTTGCACTATGTTGGTCTTTATTGGGAAATGATGATTTGCATTTAATGCAAATCACATAATGCAAGAATAACCACCATTGCAGATAGTTAGTAGCATTATTTGCCAATTACTAAGAACAAATTGGAATGATCAGAGAGCGGCTTATAGCCATATGGGACGCGAAGAGCTTCACAGCCAAGAAGCTGCAGGAGCTGAGCGGGATCGACCGCGAGAAGTGGTACGCCCTACGAAATGGAAAGCGCCGTGCGAACGAAGACGACATCGAAGCAATGGCCAACATCACGCCGGAGTACGCGCTGTGGCTTGTAAGCGGAAAGATCGCTCCTGAGTGCGGCCAGACCAGCCCCGAGTATGACCAGGCGAATGCCACGGATACCGAATAGGCCCTCTATAGATAGAAGCGACCCGCCAACCCCCTCGGCGAGCCGCCCGTAACACCCAGCCCTCAACCCGCACCATCACGGAGGAAACGTCAGTTCCTCCACGGTGAGCATCCCACCCGATACCCTCACCGCCAGCTTCACCGCCCCCTCCAGAACCCTCCAGCACCTCCAGAGGCGAATTGAGAATATGAGAGAGCGAATCGTCGCAATACTTGAGCATAAGAAGCTCACGGCCAAGAAGCTGGAAGAGCTGAGCGGCGTCGACCGCGAGAAGTGGTATGCGCTCAGAAAGGGCGGAAGGAGGGTCAACGAGGACGACATCAAGGTCATCGTCGAACTGGCCCCGGAGTACGCGCTGTGGCTTGTGAGCGGAAAGATCGCTCCCGAGTGCGGCCAGACCAGCCCCGAGTACGACCGGGCGAATGCCATGGATACCGAATAGGCCTTCTATATATGGAAGCGGCCCGCCAGTACCCCGGCGAGCCGCTCGTATCACCCAGCCCTCCCCCCAGCATCACGGAGGAAACGTCAGCTCCTCCACGATGAGCATCCCACCCGGAGCCCTCACCGCCAGCTTCACCGCCCCCTCCAGAACCTCCAGCACTTCCACCTCGATCCCCTGGGTCAGCAGCAACCGCATTACCCGCTCGTCCGGCTCCCCATCAAGGATGTTGATCGACACCACATCGCCCGCACGGCAGACACCTTCATGTAATTGCATGTGTGACACACCTCACATTTTCACGAGGTGAAGAACAGCACAGGGGCCGGGTTAGCGCGAGGGCAGCCAGATGGATTCAGACGTCTCCTAGGAAACTTCGGCATCCCAGCTACCCCTGCATGCGTAGGCCCCCTACCAATGGGCATGGGCACCGGCGTTGATAACGGCGCCCTGGCTGAATAGGATTCAGCGGCTTGCCGATCAAAGGAGTGATGGCCATGAAAGCCGATTGGGATGACGCCCCCCGCCATGTAAGACGGAACGGGAAAAACGCATGGGTTCGCTGGCTGGTGCCAGGGCTCGCAGGCTGTGCCCTGGTGTTTGGCTTGCTCAACCTGGCAGGCACCCACTTCGCCTTCCCCCGCTTCAACGATCAACCCGCCGAGCCGCCAGCGGAATACGTGCATACCGACCCGTACGGCAACGAGGCTGAACGGCAACCGCAAACCGCCACCGCCGAAGAGCAGTTCTGGGCCGATCAACGCCGCAAGGAAGAACAGCGCCGAGCACAGGCCCAAGCCCCGCAGCGGCAGACCGACTTCAACGACCACAACTACACGCCCCGGCAGCCCGACAACGTGGTGAGCATGGAAGGCGTGCGGCAGTCGCTCGCCTATCAGCAGCCCAACCAGCAAACGTCCACCCGCCGCCGATCCATTGAGAAGGACGGCCAGATGGTCAGGAAATGGGACGGCGGCGGTAGCTACTACGCAACCTGGACCATCGTGAACAACTACATCGACAACGGCAGCGTGTGCGACAACCACAAACGCGGCTCGATCGATTACCGGGAGTGCCGCAAAGGCGCGAAGCAGTTCTTCAAAGCCGAGTGCAGGGGCTGGGGAGAGCGCTGGAAGCAGGACCGTGAGCCGAGCAGCGAGCTTATGATGCAGCGCTACTGCTCCGCCGCCAGCAGCTTTAGCCCGATGATGTAGCCGTATTTCCCGGAGAACACCATGAGTGGAATACTTTTAATCGCTGTCCTTGTTACGTGGCTACTAATCTGCAGGGCCATTAGCAAGAAACTCACAAGAAACATAAAATCCCAAACCAGGCAAACCACAAGCAAGCTGGCGATATTTTCAATACTGTTCCTAGCACCTTTCAGTGATGAGCTGATCGGAGCCTTTCAGTTCAGCTCGCTTTGCGATAAATACGCCGTCGTGGAAATTGATGAGCAGAATGCAAAGAATCGTCAAGTAAGAGTTGAAATAAGAAGCTCAGACACTTACGCCGAAGGCACAGCTTTGAAAATCTACATTGACCCTTATGTATATCGGGACATCGAAACAAATAAGGTAATTGTTCGCTACCACATTCTTCAGGCAGAGGGAGGATGGCTCATTCGCCTGCTCGGAATTTCGGAGACAAATGCACCGCTTTTGTTTAATCCAGCGTGTGTGCCAGAAAATGCTCACGACTTCAAAAAGACTTTCAACATCAAGGTAGTAAATTAATCAAGTATGATTATGACGCGGCGTTGTCCCTACCCCCCCGCAAATAGGTTCACAAGAAGCAGGAAAACTTCAGTGCCGCGCGGCCGGTCAGCACAAGCCAAAACCAGCCAACCCATTCCACGACTCCTGCTGATTGGATCATGCAAATGGAAAGGCCGTTGCCTTGGCGTTAACGCAGCGACGCATCCCTGACGAACAATGAGCGCCCTTCAAACCGTATAGCGCGTGTAGCCGTATCTACCGGAGAACACCATGAGCGGAATACTTTTAATCGCTGTCCTTGTTACATGGCTACTAATCTGCAGGGCCATTAGCAAGAAACTCACAAGAAACATAAAATCCCAAACCAGGCAAACCACAAGCAAGCTGGCGATATTTTCAATACTGTTCCTAGCACCTTTCAGTGATGAGTTGATCGGAGCCTTTCAGTTCAGCTCGCTTTGCGATAAATACGCCGTCGTGGAAATTGATGAGCAGAATGCAAAGAATCGTACAGTAATAGTTGAGCCAAGAAGCTCAGATACTTACGCCGAAGGCACAGCCTTGAAAATCCGCATTGACCCTTATGTATATCGGGATATCGAAACAAATAAGGTAATTGTTCGCTACCACATTCTTCAGGCAAAGGGAGGATGGTTCATTCGCCTGCTCGGAATTTCGGAGACAAATGCACCGCTTTTGTTTAATCCAGCGTGTGAGCCAGAAAATGTTTACGGCTTCAAAAAAACCTTCAACATCAAGGTTGTAAATTAATCAAGCCTGATTATGACGCGGAGTTGCCCCTCCCCCTCCGCAAGTAGGCTCACAAGAAGCAGGAAAACTTTAGGGCCGCGCGGCCAGTCAGCACAATAAAAACCAGCCAACCCACTTCACAATTCTTGCTGATTGGATCATGCAAATGGAAAGGCCATTGCCTTAGGAGTTAACGCAGCGCCGCATCCCTGACGAATAATGAGCGCCCCTTCAAACCGCATAGCGCTTGTGGCCATTCAATTACGCTTCATTCCCTTGCTGACGCGGCACCTCACTACAACCCCTTGCCCCCCTCCAACTCCGCCTGCGTCTCCAGCCGCGTTTCAATACCCAGGCGGTACTTGCAGTACGCACGCACCGTGTCCCGCTCTTCGGCGGTCAGTTGCTCCAGGGGTTTGTCGTCTCGGTCACTGGCGAAAATGTTGGGGAATTCCAGCGTGAGGGAGGGGTACTGCTTGATGAAAAACACCAGTCGGTTGTCTTCCGCCCAGCGTGTCTCGTAGTAGCCGGTGTAGAGGTAGGCCACGCAAAGCAGGGGCATCAGCAGGAGGGCAGCTTTCTTCATGGTCTCGGCCGCAAGGCGGCATCCCGTGTGGGTGGCGGATAGTGCATGGCGGGCGCTGGTATGCCAACCCAGGCACCCCCTTGCCGCCCCCCCGGCACACACCTGCCGCCCTGCCCCACCCGCATGCACCTGCAAGCCGCGCCATCCGGCGCCGGCAGGGCTCGGCATGGAACCTGCTAATAACGGGCCTAGCCCAACCTGAAGGAGCAGAACCATGAGGATCGATACCCAGTTGATGCAGGGGGCCGGCGCCTCCAGCACGCAGAAAACCGGCCGGGGTACGGCGCAGGGCACGGGGGATTTCGCCGGGGACTATGCCGCCGCGCTGGCCGGCGAGAAGGCGGGGCAGCCGCCCAAGGCCGACTTCAGCCACATGAACCGTGGCGAGCTGATGGAGTGGATCAACGCCCAGGTCAAGGCAACGGGCACGCTGGATGGCACCGAGTCGCTGGTGTCCATGACCCTCAACGGCGTGTCGGCAGTGGATGGCAGCGCGGACAACAGCCGCAGCTTCGATTACCTGAAGCTGCTGCGCGACGGCATCGACGGGGCACAGCAGCGCAACGACATGAAGGAAGCCGAGCGCCTGCGCTCAACCCTGGACCTGCTCGGTCGCTACCAGGAAGACGGCGCCTCCAACAGCCACTGGCAGGCGTAACGCCGCCCCTGGGCGGCGGCCCGCAGCACCTTGAGAGCGGTGCGACGCCGTTGGTGTCCGCCCCCGTGTTTGGCGCGATAATGCGCCGCTGAACACACAGGGGCCTTCCATGAACCAGCGTGCTATGGACTCGACCGCCGCGATGCGGAGCAAACCCGCCGACGCCCTCATTCTCATTGCCGAAGACGAAGTGGAGATCGCCGAGATCCTCGCGGCCTACCTCCAGCGCAGCGGCTTGCGCACCGTCCACGCCAGGGACGGCCAGGACGCCCTGGCCCGGCACCAGAGCCAGAAGCCCGACCTGGTGCTGCTGGACGTGCAGATGCCGCTGCTGGACGGCTGGCAGGTGCTCAGCGAGATCCGCCATCGCGGCGACACCCCGGTGATCCTGCTCACCGCACTGGACCAGGACATCGACAAGCTGACCGGGCTGCGCATCGGCGCGGACGACTACGTGGTCAAGCCCTTCAACCCGGCGGAAGTGGTGGCGCGGGTGCAGGCCGTGCTGCGGCGGGCGAAGGCCACCCGCGCCGAGGGCTCGCGGGTGCTCAGTGTCGGCGCCTTCCGTATCGACCTGGACAACCACGAAGCGAGCGTGGAGTGCGCCGGCCAGCGGCACCTGCTGGACCTCACCCTCACCGAGTTCAAGCTGCTCACCAGCCTGATGCGCGCCCCCCGACGGGTGTTCAGCCGTGGCGAGCTGCTGGAGGCCTGCCTGCCCGAGGGCGACACCCAGGAGCGCACGGTGGACAGCCACATCAGCAAGCTGCGCAAGAAGCTGGAGCTGCTGGGCATCCAGGGCGTACCCACCAGCGTGCGTGGCGTCGGCTACCGCTTCGGTGGCGAAGCATGAGCCGCACCCCGGGCCTGCGCCGGCAGATCATCCTGTCCCTGTGCACCATGGCGCTGGGCATCATGCTCATCTCCATCGTCGGCACCTATGCCTTCTACGAAGTGCTCTACGCCTACGAGCCCAGCAGCATCTCGGAGACCTGGCCGCCGACGCGCACTGAACTGGCCTGGGTGCTGGCCACGATCCTCGCGGCGCTGGTGATCGCCGGCTACGTGGCCTTCCAGCTCTCCCGGCGCATCCTCACCCCGCTGAACTCGGTGGCCCACAGCCTGCGGGAGGTGGCCCAGGGCAACCTGCAGGCCCGCGCCACGCTGGACGAACACGCCATGGGGGAAACCGCCCAACTGGTGCACGACTTCAACACCATGGCCGAACGCCTGGAGGGCATGACCCGCGAGCAGCAGTTCTGGAACGCCGCCGTGGCCCACGAGCTGCGAACCCCGGTCACCATCCTCCGTGGCCGCCTGCAAGGGCTGACCGAAGGCGTCTTCACCCCCAGCAACGAGATATTCGAAGGGCTGCTGCGCCAGGTGGAAGGGCTTGGCAGGCTCATCGAAGACCTGCGCGTGGTGAGCCTCAATGACAGCGGCCACCTGGAGATGGAGCTGGCCCCGACCGACCTGGCGCAGGAGGTCACCAGCATCGCCCAGGCCTTCACCTCCAGCCTGGAGGCCAAGGGCTTCGTGCTGCAGCTGGAGGTGCCCGCCCGCGCCCAGGTGGAGTGCGATGCCTTTCGCATCCGCCAGGCGCTGATGGCCCTGCTGGAGAACGCCCTGAAGTACGCCGAACCGGGCGCGCTGAAGATCCACGCCCACATCGACGACGGCACCTGCCGGGTGAGCGTCGAGGACAGCGGCCCGGGCCTGCCGGCCGAAACCGCCGCGCTGGTGTTCGAGGCCTTTCGCCGGGGCGACCCCTCCCGCTCGCGGAAGAGCGGCGGCAGCGGCCTTGGCCTGTCCGTGGTCCGGGCCATCGTCGAGGCCCACGGCGGCCACGCCAGCTGTCACCCCTCATCGCTCGGCGGCACCGCCTTCAGCCTCAGTTGGCCGGTGCGGGGTGGCGTGAGCGGCTGATGCGTCCCCCAGGCAGGTAGTCACCCCGCGTTTCCATCAGGCTGAACGCCACCCGCGCCAGATGCCGTGCCAGCCCCTTGAGTGCCTGGGTTTCGGTGCGGCCGTGCCGTCTGCACAGCTGGTAGCGCTCGCGCCAGGCCACCGAGCGGCGGGCAGTCCGTGCCGCCGTCAGCAACAGGTGGTGGGTTTGGCCGTGCAGCGGCGCCTCCCGGAGCGGGCTGGCGCGCCCGCTGTTGACGAAGGCGATGTAGGCGCCGGCACTCTTGAATTCGCCCTGCCCATAGGCGCCGGCCAGCAGCGCGGCGGTGACGATATCCACCCCCTCGATCGCCAGGCACCGCAGGGCCTGTTCACGGGGGCCCTGCGCCCGCAGCAAGCGCCGGACCTGCCGCCGGAGCGCGAGCCGGGGGGAAGCCTGGCACGGCTCGAGCAGCGCCAGCAGGCGCGGGTAGAACAGCGGCGCCTCACACGCCGCAGCGGTCCCGTGCCCAGTGGCCTCCGCCGGCGTGGCGGGGTGTTGTGTGTGCATCGCGCTACACCTGTTGCAAATGTGGCCCCAACCTCGCGCGGAGCGGGGCCTGGCGGTCAGTGCCCAGTGATCACGCTGTTCCAGATCCGCGTGCGGAGCCGGTCGATACGCGGCGGAACGGCCTCGAGCGCAAACAACGTGCCGAAGACCTCCGGCGAGGGGTACACCTTGTTGTCCGCACGGATGGCCGGGTCCACCAGGGCGTCCGCCGCCTGGTTGCCATTGGCGTACTTGATGGCATTGGTGACCGAGGCCATCACCTCGGGTTGCAGCAGGTAGTTCATGAAGGCGTAGCCGGCATCCTCATCCTTGGCGTCCACGGGCATGGCCACCATGTCGAACCAGGTCGTCGAGCCCTCCTTCGGCACCATGTATTCGATGTGGATGCCGTTCTTCGCTTCATTGGCGCTGGCCGCCGCCTGCAGCACATCCCCGGAGAAACCCACCACCAGGCACACATCGCCATTGGCCAGGTCGGTGACGTACTTCGAGGAGTGGAAGTAGGTGACGTGCTTGCGCATCTGCTTGAGCAAGGCCTCGGCCTTCTTGTAGTCCTCCGGCTCCGTGCTGTGGTGCGGCAGCCCCAGGTAGTGCAGGGCGATGGGCAGCAGCTCCGGCGCATTGTCCAGCACCGCCACGCCGCAGGTGGAAAGCTTGGCGAGGGTTTCCGGCTTGAAGATCAGGTCCCAGCTGTCGATCGGGTGATCGGCGCCGAGTACCGCGCGCACCTTGTCCACGTTGTAGCCGATGCCGGTGGTGCCCCAGACGTAGGGAAAGCCGTACTGGTTGCCCGGGTCGTTCACCGCCGTGGCCTTGAGCAGCCGGGGGTCGAGGTTCTTCCAGTTCGGCAGCTTGGAGCGGTCCAGCTTCTTCAGCGCACCGCCCTGGATCTGCCGGACCATGAAGTGGTTGGAGGGGAACACCACGTCATAGCCGGAGTGCCCGGCCATCAGCTTCGCATCGAGGATCTCGTTGCTGTCGTAGACGTCGTAGTGCACACCGATCGACGTCTGGGCGGTGAACTTGGCCAACGTATCGTCGGCCACGTAGGCGCTCCAGTTGTACACGCGGACTTCCTCGGCTGCCTGGCTTGCGCTGGCCAGCAGCAGGAGGGGGATGAGTTTTTTCAGCATGACGCCACCTCGGGGGAGTTTTCTTGTTGTCTGCAGTCACTGAAAAGCCGGCTGCAACACGCCGCGAAGCCGGTCTGCAAAGACCGCCTAGCGCATCGCGCCGACGAAGAGAGCACCCTGGATACGAGCGGGCACGGGCCCGGAACGGCACCGGCGCCACTGGCCCGGCGCGTTCGAGGCTAATGAAGCCGCTCAGGGCTTGTCTTGCGCGCGGGCCCGCGTGGAAAGCTGCGCCTGGTAGGCCTTGGGGGTCATGCCCATGCGCTCGCGAAAGCACTTGTAGAAGGCCGAAAGGGAGTTGAACCCCGCCGCGAAGGCCCAGTCGTCGACACGCCCGCTCTCGGGGCTCTGGTGCAAGCGCTCCAGCAGGTGGTTCAGGCGTGCCTGGTTGACGTAGCGATAGAAGCTCTGCCCCAGCACCTGGTTGAGCAGGTGGGAGATCTGGTTGCGCGTGTAGCCGGTGGCGGCGGCCACCTGCTGCAGGTCCAGGTCGGGGTCGAGGTAGGGGCGCTGGTGCTGGAAGTAGTTCTCCAGGTCGCACGCCATGATCCCGATCTGCCGGGGCGAGAGCCCCAGACGGCTCAGCGCCGGGCGGCTGTCCGATGCGGTGGAACCATCCGGCTCGATGCGCTCCAGGTTGGCGTACTCGTTCACCCGCCAGACCAGGCCATCGCACACGGTGATCGCCTCGCTGGATCGAAAGGCCACCAGGCCACGGCTGCCATGCAGGCAGATGCGGTACTGGATGAACGCGGTGTGGCCGTCGATGCGGATGCGGTCGGTGTGCTCCAGCAGCTCGCCGCTCAGGCGCGGCAGGCTCTCGTAGACGAACGCCCTCAGCTCCGGCAGGCGCATCAGGCGGTTGCTGGAGTAGTCGTGGTACTCCACGTCGGGGTGGTAGAGCTTCAGGAGCCCTTCCAGGTCACCAGTCCGCCAGCCTTCGCGGTAGAGCAGGATGGTCTTGCGCGTCAGCTCGGTCTGCTCGGCGTCGTCCGGCAGGTGGGTCGTGGCAGTCATGGCGGGTGACTCGTGATGGCGGACAGTTCGCGCGGATGATAGTCAACGGAGTCCATCCCGGTCAGCGGCCGCCCCGTTGCGGGGGCGGCCTGTTGACCAGCGGCGCGGCTCAGCTCGCCTGCATCAGTTCGTTCGCCGCCCGCAGGCCCGAGGCATAGGCGCCATGCACCGTCTGGTAGAAGGACTCGTCGGTGGCCTCGCCGGCGAAGAACAGCTTGCCGTCGACGGGCGACGCCAAGTCGTTGCGCATCGGCACCGTGGAACCCACCACGTTGCAGGAGTAGGAGCCCAGCGCATGGGGATCGCTCGCCCAGCGGGTGATCGCCCAGTCACTGGGCTGCGGGATGTCCGGGCCGTACACCGCTCGCAGGCGCGTCATCGCGTCCTCCACGATCGCCTCGTCGGTCCAGCCCTCAATCTCGCGCCCGAAGTCCGCCGCGTTGAAGCCGATCAGGATCGGCGCACCGGTCGCCCGCGCCAGGCTCACCCACTCAGCCCACTGCCCATGCTGCTCCGGCACCATGTTGATCCAGTCCGTCCGGGTGTCCCAGAAGGCCTCGGGGAACTTCAGGCAGCACTTGTTCAGCACCCCGACCCCCAGCCCTTCGATGGCCCGGATCTTCTCGGGCGGAAGCGCCGGGGAGAAGTCGATCGCCCCGCTCTTGAGCACGCCCAGCGGCACGCTCAGCAACACCTGGGCAGCCTGGTAGCTGCGCCCGCCGACGCGGACGGTAACGCCTTCGTCCTCGCTGTCGATGGCGCTGACGACCTGACCCAGACGGATGTCCAACCCCTTGGCCAGGTGCTCCACCAGCACCCGGTAGCCGTCCAGGAACAATGCCTCGTCGCCAGCGTACTCACCGCCGCTGTCGAAGGTGTGCAAGGAAAGCGCCTGGACGCTCTCGCCGTACTCGTGTTCGTAGGTGGTGTTGAGCAGGAAGTCGACCTGCCGACGCTGGGCCAGCCCCAGGGACCGGTAGTCCATCTCCTCGCGCACGGCATCACCCAGCGGACGGTCCTCGTCGCTGTCCTGCGTCTGCTCGATGGCATCCTCGATGGCTTCCCGCAGCGCCTCCAGTGCCTCCTCCTCATCGTCGTCGTAGCGATGGCCGTCGCTGCCGAAGGTCTCGGTGCGATCGGTACTGGTGGTGGCCAACCGCGCGCCAACCTGCTTGGCCAGCCGCGCAATGGGGTTGTTGGGGCCGGCCCCGTGGATCCAGGTCGCCCCAAGGTCGACATTGATCCCGTCCCACGCCTGGTGGGTCATCAACCGTCCCCCCAGGCGGTCGCGCGCCTCGATGACGATCACCCGGTACCCGGCATCGTGCAGTTTGCGAGCGGCGGCCAGCCCGGCGATGCCGGCACCGATCACCAGCACATCGGCCTGCCCCGGGTCCGCTCGCCCTGCGCGCTGGCCCTGGGTTCCCAGGCCATTGGCCAACACGGGGGACAAGGGCAGGGACGCCCCCAGCAAACTGCCTGTAGCCAGAATGAAATGTCGACGCTTCATGTATCACCTCAAGAATTCAACTTGCGGCCTCACACCGCCATGGCCCCCGCATAGGCAGGCACCGGACCGGGCGAGGCCGATCGGTGCCAGTCTGAGGGGCCTGCATTGCCATTCGTTCGAGCTTGTGTGGAGAACAGGTGGAGCGCATCAGTAAAGCGCACGCCAGCGCGAGCGTCGGCCACGCCACTCAGCCACGCTCGGCATATGCCCCCGCCAGGGACGCCGGCGCGTCCCCGTCCTGCGCGTTCAGGCCACCGCCCAGGGCCTTGTAGAGGGCCACGGCGTTGCTGGTCCTCTCCCGGCGCAGCTCCAGCAGTGCCTGGCGCGCGGCATACAGCTGGCGCTGGGCATCGAGCAATTCCAGCCGGCCATCGAGCCCCGCGCGGTAGCGCTGGCCGGAGAGGTCCAGCCGGCGCTCGGCGGCGCTGACGGCTTGCAGCTGAGCGTCGATCTGCCGGTCGAAGGTGGCCGTGCCCGCCAGGGCGTCCGCCACCTCGCGGAAGGCGATCTGGATGGCCCGCTCGTACTGCGCCACCGCCTCGGATTTGCGCACCTTGGCCAGGCGCAGTTCCGCCCGCAAGCGCCCGCCCTGGAACAGCGGCACCGTCAGTTGCGGGGCGAAGCGCCAGACCTGCCGGGACGGGTCGAACAACCCGTCCAGCGAGGTGCTGGCATAACCGAAGGAGGCGGTCAGGGAGATCTGCGGGAAGAACGCCGCCCGCGCCGCGCCGACGTCCGCGTTCGCCGCTTCCAGCACTTGCTCGGCCTGGCGCAGGTCGGGCCGGGCCAGTAGCAGCTCCGACGGCAACCCTGCCGGCAGGCGACCGAGCAACGGCTGCTGCGCCAGTGACAGGGCCGGCGGCAGATCAGTCGGCAGTTCACCGCCCACCAGCAGCTGCAGGGCGTTATCCGCCTGGGCGCGGGCACGTCGGCGCGCCTCCAGATCGGCCTGGGCGGTGGCCACCTGGCCTTCGGCCTGGGCCACGTCCAGCGCGCTGTTCTGGTCGGCCTGCTTCAACAGGCGCGCCAGGGCCAGGGATTGCTCCCAGTCCGCCAGGGTCTGCTCGGCCAGTTGCTGCTGCTCGGCGGCCAGTTGCTGGGCGAAGTAGGCATCGGCCACCGCCCCCAGCAGCGCCACCTGCGCGGCGTCACGCCCCTCTTCGCTGGCGAAGTAGCGCGCCAGCGCGGCATCGGAGAGCGCCCGCACGCGGCCGAACAGGTCCAGCTCGAACGCGCTGACGCCCAGGTTCACCCCCACCTGTTTGCTCACCGTGCGGCTGGAGCGCTCGCTGGAATCGGCCGCCAGGGCCCGCTCGCGGGTCTGGTTGGCCTCCAGCGCCACCGAGGGCAGGCGAGCGGAAGACTGGATGCGGAACATCGCCTGGGTCGCCTCCACATTGAGGGCCGCCAGGCGCAGGTCGCGGTTCTGCTCCAGCGCCCGTTCGATCAGGCGCTGCAGGCGCGGGTCGCCGAACATGCGGCGCCAGCCTGGCAGCGGCGCGGCCGCGACGGACGGAGCGCCCGCCAGCTGCGGGAACTGCGCCGGCACTGGCGGTGCGGGCCGCTCCAGGGGTGGCACCAGGGAACAGGCGCCAAGGCTCGCGGCCAGGGCCAGCGGGATCAACAGGCGCATCTCAGGCCTCCTCGCGCGGGGATTGGGGGGCGGTGCGTCGGGCCCGCCGGGCGCCGAGGCGCTCCTGCAGGCCGATGACGAACACGAAGAACGCCGGCACGAAGCACACCGCCAGCAGCGTGCCGCTGAGCATGCCGCCGAACACCCCGGTGCCGATGGCGTGCTGGGTCTCGGCGCTGGCGCCGGAGGCGAGCATCAGCGGCACCACGCCGAGGGTGAAGGCCAGCGAGGTCATCAGGATCGGCCGCAGGCGCAGGCGCGCCGCCATCACCGCCGCCTCCGCCAGGCTGCGGCCTTCGGCGTGCAACTGGCGGGCGAACTCGACGATGAGGATCGCGTTCTTCGCCGAGAGGCCGATGATGGTGATCATCCCCACCTTGAAGAACACGTCGTTGGGCAAGCCGCGCAGCATCACCGCCGCCACCGCGCCCAGCAGGCCCAGCGGCACTACCAGCATCACCGACAGCGGGATGGACCAGCTCTCGTACAGCGCCGCCAGCACCAGGAACACCACCAGCGCGGAGAGCAGCATCAGCAGCGGCGCCTGGGCCGCCGACTGACGCTCCTGCAGGGACTGCCCGGTCCAGGCCACGGCGAAGCCCGCCGGCAGCTGTGCCACCAGCCGCTCCATCTCGGCCATGGCGTCGCCACTGGACACGCCCGGCGCGGGGCCGCCGGCGATGCGCACCGCCGGGAACCCCTGGAAGCGCATCATCTGCTGCGGCGACTCGGTCCAGATCGGCGTCACCACCTCGCGCAGCGGCACCATGCCGCCGGCGGCGTTGCGCACCCGCAGGCCGAGCACGTCGTCCAGCTGCATGCGCGCGGCAGCGTCCGCCTGGAGGATGACCTGCTGCATGCGCCCGGCATTGGGGAAGTCATTGACGTAGAGCGAGCCCATGGCCGCCGACAGGGTGCTGCTCACCGCCGCGAACGACACGCCCATGGCCTCAGCCTTGCGCCGGTCGATCTCCAGGCGAATGCTCGGCCCCGGCGGCAGGCCGTCCGGGTACACATCGCTCACCACGCTGCTCTGCGCCGCCAGCTTGAGCAGTTGCGCCTGGGCCTCGCGCAGCGCCGCCTCGCCCCGGCCGGCGCGGTCCTGGAGGAACAGGGTGAAACCGGAAGAAGTGCCCAGCTCGTCGATGGCCGGCGGCAGCAGGCTCATCACCGTGCCCTCGGGAATCTCCGCCATCGCCGCCTGGGCCAGGGCCGACTCCTCGCCGGCCGTGGCGCCGTCACGCTGGTCCCAGTCCTTGAGCATGGTGAAGGCCATGGCGGCGTTGGGGCCGGAGCCGGAGAAGCTGAAGCCCAGCACCACCAGGTTCGCCTCCAGCGCCGGGCGGCTGGCCACGTGGGCCTCGAAGGTGCGCACCACGTCCAGGGTGCGTTCGGCAGTGGCGCCGGTGGGCAACTGGATGGAGGTCATGAAGTAGCCCTGGTCCTCCTCCGGCAGGAAGGACGACGGCAACTGGTACGCCGCCAGCGCCAGCACGCCGCAGAGCGCGGCGAAGCCCGCCATCATCCGTCCGCTGTGGGCGACCATGCCGGCCACGCCGCCGGTGTAGCGCTCGGTCAGCCGCTCGAAGCCGCGGTTGAAGGCGCCGAAGAAGCCGCGCCGGGCGTGGTGCCCGGGCGCCACCGGGTGCAGCAGCGTGGCGCACAGCGCCGGGGTCAGGGTCAGCGCGAGGAAGGCCGAGAACAGGATCGACACCGCCATCGACAGGGTGAACTGCTGGTAGATCACCCCCACCGAGCCGGAGCCGAACGCCATGGGGATGAACACCGCGGTTAGCACCAGGGTGATGCCCACCACCGCGCCGCTGATCTCCTTCATGGCCCGCGCAGTGGCCTCCCGCGGCGACAGGCCGTGGCTGGCCATCAGCCGCTCGACGTTCTCCACCACCACGATGGCGTCGTCGACGATGATGCCGATGGCCAGCACCATGCCGAACATGGTCAGGGTGTTGATGGAGAAACCCGCCACCAGCATCACCGCGAAGGTGCCCAGCAGGGCGATGGGCGCGACGATGGCCGGGATCAGCGTGTAGCGCACGTTCTGCAGGAACAGGTACATGACCAGGAACACCAGCACCATGGCCTCGAACAGCGTCTGCACCACCTTCTCGATGGAGACCTTGACGAAGGGCGCCGTGTCGAACGGGACGGAATAGCCCATGCCCGCCGGCATGCTCGGCGCCAGCTCGGCGAGCCGGTCGCGCACGGCCTGGGCGGTGCGCACGGCGTTGGCCCCGGGCGACAGCTGGATGGCCGCACTGGTAGCCGCCACGCCGTTCTCGCGGTTGGCGAAGCCGTAGGACTGCGCGCCCAGCTCCACCCGCGCGACGTCACCGATCACCACCCGCGAGCCGTCGGCGCCGGCGCGCAGCACGATGGCGGCGAACTGCTCCGGGCTGGACAGTTGCCCCTCCACCGTCAGCGGCACGGTCACCCGCTGGCCGGGCAGCGTCGGCTCATCGCCGACCCGGCCGGGGGCGATCTGCGCGTTCTGCTGTTCGATGGCCTGGGCCAGGTCGCCCATGGTCAGGCCGTAGGCGGTCAGTTGGTGCGGGTCCACCCAGATGCGCATGGCCTGCTCGGCGCCGAACAGCTGCACGCGCCCGACGCCGTCGATGCGCCGCAGCTCCTGCACAATGTTGCGCGCCAGATAGTCGTTCAGCGCCACCTCGTCGAAGCGCCCGTCCGGCGAGGTCATGCCCACCATCATCAGGAAGCCGGAGGCCGCGGACTCCACCTGCAAGCCACTCTGCCGCACCACCTGGGGCAGGCGCGGCTCCACCGCCTTGATGCGGTTCTGCACGTCCACCTGGGCCAGCTCGGGGTCGGTACCGGGCTTGAAGGTGGCGGTGATCTGCGCCGAGCCGGAGGTGTCCACCGAGGACTCGAAATAGAGCAGGTTCTTGACCCCGGACAGCTCGCGCTCGATCAGGCTCACCACCGAGTCGTCCAGGGTCTGCGGCGTGGCGCCGGGGTAGGAGGCATAGAGCGTCACCGACGGCGGCGCCACCGAGGGGTAGCGGGCAATCGGCAGCTGCGGGATGGCGATCACCCCGAACAGCACGATGAACAAGGCGATCACCCAGGCGAACACCGGGCGCTCGATGAAGAACTGCGGCATGGTCGTCTCCTCGACTCAGTGCGCGGTGGCGGCCAACCCGGCGGCCACACTGGGCTGCCAGGGGCGCGGGTCGACGGCGGCGCCCTCCTCCAGGCGCTCGATGCCTTCCACCACCACCCGCTGGCCGGCACCGAGGCCGGCGGCGATGCGGTAGCGGCGGTCCACCAGCTCGCCCAGCTCGACGGCGATCCGCTTGGCCTGCTGCTGCTCGTCGATCACCCACACGCTGGCCGCCTCGCCGGCGCGCACCACCGCCTGCTGCGGCACAGCCAGGGCCGCCGGGTAATGCGCCCGCACCACCCGCGCCCGCACGAACATGCCCGGCAACAGGCGCCGCTCGGGGTTGTCCACCAGCACGCGCAGCAGCACATCGCCGGTGCCGGCATCGACGTTGATGCCGGAGAACAGGATGCGTGCGTGCAGGTCGTAGGGCTTGCCGCTGCTGCCGAGGATCTGCACCGGCAGCCCGCCGTCGCCGGGCCCGCCCCGCGCCTCCAGCGCTTCGCGCAGGCGTTCGAGGGAGGCGGCGGACTGGCGCACGTCCACGTACACCTGGTCGATCTGCTGCAGGGTGGCCATGGGCGAGGCATCGGTCGAAGTCACCAGTGCCCCTTCGGAGACCAGGGTCTGGTCGATGCGCCCGGAGATCGGCGCCTCCACCGTGGCGAAGCGCAGGTCCAGCTGCCGCCGCGCCAGCACCGCCTGGGCCTGGGCCACGTCGGCAGCCGCCTGCTCGCGCTGGGACACGGCGTCGTCATACACCTGCCGGCTCACCGCCTCGGCCCGCACCAGCGGCGCCAGCCGCTCGGCCTGGATGCGCGCGCGATCCAGCACCGCCCGCGCACGCTGCAGGGCGGCGGCCGCGGTTTCCACCTCGGCCTTGAAGGGCGCCGGGTTGATCTGGAACAGCGCCGTCCCGGCCTGGATCTCGGCGCCCTGGCTGAACAGCGTGCGCTGCAGGATGCCGCTGACCTGGGGGCGGATCTCCGCCGTGCGCAGGGCCGCGACACGCCCTGGCAGGTCCTCGTCGACCACCAGCTCGGTCGGCGCCAGGGTCATCACCGTGACCCGCGCCGGCGGCATGCCCTCCTCCGCCGTCGGCGACGGCTCACACCCCGCCAGGCCAAACGCGAATACCCCGATCCACACGGCACGCAGCCGCCCCTTCAGCAATCCCATGACCCACTGCCCTCACGGATGAACGGCCCCGGCCAGAACGGCCGAAAGCCCAGAAAACGCGAGTCTGGCGGCCCACCGTTGGGATTGATTCGAGGTTTTGTGGAGATCGTGTGGAGGCGGGGCGGGCACCTCATGAGCCAAGAGGCATACGGCCCTCTTCAGGCATGACCTTGGAGCGGCAAGGGAGGGCGATTGCGCCGCTGTGACGGCCTTCAGATTGTCATACGATTTCCGTTGAATATTTCTTACGCCCCTGTCAGATTCCGCTTCGCTGTACAAATGTTGCAAAGGATTGCAAGTACAAAGCGACCCAGAAACACCCTCGCGAGTATCTGCAAAATCCCCCTGAATTCCGCTGATCCTGCCGCCAAGTCGTGGCTTTTCGTCGTGGCTGGAAAATAGCGTTCCCGAGCGGGAGTGAACCTCGACAAACAACTTCTTCTGTGAATTTGCAGTGACAACCAGGCGCTCCACGCCCAACAAGAACCCACATGGATGATTGCGTCATGACTGTTTTCCACGCCCTGAAACGCCGCTCCACCCCTGCCAACCTGCTCCGCTGCGCCGTCGCGGTGGGGCTCGCCGCCGTGCTCGGTGGCTGCAACTCCTCCGAATCCGAAGTCCAGAAGGTGGTGATCGACAACCTGCTGGTGAAGGACGTCTACAAGTTCGGTGAATTCACCGAAATCGACGGCATCGCCGCCTGCCAGACCGTCAACAGCGTCCGGGCCGACGGCCAGGACACCGGCGACATGCAAGGCTTCGCGATGAAGAAGGACGGTGCCTGGCATTTCCTGAGGTTCCTCGACAGCACTCACGAAGAGTGCGTGCAGGCGGCCAAGGAAGTGACCACGGAATTGGTCGAGAAAGGCTACAAGGGCTGAGCAGCCCGCTGAATTACCGTCACCCTCTGGAGAGATTCAATGCGTACCAAGATCCTGCACATCGGCCTGATCGCCGCCATGGGCCTGCTGGCCGCCTGCGGCTCCTCGCCGCGTGCCCCGCAACAACAGATCATCGGCCAGATCCCGGCGGGCAGCCCCTTTGCCAAGGTCCAGCCCGGCATGTCCATGAAGCAGGTGCATGACCTGATCGGCCAGCCCACCGACAGCTACAACCGCATGACCGGCAAGATGTTCATCCCCTTCTACTTCGGCAGCGACGCCATGCGCATGGAAGAGCTGTACAAGGGCCAAGGCCGCATCACCTACACCGGCGTAGGCGCCACCGGTGCCAACTTCAACGTCTACCAGATCACCTACGACCCGAGCGAAGACGGCTACAACAACCGTTGATCCGCCGCCTCGCCCAACAAGAAGCCCCGCATGATGCGGGGCTTTTTGTTTGAGGAGGGACTGTTGGTGGCGAGGGGAATGGGTATTAGAGGTTGGTTATCGAGAGTTGTTGATGTCTTTTGTTTCGCCCCCCCGGGCGAGCCCCTTTTGGCAGTCGCCCCAAAAGGAGCCAAAAGGGCTTGCCCCTGCATACGGGTCCCGCTACGCGGGACTCCCCTCGCTCCATCGTCGTTCCAGGGGCACGCGCTGACGGGCCATCCATGGCCCGGCAGCGCTCTCGCGACATCCATGTCGCTCAACCCCTTCCACAACGACTCCGCTCGGCCTCCTGAAGGGGCAGTCTCCCTGCTTCAACGTCTTAGTCAAACACCAGTCCCGAGTGCGCTTCGAGCTTGTGCCCCTCTACTGATCAAGCGGGAAGCTCTTTCTTGCTCATGAACGGTCGAAGGGCAAAACAAAAACCCTCCGCAGAACTCACTCATCAACTGAGCACCCGTGCACCCTGGCCACTACCCCCTCCCCCCACACCAAACTCAGGCATTAACAGGCTTGATCACCAGGAAATTCCGCGCGCTGTAATAGGCCTCGGAGTCCTGCCAGGCCAGCCCCGCGAAGCTGTCCATGCCGGCTTGCCAGGGCTCGTTGTCGAACAGCGCCTCCACCGTGCGCTGGTTGTCGAAGGCGCAGAAGAAGTGCCGGAACCAGTGGATGCGCCCATCCAGCGGCAGCGCGCGGATCTGCGCCTCGATGCTGGGGAACAGGTCCTCCGGCAGCGCCGGCACCTTGCCGTCGGCACCGCGCGTGCAGAAGTTGCCCAGGTGCGCCTCGAAGCGCTGCTCACCCACCTGCCAGGTCTCCACCGTCACCTGGTCCTCGTCGACACGGCCCCAGAGTGCCGAGAGCAGCACGTGGAAGCTGTTGCGGCAGAAGTTCTCCCAGGCATCGCGCAGGCCGGCCTCGCCCTCCCCCACGCCGGCGAAGGCTTCCTGGAAGTGGCGGTTGTCATCCTCCAGCAGCACGTCCACATCCAGCCGGCCGGTCTTGCCACGGGGATACCAGGTGGCGCGGATGGCCGGCAGCCGGCCACCCGGCGCAACCCACCCTTCGTGCACGACGAACTCGACACCGTGGGCTTCGAACAGTGCAGCCAGAAGCTGCGAAACAGAGACCGGTTCCATCTTCGATCCTTATGCAATGATGGCGCGCCCGACACGGGCCGAAACGGCGCGTAGAGTACCGCGCTTCCGCATCACGAGCCGGTCGTTCGTCAATGAATGCGAGGGAGCTTTTCCAATGCCCTGCCTGATAGGCCCATGCACCGCCATCCGGAGGCCGCGGTGAGAGCCGCCATCTGCATGCTTTGCGGCAGGCCCTGCGTGTGCTGCGGGCTGGTCGATTGCGGATGCTGGTTCCGGTTCGCCGACTACCGCCCCTTAGCGCCCCGCGCGGCAGGGCACCCGGTCGGGCTTGAGTGGTTCTGCGCTGAGCACAGAGAGGCGGCTAGCGAATGCACGAACATGCCCAGTGACCAGGCTCTGGCGCATCTGGTGGCCCGCTTCGGCAGCATGGCGCCCGACCACCCGTGGTCCGAGGAGCCCTCGCTGTGGGTTCTGGACGCAGGCGAGCAGCCCATCAAGGTGTTCGCCCTCCTCCGGCTGGCCGCCCAACTGACTCCGGCACAAGCCCGAGAGCGTATGCAGACGGGGCGCTTCCGGGTGCTGAACGCCAGTAGCTATGAGCTCAAGCGATGGCATGAACTGTTCACCGCCGCTGGCGCACACCTGGAGTACCGCTGCGAATGAAACACCCCCTCGCCGCCCTCCCCCTGCTGCTGGCCCTGTCCACGCTCCACGCCGAGGAGGTTGCCCCCATGAACCACCCGCCCTTCGATGCCGCCTTCGCCGAGGGCTACCAGGTCAAGGTGGAAGGGATCGACTACCGCTTCTACACCCAGCCCATTGGCGAACTGGAACTGCCCACCGGGCAACTGGTGGCCTGTGACCCGCTGGTGAGCTGCGACGCGCCTTTCACCCAAGCGGTGCCCAAGGGCCGCTTCCCGCTGCAACTGGCCATCGCGCGGATCGGCGAGGACGAGCGCATCGCCTTCGCCCGCATCGTCTTCGCGCCCGGCGCGGCAACCCGCTGGGAAATGGCCCTGGTGGACGGCCAGGACCCGAGCACCCTGGGCCCGGACGAATTCTTCGGCTACGGGGTGGACAGCGGCACCGGCGGCTTCATGGACGCCGCCGCCCTGCGCCGCTACGAAGCGCAGCGCGAGCAGGAGGGCGAAGCCTTCGACGAGCGCCTGCTGGCCGAGCTGGACAGGACCTACCGGCACACCCGCAGCTGGACCCTGCTGCCGACCGAGGCCGGCAACGTGGCGTTGTTCTCCAGCGGCTATGGCGACGGCGCCTACCCCAGCTACTTCGGCTACGACGCCAGTGGCCGGCTGGTGGCGGTGGTGACCGACTTCCTGCTGGTGCCCTGGCACTGAGGCCGGGGCCGGCTCAGTCGCCCAGGGGCTCCAGGTTGGCGTCGATCCAGCGGCCGCCTTCCTGGCTCAGCTGGCCGGCCTGCGGCTCGGGGTTGGCCGGGTCCAGGCTGGCCTGGCCGGTGTAGCGCAATGCCTCGCCCTCGACGAACAGGCGGTCGATGCGCTGGGGCAGGTAGGGCGAGGTCTGGGAATAACCCGGCACCACATAGAGGCCGCCGTTCCGAGCGGGCTGGAGCGCCGCGATGTGGGTGCGCACTGCACTTGCGTCGCCCACGCAGCCCTCGTCCACCTGGAACAGCGCCAGGTACAGGGGGTGTTCCTCCAGGGTGGCGGGCTCCACCACGGTGAAGGGCACCAGCGTCTTCACCGGCATCGAGAAGCTGCAGCCCAGCGCGCCCGCGTAGTGCTCCAGCACTGCCGGCGCCTTGGCCGCCGCGCCGGATGCCTGCGGATCGGGCAATGCGCCTGCCCAGGCCGCCCCTGTGGATAACGCCATCCCTGCACACACCGCTGCCAACCCTTTCATTGCCCTGCCCTCCACTGACTGATCGATGGGCGAACCCTGCGCGCCCCGGAACCGCGCGCAGTGTCGCTGCAAACGTCCCGCGCCGCCGCGAAGTGGCCCGGCAAAAACGCCAACTCAGCGCTGCGGCAGCGCCTGTGTGCCACCGCGCAAGCGCCCCAGCACGCGCTCGGCATTCTCCTGGCAGCCCATGCCCTCGGGCTTGTCCTCAATGCTGTCGATCACCTGCAGGAGGCGCTCGCGGGCCACCACCAGGCGCGCCTGCATGGCCTCGATCTCCGCCACCTTGCGCCGCAGGCCCTCCAGCATCCGCTCGTGGTTGCCGTGCACCTGGCCGGGGCTGGGCAGCAGGTGGCGCATCTCCTCCAGGCTGAAGCCGGCCTGCTGGCCGCAGGCGATCAGCTCCAGCACCGCGAGGGCTTGCTCGGGGTAGTCCCGGTAGCCATTGCCCAGGCGCTGGGCGGCGATCAGGCCGCTGGCCTCGTAGAAGCGGATGCGCGAGGCGGTCAGGCCGCTGCGTCGCGCCAGTTCGCCGATTTTCATGGCAAGGGTTCTCCACCTATTGACCTTGAAGCTGACTTTAACCTTAGGCTCTGCCGCAGCTCTTCTACCTTTCGTCGATGCCCGCCCGAGGACACCCACCATGTCGCCCTTCCAGCCGTTCAGCCTGCCCAATGGCACCACCCTGCCCAACCGCATCGCCAAGGCCTCCATGGAGGAGAACCTCGCCGATCCCCGCCAGGCGCCGTCCGATGCGCTGATGCGCCTCTACGCGGCCTGGGCCGAAGGCGGTGTGGGGTTGCTGCTCAGCGGCAACGTGATGGTGGACGCCCGCGCCATGACCGGCCCCGGCGGTGTGGTGCTGGAGGATGACCGCCAGCTGCCGCGCTTCCGCGAATGGGCAAAGGTGGGCAAGGCCCATGGCGCGCAGTTCTGGCTGCAACTGAACCACCCCGGCCGGCAGATGCAGGCCAACCTCGGCCAGGCGACCGTGGCCCCGTCGGCGGTGGCCCTGGAGATGGGCAGCCTGTCGCGGATGTTCCCCACCCCGCGTGCGCTGGAGGAGCAGGACATCGCCGCCCTGATCGAACGCTTCGCCCACAGCGCCGTGCTGGCCGAGCAGGCCGGCTTCGACGGCGTGCAGATCCATGCTGCCCATGGCTACCTGCTCAGCCAGTTCCTCTCGCCGCTGACCAACCGCCGCCAGGACCGCTGGGGCGGTTCCCTGGAGAACCGCGCGCGCCTGCTGCTGGAGGTGGTGAAGGCGGTGCGGGCGCGGGTATCACCGCGCTTCGGCGTGGGAGTGAAGCTGAACTCGGCGGACTTCCAGCGCGGCGGCTTCGAGCCGCAAGACGCCCGCCAGGTGCTGCTGTGGCTGAACGACCTGCCGGTGGACCTGGTGGAACTCTCCGGCGGCAGCTACGAGGCACCGGCCATGCAGGGCGATGCCCGGGACGGTCGCACCCTCGCGCGGGAAGCGTACTTCCTGGAATTCGCCCGTGAACTGGCCACCGAAGCGCGCATGCCGGTGATGGTCACCGGCGGCATCCGCCGGCTGCCGGTGGTGGAGCAGGTGCTCACCAGCGGCGTGAGCCTGGCCGGTATCGCCACCGCCCTGGCCCTGGACCCGGCCCTGCCGCGCCGCTGGCGTGAAGGCGACAACGCCGCCAGCGCCGAGCTGCCGCCCATCCGCTGGCGCAACAAATCCCTCGCCGCGCTGGCCTACATGTCGGCCGTGAAATACCAGATGCGTCGCCTCGGCGACGGCCAATCCCCCCGCCCCGGCGTCTCCCCCCTGCGCGCCTTGCTCAAGGAGCAATGGCACACCCTCCACCGCACCCGCCATTACCGCCGGCTCATGGCGGAGCGTAGTGAGGGGTAGGCTCGGGAACGGCAATGCTCGGTGCGGTGGATGGCGCTTTATCCATCCACCAAAGGGTGTGCCGCCGGCTCCGATGGTGGGCTGAAGCCCACCCTACGCTCGGCCGTAGCCTGGGCTTCAGCCCAGGGATGCGCCGTGGCCCCGGGCTGAAGCCCGGGCTACGTGTCTGACGCCGAGATGGTGGACCGGTGAAGCACGGAGTGTCCGGCCGGGCACGGCGACAAACGTAGGATGGGCTGAGCTGTGCGAAGCCCATCATGGCGGGGCTCGGGCACGGGGCGATGCGGTTCGCCGAGCTCACCGCATCCTACGGGTGCCCGATGTGCGTCGAGGCGGTGGACTGGTAAAGCGCGGAGTGTCCGGCAGGGTGCGGCGACAAACGTAGGATGGGCTGAGCTGTGCGAAGCCCATCGTGGCGGGCTCATGCGGGGATTCGATGCGGTTCGCCGAGCTCAGCGCATCCTGCGGATTGTTCGGCAGGGGGCTCGGCAGCGTTCAGGAAGTGGCGGAAGCCGAGGATCACGCCCTGTTCCAGGTCGGCTTGGGGCAGGTCGTGGGCGTGGGCTTCCAGCTGGCGGAGGAAGTCGGGCCAGAGGGGTTGGTCCTGGCCGTGGCCGAGGTAGCGCACGGGCAGGTCAGCCTGGGCGCCGGTGACCTGTCGGGCCAGCAGTCGACCGCCCAGGCGCGAGCCTTCCAGCACGTAGGCCAGGCCCCAGAGCAGGCCCGGTTTGGCGTCCAGGCTGGGGGCGGCTGTCGGTGGCGGCGGCAACCCCAGGTCGGCCAGGTCCGCCAGCAGGGCCTGGCGGCGGCGACGTGCCGGCCAGTCGGGCACCAGTTGGGCGATGCCGGCCTGCTCCAGGGCCTGTTCCAGCCCCGGCAAGGCGCGGGCATGGGCGCGCAGGAAGGCGCGGTAGCCGTCCGCCTGGCCCAGGTCGAAGCGGGAGAAGGCGGCGTCCACGGCCTCGTGCCACGGGGCGCCGGCCTGGCGCAGCTGCTCACGCACCCTCATGGGCGCTCCTCCAGGGCGGCGCGCAGCTTGGCGGCGATGTCCGCTTCACGGAAGGGTTTCTGCACCACCACCTGGTCAGGCAGGTCCAGCCCGCCCAGCTCGGCGTAGCCGGTGATGAAGATGACGGGCAGATCGGGCCGCTGCTGCTGCGCCAGGTTGGCCAGCTCGGCGCCGTTCATGCCGGGCATGGCGTAGTCGGTGAGCAGCAGGTCGACGCCCTGTTCCAGGCGCTGCAACGCTTCGCTGCCGCTGCCGACCTCCAGCACCCGGTAGCCCAGCGAGTCCAGCAGCGCGGCGGTCACCTCGCGCACGCGGGGGTCGTCGTCCACCAGCAGGATGGTCCGCGCGGTGCTGCTCGGCCCCGGTGCCGGCACGGCCGCCGGGCGCTCGACGCAGGCCTCGCCGGGGTCGTCGTGAATGCACGGCAGGTAGACCTTAACCCGCGTACCGCGCCCCGGCTCGGTGTGGATGCTGACGCCGCCGCCGGACTGCTTGGCGAAGCCGAACACCTGGGCCAGGCCGAGCCCGGAGCCCTTGCCCACCTCCTTGGTGGTGAAGAACGGCTCGAAGGCCTTGGCCAGCACCTCCTCGGTCATGCCCACGCCGGTGTCCTCGATGCTCAGCACCACATAGGGGCCCGGCTCCGGGTCTTCGGGGCGCTGCGCGGCGGCCTGCACCACCTCGTTGGAGGTCACCAGGCGCAGGGTGCCGCCCTGGGGCATGGCGTCGCGGGCGTTGATGGCGAGGTTGAGGATGATCATCTCGGTCTGGGTCGGGTCCACCAGCGCCCGCCAGAGGTCGGGGGCGGTGCGGGTTTCCACCCAGATGCCGCCGCCGAGGGTGCGCTGCAGCAGCTCCAGCAGGCCCTGCAGGGTGTCGTTGAGGTTGACCGGCACCGGCTCCAGGCGCTGCCGGCGGGAGAACGCCAGCAACTGCCCGGTGAGCTTGGCGCCGCGCTCGCCGGCCTCGCGGATGTTGTGCAGGCGGCCGAGGATGCGCTCGTGGTTGCCACGCTCGACGTCGCGCTCGAGGAAGGTAGCGCTGGTGAGGATGACGGTGAGCAGGTTGTTGAAGTCGTGGGCGACTCCGGCGGTGAGCTGGCCGATGGCTTCCAGGCGCTGCATCTGCTGCAGGGTCGCCTCGATGCGTTCGCGCTCGCGGATCTGCTCGCGCAGGCGCTGGTTGGTGGTGGCCAGTTCGTCGAGCACCGCGCGCTCGCCGGTGATGTCGCGCACGGCGGCGTACATCAGCCCCTCGTCGGGGACGATGGTCCAGGACAGCCAGCGGTAGTCCCCGTCGGTGTGGCGCATGCGGTTGACGAAGCGGGTGGAGACGTTGCCGTCGGCCACGCTCTCGGTCTCGCGCAGGGTCGCCTCGATGTCGTCGGGGTGGATCAGCTGCCACAGCTGCACCCGGGTGAGCTGCTCGCGGGTGAGGCCGAGGGTGTCTTCCCAGGCGGGGTTGAGGGCGATGGGCGTCATGTCGAAGCGCATCACCGCCAGCAGCTCGCGGGAGAGTTCCCAGGTGCGGTCGCGCTCGCGGGTGCGCCGTTCGACGCGCTCGCCGAGCATTTCGTTGAGCCGCTGCAGGGCCTCGGTGGCGTACTTCTGCTCGCTGATGTCCTGCAGCACGCCGATGAAGCGCACGCAGCGCCCCGCTTCGAAGAAGGCCCGGCCACTGGTGAGCACCCAGCGCTCGCGCCCGCCCGGCAGCTGCACGCGGTACTCGGCCTGGTACTCGTTGCCGCTGTCCACAGCCAGCGCCTCCTGGACCTTGCGCTCCAGCAGGGGGCGGTCCTTGGGGTGGCAGCGGTCGAAGAAGGTGACCAGGTCCACCTCGGCGTCCCGGGGCAGTTCGTAGAGGGCCTTGCAGCGTTCGTCCCAGAGCAGCCGGCCGGTCTGCGGGTTGTAGTCCCACATGCCCATGCGCGCGGCATCGATGGCCAGGCGCGCACGCACCTCCACCTCCATCAGCGCCTCTTCGGCGCGGCGCCGGCGCTCGCGCTCGCGCACCTCGGCCAGGGCCCGGCCCACGGCCTTGGGCAGCAGGCTGAGGTTCTGCTTGAGCACGTAGTCGACGGCGCCCTGGCGCATCATTTCCACCGCGTGCTCTTCGCCGAACACGCCGGAGAGGAAGATGAAGGGCGTCTTCGGCGCCATGCGCCGGGCCACTTCCAGGGCCTGGGCGCCGGACGAGCCGGGCAGGATGAAATCGCAGAGGATCAGGTCGAAGGTGGCGGCTGCCAGGGCCTGCTCGACCCCGGCGTGGTGGTAGACCAGGGTCGAGTCGACCTCGAGGCCGCTGCGTTCCAGAATCAGCAGGGCCAGTTCGGCGTCCCGCGGGCTGTCTTCGACCAGCAGCAGTTTGAGTGGCGTTTGCGGCATGGGGTGTGGGGGCTTCCTGTGGGTCGGCGGGCCGTATCAGCTTCCGGGGCGGCGCTGCAGTCGCAGCGAGCCCGGCGGCGGCTCGTTGAGCACGGCCCAGAACACGCCGAGGTCGGAGATGGCGGTGACGAATTCCTTGAATTCGACCGGCTTGACCACGTAGGCGTTCACGCCCAGCTCGTAGGCGCGCTGCAGGTCCGGCTCCTCGCGGGAGGAGGTCAGCATCACGGTGGGGATGCTGCGCAGCTCGGGCGTCTCGCGCACCACCTTGAGCACTTCCAGGCCGTCGACCTTGGGCAGCTTCAGGTCCAGCAGCAGCACGGCGGGGTTGCCGTCGTCACGCTGGGCGTAGTGGTTGCGACGCAACAGGTAATCGAGGGCGTCGGCGCCGTCACGCATGACGACGACATCGTTGGCCAGCTGGCTGCGCTCCAAAGCGACCAGCGTGAGTTCCAGGTCGTGGGGGTTGTCCTCGACCAGCAGGATGGGTTTGAGCATGGGTAATCACTCAGTGGGTAGTTGACTGTGCTGCGCCCTCAGGGGCAGTGCGAAATGAAATCGGGCGCCCTCGCCCACGCGTCCCTCGGCCCATACGCGGCCGTCGTGGCGTTCGATGATGCGGCGCACACTGGCCAGGCCGATGCCGGTGCCCTCGAACTCTTCCATGCGATGCAGGCGCTGGAACACGCCGAACAGCTTGCCGGCGTACGCCATGTCGAAGCCCACGCCGTTGTCGCTCACCGTCACCACCACTTCGTCGCCCTCGGTGCGGGCGCTGACCTCGATCACCGCCGGGTCGCGGTCGCGGCTGTACTTCACGGCGTTGGCCAGCAGGTTGCGCATGGCCAAGTGGAGGAAGGCGGCATCGGCGATGAGCGTGGGCAGCCCGGCGATGTGCCATTGGATGTTGCGGCCTACCAGGTCCGGCTCCATCTCCTTGAGGATGGCGTCCACCAGGGCCTGCAGGTCCACGTCGGAGAAGCGCAGGGCTGCGCGGCCCATCTGCGAGAAGCTCAGCAGGTTGTCCACCAGGGTGCCGGCGAAGCGGGCGGATTCGCCGATATGGTCAAGGAAGCGCAGCCCCCGTTCGGACAGGCGACTGCCTTCGAATTCCCCCAGCAGCTCGGCGTAACCCGCGATGTGCCGCAACGGTGCGCGCAGGTCGTGGGACACGCTGTAGGAGAAGGCTTCCAGTTCCTTGTTGGATTTCTTCAGCTCGCTGGCCAGCACTGCCATCTCCTCGGCCTTGCGCAGGACGATGCCGAGCACGGCGGTGCGCAGCTCCCAGACGCCCTCGATCTCCAGCGGGTCCCAGGGACTCGAGTAGCCGCGCACGGTCTGCTGCCAGCGTTCGAAGCTGTGCCGCGGGCTGAGGCCACCGCTGGGGTCGACGCTCTTTTCCGGGCGCCCGGCCCATTCGACGGTGCGCGCCTGCTCGGGCTTGAACCACACCAGGTAGTGGGAATGGATCTGCGAGATGGCCACGGCCAGCACACCTGCGGCATGCCGGGCGAGTTCGGGCAGTTCGTCGATGTCGCGGCCGACGTTGTCGCTGTGGAACACGTTGATGCCGGGGCGCCGGGCCAGCCAGTGCACCAGCGCCGTCACCTGGGCCTGGGGCGGGGTCTCGCCCACCAGGTCGCAGCGGGCGGCGGAAATGATCGCTGCGCCGCTGGCCTTTGCGAAGCCGAGGAAGGTCTCCGGCTGGGCCAGCAGGCCGCCGCTGATGCTGTCGCGGTCGGCCATGGCCGAGAGCATCTGGACGATGTGCTGGCGCAGGCTCAGCAGGTGCTCGGTGCGGTCGTGGGCCTCGCGGCTCTCGATCTGCAGCGAGAGCACGCTGCCAAGCATTTCGCAGGCGGTACGGGTCTGGAAGCCCACGCCCCGGGGGTGCAGGTCGTGGCAGGAGATCAGGCCCCACAGCTCGCCACGCACCACGATGGAGACGGACATGGAAGCCAGGGTGCCCATGTTGCGCATGTACTGCAGGTGCACCGGCGAGACGCTGCGCAGGGCGGCGAAGCTGAGGTCAAGCGGGCACCCGGTGAGCGGGTTCTGCGCCGGGTACAGCGGCGAGGGCGTGTAGTGGGCGTCCTCGATCACGCGGATGCGGTTGGCGCGGTAAAGCGCGCGGGCCTGGGGAGGGATGTCGGAAGCGGGAAAGCACAGGCCGAGGTAGCGCGGGTAGCCCTCGTCGGCCTCTTCGGCCAGCACCAGGCCGTTGCCCTCGGCGTCGAAGCGGTAGGCCTTGACCCGGCCGAAGCCGGTGATGCGCTTCATCTCCTGCACCGCGTGGCGGCACAGTTCGTCGACATTGTCGGCGTCCTGCAGGCGGGCGACGAAGCTGCGCACCAGCGGGTAGAAGTTGCCGTAGGCGGCGATGGCGTCGCTGGCCGGCTCGAACTCGGCGATCAGCACCTGGTCGTGGCGGTGCACCATCATCGCCACCGGGAGCGAGCGCTCCTGGCCGATGGCGAAGCGTACGTCCCCCAGGTGGAAGGGATTGGGATCTTCCTGGGCCAGCCCCTGCAGGCGGCCCTGGAGCACGGCGGCGTGCTCGAAGAGGCGCTCGAACGGGAGTCCGATCAGTTCGCTGGCGGGCAGGCCGAGCCAGTCCTGGACGTTCTCGCTGGCCTGCACCACGCAGCCACGGCCTTCGTCGAATACCAGCATGAAACCGTGGGGCTGGATGCTGCCCGGGATGTGGATGGGCTCTTTGGCACAGGCTTCGGTCGCAGCCGCCAGGTCCTCGGTGCTGTCGATGGGTGTCACAACGCGATCTCCTTTCGTGTCCTCGCGGCGGGGAAAACCCACACGACTTACCGGGTAATAGGCCGGATCTGACGTGAACGAGGGCACAAACTATCAGAACCTCTACCAGCAGTCGTTGCTGGCATAACGATTCTTCCGACGGGGTTCGGAATGGTGGAGTACGGAAATCGCGAAAAATTCCCCGTCAGCGGACCGACGTCATGGCCGATCCGCTGCGCCGGACCTCAGCTGGCCACGGCGCGACGGGCGTTGAGCAGTTCCAGGCGGCGGCGTTCGACCAGGGTCTTGGCGGCAGTCATGTGGATCGGGCCACCGGTGAAGGTGGGCAGCTCGCGGTCGAGCCAGGTGTCGCCCTCGCCCTTCCAGGTCACTTCGCCGGAGGCCAGCTTCATTTCCCGCTGCATCTCGCGGATCACCCCACGCACCCGCTCGATGCAGAACACCGCATCGCTCGGGATGGCCTTGCGCAACGGCTCCTCGCCGTCCTTGCCCAGGGTCAGCAGCAACATGCCGTCCGGACGCGGGCGGATGGACACTTCGTAACCGGGAAAAGCGTCGAAGAATTCCTTGATGGCGATCTGCATTGTTCGGCTCCCTGTCAGTGGATTGGGCTTTTGGACCCAGGCATTTGCAGGGCGCATGCCAGCCGAGCGGTAAAACTATCTAATTGATTTAAAAGGAATTTATTTGGAATGAAGGCAGTTTGATATATGCAGCCTGCACGATGGCACGTTGATCGCCTTGCAAAATGCAAGACGACCGAGGGCAGCCCGAATGCAGTGCGACCTCAGTCCAGCACCATGGCCTGTACCACCGTGAGCCCTTCGTGATCGCGGTAGGCATAAAGGGACTCGTATTGAAATGACAGCAGGAAGCGCGCAGAGGTTGCAGCCGCAAGCTGGACGATAAGGTGATGGATGTCGCCCCAGCTCTCCGCCAAGCGATTGTTGGCGCAATGAAAAACGCCGCTTAAACCGACCTTCCAATCCACGCCGTGGTGGTCGAGTCCCACGTCCCGAGCAGGCTCCTCCCGACGGAACGCGAATACCGCCCACGAGCGTTCGAACACGCCCTCCAGTCGATCCGGCCCCTCCTCCCACCGCTCCCCACTCGCACGAAGGATGGCCTCCACGACCGCAATCGGAACGCCTTCTTCGACCTCCAAGCACATCAGGATGGACATCTCATTTCTCCTCGCGAAAGCAGCTGTGCTCGTAGCCTGGGCTTCAGCCCAGGGAAATGGTGCGGGACACTCCCGGACTGAAGTCCGGGCTACAGCCAACACCCTGGCACCCGTAGCCTGGGCTTCAGCCCAGGGAAATGGCGCCGGGCACTCCCGGACTGAAGTCCGGGCTACAGGCAACACCCTGGCACCCGTAGCCTCGGCTTCAGCCCAGGGAAATGGCGCCGGGCACTCCCGGACTGAAGTCCGGGCTACAGGCAACGCATCGCTCCCTAACGCTCCAGCGCCTGCCGCACCCCGTCGGCGATGGCCAGGCTGGAGGTGAGGCCGGGGGATTCGATGCCGAACAGGTTCACCAGGCCGGCGATGCCGTGGTCCTCGGGGCCGCTGATGCGGAAGTCCGCTGCGGGCTCGTCGGGGCTGCTGATCTTCGGGCGGATGCCGGCGTAGTCCGGCTGCAGCGCGCCGTCGGGCAGGCCCGGCCAGTAGCGGCGGATGGCGGCGTAGAAGCCGTCGGCGCGGCGTGGGTCGACCTGGTAGTCCTCGGTGTCCGTCCACTGCACGTCGGGGCCGAAGCGGGCCTGGCCGCCCAGGTCGAGGGTCATGTGCACGCCCAGGCCGGCGGCCTCCGGCGCGGGGTAGACCAGGCGGCTGAACGGTGCCCGTCCGGCGAGGCTGAAGTAGTGGCCCTTGCACAGGTAGCCGCGCGGGACATGGGCGGCCGGCAGCCCGTCGATGCGGCCGGCCAGGCCTGGGGCGCCAAGGCCGGCGGCGTTGACCAGCAGGCGGCAACCGAGGGTGGTCGGGCTGGCGCCGCCCACCGTCAGCTGGAAGCCGTCGCCCTGCACCTGCGCCGACAGCAGCGGCGAACCCAGGGCCAGGGCGGCGCCGGCGGCCTCGGCGTCGCCGAGCAGTGCCAGCATCAGGCCGTGGGAGTCGACGATGCCGGTGGACGGCGAATGCAGCGCGGCCACGCAATGCAGGTCGGGTTCCAGCGCCAGGGCCTGGTCGCGGCTCAGCAGGCGCAGGTCATCCACGCCGTTGGCCAGCCCCCGCGCCAGCAGGGCCTGGAGCGGCGCCACCTGGGCGTCGTCGGTGGCGACGATCAGCTTGCCGAGCTGTTGCACGGCCACACCGTGGCTGCGGCAGAAGGCCAGGAGCCGATGGCGACCGTCGACGCACAGGCGCGCCTTGAGGCTGCCCGGCGGGTAGTAGATGCCGGCATGGATCACTTCGGAATTGCGCGAGCTGATGCCGGTGCCGATGGCGTCGGCCGCTTCGACGATCACCACTTCGCGCCCTGCCTGGGCCAGCGCGCGGGCCACGGCCAGGCCGACCACGCCGGCCCCCACCACCACGCATTCGATATCCACTGCCATCGCTTCGCTCCCTGTCAGGCGGCTGCCCGGCAACGCTGTGCCGGGGCTGGCGCAGCGTGCCAGAGGCGCGGGCCGGACGTCGACCTCAGCGGAAGGCGCTGCCGGAAAAACGAAGCGGCCTGGACGGCCGCTTCATGGTGGGGCGGGGTCAGTTCTTCACCCAGTTCTCGAAACGCGCTTCGAGATCGGCATGGGCCGCCCAGAACGTGACGTTCATCGGCAGGGCATCGCGGATGTTCTGCGGGGCGGTGGGCAGGGTGGCGGCGATGGCCGGGTTGATCATGGCGATCGCCTTGTTGTTCACCGGGCTGTAGGAGATGCCTTCGGCAAAGGCCTTCTGCTGGTCCGGCTGGCTGACGAAGTGGACGAACTTCTTCGCCAGCTCACCTTTCCACGAGCCCTTGGGCAGGGCCCAGTAGTCGAAGTCGTAGATGTTGCCGCTCCAGGCCATTGCCAGGCTGCGGGTCTCTTTCTGGGCGGTGGCGATGCGGCCGTTGTAGGCGGAGCTCATGGCCACCTTGCCGTCCTGCAGGGCGCGCACCGGCTCGGCGCCGGCCTTCCACCAGACGACGCTGGACTTGATCTCGTCGAGCTTGCGGAAGGCGCGGTCGACACCGGCGGGGGTGTCGAGCACCTGGTAGACCTCGTTCGGCGCGACGCCGTCGGCCATCAGGGCGAATTCCAGGTTGTACTTGGCGCCATGGCGCAGGCCGCGCTTGCCGGGGTACTTGCGCAGGTCCCAGAAGTCGGCCCAGCCGCGCGGGGCGTCCTTGATGCGGGCGGAGTCGTAGGCGAGCACGGTGGACCAGACAAAGATGCCCACGCCGCAGGGTTGCAGGGCACCGGCGACGAAGTCGCTGGGGTTGCCCACCAGGGCCGGGTCGATCTTCTCGAACAGGCCTTCTTCACAGCCGCGTGCCAGTTCGGGGGCCTCCACCTCCACCACGTCCCAGGTCACGTGGCTGATGTCGATCATGCTCTTGAGCTTGTCGAGATCGCCGTTGTACGAGCCGTGGACCACGGCGTCGCCGGTGCTGGCCTTGAACGGCTTGAAGAAGGCTTCCTTCTGCACGTCCTTGTTGGCACCGCCGAAGGTGATGACCGTGACGAAATCCGCCGAGGCCGGCAGGCAGGTGACTGCCAGCGCCAGGCCCAGGGCGCGTCTTACCGCAACAACCATGGAAAACTCCCTCTCTTGCTGTTGGTTCGCGGGGCACGGCGCTGTGACCGGTCGCCCCTTTATTGTGTTTGTGATGACGGACCGGATGCCTGGCGTCGCGCAGCGAAGCCACCCTCGGCACCCTTGTCGCCGTTGTGAAACGGGGGCGCGTAGTCTGAACCCATCGCTCACCGAAGGGTATGCGCTCCGTCACAGTGACGACTGCTTCACAGGCTCTGGCATGCCTGTTTCACGTTTTACGCAGAAAGGGAGGCAGGCGCCTCAGGGGGCCTGGTAGAGCGCGGGGCGGCGGTCGCCGTGGACGTCGTTGCGGGCGCTGATGCGCTTGTCGTCGGCCTGGGCCAGGTCGAGGGTCGCCAGCAGCAGGCGCTCGCCGCCCTCCACCGGGCCGGCCAGGGGGAAGCCGTCGGCATCGACGATCACCGAGCCCTGCACCCAGTCCTGCCCGCGCTCGTGGCCGTGGCGGTCGCAGGCGGCGATGAACATGCGGTTCACCGCCGCGTTGGCCTGCACCCGCACCACTTCCGCCGGGCGTTCGCCCTGGGGACGCGGGCCCAGGGGCCAGTTCACCGGGGCGCAGAGCAGTTGGGCGCCGGCCAGGGCCGGCAGGCGCACCCATTCGGGGAACTCCAGGTCGTAGCAGATCATCAGCCCCAGGCGGCCGTGGACGGTGTCCACCACCGGCGGCGCTGCGTCGCCGGGGATGAACAGGGCCTTCTCGGCATCCCACAGGTGGGCCTTGCGGTAATGCGCGCGCAGGCCGTCCGGGTCCACCAGCACGGCGCTGTTGGCCAGCTCGCCGTCGTCACGGCGCTCGCAGAAGCCGGCGGCGATGACCACCCCCAGCTCCCGCGCCAAGGCCTGCCAGTGACTGACCGCCGGGCCGTCCAGGGGCTCGGAAAGCGCCAGGGCCTCGGCCTTGTCGCGGAACAGGTAGCCGCTCTGCACCAGCTCCGGCAGGACGATGATGTGCGCGCCCTCCAGGGCCGCACGGCGGATGGCGCCCTCGGCCAGGGCGCGGTTGTGGGCCAGTTCGCCGATGCGCGGCGCCACCTGGCAGCAGGCCACCTTCACCGGGGCAACGGGGCGGGTGTTCATGGGTGCGGGTCCTCCAGGCGTTGCGGGTCGAGGGCGGCGAGGCGTTCTTCCTCGCTGCGGTCCTGGTGGCGGCATTGCAGCCAGTAGGCCAGGCCCGCCACCGGCAGGCCGATGGCGAAGGCGATGTCTGCACCGCCCAGGGCGGTGGCGAAGGGGCCGCTCCAGAAGCTCAGGGACATGAACGGCACCATGGCCAGCAGGCCCAGGCCGTAGGCCACCAGGCCGGGGCGCGACCAGCCGCGGTAGACGCCCTCGGGGTTGAAGATCTCGGCGATGGCGTAGCGGCCCTTGCGCACCAGGTAGAAGTCCACCAGGTTCACCGCCGTCCACGGCACGAGGAAGTAGAGCATCAGCAGCACGAAGGTGTTGAAGCTGCCCAGGTAGCTCTCCGGGATCATCCGTGCCACCAGCAGGATCACCAGCGCCACCACGCTGATGCCGGCCACCCGCACGCCCAGGGTCGGGCGCACGCGGGAGAAGGCGTCCAGCGCGCTGAGCCCGGTGAGCATGGAGCCGTAGCAGTTGACCGCCATGATGCCCACCAGCGAGGGCACCGCCACCAGCACGATGAGGGTGCCGAAGCCGTCGTGCAGCTGGTTGCCCAGCTCGCGCACGCTGCCGATGGCGTCCGGCGCCGGCAAGGCCGAGGCGAGGAAGGCGCCGAGGGACATCAGCCACAGCGCCGAGGCGCCGGCCCCCAGGTAGGTCCAGAAGATGACCTTGCCGGCGGGGGTTTCCTCCGGCAGGTAGCGCGAGTAGTCGGAGACGTACACCGAGTAGCTGATCTGGTAGCCGGCGGCCGCCGAGAGCTGCACGAGGAAGGCGCTCCAGCTGAAGCCGCTGCCCTGCAGCGCGGCATCGGCGCTGAGCTGAGTCACGGCGAACAGGGTCAGGGCGCCGAACACCGCGATCATCAGCCAGGTCAGCCAGCGCTGCACGGCGTGCAGCAGGTCATGGCCGACGATGGCCAGCAGCACCGCCAGCCCCACCAGCAGTACGTACCAGGGGGTGCGCGCGCCGGGCAGCACGGTGTTGATGGCGTCGGTGGCGAGGATGACGTTGAACACGTTGAAGCCGATGTACACGAACACCACGGCGAGGAACGGCACCACCGCGCCGCGCACGCCGAACTGCGGGCGCGACTGGATCATCTGCGGCAGGCCCATGCGCGGACCCTGGTTGGCGTGGAAGGCCATGAAGAAGGTGCCGATGCACACGCCGATGAGGATCGCCAGGATCGAACCCAGCGCCCCCAGCCCCAGGGCCGGCCCGGTGAAACCGGTGACCAGGGTGGTGAGCACGAAGTTGCCGGTGAACCAGAACGGCCCCTGGTGCCACACCTTGCCGTGGCGTTCGTGGCGGGGCACGTAGTCGATGGAGCGCACCTCGATCATCGGGCGCGCGTCGTGCTGTTGAGTCATGGGAAGTCCTCGTCCGGTAGGGAAGTTGAAGGCGCGGCGACGGGCGCGGATCAGGACGAGGGGACGGGGCGCAGGGCGAACGAGGCGTCAGGCATGGCAGTGCTCGGCGTTGTTGTAATGGTTGTGCGCCGGACTCTAGCCAAGCGGTTGCTCGGGATACATCGGACAGGACAAATACTCAGTTGCGGATTCTGCAAACTATCGCGCCGCCTTCCCCCGGGAAGGCGGCGCCGGGCGTCAGCCCGCGAGCATCATGCAGATGCGCGTCTGCAACTGGGCGGGCGGGGTGCTGCGCGGGTCGTTCAGGTACTGCTCGAACATCGGGCAGTCGCCCGGCTCCAGCCCGCTCTCCGGCAGCCAGCGCGAGTACAGCCAGTCATAGGCCTTGCCCATCTCGTTGTAGGGCCCGGTGTAGGTGAGCATGGCGCAGCGCCCGGCGGGGATCTCGTAGCGCTCCAGCTCGCCGCCGATCACCGCCTGCGGGGACACGGAAATGCCCGCCAGCGAGCGCAGGCGCGCCTCGGGCACCTGGGCCGGGTCGTCGAAGTAGACGCCGTACATCAGGCAGTCGGGGCCGAGCAGCCCCTGGCCCATGGCGAGCATGAAGGCGCGGCCGAACAGCGGGCCGATGCCCTGGTAGCTGCCCTGGTGCGGCAGCGTGGCGAGGACGGCGCCTGGGAAGGTTTCGATGGCGATGGGGTACATGGCGAGCTCCTGGGGGTCGAGCGGGCGGGCCCGGGTTTCGCGGTAGCGTCCCGGGGGCAGCCCGAAGTGGGCGCCAAAGGCGCGGTTGAAGGCGGCGTGCGAGCTGTACCCGGCACGCCGGCCGACCCGTTCCAGCGAATCCCCCGTACCGGCCAGGGCCACCGCCGCGCGGTGCATGCGCAGCCGCTGGACCGTGGCATTGACCGTCTCACCGAGCATCGCGCGGTACACGCGGTGGAAGTGGTACGGCGACAGGCAGGCCAGCTCCGCCAGGTGGTGGAGGTCCGGATCGGCGTCCGGGTGAGCGGCCAGCCAGCGCAGCACCGGATCGATGCGGCGGGCGTAGTGAGCGAGGGTTTCGGGTTTCATGGTCAGCCTCCCTGGACCAGAAGCTAGCGGCAGCGGGTTTGCAGGAATTGCGATCTTTCGCTGCGCAGCCTAGACCGGGCTCGCGCCCGCAGCGGACAGGGCAGCGACTCGCAAGGCAACAGAGCCCTGGCCTTGTCGCAAAACAGCTGCAGCTTGATGTTTTTTATGCATGGCACTGGCGCTCAATGAACGCATTGGATAACGCACTGAAATCAAACAGCATGCTGCCCGAAGGATTTCACCCACAACAAAAGGGGGTGTTATGCCACCTGTTTTATGCCAATGCAGATCAGTTTCAGGACCAAAGAAGCAAGGGACAAGCGCTATATTACGCCGGCACAACCCTACAAGCCTTCCATTGACATAAGCCATTACTGCCTATGCGAATAGACGTTATCCGAGCAATGCCATAGGCAACCATACTGCGCTTAATATCAAGCAAGGCCTGAATACAAGGTGGAGCGGCGATATCGCAGACATTCTTTCAATTATCGAGCAGGAACCAATCATGCAGGGTAAATACAGTGCCGTCTTGGGTTCTGTGATTTTAATGCTGGTCTTTAGCCATGCTGCCAACGCATATGAATTGACGTGCCCTCCAAGCGTCAAGGTACAACCGCCCAAGGTCGAGGCATCCGACCATCCGGGATGGCAGATGAGTTCGCGCTGGGTTGAGCTGTCGCTGGATGGCGCAGTATTGGTAAGTGGACCGCCAGAAGGGCTGGCGGACCTAAGACCAGACACAGTGACCGAGAAAGGCCAGTTATTAAGTCTATGGTCTGTTGATAATCCGGTTGATCGAGAACGAGGAATCTGGCTGGCATGCAGTTACGCAAAGCAATACGTAGTGCTGGCAAAAAAAATTGAGCAACCTGTCACTGAATGCAGGATAAGCATCGAGCTTACGCAGCCTTACACGCTACATTGCCAGTAAGACAGAGACCGAACAGATAAATCCAAGTACTTGTATCGAGCTTTGCCTTTGCCAGGACACGAATCCCTTTTCTTACTTCTTGCCGCTGTATTTCAAACAGAAAAAATATGGCCCGACGAGGGCTGACGTGATCAGTGCACGGTCACCCTTCATGGCAGCCCGCATTGTTTTGAACCCAGAAGTTCAAGTTCATCAAAAACAGATAAACCTGCTGTTTGGGGTAGCTGGAGGAGCGACCAGCGCAGCACCGGATCGATGCGGCGGGCGTAGTCAGCGAGGGTTTCGGGTTTCATGGTCAGCCTCCCTGGACCAGAGGCTAGCGGCAGCGGATTTGCAGGAATTGCGATCTTTCGCTGCGCAGCGTAGACCGGGCTCGCGCCCGCAGCGGGGGATCATTCCCGGGCCACCGGCGCCCGGCAACCGCGCCCTGGCGAATCCGGGCATTCCGTCGCGCACGCCGTGCCCGGGGCAGCGGGACGCGGGCCGGCCGTGCTATCGTTGCGCCCCCGCGTCACCCCTGCTCCGGAGCCTTGCCATGAAGTTCATCCATCAACGCGAACACCTCAACGAAGGCGACCTGGTCGTCATCGAGTGCTCGCAGGTCTGCAACATCCGACTGATGAGCGATGCCAACTTCCGCAGCTTCAAGAACGGCGGCCGCCACACCTACCACGGCGGCGCCTTCGACCGCTTCCCGGCGCGCATCACGGTGCCCAGCACCGGCTTCTGGAACATCACCATCGACACGGTGACCCGCCGCGCCATCAGCGTCACCCGCAAGCCCACCCTGAAGCACTCCATCAAGTTCGTGCGCCGCTCCAGCTCCCACATGGGCTGAGCCCGGCCGGCGCGGAAACATTTTCTTTCACCTGACCCTGTCGGTTTTTCCGCGCTCATCCGTCCTTACTGTTAGGCACTCCTCTCCATGCACCTGCCGCGCCCTTGCCGGGGCGGGCCGGTGCCGAGCGCCCCTTTGGCTAGTTTCCGCCCGCCATCCCGGCGGGCGGTCTTTTTCATTGCCCCGAACAGTCAGGACCGCGCTCCGTCATGTCCAAGAAGTCCCGCTCGCGAACCTGGTTCCTGGTCCACAGCTGGCTGGCCCTACCGATCTGGTTCTTCGTCTTTCTCGTCTGCGCCACCGGCACCCTGGCGGTGCTCAGTGAGGAGATCATCTGGCTGGCCAACCCCGACGTGCGCGCCACCCGCCCCGCCGATGACGCCCAGCCCCTCGGCTTCGACCAGGTCGTCGCCGCCATCGCCCGCCAGCAGCCGGATGCCGCCATCGAGTGGCTGGCCAAGCCGGAGGAGGACCACTTCGCCCTCACGGCGGCGGTCAGCTACCCCGACACCCGCACCGCCACGCTCTACGTCAACCCGTACACCGGGGTGATCCAGGGCAGCAGCCCGCTGTTCGACTTCCGCCAGTTCACCCGCGCCCTGCACGGCTGGTGGCTGGTGCCCTTCACCAACGGCTACAGCTGGGGCTGGTACCTGGTGTCGCTGCTGGCCCTGCCGATGCTCGCCTCGCTGGTCACCGGCCTGGTGGTGTACAAGCGCTTCTGGCGCGGCTTCCTGCGGCCGACCCTGCGCATCCGCCAGGGCGCGCGGATCTTCTGGGGCGACTTCCACCGCCTGGTGGGCATCTGGTCCATCTGGTTCATCGCGGTGATCGCCGTCACCGGCACCTGGTTCCTGATCCGCGCGGTGCTCTACGACAACCACATCTCCATCTCCAGCGAAGGCCCGCCCACGCTGATCGCCCGCGAGGCGCTGCCGCGGCCCGAGCCCGGCCAGCCGGTGCCGCGCATCGGCGTGGACCAGGCGGTGGAGGTGGCGACGCGCACCATCCCCGGCTTCGAGGTGAGCTTCGTGACCTTCCCGCCGGACGCCTTCACCCCGCTGGAGGTGGGCGGCCGGGGCTGGTACCCGCTGATGTTCCAGACCGCCGAGGTGAACCCCTACGACGGCACCCTGCTGGGCTCTCACCTGCTCGGCGACCGCAACGCCCTGGAGTTCGTCACCGAGTCCATGCGCCCGCTGCACACCGGCGATTTCGGCGGCATCTGGGTCAAGCTGCTGTGGTTCGTGTTCGGCCTGCTGCTGACGCTGATGGTGCTCAGCGGCCTGCTGATCTGGAGCAAGCGCACCGTGCTGGCCACCGCCAAGGCGATGAAACGCCCACCCCGCCCACGGCCCGCCCCGCGCCCCGCCATCGAGGTGACCGAATGACCGCCCCCGTCCGCTCCCGCCCTGCCCGCCTCTGGCTGCGCTGGCGCTTCCACCTGAGCGCCCTGCTGGTGCTCATCCCCCTCGGCTACATGCCCGCCTACTTCCACGAGGCCAGCCTGGAGCGCGGCCTCCAGGGCCTGGGCGAGCGCCCCATCGGCGAGCTGGCGGTCGGCCCCTGGCGCGTGCACCTGGCGGAATGGGAACGGGGCGAGCCGGTGCGCGAAGGCAAGGCCGGCTACATGAAGGACTTCAGCCTGGCGTTCTGCCGCGAGTGCGACGCCGCGATCAAGGCGGCCTACCTGCGGGTGGGCAAGCCGCGCTACCTGCGCGCGGCCGGCGCCCTCGCCTCGGGCAGCCCCTACCGGCGCCTGGCAGAAGTGCGCATCCCCGAGGACGCCCCGGCGGATGCCGAGCTGTGGCTGACGGTGGAAGGCTGGGACGGCTCGGTGCACCAGGCCGCCCTGCCCCTCGCCCAGGCCTCCCCCGATGTGGTGGCCTGGCTCGGCAAGCGTGGAGGTGGCCGATGAAGCGCTGGCTCGGTGCCCTGCTCCTGCTGGCCGGCGGCAACGCCTGGGGCCATGGGATCTACTGCGAATGCCAGGCCCTGGACGCCACGCAGGTGCGCTGCGTGGGCGGTCTCTCGGACGGCACCGCCACGCCGGGGGCGACCCTGGACGTGCTCGACGATGAGGGGCAGGTGCTCATCCACGGCACCCTGGGCGAGGACTCCAGCTTCACCTTCGAACGCCCGACCGAGGCGTTCCACGTCCTGCTGGAACTGGGCCCCGGGCACACGGCGGAAGTGGAGCCCGAGGCGATCCGCCCGCGCTGAGAACGCGTGGGCGGGAACGGGGGCTAGCGCGGGGCGATGTGCACCACCATCAACTGCACGCTCTCCTGCCCGCGAAACTCGTTCACGTCCAGGCGGTAGGCCAGCTCGGCCCAGCGCACGGTGGGGTTCGGCCAGACGTCGCGGTCGATGTTGAAGGCGATGCCGTCCAGCTGCAGCGAGCCGCACTCGCTCTTGAGCACCAGCTTCAGGTGGCGTTCGCCCACCAGGCGCTGCTGGGCGATCTGGAACACGCCGTGGAACAGCGGCTCGGGGAAGTGCTGGCCCCAGGGGCCGGCCTGGCGCAGGGCGCGGGCCAGTTCCAGGTGGAATTCCTGCAGGCTCAGCTGGCCGTCGGAGAGCAGGCGGCCGGTGAGGTCGTCCTCGGTGAGCTGGCGGCGCACCTCGGCGTCGAAGGCGCTGGCGAAGGCGCCGAAATGCTCCACCGGCAGCGACAGGCCGGCAGCCATGGCGTGGCCACCGAACTTGCTGATCAACCCCGGATGGCGGGCGGCGACGGCGTCCAGCGCATCGCGGATGTGGAACCCCGGCACCGAGCGCGCCGAGCCCTTGAGCAGGCCGTCGCCGGCATCGGCGAAGGCGATGGTCGGGCGGTGGTAACGCTCCTTGAGGCGCGAGGCGAGGATGCCGATGACGCCCTGGTGCCAGTCCGGCTCGAACAGGCAGAGGCCGAACGGCAGGTCTTCCAGCGGCAGGTCCTTGAGCTGGGCCAGGGCCTCGCGCTGCATGCCCTGCTCGATCTGCTTGCGGTCCTGGTTGAGCTGGTCCAGCTCCACGGCCATGTCCTGGGCCAGGGCCTGGTCCTCGCAGAGCAGGCATTCGATGCCCAGGCTCATGTCATCCAGGCGGCCGGCGGCGTTGAGGCGCGGGCCGAGGATGAAGCCGAGGTCGGTGGAGGTGATGCGCGCCGCCGGGCGGCCGGCCACCTCCAGCAGCGCCTTGAGACCGGGACGGGCACGGCCGGCGCGGATGCGCGCCAGGCCCTGGTGCACCAGGATGCGGTTGTTGGCGTCCAGCGGCACCACGTCGGCGACGCTGCCCAGGGCCACCAGGTCCAGCAGCTCGGCGAGGTTCGGCTCGGCCATGCCGCGCCGGGCGAACCAGCCCAGCTCGCGCAGGCGCGCGCGCAGGGCCAGCAGCACGTAGAAGATCACCCCGACCCCAGCCATGGACTTGCTGGGGAACTCGCAGCCCGGCTGGTTGGGGTTGACGATGGCATCCGCCGCCGGCAGTTCCGGGCCCGGCAGGTGGTGGTCGGTGACCAGCACCTTGAGCCCGGCGGCCTTGGCGGCGGCCACGCCGTCGACGCTGGAGATGCCGTTGTCCACGGTCACCAGCAGCTGCGGTTCGCGCTGCAGGGCGACGGCGACGATCTCCGGGGTCAGCCCATAGCCGTACTCGAAGCGGTTGGGCACCAGGTAGTCGACGTGGGCGGCGCCGAGCATGCGCAGGCCGAGCACGCCGACGCAGCTGGCGGTGGCGCCGTCGGCGTCGAAGTCACCGACGAAGAGGATGCGCTGGCGCTGCTCCAGGGCCTCCACCAGCAGCGTCACCGCGGCGTCGATGCCCTTCATCTGCGTGTAGGGGATGAGCCGCGCCAGGCCCTTGTCCAGCTCCTCCGCGCAGCTCACGCCGCGGGCGGCGTAGAGGCGGGTCAGCAGGGGCGGCAGGTTGCCCAGGTCGGGCAGTGTGGCGGGCAGGGGGCGGGGCTCGATACGCATGCGACTCGGTCTTCCGGGGCGAAAAGGGGGTGGATCAGCGTTCGCCGACCAGCCATTCCAGCGGCACGTCGTGCTGGCCGCGTTCGTCGGTGATGAACAGCGAGCCGTCGCTGATCATCAGGGTCCAGCTGATGGAACGCGGCAGGTCGCGGGCCAGTTCTTCCAGGGCTTCCTGGCCGACGGCGACGACGTTGATGTTCTTCAGGTTGCGCACGCTGTCCAGCACCTTGGTCTGCCACACCCGCAGGCTGCCGTAGGCCAGCAGGCTGAAGCGCTCGCAGCGGCGCGAGCACCAGGTGATGCGCTCGGCATCGGGCTGGCCGACTTCGATCCAGTGCAGCACGCGGTCGTCCAGGCTCTTCTCCCACAGCGCCGGCTCGTCCACGTCCGACAGGCCACGGCCGAAGGCCAGCTGCTCGTGGTACCAGAGGCCGTAGGCGATCAGGCGGACCGCCAGGCGTTCCTCGGTCTCGGAGGGGTGCCGGGCCACGGTGAAGCGCAGGGTCTCGTAGACGCCACGGTCCAGGTCGGTGAGGTTGAGTTCGACTTTGTAAGGCGTCGCTTGGAGGGCCATGAAGGGCTTCCTGGTTGGCGAAAAGGCGGCAAGTCTACCTTGAAAGCGCCCCCCATGCCCGGCCCGTACGGCGGCGCGCGGGGCGGAAATGGGCAATCAGTCCCAGGTATGCGCAGCGCGGGTTGCCAGGCCCGGCGACGGCCTTTATAAGACCGACGCCGCGCCCGGTCGGGCGCATGGAACACAGGAAAGGGAAGCCCATGGAACTACTCATTGCCCTGGTCGTGGTCGTGCTCATCGCGGCGGTGCTGTACGCCGTCAACCGCGACGACGGCAGCCTGGAAGCCTATCTGCAGGAGGCTGGCCAGGTGAACCGCACGGCCCTGCTGAGCCTGTTCGAGCCGCGCCTGGCGCTGGACATGGCCCAGGGCCTGCAAGGCGAGGCCCGCCAGCTGGCGTTGCACCAGGTGGCCCCGGCGCTGCTGCGTGCCGGCGAGGAACAGGCCGCACTCACCGCCCTGGCCGAGCTGCGCGACGGCTACCAGCAGAGCGCCCTGGACAACATGCTGGAGCACTACCTGGAAGCCCAGGACCCGCACGCGGCGCTGTCCCTGCTGGAGCGCCTGGAGCGCCCGCTGCCGGAGTCGCCGCTGCTGCAGATCCCGCTGCTGCTCGCCTGCGGCCAGGACGCCCAGGCCCGAGCCCAGCTCGACACCCTCACCCAGCAACAGGAACAGGGCACCAGCCAGAGCCTGTCCGGCCCGCAGAACCTCATCCTCGCCGGGCTGCAGCGTCGCCTGCAGCAACCCCAGGCGGCCCTGCGCAGCCTGGAGCGGGCCTGGGAGCTGCTGGCCCACCCGGAGCCGGACACCAGCCTGCCCCTCCATGACCTGAAGACGGTGCTCGCCGGCCTTGCCGAACTGGGCGAGGTGCCCCGTGCCCTGGCGCTGGCCAGGCAACTGCCGGTGGAGGAACAGGGCCAGGCCGTGCTGGCCTTGATGGAGGGTGGCCAGACCGAGGCCGCCTTCGAACTGCTGGCCGACCTGGGCGAGCAGACCGGCTACTTCACCCATACCGAGTTGATGGACCACGCCCTGGCCATGGCGCAGCCGGATACCGCGCTGCGGGTGGTGGACTGCGCGCCGGCGCATCACTACGACGAACTGCTGCTGCGCCTGGTGGACTGGCACGCCGAGCAGGGCGACCTGGCCCAGGCCAACGCCCTGCTGGACTCCCGCGCCCACGAGCCGGGCCAGCGCATCTGGCTGCTGCTCACCCTGTGGGAGCACCACCTCGGCCGACACCCGTCCTGGGCCGACGAGCTGCGGCGCCAGGCGCTGGCCGAGCTGGAGCGGATCCGTGGCGAGGACAACTGGGGCTGGCTGCGCCTGTTCGCCCTGGAAGGCTGGCTGCGCCAGCAGGCCGCCCTGCCGGCGCACCAGCGCGACGCCTACGGGGTGCGCACGCACCTGGAGGAGATCGAGCAGTTGAATGCCGCCCTGGACCTGGACGGCCGCGTGACCAAGCTGGCCGAGCAGGCCCCGCTGCTGCGCGACCTGGGCGAAGCACCCCGCGCCCAGCGCTGGGTGGAGGCCTGCCTCGTCACCCTGGACGATGCACAGCAGGCCGAGGCCCTGGAAGACGACGAGGACCTCGGCATTTATCTGGAAGCCATCGGCCTGGCCTACCTGGCCCTGGGCGACGCTGCCAGGGCCCAGGCCCTGCAGGCTCGGCTGCAGGCGATGCAAAGCGCCGAACGCAGGCTGGACGAAGCCCTGTTGCTGGACCACATCCGGCACGGCCGCTTCGAAGACGCCATCGCCAGCCTGTCGCTGACCAACGTGATGCGGGAGGAGAACCCCCTCGCCCAGCTGCACCAGGCCATCGACCGCCTGCAGGCGGAAGACCCGCCACGGGCCGCCGCCCTGCGCCAGCAGTTGCTGGACGCGCTGAACAACGGCCTGGTCCAACCCCTTCCCGTGGCGGCCTGAAGGCCGCAGCAACGGAGGCGGCGGCTCAGGCCGCCGACTCGCCGCTGGGCTCGGCCGGGGCCTCGCGGTAGCACTCCACGCGATTGCGCCCCTGGGCCTTGGCCCGGTACAGCGCCTTGTCCGCCAGGGACAGCAGCCGCGACAGGTCGTACCCCGCCTCGCCACTGCCGGCCACGCCGATGCTGACGCTGAGCGGCCCCGGTGCCTCGGGGCAGCTCTCGGCGAACTCGCGGCGGATGCGCTCGGCCACCAGCACGGCGGTGGCGCCATCGGCATCGGCCAGCAGGCAGGCGAACTCTTCCCCACCGATGCGCCCGAACACGTCGTGCCGACGCATGCGCGCGGCGACGATACGGGTGAAGTCCACCAGGGCGGCGTCGCCGCTGGCGTGGCCGTAGGAGTCGTTGAGGCGCTTGAAGTTGTCCAGGTCGCAGAGCAGCAGCACCACGCCCTCCCCGCGCCGTGCGCAGCGCTCCAGCAGGGCCTGGCCGGAATCCATGAAGGCACGGCGGTTGCCGACACCGGTCAGCGGGTCGCTGTAGGCGGCGTGCTTGTACTGCAGCTCGGCGCGCTCACGGACCATGGCCAGGGTGACGAAGGCGACGCCGATGGCGTACAGCAGCGTCTCGAACACCAGCATCGCGAAGAAGGGGCTGGCCTGGCCGTTGACCAGCCGCTGGAACGGCTCGCCCCGGTCCAGCGCCAGGCGCACGCCGTAGGTCGCCACGTGCATGAGGTGCAGCGCCATGGCCGGGGCGATGGACACCTGCAGGCTGCGCCGGGCGCGCCACAGCTCGAAGGCCGCGAGCGCGGTGTAGGTGATCATCAGCACGCAGCTGAGCATGATCCGCGCCGGCAGCGAGGCGTAGAACGCCGGCACGGCGCAGAGCGCCAGCCACAGCAGCGGCCCGGCGAGGAAGCCGGCGAGATGAACGGGCCGGCCGGCGAACACCCGCATGGAGGTCCAACTGGCGGCGCAGCTGAGCTGCAGCAGAACGTTGCCGATGATGATCGGCACCCAGTCCATGCCCAGGCCGCGCAGGCTGCCGAGCACGGTGCAGAAGGCGCCGAGCAGCAGGGTCAGGCTCAGGTAGCCGAGGGTCGGCTCCGGGGTGCCGCGACGCCAGGCCCGCCCGGCGAGGATGCCGAGCAGGGCGAGGATGTAGACGTCCACCAGCACCAGGGTGGGGATGTGAAGGTCCATCTGCACGGTCCAGGGCGGGAAGCTCCCGGCAGCCAGCCTGGGGAAGGCGACGCGCGGGCGGTGGGGTTATCGGCCGTAATGCGAACGGCTTCGCACTTTACTCCCCGACTGTGACAGCGTCACGCACGGCGTTTCAGCGTGGGGCGTAGCGCCCCCAGAGGCTGTCGAACTCCGCCAGGTAGCGCGCCACCAGGTGGGCGTTGTCGATCACCAGGAGGTTCTCCTCGTTGCTGGTGCTGGCGCTGCGGGTCCAGTTGAAGCTGCCGTTGAGCAGCAGGCGGCCGTCGAACAGGGCGAACTTGTGGTGCATGTGGAAGGGGCTGTCGTCGATGCGCACGGCGACCCCGGCCTCGCGCAGGGCCTGGATGTCGCTGCCCTCGTCGTGCTGTTTCTCGTTGTCGCTGATCACCCGCACGCGCACGCCGCGCCCGTGGCAGGCGAGGATCTCGCTGCTGAGCTGGTCGTCGGAGATGGTGTAGACGCAGATGTCCACGCTGTGCCGGGCCTGGCGGCACAGCTCGCGGATCTTGCGCCGGCACTCCTCGCCGGGGCTGAAGTGGGCGCTGGCCACGGCCGGGGCGACGGCACCGGCAAGGTCGAGGGTGCGCACCACCTGCTCCAGCCACTTGAGCGCCGGTTGCAGGTTGGCCGGGTCGGCCTGGCACAGCTCGCGCACCAGGTCGAAGGCGCGGTTGCGCAGGTAGCGCACCTGGTCCGGGCCCAGCTCGCTGCCCAGTTCGCGCAGCTCGTCGCGCTCCTCGTTGCTCAGCTTCAGGTCCTGCAGGCTGTCGCGCAGCTGCTGGTCGAGTCCTGCGAAATCCATGGCGACCTCCGGGTCAGGTGGGCGTGCCGTCGGTGCCGGGCGTCGGCAGGGCGCCACCCAGTTCGTTGAGGCGGTTGGCGATGTCGGTGATGCGGTGGTGGGTGCGCAGGTCGACGTCGATCTTCTTGTCCATGATGCGGATCAGCGGCATGAAGCTGTTCTCCAGGCAGTCGGCCAGGCTCAGCAGCACTTCGCGCACGCCCTCCTGGGCCGGGGCGGTGACGTCCACCTTGAACGCGGCGGGCGGTTGCACCAGCGCCTCCAGGTGTTGCAGCAGGGCCTCCCACGGCACCTCGGCGGCGGCCGGTGCGGGGGCTTCGCTGCGGGCCAGCCCGCGCACGCTCTCCACCAGGTCGTTGAGCTGGGCCACCACGCGGGTGCCGACGTCGCTGTCGCTGCCGCCCATGGATTTGTTGCGCATGAAGTCGCGCTTGATCTGGGTCCAGCGCTCGGCCTGTTCGGCGCTCTGGTTGCCGCGCAGTTCGGCGAGCTTGAGCAGGTTCTCCTCGGCGCCGGTGGTGAGCAGCTGGGATTCGCCCTGGTAGTGGTCGGCCAGCAGTTGCATCAGTTCGGCGTCGTTCATCACGGCGGAGATCTTCTCCGCCATCTTGTTCATGTTGCGGTAGCTGCCCTGCAGCTTGAACGGTGGCTCGGTGCGGTACTGGTCGGCCTGGGCGGCGCTGGCGATGTACTGCTGGTTGACCTTGAGCACCACGTCGCGCACCTGCATGAGGCGTTGCAGGGTGGTGGTGATCTCGTTGATCTCGGCGCCACTATAGCTGTGGCCCAGTTCGTTGGCGGAGAAGGGCTTGCCCTCGGCGCGGTCGACGAAGCGGTAGACGTCGGCCATGTCGCGGGTGGCCAGGGGCGCCAGCACCGGGTTGGAGGTCAGGGCGTTCTCGATGTAGCTGAGGGCGAAGGCGTCCTGCATGCCGCCCAGGGTGTCGCCGAGGTTATAGATGTCGGCGCGGTTGGCGAGCATGTCGGGGATGCGGAACACATCGCCGGACTCGGTGTAGGGGTTGCCGGACATCACCACGCAGAACTTCTTGCCGCGCATGTCGTAGGTCTTGGTGCGGCCCTTCCACACGCCCTCGATGCGCCGGGTACCGTCGCAAAGAGAGATGAATTTCTGCAGGAACTCCGGGTGGGTGTGCTGGATGTCGTCCACGTAGAGCATCACGTTGTTGCCCATCTCCAGGGCCAGGTTGAGCTTCTCCAGCTCCTGGCGCGAAGTGGCGTCGGGCGCCTGGGCCGGGTCCAGCGAGCGCACCTCGTGGCCCAGGGCCGGGCCGTTGATCTTCATGAAGATCAGGCCGAGGCGGTGGGCGACGTACTCCATCAGGGTGGTCTTGCCGTAGCCGGGGGGCGAGATGAGCATCAGGAGGCCCATCAGGTCGGTGCGCTTGTTCTCGCCGACGGTACCCATCTGCTTGGCCAGGTTGTCGCCGATGATGCCGAGGTAGACGTCGTTGATCAGTTTGTTGCGCACGAAGGAGGTCAGCGGGCGCGGCTTGAACTCGGCCAGGCGCAGGGCCTCGCGCTGGCGGGCGACCAGGGCCTGGCGCAGCGCCTGGTACTGGCGCAGGCCGGGCAGCACCTGCTCGCGGTGCTCGCGCAGGCGGCCGAAGAAGTCGTCCACCGCCAGCGCCAGGCTGTGGTCCTGGATGCGCGGGTGCTCGCCCATCAGGCCGCTGACGCTGAAGCGCAGGTCCACTTCGGTGAAGCGCTGCGGGAAGTCGGCACGCAGCAGCGCCAGGGCCACGGCTTCGGCGCGGTAATCGGCGAGACCGGCGAAGCCCTCTTCGCCGCAGAGGCCGTCGAGCCAGTGGCCGACCAGCGCCCACTGGGCCGCCGGGCGCCCGTCCAGGCGGCCCACGGCGGCCTGGTAGTCGTCCCACATGCGCGCGCCTTGCAGGCGCAGCTTGAGCCCTTCGTGCAGCTGGCGGGCGTACTTGCTGAAGGTGAATTCGATGCGCTCGGCGGCCAGTTCCTGCACCAGGTACTCGGCGGCCTCGGCGACCTGGCCCGGCTGCAGGGGCAGCGGGTGCTCGGCAAGGAAGGCCTGCAGGGCGTCGGTCACTTCGGCCTGCAGCGCCAGCAGGCCGTCGGCGCGGCCGAACAGCTGCTGGATGTGCCGGCTGGTGCGGGCACGTTCCGGCCAGGCGGTGCCGCTCTCGCCCTGCCGGGCGGCGTCCCAGAACAGCGTGGCGAAGGCCCGGGGCACGGCGCCGAAGCGCAGCAGCCCGGCGCTTTCGCGCAGGGGCAGCAGGTGCTGGAGGATGGCGGCGGCGTCGTGGTCGTGGATGCCCTTCTCGTAGCCGTCGCGGTAGCGCGGGGCGGCGAAGTCGCGCACCACCCGGGCCAGTTCCTCGGGCTGCGCCAGCAGGGCCTTGAGGCCGTCCAGGCTGAGGCCTTCGCGCTGGCCGTCAGCGGCGTCGAGGACTTCGCCGGCCAGGTATTCGGCGCGGTAGAGGCGCTCGGACTCGGACTCCAGCGCCACCTGCCAGTAGGCCTTGAGGGCGTCCAGCTCGGGGTCGTGCAGGGGTTCGAGGAAGTCGGTGCCGGTGAGGTGCAGGTAGAGCCCGTCGCCCCGGGGCAGCAGGGTCAGGTCCAGCTCCTGGGTGTTGACGCTGAAGCGGTGGCGCGGGCCGAGCTTGATGACGTTGCCGCCGGCTTCGAACAGTTCGCTCTTGTCGCGCAGGGCGCGCACGGCCTGGTCGCGGGCGCCCTTGAGGCGGGCTTCGACGTCGTCGGCCTTGACGCTGTCGTTGAGCTCGCGCAAGCGCTGGGCCAGTTCGCGCAGCTTGAGGATCAGCGGGTCGGCGGCGAAGAAGGCGTTGAGTTCCTCGGCCTGGGTGAATTTGGCGGTGCGTCGGCCGAGGCTGTCGAGGATGCGCCGGGCGGCGTCCTGCAGGCCCTGGGCCTTGCGCTGGCGCTCGTCGAGCAGGGATTGCTTGTGGGCCTCGAAGGTTTCCAGCAGCTCCTCGCGCTTGCTGAGGATGTCGCCGAGGAACTGCTCGTGGTCGCCGAAGCGGCTTTCCAATTCCTCCAGCTGCACCAGCAGGCGCGACAGCTGCTCGTCGCAGCGCTCGGGGTCCTGGGCCTGGGCCAGGGCGTTGACGATGCCCTGGCCGAACAGCTTGAACTGGGCGCCGAACTGGGCCACCGATTCGGTGGAGCCGAGGGCCTTGCGGCGCTGCTCGGCGCGGGCCTTGGCCTGGTTGAGGCGGGCGTAGATCTCGGAGATGGACTCGATGATGCGGGTGCGCTGGGTGGCGTCGTCGATCTGCAGCGAGCCCATCAGGTTGGACAGCATGTCCAGGTCGCCGGCCATGGCCTGCAGGGCCTCCAGCGGCGGTGCCAGGAGGGCGACGGTCTCGGCCTTCTGCGCGTCGGCGTCCAGCGTCTCCAGGCGGGTGACGAAGGGCTGCAGGGCCTGGTCGCTGGCGAGGAAGGTGGCGGTGGCGGCCGCGGTGCGCGCCTGGGCCTCCTGCAGCTCGGCCTCCATGGCGTCGATGCGGGCGACGTCGATGTAGCGGTAGTCACGGATGGTCAGCAGCAGGCCGCGCTGGGCGGTGATGCCGTTGAGGGCGTCGACGTAGTCCTGGGCCTGTTCCCAGCCGGCGGCCTGGAGGCGCCCGAGCAGGGCCTTCTGCTGCGCTTCGGCGCCGGCCATGGCCTGGTCGGACTGGCGGCGGATGCTCTCGACCTTCTCGTATTCGTCCAGCACCCGTTCGGCGGTGGCGGCCACTTCCCGCAGCAGCGGGGCGAGCCCGTCGAGCTCGTCGCTGCCGAGCCAGTGGTAGACGTCGAACAGGCGACGGGTGCCCTGGCACAGCTGGGTGTAGCGCTGCACCGAGACGGAGGGGGTCTCGATCTCGCGGCACAGGCCGTACAGGTCGGAGACGCCGCGCACCAGTTCGGCGTTGCCGATGCGCCCGAAGAAGCCGCTGCGGGCCGGCTGGCGGGCGGCGTACTCCTCGGTGAAGAACGGGGTCTGCCAGATCTGCATGGGGTGGATGCGGGTCGGCTCGTCGCCCTCGGCGGCGAAGATCACCATGCGCCCGTCTTCCAGGCGCGCGTAGCCGTGGCCGAACAGCGGGTTCTGCAGCTGGCGGCTGATGAGGTTGTAGGTGAGCAGGACCGAACGGCCCTCCTCGGGGTGGTAGAAGATGTACTGCACGTCTTCGCCGTTGGGCGAGCGCACGCTGCGCTTGAAGCGCATGCCGGCCATGGAGGCGTCGAAGGTCTTGTATTCGCCGTTCTGCAGGTAGCAGCCGCCGGGGAAGATGATGCCGTGGTCCTCGGGCAGCTGGACGCAGGCCTGGCCGATGGCGTCGATGCGCTCCACCTGGCGGGTCAGGCTGTTGTAGACCAGGTAGCGCCACTGCTCCTCGCGGTAGGGCAGCACCTTGAGCAGCACCAGGCTGCCGAGGCGGGCGAATTCGATCTGGGCGTCGTCGAGGGACTGGGTCTTGTCCACCACCTCTTCGCGGTAGATGCCGAGGCCGTCCTCGGTGTTGTTCTCCACCTTGATGGTGAGGTCGCCACCGATGGTCTCGACGAACACGGTGTCGAGGATGTTCAGGTGCGGGTGGCGGCCCTGGACCACCATCTCGCGGGTGGCCTTCTTCCATTCGAAGTCGAAGGGCGACGGCAGGGCGATGTCGCGCTCGCCGCGGTTGTCGATGTAGCGCACCTCGCGCCCGTCGCTGGAGAGGGACCAGCGGAACACGCGGATGTCGGTGATGCGCTCGCCGATCTGGAAGCTCGCCAGCAGCTTGCCGTCGCGGATGGCCAGCTGCAGCAGGCGGGTGTTCTTGTAGTAGGTGTAGAGCTCGTTGAAGTCGTTGAGGAAGCCCTGGGCGGCGAGGAAGGTGCCTTCCAGCGGCACCGGTTCGGCCTCATAGCCCTCCTCCCCTTCCACCAGGCGGTAGAGGGAGAAGACGTCGGCGATGCCGGTTTCCTTCCTCAGGCCGATGAAGACGTTGTAGCCGAACAGCAGGCAGTCGCCGACCTGGACGATGTCGCGGGCGATGCAGTTGTTCTCGGTGCGGATGCGCACCCGGCCGACCACGTCCATGCGGCTGTCGCCGAAGGCTTCGAGGCGGCGCTGGTTGAGGCTGTCGGTGGTCTGCCGCAGGCGCTGCCCCTGGTCCTGCAGGCGCTTGTGCAGCACCTCGTAGGCGCCGCCTTCGGCGACGGCCTTGTCCAATACATCCTGTGCGGGGGTTGCGGCGGTGACGTCCGACATCGTGTTCTTCCTGAATCTGCTGGGTCTGCGAACAGGGCCCCTCGGGCGGAGGGGCCGGGTACGCGGGGGCGCGGGGCCTGGGCTCAGGCGCCGATCTTGCGGGCGACTTCGGCCATCTGCTCGCGCAGGGCGGGGTCGATTTCCTCGGGCCTGACGTGGGCGAGGATCTTCTTCAGCACGCGCTTCTCGTTGTCGTCGATGACGCCGTCGCGCTCGGCGATGGCCAGCAGGGCGGCCAGTTCGTGCACGTCCAGGCGGCCGTCGTTGGCGAAGCAGTGGATGGAGCGGAAGGACAGCTCCAGGTAGTCACGGGATTCGGCCATGGCGAGGTTCCTCTTGGCGGGTAGGCGGGCCCGGCCCCTTTCGCAAGGCGGGGCGGACCCTCTGCGCGGCGTCGGGCCCCGGGGGTTCCGGGGCCCGCTCGATCAGGCTTCGGCAGCCGGGGCGGCGTCAGCCTTGGGCGCGACGGCCGGGGAGCGGCCGTTGAGCAGGCGGGCAAGCACGTCCTGCACCACGGGGCTCTTGCCCACCACGCCTTCGATGGCCTTGCCGACGGAGAGCGACTTGGCGAAGGAGTTGAAGAAGTCGCCTTCGCCGCCGACGATCTCGATCTTCGCCTTGCCCAGGGCGGTGGCGAGCACCTCGGCCTGGTCCTTGGCGATGTCCTTGTTGGCGGCGATGGCGGCCATGGCTTCCTCGAAGCTCTTCTCCAGCTGCATGCGGAACTCTTCGTGCTGGCGGGCGCTGTCGCTGAGGGCGTCGAGGGCGCTGAACTTCTTGCCCAGGCCTTCGGCCTCGGCGTTGAGGCGCTGCAGGAGGATTTCCGCTTCCGCCGAACCCAGGTCCTTGGTGGCCTTGGCCTTGGCGGCGCCGAGCTGTTCTTCGCCTCGGGCCTGGGCGCCGAGCTTCTCTTCCAGCACCTTGGCTTCGGCGAGACCGTCCTTCTCCTTGGCGGCGGCCTGGGCTTCGAGGATGCGGGCTTCGGCGAGGCCCTTCTCCTGCTCGCCACGGGCTTCGGCGATCAGCTGTTCGGCGCGCACGCGGGCGTCGGCCAGGCCGTCCTTCTCCTTCGCGGTGGCGGTCGCTTCCAGCACGCGGGCATCGGCCAGGCCGGGGGCGGCGCGCTCGGCCTCGATGCCTTCGGCCATGCGTTTCTTGGCTTCGGCCTGCTTGGCGGCAGCTTCCAGTTCGGCCTGGGCGAGGTTGTTGATCTCGACGGCCTTGTGCTTGGAGCGGGTCTCGTCGGCTTCGGCCTGCTTGACCTGGCGCACCAGCTCCTGCTCGGCTTCGGCCTGTGCCTGGAGCACGATGACCTGCTTGGCGCGCTCGGCTTCGGAGACTTCACGCACTTCCTTGATGCGCTCTTCTTCCTGCGCCACGGTCTTCTCGACGGCGACGCGCTCGCGGATCACGTTGGCGATGTTCTTGCGCTGTTCTTCCAGCGCCTTTTCCTTCTCGATGCGCTGCAGCTCGACTTCGCGCTCACGGGCGACCACTTCCAGGTCCTTGGCGCGGGTGACCTTCTCCACCTCGATGACCACGGCGCGCTGGCGGTTCTGCTGGGCCACTTCCACTTCGCGCTGGTGGTTCTCGACGCGGATGTCGATTTCCTGCTGGGCCTGGATGCGGGCCTGCTCGGCCTTGAGGCGTTCCTCTTCCTTGACCTTGGCGGTCTCGGCTTCCTCGCGGGCGCGGATGGTCTCGATCTCGCGCTTCTGCCGTGCCTCGGCGTCGGCCTGCTGGCGTTCGAGGGCCAGGGCGGCTTCGCGGGTCTCGACGTTCTTCTTCTGGATCGCCAGTTCCTGGTTGCGCTCCAGCTCGTTGGTGATGACGTTCTGGTTGGCGGTCAGTTCGGTGATCTTGCGGATGCCTTCCGCGTCGAGGATGTTGCTCGGGTCGAGGGAGTGCTTGGCGGTCTGTTCCAGGTAGTCGATGGCGACGTCTTCCAGCACGTAGCCGTTCAGGTCGTTGCCGATCACTTCGATGATGCGGTCGCGGAAGTCCTGGCGGTTCTCGAACAGTTCGACGAAGTCGAACTGCTTGCCGACGGTCTTCAGCGCTTCGGAGAACTTGGCGTTGAACAGTTCGTTCACCGCGCCCCGGTCGGAGGCGCGGTCGACACCGATGGCCTTGGCCACCTTGAGCACGTCCTGCTGGGTTTCGTTGACGCGCAGGTAGAAGGCGACGGTGATGTCGGCGCGCATGTTGTCACGGCAGATGAGGCCGTCCTTGCCACGGCGGTCCACTTCCAGGGTGATCAGCGAGATGCGCATGAACTCCTTGAGGTGGATGACCGGGTACACCAGGGCGCCGGTGAAGTGCACCTTGGGGGTGGAGGACATGTCGTTGACGATCAGTGCGGTGCCCTGCGGGACCTTGATGTAGAAGGCCTTGAACAGGGCCAGGAGCCCGACGACCACGAGGACGACGAGACCGACGCCGATCAGGATGGGCAGCAGCGAGGCTAGGTTCATTGCAATCATTCTCCTTTGATGCTGAGGCACACCGGGGTCAGAGCCCGCGGAATTCGTCCTCGGTGATGACCCGATAGGCGTGCTGCGCCTCCAGGTATTCCAGTAACACGACACGGTCGCCGCGCTTGAGCCCGAGGGCTTCGTCGGCACGGACCTTGAGGATCAGCCCGGCGCCACCGTCCTCCAGCACGGCTTCGCCCTGCCCGGCGGTGACGCGGCCACTGCGCACCACGGCCGTCTGGCCGATGACGCTGCGGGTGCTGGTGGCCTCGGCCTTGAGGAACAGCGGGCGCAGGGGGCGGCACAGGGTGGAGGCGATGGGCACGGCCAGTACCAGGGCGCCGATCATCACCACCAGGCCAAGCGGGTAGCGCAGCCAGCCGAGGGGCAATTGGCCGAGCAGCCAGAGTTCGACGAAGTAGCTGATGAACCAGCCGAAGAAGAACAGCAGGGTCAGCACCAGGGTGACCGGCACGCCGTTGAGCTTGAGCTTGGACAGCAGGCCGGCGAGGCCTTCGGCGTTGCCGTGGCCTTCGAGCAGGGAGTCGGCCTCGACATCCAGCAGGTCCACCTCCAGCAGGCCGAAGGCGACCACGGTCCAGTAGATGACCGCGATGAGCAGCAGGAAGCTGAACACCACGGTGGGGAACGAGAGGGCGGTGATCAGGAAGAGGTCCATCGTTTCCAGTCCTTGAAACAGGGCGGGCGGGGCCGCGGTCGGGTGGGTCAGCGTTTGTCCCGCAGCCTCGCCAGGACGCTGTCGGCGCTGCTGGGCCCGGTGGCGATGCCGGCGGCCCGCAGGCGCGCTTCCAGGTCGTCGCCGCGCTCGGCACTGGCCAGTTCGTCGGCCGCCTCCAGCCGCGCGGCACGCTCGGCCTGCTGGCGCTTGAGGCGCTCCAGCGAGTCCAGGGCGGTGCCCAGGCGGCTGTGGGTATCGCCCTGGCGCTGGGCCACGGCCTGCTGGGCACGCTGCACGCTTTCGGTGGCCTTGACCGTGTCCACCTGTTGCTTGAGGTGGCGGATGTTGGCCTCGGCCTGGGTCACGGCCTTGCGCAACTGGGCGACCTGCGCGCTGAAGCCTTCGGCCTGGTCGCGCTCGCTCTGGTGCTGCGCTTCCAGCTCGGCGATCTTCTCCGCCACTTCACGGGCCAGGGCCTCGTTGCCGCTTTCCAGGGCCTTGAGGGCATAGCCTTCGTATTCGTCGACCTTGGCCTGGCACTGGGCGGCGCGCTCGTCGGCGAGCTTCTGCCGGGCCATGACGCCGGCCAGGGCTTCGCGGGCCTGGCGCAGGGCCTGGTCGGCGTCGCGGATCTCCTGGTCGAGGATGCGCAGGGCCTGGCTGTCCACCAGGGCGTCGCCGGCTTCGCCGAGGCCGCCACGCAGGGCGTCGATCAGCTTGCTCCATACGTTCATGGGTTTCTCCGGGGTCAGGCCTGGGGCGCCAGGTAGCCTTCGTAGGCTTCCGTGGCGCGGATGACGTTGCTGGCCAGGGTCTCGATCTCGAACACCACGTTGGACAGGATCGAACGGGCGCTCAAGGCGCCGAACATGATGTAGCAACGCTCGCCGCCGGGACGCGTCTCCAGGCCGATGCTGGAGAGCGGAAAGAGCTGGCGGCTGAGCAGGATTTCTTCGTTGAAGCGCGCCACGTCGCGGACTTCGGACTGGGGCCAGAGCAGTGCCTCGACGAGGATCTGCTCGCCGTGCACGGCGAGGAACAGGGGCAGGTCGCCGAACTCGCGCATGGTCACCAGCAGGCTCGGCTCGGCGCCTTCGATCAGTTCCACCTGGGCCTCGCCCTGGCGGAACAGCTCGGTGGCGGCCAGGGCGTCGCACAGCGCGCGGGCGTTCCAGATCTGCGGCATCTCCATCGCATTCTCCTGTTCCAGGTGGACCGGCCCCGGCTGGGGCTGGCGCAGCGTCCGCTCCACCGCGAGCAGCGCGCGGGCGTTCTCGGGGAGGATCCAGACCTCTTTCTTGACCAGCCCCTGGTCACGCAGGCGCTGGCGGAAGAGTCGCTGGTAGTGGGCGGATGATTTCTGCATGGGGTCGGAGCCTAGACCATCACATGTGAGCCCGCAATAGCTCACATGTAATAGGCGAACACAAATTCACACCACCGATTCCCGAGCCGATTAGACCTGCCGATGCCGGCCAGGGACAGCACGGATGTCCCGGGGCGCGACGGGGTTCGCGTTACGCCGGTGGCTGCCAGGGGCGAAGGGATCGTCTAGGCTAGCGCGACCTTTTCCACTGCCCTCCCGGACGACCATGGACACCTCCCGCAAGCCCCTCGCCGGCCTGAAAGTGATCGAACTCGGCACGCTGATCGCCGGCCCCTTCGCCTCCCGCCTGTGCGCCGAGTTCGGTGCCGAGGTGATCAAGGTGGAGTCGCCCGATGGCGGCGACCCGCTGCGCAAGTGGCGCAAGCTCTACGAAGGCACCTCGCTGTGGTGGTTCGTGCAGGCGCGCAACAAGAAGTCCATCACCCTCAACCTCAAGCACGCCGAGGGCCTGGAGGTGCTCAAGCGCCTGCTGGCGGAGGCGGACATCCTCATCGAGAACTTCCGCCCCGGCGTGCTGGAGAAGCTGGGGCTGAGCTGGGAGGTGATCCACGCACTGAATCCGAAGCTGGTGATGGTGCGCCTGTCCGGCTTCGGCCAGACCGGGCCGATGAAGGACCAGCCGGGCTTCGGCGCGGTGGGCGAGTCCATGGGCGGACTGCGCTACATCACCGGCTTCGAGGATCGCCCGCCGGTGCGCACCGGCATCTCCATCGGCGACTCCATCGCCGCGCTGTGGGCGGTGATCGGCGCGCTGATGGCCCTGCGGCACCGGGAGGTGAACGGCGGGCTCGGCCAGGTGGTGGATGTGGCGCTCTACGAGGCGGTGTTCGCGATGATGGAGTCGATGGTCCCGGAGTTCGACGTGTTCGGCTTCATCCGCGAACGCACCGGCAACATCATGCCCGGCATCACCCCCTCCTCCATCCACACCAGCGCGGACGGCCGGCACGTGCAGATCGGCGCCAACGGCGATGCGATCTTCAAGCGCTTCATGCTCGCCATCGGCCGCGAGGACCTGGCCAACGATCCGCAACTGGCCAGCAACGACGGCCGCGATGCGCGCCGCGACGAGCTCTACGGGGTGATCGACCGCTGGGTGGCGGCGCTGCCGCTGGAGCAGGTGCTGGAGACGCTGAACCGTGCCGAGGTGCCGGCCAGCCGCATCTACTCCGCCGAGGACATGTTCAGCGACCCGCAGTTCCTCGCCCGGGAGATGCTGCTGCAGGCCCGCCTGCCGGACGGCCAGCCGTTCCGCATGCCGGGCATCGTGCCCAAGCTCTCGGACACCCCTGGCTCGGCGGACTGGATCGGCCCGGAGCTGGGCCAGCACAACGCCGAGGTGCTCGGCGAGCTGGGCTACGACGCGGCCCGCATCGACGCCCTGCGTGCCGCCGGGGCGATCTGACGCCCCTGCCCTTCCCCTAACGTTCTCTCCGCGCGCCCTGCCCATCGGGGCGCCATCCGCTCCCTCGTACGCCCCCTTCGTCCCCTTCACAAACCCGGGAAACCTTTCGTCCTGCTTGCTCCAGCCGGCCTGGCAAGGGCTGCCCCTGCAGCACCGCCACCGGCACCAACAAGGAAAGGTACGAGCATGGCGAGCAACCCGGACGCGAGCCTCGAGACAGGCACGCCGCATCATGTGTGGAAACTGCTGATCGAACATGAACCCGTGCTGCGCAGACGCTGCCAGCAACTCACCGCCAACCGCCAGGATGCCGAGGACGCCCTCAGCGAACTGCGCCTGCGGCTCTTCACCCTGCTGCTGCGCGAGCCCCAGCGCCTGGAGCGCATCGAGAACCTCCCTGCGTGGTTGCGACGGGTGGCCAGCAACCACTGCATCGACCGGCTGCGCAGCACCCCGAGCACCTGCAGCCTCGACTGGCTGGACCTGCACCCGGCCGACAGCGCCGGCAACGAACCCGAACGCCAGGCCTGCCTGCGGGAGGCGATGGAGACCCTCGGCAAGGCGCTCCACCAACTGCCGCCCAACCTCGGCGATGCACTCTGGCAGCACTGCGTGGACGGCATGGCCTACGGCGAGCTGGCGCGCCACCTGCAGATCAAGGAGCCCAACCTGCGCAAGCGGGTGCAACTGGCCCGCGATCAGCTGAGGCAACAGGTCGGCGGGTTGTGCCAGGGGCTGCAGCCCTGAGGGGCGCCGGAGAGCCCACCTCGCACGCGAGGTGGGCCCAGGTTCAGAAGCTGGCGATGGGGTAGACCGTGCTCAGCGTCCAGAGCCCCGCGACCTGCTTGATGTAGCCCCCGACAGTAAAGGGATTGCCCCCTTCACCGGTGCAGTAGCCCACGGCGCCGATCGAGGGAGCCGACGGGCCGGCAAAGAAGTTGGCATACGGGGGACGTGCAGGGCCACCAGGCGGCGGCGGAGGAACGAATGGGCCGACATCCTTGAAGGGATGGGTATAGGCGTAGCGGATCGAGGCGATCACCTGTACCTGGCTGCAGCTGTCCGGAAAGAAGGTGGACGGAGCAGCCTTGGGCACCATCACACCAGCGGCATTGGCCACCTGAATCCCTCTGCCCAGGTAGCGATAGGGGCCGGGGTGGTTGATGCCAGGCTGGACGATGTAATGCACCCCGGCGGTGATCCGGGCGGCGAAGGGCGCGCCAGGCGCTGCCCCCAACAGTGGGTCATGGCTGTTGGGCCGCGAGTGAAAGCCCGTCGCGACCCCGGCAGCATTGACCTCGCCACAGAAGACGTGGCGCTGGCTGATCTGCGGGTTCAGACGGCTGTTGGCCAAGCCAGCACCGATCTGCACCGGCACCGGGTTGACCCCGGCGGCACCGGCCGAGCAGTCGATCTGGGCGAGGGCCGGGAGGCTGCAGCAGGCAGCCAGCAGGCCGAGCGGCAATGCGTTAACGAAGCGATCCATGGCATTTCTCCTTTACTGGACTGGGCGGAAGGTGCCCAACAGGCAAGACGCAACGCGGCTGCATCCGTGAAGGCCGCACCGGCACCCAGCACGCGACGGCACGGCACTTCACAGCCGCCCCTGCCGGCCGTCAGGGAGACAGACCCGGGCATTCGCCGGGGTCACAACGGAACCAAGGAGAAAAGGACATGACGACTTTCAACGTGAACTTCAATGTGGACGACATGGAAGGCAAGACCGTGCTGGTCTTCCTCAAGCCGCAGAACCCGCAGCGCGACTACCGCGTCCACGCCTGGCAGGTGCTGACCGGCTCGGCCGGTGCCACGGAGTCCTTCGACTACGAGGCGGTGATCGAGACCGACGTGAGCAGCCTCGGCGAGAAGGCCGGCAACCAGATCATCTCCGGGCGCCGCCCCATCCTGCCCGGCCAGCTGCTGCAGGCGGTCAGCCCGAGCGGCCTGTCGCCGCAACTGGAGCCGGCCTCCACGTCGCTGGCGCTGGAGAAACTGACGCCCCAGCAGTGCGGGGTGATCAACAAGACCAACCCCTACACCCAGTTCGACAGCAACTGGTACGTCAACGGCCGCCCGGTGGTGACCATGCCCAAGGTGGACTCGCGCATGACCGTGAGCTTCGAGTACGAGCCCAACTTCTACTTCATGGTCGCCACCCCGCCCATGATCGGGCAGACCTACATCGTGCAGAACTTCTCGGACATGACCCGCTACGTGGCGCCCATCACCGCCACCGAAGTGGACGTGACCCTGACCCGCCCGAGCGGCCTGTGGACCTTCGACTTCATCGCCCGCTGAAGCCCTGGCGCACCCCATGAAGAAGCCCCCGGCGAGTGATCGCCGGGGGCTTCTTGGCATCTGGCATCCTGCGGCATTCACCCGGCATGCCGTGGGATGGCTCGGAACAGCAGGGGCGTGGCGCCGGAGTCCGTAGCACCTGGGGTAGGATCGGGGCCCGACGTCAGCACTGCGCCACCAGGCGCCAGGAGAGGTGAAAAATGGAACGTTTTACCGAGGATCTGGCCCGACTGGATCACTTCGTACTGCGCGCACTGCGCTTCCAGGCCATGGCCCTGGTCTTTCTGATGCTGGGCCTGCTGCCGGGGATCGCAGGCTTCTACATGCTGGAAGGCCTGGACTGGCACGAGGCCACGCTGAACGCCCTCTCCATGCTGGGTTCGGTGGGACTGACCCATACGCCCAGCAGCCTGGCCGGGAAGTACTTCGTTGCGCTGTACGGGCTGTTCCTGGACAGCGTCTTCCTGGTGGCGCTCGGTGTGGTGGTCACCCCGTTCGCCCACCGCCTGCTGCACCGCTGGAACCTGGCCAACGACTGAGCCTGCCATCAACCGTTTCCCGTACCTGAAAAAGGCCGGCTCCCTGAGGGGAGCCGGCCTTTTTCAGGTTGCATCTGTGAACAGCCATCAACCGGCAAAGGGGTGGGGACTGGCCCATGATCAGTGCTCGCACCGTTCGCGGGGCCCGATGGAGAAGGCACATGGAATACACACACAAGATCGACATCGATGCAGACGCCATCCAGCGCCTTGAGAAGCCGAAATACACGATCATCACAGCCAAGAAACCGGGCAGTTCATGCAACCCGGTCTGGTGCGCACCGACGCCCGCGGCGCCGCCCACGTGGATCGACTTCGACGCCGGCTACAGCCTCTACAAGGGTGACAAGACCGGTGAAGGCTTCGCGCCTGTCCACGTAGATGCAGCGAAGCTGGAGCCTTCGCCCCACGAGGCGCTGCCCCTGACGGAGCGGGACAACGCGGGAAAAGACCAGACGGACTGATCCCGGCACCAGAAACTGAAAAGCCCCTGGCGATCGCTCGCCAGGGGCTTTTTCATGGCCGTTCAGCTCAGAGCGGCTTGCCGCGGTTGCCGTGGGCCGCAACGAAGGCCTGGACCTGCTTGAGGTCGTTGGCCAGCACGGTGCAACGCTCTTCGCGCTGGAACAGGTCGGACAGGTGTGCCGGCAGTGCCGGGGCCTGGCCAACGCCGGCCTTCTCCACCGCTTCGGGGAACTTGACCGGGTGTGCGGTGCCCAGGGTGACCATGGGGGTGGACAGGCTGCGGCGGCATTCGCGGGCGGCGCGTACGCCGATGGCGGTGTGCGGGTCCAGCAGCTCGCCGCACTCCTTGTAGACCTCGGCGATGGTCTCGCAGGTCTGCTCGTCGGTCACGGCGAGGGAGTCGAACAGCTTGCGGGCTTCGGTCCAGCGGTCCTGCTCGACGCTGAAGCCGCCACCCTGCTTGAAGGTGTCCATCAACTGGGCGATGGCGGCGCCGTTGCGGCCGTGCAGGTCGAACAGCAGGCGCTCGAAGTTGGACGAGACCATGATGTCCATGGACGGCGACAGGGTCGGGTGCAGGGTTTCCTTGACGTACTGATTGCCGCTCATGAAGCGGTGCAGGATGTCGTTGCGGTTGGTGGCGACGATCAGCTGGCTGATCGGCAGGCCCATGTTGCGCGCCAGGTAGCCGGCGAAGATGTCGCCGAAGTTGCCGGTGGGCACAGAGAAGGCCACGGAACGCGCCGGGCCGCCCAGCTGCAGGGCGGCGTGGAAGTAGTAGACGATCTGGGCCATGATCCGCGCCCAGTTGATCGAGTTCACGGCCACCAGGCGGGTGCCCTTGAGGAAGCCCTGGTCGGCGAAGCTGGCCTTCACCATTTCCTGGCAGTCGTCGAAGTTGCCTTCGATGGCGATGTTGTGGATGTTCTCGCCGAGGATGGTGGTCATCTGCCGACGCTGCACCTCGGACACGCGGTTGTGCGGGTGCATGATGAAGATGTCGACGTTGTCGCAGCGGCGGCAGCCTTCGATGGCAGCCGAGCCGGTGTCGCCGGAGGTGGCGCCCATGATCACCACGCGCTCGCCGCGCTTGGCCAGGACGTAGTCCAGCAGGCGACCGAGCAGTTGCAGAGCGAAGTCCTTGAAGGCCAGGGTCGGGCCGTGGAACAGCTCCAGCACCCACTCGTTGCCGTTGAGCTGGCGCAGCGGCGCGACGGCGTTGTGGGCGAAGACGCCGTAGGTTTCCTCGAGGATCTTCTTGAAGTCGGCGTCCGGGATGCTGCCGGTCACGAAGGGGCGCATCACCTGGAAGGCCAGTTCGTGGTAGGGCAGGCCGGCCCAGGAGGCGATTTCCTCCTGGGTGAAGCGCGGCAGGTTTTCCGGGACGTAGAGGCCGCCGTCGCTGGCGAGGCCGGCCAGCAGGACGTCTTCGAAGTTCAGGGCCGGGGCCTGGCCGCGGGTGCTGATATAGCGCATTTCTTCAAACCTTCGGTTCGAGCCGCCGGCAGCGCGGCGCCCGGCGGCGTCTGAGCACCAGGCGGGCCTGCGCGCGGGCGGCTCCGAGTTAATTGAGCTGTTCGACGCGGATGCGGACTACGCTGCCCACCACGTCGTCGAGGGCTTCCAGTGCGGCGATGGCGTCGTTAACGCGCGCTTCGACGACCCGGTGGGTAACCAGAATCATCGGCACCAGGCCATCCTGCTCTTCGACTTCCTTCTGCATGATGGATTCGATGTTGATGCCACGTTCGGACAGGATGGTGGCCACCTGGGCCAGTACGCCCGGGTGGTCCTTGGCCTGGATGCGCAGGTAGTAGGCGCTCTCGCAGGCTTCGATCGGCAGGATCGGGTGATCGGACAGCGCATCCGGCTGGAAGGCCAGGTGCGGTACGTGGTTCTCCGGGTCGGCGGTCAGGGCGCGGACCACGTCCACCACGTCGGCGACCACGGCAGAGGCGGTGGCCTCCATGCCGGCACCGGCACCGTAGTAGAGGGTGCTGCCGGCAGCGTCGCCGTTGACCATCACGGCGTTCATCACGCCGTTGACGTTGGCGATCAGGCGGTCGGCCGGGATCAGGGTCGGGTGTACGCGCAGCTCGATGCCGCTGCTGGTGCGGCGGGCCACGCCCAGGTGCTTGATGCGGTAGCCCAGGGCTTCGGCGTAGTTGACGTCGGCGCTGGTGAGCTTGGAGATGCCCTCGGTGTAGGCCTTGTCGAACTGCAGCGGGATGCCGAAGGCGATGGACGCGAGGATGGTCAGCTTGTGGGCGGCGTCGATGCCTTCGACGTCGAAGGTCGGGTCGGCTTCAGCATAGCCCAGGGCCTGGGCTTCCTTGAGGACGTCCTCGAAGGCACGGCCCTTCTCGCGCATTTCGGTGAGGATGAAGTTGCCGGTGCCGTTGATGATGCCGGCCAGCCAGTTGATGCGGTTGGCGGCCAGGCCCTCGCGGATCGCCTTGATCACCGGGATGCCACCGGCGACGGCGGCTTCGAAGGCGACGATGACGCCCTTCTCGCGGGCCTTGGCGAAGATCTCGTTGCCGTGTACGGCGATCAGCGCCTTGTTGGCGGTGACCACGTGCTTGCCGTTCTCGATGGCCTTGAGCACCAGGTCGCGGGCCAGGGTGTAGCCCCCGATCAGCTCGATGACGATGTCGATCTCAGGGTTGTTGGCCACGTCGAAGATGTCGGCGGTGATGGGGGTGGCACCGGTTTCGCACTTCGGGTTGGGGCGACGGGCAGCGATCTGGGCAACCTCGATTCCACGCCCGGCACGGCGGGCAATCTCCTCGGCGTTGCGTTTGAGTACGTTGAAAGTGCCGCCACCGACGGTCCCCAGGCCACAGATGCCTACTTTTACCGGCTTCACGCTGAACTCCCCATTTCACTGCGAAAAACGGCCGGCGAATCGCCGGCCGTATAAAAGAACCGCACTTTACGAAGCGCCCGATTGTTGGTCAATCGAGCTGGCGCCCTCGCCTCACTTGGCGTCGAGCGCGAGCTTGGCCAGTTGCGGGGCGGGCTGGTAGCCCGGAATCAGTTGGCCGTTGCCGAGAACGATGGCAGGGGTGCCGTTCACACCGATCATCTGGCCCAGTTCGAACTGCTTGGCCACCGGGTTATCACACTTGGCGGCGGGCACGTCGAGGCGGGACTTGGCCTGGTTCATGGCAGCCTGGCGGTCCTTGCTGCACCAGACGCTGACCAGGGTGTTGTAGCCATGGCTGCCGATGCCCTGGCGCGGGAAGGCGACGTAGCGCACTTCGATGCCGCGACGGTTCAGCTCGGGTACTTCGCTGTGCAGTTTCTGGCAGTAGCCGCAATCGGTGTCGGTGAAGACGGTGATGTGGGCCTTGGCCGGCTGGTCCTTGGGTGCGAAGACCACCATTTCACCGGCGGGAATCGCATTGATTTCCTTGGCGATGGAGCGGCTTTCGGACTGCTCGGTGAGGTTCACCGGCTTGCCGTTCTGCACGTGGTACAGGTAGCCCTGCATCAGGTACTGGCCGTCGGCGCTGGTGTAGAGCATGCGGCCGCCCTTGAGCTGGACCTGGTAGATGCCGTCCAGCGGGCTTTCGCCGATGGATTCGACGGGCAGGCCGAGGTCAAGGCTGGCGAGGGTCTTGCGGATGGCCTGGTCCGGATCGTCGGCAAGGCTGATGGAGCTGACCAGGCCGAGGGCCATGGCCGCGAAAAGGCGGGTCACGCGCATGGTTACTCCTGTGGAGCGGCGACTGTCGGATAGGTGCGAAAGCCTAACACAGAAGGCCTGCCGGGCCGTGCAGAGGAGCCGAACGGTGGCTCGCCGGGGACGGCTGGGCGGTGCTGTGAGGGCTGCGCGGAGCTTGGAGGCGGTGTGGGCGGCCAGGTTCCCTGAAGCAGCCCTCGGAGGATGCAGGCGGCGGCCTTGGGGGGGTGTAGGCAAAAAGCGGGGCGACGCGGAGCGAAGTAGAGCGCCGTGCAAGACGTCCCTGTCGGGGCCACATCGCTCCGTTGAACCCCGGCCCGGCTATCCATGGCCGGTCGTTCTCCGGGGCGACGCATGCGTCGCCTTTTTCCGGCTCACCCCCTCGGGTGGTGGCGGGCGTGGAGGTCCTTGAGGCGGGCCTGGGCGATGTGGGTGTAGATCTGGGTGGTGGACAGGTCGGCGTGGCCGAGCAGCATCTGCACCACCCGCAGGTCGGCACCGTGGTTGAGCAGGTGGGTGGCGAAGGCGTGCCGCAGGGTGTGGGGCGACAGGGGCTTGAGGATGCCGGCCACCTTCGCCTGGTGCTTGATGCGGTGCCAGAAGGTCTGGCGGGTCATCTGCTCGCCGCGCAGGCTGGGGAAGAGTACGTCGCTGGGCTTGCCATCCAGCAGGAAGGGCCGCGCTTCGCGGACGTAGCGCTCGATCCAGGCGATGGCTTCCTCGCCCAGCGGCACCAGGCGCTCCTTGCTGCCCTTGCCGAAGACCTTGACCACGCCCTGGCGCAGGTTCACCTGCTCCAGGGTCAGCCCCACCAGTTCGCTGACCCGCAGACCGCAGGCGTAGAGCACCTCCAGCATGGCGCGGTCACGCAGGCCGATGGGGTCTTCCAGGTCCGGCGCCTCCAGCAGGGCCTCCACATCGGCTTCGGACAGCGACTTGGGCAGCGGCCGGCCCAGCAGCGGCATCTCCACCTGCAGGGTCGGGTCCTCGGCGATCTCGCCCTCGGCCAGCAGGAAGCGGTAGAAGCCTCGCGCGCCGGACAGGAAGCGTGCCGTGGAGCGGGCCTTGTAGCCCTGCTCCAGGCGCCAGGCGAGGTGATCCAACAATACGTCGCGCCCGGCCTCCGCCAGGTTGCAGCCGCGCTCGTGCAGCCAGCCATTGAAATGCGCCAGGTCGCTGCGGTAGGCGGAGCGGGTGTGGGGCGAAAGGCCTTTCTCCAGCCAGAGGGCGTCGAGAAAGCGGTCGATCAGGGGGTGGTCGAGTGCAGGCATGGGGAACGCTGGTGGGATGAACGGCGTCTAGTCTTCCACAAGGTTCCCGCCCCTCACCAGCGACAAGGAGTCCTGATGGACGAAACCCGCATCCTCCTGGCCCTCGGCGGCATCGGCCTGGCCGCGCTGTGCAGCCAGTGGCTGGCCTGGCGCCTGCGCCTGCCGGCGATCCTCTTCCTGTTGCTGTCGGGCATCCTCGCCGGGCCGGTGCTCGGCGTGCTGGACCCGGGCGCGCTGTTCGGCCCCCTGCTCTTCCCGCTAACGTCCCTGGCGGTGGCGCTGATCCTCTTCGAGGGCAGCCTGACGCTGCACCTGTCGGAATGGCGCGAGATCGGCTCGGTGGTCCGCCGCATGGTGACCCTGGGGGCACTGGCGACCTGGGTGGTGATCGCCGTGGCCACGCACCTGCTGCTGGGCTTCTCGTGGGAGCTGGCGGTGCTGTTCGGCTCGCTGACACTGGTAACCGGGCCGACGGTGATCGTGCCGATGCTGCGGGTGGTGCGGCCCAGGGCCTCGGTGGCGAACATCCTGCGCTGGGAAGGCATCGTCATCGACCCCATCGGCGCCCTGGCGGCGGTGGTGACCTTCAGCTTCATCGTCAGCCGCGACCAGGGCGGCTGGAGCCAGAGCCTGGCGACCTTCGCCGGGGTGATCGGCTGCGGCACGCTGCTCGGCGTGCTGGGCGGCTGGGCGCTCGGCGTGGTGCTGCGCCGCCACTGGCTGCCGGAGTACCTGCACAACCTGGCGGCGCTGGCGGCGGTGCTGGGTGTGTTCATCGCCTCCAACCTGCTGGTGCACGAGTCGGGCCTTTTGGCAGTGACGCTGATGGGGATGTGGCTGGCGAACATGCGTGGGGTCGATGTGAAGCCGATCCTGCACTTCAAGGAAAACCTCAGCGTGCTGCTGATCTCGGGGCTGTTCATCCTGCTGGCGGCGCGGCTCGACCTGAAGGCGCTGCTGGCCCTGGGACCGGCCACCCTGGCGCTGCTGGCGGTGATCCAGTTCGTCGCACGGCCGCTGAACATCGGCCTGAGCACCCTGGGCTCGGCTCTGGGCTGGCGCGAGCGGGCGCTGCTGGCGTGGATCGCACCCCGCGGCATCGTGGCAGCGGCGGTGTCCGCCATCTTCGCCCTGCGGCTGCAGGAGCACGGCGACCCGAATGCCCAGTTGCTGGTGCCACTGACCTTCCTGGTGATCATCGGCACGGTGGTGCTGCAGAGCGCCACCGCCCGCCCCCTCGCGCGCCTGCTGGGGGTGGCCGAGCCCGCACCGGCAGGCTTCCTGATCATCGGTGCCAACCCGGTGGCACGGGCGCTGGGCAAGGCGCTGAACCAGCTCGGCAGCCGGGTGCTGCTCACCGATTCCAGTTGGGAGAACATCCGCGCGGCGCGCATGGACGGCCTGCCCACCTACTTCGGCAACCCCACCTCCCAGCATGCCGACGCCCACCTGGACTTGGTGGGGCTCGGGCACCTGCTGGCGCTGTCACCCTCCAGCGAGATGAACGCCCTGGCCTGCATGCGCTTTCGCCACGATTTCGCCGAGCCTCGCCGCTTCACCCTGCCCAGCGGGGCGGACAGCCGGCGCAGCGACAAGCACCGCAGCAGCGAGCAGGTTCGCGGCCGTGAGCTGGGCCTGCCGGCACTCACCTATCCACAGTTCGCCAGCCGCCTCGGCCGTGGGGCGGAGATCCGCATCACCACGCTGACGGAGGCCTTCGACTGGGCGGCCTACCAGGCGTTCCACGGGAACCGTGCGACCTTGCTGCTGGCCCGTGACACCCGGGGCTGGGTGCACATCGCCGGGCCTTCGCAGGCGCTGGAACCCCAGCCGGGCTGGAGCCTGGTGGCCCTGGTGGATGCCGACACTGTCAGCGACGCGGAGTCATAGACCGATGGCGATGTAAGCCTATCCTTCGTTGGGTGACAGCCTCTTCCCACAAGAGGATGATTCTACCTTGCCACTATCCCTGCCCTGGTCCTGCCCCCATGTCCAACCATCAGAACTCGCGTCTTGGCCAGATCCTGGTCAACAAGGGACTGATCACCACCCAGCAGCTGGATGCTGCCATCAAGGTTCAGCTCACCAGCGACAAACGCCTGGGTGAGGTGCTCATCGAGCAGGGCCTGCTCAGCAAGCGGCAACTGGAGAAGGCGCTCAAGCGCCAGAGCAACCTGCGACTGGCGGCGACACTGGTGGCGGCGCTGCTGAGCCCGTTCCAGATGATCAGCGCCCAGGCCCAGCAACTGCCCAGCGCCATGAGCCAGGACTACGTGCCGCCCGGCATGCAGCCGCTGAGCGAAGCGGAGATGAGCAGCGTGAGTGCCCAGGGCCTGGACGATGTGCTGCAGGGGCTGTTCGTGCAGGCGGAGGCAGGCGACGGCATCGCCACGGTGCAGAGCCTGGCGCGCCTGGTGATGCCGGTGCTGAACAGCCTGGAGGCGGAAACTTCGATGAAGGGCGTGGTCTACGACACCTCGCGGCTGACCTCGACGATGAACGCCGACGGTTCCATCAACGTGCGCCTGCCCAGCTCCATCGGCGAGCTGCGCTTCGACAACATCCGCGTGGCCGGCAGCGGCCCGAACGCCGGGAGCTTCGGCAGCCTGACGCTGCACGACATCGACCTCTCCCAGGCGTCCCTGAAAATCGCCATGCGCCCCTGAAGGCAGCCCGCCGACTCAGTCGGCGGGGATTGCCGCTTCCGGCAGCACAGGCACCGGGCGCTTGTCGTCGTCGATGGCGACGAAGCTGAACGCGCCGCTGATGGCGCGCTCGCGCCCGGCCTCGTACATCCCTTCGACGAACACCTCGACCTCCACCTTGAGGCTGGTGTTGCCCACCTTCACCACACGCCCGATCAGCTCGACGATGGAGCCGGCCGGTATCGGGTGCTTGAAGTCGATGCGGTCGGTGGAAACCGTCACCAGCGGCAGCCGGCAGAAGCGGGTGGCGCAGATGAAGGACACCTCGTCCATCCAGGCCAGCGCGGTGCCGCCGAACAGGGTGTTGTGGTGGTTGGTGGTCGGCGGGAACACCGCCTTGGTCACACGGCTCTCGGACAAGGCGATGCGCCGTTCTATCTCTCGTTCTCTCGGGGTCATGCCACGACTACCTCGGTGAATCCCACTGTGGCGGCCACGTTTCGGTGACGGCTGGGCTTGCATGTGCACCCTGCGGTATACGCAGGGCCTCCACGCGCCTGTCGATCATCGGCAGGAGCGCTCTCCCCACGACCAGGCCGGGGGGCGCGGATTATTCCACAGCCACCGCCTCGACGATGGGGTGAGGAGCCGACGACGGGATACCCCTCCCTTGAGAAGGTCAGGTTCCGGCAACTGACAACGGTCTTTCCCGAAATCCGGCCCTGTATCAGCCGGGTCTCTCGCCCCTTGCAGGCACTTGCGCCGGACATGCTCGGAATAACCAGAATTTCCGACTTCAGGTAAGTAACGTCCGATCAAAAAGCGGGAAAAACCTGAAACATGCTCATTCCCCCTCCCCCTGCATAGGCCCGACCGGGGCACTGGGATATTTTCTCTGCGCGGCGCCCAGGGTCTGCAATCCAGACCGCCCGCCACCATTAGGAAACGACCATGTGCCTCCGTCTGCTCAAGCCCCTCGTGCTTCTCGCACTCACCGTGCCCCTGCTGGCGCAAGCCGCCTCCCAGTCGATTCCCCTCGGTGCCCGTCCCCTTGCACTGGAAGAGGACATCACCCTGGAGCCCGAGGAACGGGCCTGGCTCGCCCAGCGCGGTGAGCTGCGGCTGGCCATTGCGGACGACCTGCCCCCCTTCGACATCACGTCCAGCGGCCGCGACTTCGAGGGCATCACTGCCGACGTCGCCGGCCTGCTGTCGCGCCAGTTGCAGGTGCCCGTCCGTGTCGAACGCTACCCCAGTCGGAGCGCAGCCTTGCGCGCAGTGAGCAGTGGAGAGGCCGACCTGCTCAGTGCGTCCAACGACTTCGAAGGCCGCGAGCAGGCACTGGCCTTGAGCCTTCCCTATGCCCCCGACCAGCCCAGCCTGGTCGCCCGGCAACAGGACAAGCGCGACTGGCCCCGGGACCTGGACAGCCTGCGCATCGCCATCGTCGGCAACTACCTGCCCCTGGACATGGTGCAGAACCGCTATCCGGACGCCATCCTGACGCTCTACCCCTCCACCAGCGCGGCCCTCAACTCGGTGGTCGACGGCGACAACGACCTGTACCTGGGGGACCTGATCAGCGCGAACTACCAGATCAACCAAGTCTATGACGACCACCTGCACATCGTCCGCCTGGCAGACCTGAAGGCCAGCGGCATCAGCTTCGCCAGCGCACGCGGCAACACCCGCCTGCTGGCGCTGGTGAACAAGGTCCTGCAGCGCTTGCCAACGGGCAACCGCACGCCGCTGATCAAGCGCTGGAGCGGCGGCGCCAGCCCGAGCCTGCTGGACCCGGAACTGCCGTTCACCGAAGAGGAGCGCGCCTGGCTGGCGGCGCATCCGGTCATACGCGTCGCCACCTACGGCAACTACGCGCCGGTGTCGTTCTTCGACAATGAGGGCAACTACCACGGCATCACGGCCGACATCCTCGACCAGATCCGCATCCGCACCGGCCTGCGCTTCGAGATCGTCCGCACTCCCCAGCCCGAAGACATGATGAATGCCGTGCTGAACGGCGAAGCCGACATCGTCGGCGCTGACGGCATAGCCCGCATCCGCCAGCGCGACATGGCCTATTCGCGCCCCTACATGCACGTGCCGTTCGCCACCATCACCCTCAACGACGCGAAGTCCCCGTCCCGACTCAGCGAGTTGCACGGCCAGCGCCTGGCGGTGATCCGCGGCTACTTCCTCAACGACTACATCCGCAGCCGCTACCCCGGTATTCGCCTGGTGGAGACCAGCTCGCTGCTGGACTGCCTGGTGGCCGTCGCCAACGGCGAGGCGGAGGGCGCCGTGATGTCCACCATCGTCGCCGAGTACTACATCCGCCGGATGTTCCCGGAGCAGCTGCGCATCTCCGAACTCATCGACGTGCCCCAGGAAAGCATCGCCTTCGCCATGCGCAAGGAAGACACCCTGCTGCAGTCCATCCTCGACAAGGCAACCGCTGCCATCCCGCCGGATGAGCTGGCGGTACTGGTCAAGCAACGATGGCGTTCGAACGTCGAGATCAGCGGCACGCGCACCACGGTGAACCGTGAGCTGATCATGCAGATCCTCTCCATTTCGGGGCTCCTGCTGCTGGTGTCGCTGGGCTGGATCCTCTACCTCAGGCGCCAGATCGGCCGCCGGAAGAAAGCCGAGCAAGCCCTCAACGACCAGTTCCACCTGATGGAGGCACTGGTCAACGGTACGCCGCACCCGATCTACGTTCGCGATCGCGATGGCCGCCTGCTGATGTGCAACGACAACTACCTGCAGGCCCTGGCCCTCCGGCGCGAGGACGTGATCGGGCAACCGCCGCCCGCCGCCAAGCTGGGCAGCGAGGGGCAGCGCCAGACGCTGCTGGACGACTACCGCAAGGTGACCGAGTCCGGTGTGCCGTTGCGCTGCGACCGGGAGCTGTACAGCCAGGCCGGCCCCCTCAGCATCTATCACTGGATCGAGCCGTACCGGGACTTCCGTGGCGAGATCAAGGGCGTGGTCAGCGGCTGGATCGACATCAGCGAGCGCCTGCAACTGGTGGAGGACCTGCAGGCCGCCAAGGAGCGGGCCGATGACGCCAACCGGGCCAAGAGCACCTTCCTGGCCACCATGAGCCACGAGATCCGCACGCCGATGAACGCCGTGATCGGCATGCTGGAACTGGCCCTCGAACGGGCCGACCAGGGCCAGTGGGACCGCGCCGCCATCGAGATCGCCCACGGCTCCGCGCGGGACCTCCTGGAGCTCATCGGCAACATCCTCGACATCGCCCGCATCGAGTCGGGGCGTCTCAGCCTGTCTCCGGTGCGCAGCAACCTGCGGGAGCAGGCGGAAGCGGTGATCCGGGTGTTCGACGGCCTGGCCCGGCAGAAGAACCTGCGACTGACCCTGGAGTTCGACCACCGCGCGGGTGGTGACGTGCTGGTCGACCCGGTGCGCTTCCGCCAAATCCTCACGAACCTGGTGGGCAACGCCATCAAGTTCACCGACGCCGGCGGGGTCTCCATCGACATCCAGGCACAACCGCGCCCGGACAAGCGCCTGGGCATCCTGCTCAAGGTCGAGGACAGTGGCCGCGGCATCTCCGACGAGGACCAGGCACAGCTGTTCCAAGCCTTCAGCCAGGGCAGCGTAGGCGCCGACGAGGCACGCCGGGGCACCGGCCTGGGCCTGGTGATCTGTCGCGTGCTTTGCGAAATGATGGGCGGCACCATCCGCCTCGAAAGCGAACTGGGCCGGGGCACCTGCATCTGGGTGGAGCTGGACCTGCTGGAGCTGGACCCGCTCCCCCGCCACGCCCGCCAGGAGGAAGAAGACGCCCCCGTGGCACGGCAGGTGCCGCTGGACGTGCTGGTGGTGGACGACAACCCCGCGAACCGCGAACTGCTCAAGCAGCAGCTGACCTTCCTCGGCCACCGCGTCACCGAGGCGGTGGACGGCCGCGATGGGCTGGACCACTGGAGCAAGGGCCACTTCGACCTGGTGATCAGCGACTGCAACATGCCGGTGATGAACGGCTACGCCCTGGCCCGCGCCGTGCGGGAGGAAGAAGCCCGCCGGGAAAGCGGACGGGTACACTTCATCGGCTACACCGCCAACGCCCAGAGCGAGGAACACGAGCGCTGCCGCAAGGCGGGCATGGACGCCTGCCTGTTCAAACCCATCAGCCTGCGTCAACTGGCCCGGCAGCTGGCCACCCTGCAGCCCTCACAGGCGCTGGAGCCCATTGAGATGCCGGAGCTTCCGGCACTGCCGGCGACGCACCCGGAGGGCCTCTTCGGCATGAAGGAATTCCTGCAACTGGCCGGCAGCGACCCGGCACTGCGCCAGCGCCTGCTGGACACCCTGCTGACTGCCAATCGCGAGGACCTCGATCAGTTGCATCGCAGCCTGGGTGAGAAAGACTGGGAGGAAGTCGCCGCAGCTGCCCACAAGATCAAGGGCGCCGCGCGGATCGTCCATGCACAGCCCCTGGTCAGCTGTTGCGAGGCCCTGGAAGAAGCCTGGGAAGGTCGGCAGCCCGAGGACGTGATGGAGCAGCTCGCCCACGACGTCACCCAGGAAGTCGAACGCCTGGAGCAGGCACTGCTGGAGTTCTGCGCCGAGCCGGTATGAGCCCCGCCCCAACGGCGTGCCGATGGCCGCCTCGGGGGTGGCTCCCTACCAACCCGGCCCGCCGGCGTGACGAGCGCCGGCGGTCAACCGCCTACAACCATGCAAACAACGCCAGATGACGATAAGGCTCGTTTGCTACGACAAGAGCCAACCCCCGACTTCCACTGCCACTTCCTCAAAAGCTCGAACCCCCTGCCTACCCGAGTGCCTGCATATCGCTTTCTGCAGGGCAACAAAAAGCCCGCCGCGGTTTCCCGGGGCGGGCCTTTTGTTGTGGAAGCGGGTCTTAGACCAGCTTCTCCTTGATGCGAGCAGCCTTGCCGGACAGGTCGCGGAGGTAGTACAGCTTGGCCTTGCGCACGTCGCCGCGGCGCTTGACGGTCAGGCTGTCGACCAGGGGGGAGTAGGTCTGGAAGGTACGCTCAACGCCAACGCCGTTGGAGATCTTGCGTACGGTGAAGGCGCTGTTCAGGCCGCGGTTACGCTTGCCGATGACCACACCTTCGAAGGCCTGCAGACGGGAACGCTCGCCTTCCTTCACTTTCACTTGCACAATCACGGTGTCGCCAGGGGCGAACGCCGGGATCTCTTTGTTCATTTGTTCAGCTTCGATCTGCTGAATGATCTTGTTGGTCATCGCTGTGCTCCTAAGACAGGCCTTTCGGGCGTGCCATCGATACGTTAACTATCGTCCCGCTGGCGGATGTACTCCTCCAGCAGCTTTTTCTCTTCTCCAGAAAGCGAGCGGCAATCCAGAAGATCGGCCCGACGTTCCCAGGTGCGCCCAAGCGCCTGCTGCAAACGCCATCGCCGGATGTGTTCGTGGTTGCCGCTGAGCAGCACTTCAGGAACACGCTTATCCGCGTACACCTCAGGTCGGGTGTAGTGAGGACAATCGAGCAGGCCGTCCGTGAACGAGTCCTCCTCGGCGGAGTCCGCGTGGCCCAGCGCGCCGGGCAGCAATCGCGTTACCGCGTCGATCAGCACCATGGCCGGCAGCTCACCGCCGGACAGGACGTAATCGCCAATCGACCATTCCTCGTCGACATGCGTCTCGATGAAACGCTCGTCAATGCCTTCGTAGCGACCGGCGATGAGGATGAGGGCTTCCTCCTGCGCCAGTTCGCGCACGGCCGCCTGCTTCAGCTGGCGCCCCTGCGGCGAAAGGTAGATCACCTTCGCCCGATCTCCCGCTGCGGCCTTGGCGGCTGCCAGTGCCCGTTCCAGCGGTTCGATCTTCATCACCATCCCGGGTCCACCACCGAAAGGCCGATCATCCACCGTCTGGTGGCGATCCTCGGTGAAGCTCCGTGGGTTCCAGCAATTGAGCTTCAGGAGCCCTTGCTTGACCGCGCGGCTGGTGATGCCGTACTCGCTGATGGCGGCGAACATCTCCGGGAAGATGCTGATGACTTCGACCTGCATGCTTTTCATGTCATGCGGCTCAGAAGTCGGCGTCCCAGTCCACCCTCATTTCACCCGCATCCAGGTCGATCGCTTGCACGCATTGCTCCGTGTAGGGCAACAGGCGTTCGCGGTCATCCAGGCTGCCGGTGCAGGGCTTGACCACCATCACGTCGTTGGCGCCGGTCTCCAGCAGATGATCGACCTTGCCGAGCAGCTGCCCGTCCTGGTTGATCACGGAGAGACCTTCCAACTGGTGCCAGTAGAACTCGTCTTCCTCAAGTTCAGGCAGCTCGCTTTCGGGAACACGGATTTCAAAACCCGCGTAGGTCCTGGCAACATCGCGGTCGTCCAGCCCTTTCAGCTTCACTACCAGGAACTTGCCTTGGACACGTCCGCTGGCAACTTCGACTTGCTTGACCTCGCCGTCACGCGTGAGCGTCCAGCGGGGGTAATCGAGCACGTTATCCAGTGGATCCGTGAAGGAATACACCTTCACCTCGCCACGTACGCCGTGCACCGAGAAAATCTTGCCGAGAACGATCAGTTCATCGGCGGCGGCCGGCGTCGCGCTCATGGGAGTTGCTTAGGCAGCAGCCTTGGCAGCTTCCTTCAGCAGCTGAGCAACGCGCTCAGACGGCTGGGCGCCTTGGCTCAGCCAGTAGCTGACGCGCTCCTGGTTGACGGACAGCTTGACTTCGGAACCCTGGGCAACCGGGTTGAAGAAACCGATGCGCTCAACAAAGCGGCCATCGCGCGCGTTGCGGCTGTTGGTCACGGTCAGGTGGTAGAAGGGGCGCTTCTTGGAGCCGCCACGGGCAAGACGGATGGTTACCATTGAACTTCGTTCCTGTAGGTCGGTGCTTTTCAAGCGTGTGTGCACACATGGGCCATGGGCCCGAAAGGCCGCATATTCTAAGGATTATCCGGCCGAATGCAAATCTGTTTGTACGCGCCACCTGTCGGTGGCCCCGAAAGCCGCGCCCCGGGCGGGGCCTGGAGGCGCTGGCGCCTCACCACGGCTGACGGAGAGGACCGCTGGCGCGGTCTTACATCTTCGGCATGCCGCCGGGGAACATGCCGCCCATGCCACGCATCATGCGCGACAGGCCGCCCTTGGCGGTGACCTTCTTCATCATCTTCTGCATCTGCTTGTGCTGCTTGATGAGTCGGCCGACGTCCTGCACCTGGGTACCGGAGCCGAGGGCGATGCGGCGCTTGCGCGAGCCGCTGATCATCTCGGGATCACGGCGCTCGGCGGGCGTCATGGAGTTGATGATGGCTTCCATCTGCTTGAACTGCTTCTCGGCGGCATTCTGCGCCCCCCCCATCTGGGAGAGGTTGACGCCACCGAGCATGGGCAGCTTGTCCATGAGGCTGCCGAGGCCGCCCATGTTCTTCATCTGCTGCAGCTGGTCACGGAAGTCTTCGAGGTCGAAGCCCTTGCCCTTCTTGATCTTCTTGGCGAGCTTCTCGGCCTTCTCGCGGTCGAGGCCCTGCTCGGCCTGTTCGATCAGGCTGAGCACGTCGCCCATGCCGAGGATGCGCGACGCCACGCGATCGGGGTGGAACGGATCGAGCGCTTCGCTCTTCTCGCCCATGCCGAGGAACTTGATCGGCTTGCCGGTGATGGCACGGACCGAAAGAGCGGCACCGCCACGGGCGTCACCGTCGACCTTGGTCAGCACCACGCCGGTCAGCGGCAGTGCATCGTTGAAGGCCTTGGCGGTGTTGGCCGCGTCCTGGCCGGTCATGGCGTCGACCACGAACAGGGTCTCCACCGGCTTGATCGCCGCGTGGACCTGCTTGATCTCCTCCATCATCTCGCCGTCGACGTGCAGGCGACCGGCGGTGTCGACGATGACCACGTCGATGAACTTCAGCTTGGCTTCGCGGATCGCCGCCTGGGCGATGTCCACCGGCTTCTGGCTGGTGTCGGAGGGGAAGAAGGTCACCTCCAGGTCATTGGCCAGGGTTTCCAGCTGCTTGATCGCCGCCGGGCGGTAGACGTCGGCGGACACCACCAGGACCGACTTCTTCTTGCGCTCCTTGAGGAAGCGCGCGAGCTTGCCGACGGTGGTGGTCTTGCCCGCGCCCTGCAGGCCGGCCATGAGGATGACCGCCGGCGGTGCGGCATTCAGCGCCAGGTCTTCGTTGGCGGCGCCCATCAGGTCGACCAGTTCGGCCTGGACGATCTTCACGAAGGCCTGGCCCGGGGTCAGGCTCTTGGAGACCTCGGTCCCGACCGCGCGTTCCTTGACCTTGTTGACGAAGTCCTTGACGACGGGCAGCGCCACGTCGGCTTCGAGCAGCGCCATGCGCACTTCGCGCAGGGTGTCCTTGATGTTGTCCTCGGTCAGCTTGGCCTTGCCGGTGACGTGGCGCAGCGTCTGCGAGAGGCGGTCTGTGAGATTTTCGAACATGCGCGATCCTTTCAGGCCCTGGAGGCCCCGGGTGAGCTTGCGGCAGGCGGCGGAGTATAGCGAAGAGCGGGCGGCGCCGACACCGCCAGCGGTCTTTCGTGAGCACGCCGTTCTGTGCCACACTCAGCGCCTTTCGGGCTTGCCTTACAAGGACTTATGCACCCTCTGCTGCCCAGCCTCCTGGCTGCCTTCCTCTATGTAGGCGGCGCCATCCACCAGGGCCTTCGCCTGCGCGAGCGCAAGACGCCGGACAAGCGCATGCTCGCCGTGCTCGGCCTGCTGGCCCTGATCAGCCATGCCACTGCGCTGTTCTTCCAGCTCATCGCCCCGGCCGGCCTGACCCTCGACTTCTTCAACGCCGCGAGCCTCATCGCCGCCGCCGTGATCGGCCTCACACTCCTGGCCTGCAGCCGCATGCCGGTGGAGAACCTGCTCCTGCTGTTGTATCCGCTTGGCGCGCTCACGGTGCTGCTGGCGATCTTCGTGCCCTCGGGCACGGTGCAGCCGATCGACGAGGAGCCGGGCATCCTCGCCCACATCCTGCTGTCGATCCTGGCCTACGGCATGCTGACCATTGCCGTGTTCCAGTCCCTGCTGCTGCTGCTCCAGGACCACCAGCTCAAGCACAAGCACCCGTCCGGACTGATCCGCAACTTCCCCGCCCTGCAAACCATGGAAAGCCTGCTGTTCGGCTTCCTCTGGGCCGGCTGGGGCCTGCTGTCGCTGTCACTGATCTCGGGCTGGCTGTTCGTCGAGAACCTCTTCGCCCAGCACCTGGCGCACAAGACCATCCTCTCCTGCTTCGCCTGGGTGGTGTTCGCCGTGCTGCTCTGGGGCCGCCACCAGCTGGGTTGGCGTGGCCACAAGGCGATCCGCTGGACCCTGGCGGGCTTCTGCCTGCTGATGCTGGCCTACTTCGGCAGCAAGCTGGTCCGCGAATTCATCCTGCACATCTGAGATGCCCGCCCCCGGCCTCCTCCTTGGCCTGATCCTCGGCCTGCTGATCGCCTCGGCAGGCGCCTGGGTGCTGGCGCGCCGCAAGCCGGCTCCCGAGCGCATCCAGGAAGACGAGAGCCCCCAGCAACGCCTGCCCCACGAGCTGACCCGCGCCCTGCAACGGGTCACCATCAGCGAGATCATGGTTCCGCGCAGCGAGATTCAGGGCATCGACATCGCCCAGTCGCCGGAGCGCATCCTGGAACAACTGCGGGCCACCACCCACACCCGCCTGCCGGTGTACCGCGAGGACATCAACCAGGTGGAAGGCATGCTGCACATGCGCCAGGTGGCGCGGCTGCTGCCCAAGACCGGGATCACCGCCGACGAGTTGCTCGGCGTGTGCCGCGAGACCTACTTCATCCCCGAGAGCACGCCCTTGCTGACCCAGCTGGTGAACTTCCAGAAGGAGCAGCGCCGCGTCGCCATCGTGGTCGACGAATACGGCGACGTGATCGGCCTGGTGAGCCTGGAGGACATCTTCCAGGAGCTGATCGGCGAGTTCGGCAGCCTGGAGGACTTCGCCCCCACCCGCACCATCACCCCGGCCGAGGACGGCAGCTACGAACTCGATGGCAGCCTGCACCTGCGCGAGCTCAACCGCCTGCTCGGCTGGCACCTGCCGTGCGACGGCCCCAAGACCCTCAATGGCCTGATCACCGAAGCCCTGGAACAACTGCCCGATGCCAGCGCCTGCCTGAAGATCGGCCGCTACCGACTGGAAATCCTCGAATCCGGCGAGAACCGGATCCAGCGTGTGCGCGCCTGGCGAACCTGACCGCCTTGCCGGCTTTTTCCCGGCCTTCCTATAATCGCCCTCGGCTCATCCAGCCCCTCTCGCGCACCGGCTACCCGCCCCCGCCACGGCCAGACCCGGCCACCTGAGACCACCCTGCCCTGTCGCCACCCGCCGCAATGGAGCAGTCGCAAGGCCCTGAAGCCGGCTATCCGCCGACCTCGCCCCAGCCCCTCAGTCCACACGCCAATACCAGGGGCGCCGCCCGTGCCGACGCCCGCCAGGGGACAACCGCATGACTTCCACTGCCTGCACCGAGACTCCGGCCACCACGCCTCCCGCGAACTCACCCGCCCGCGTCGCCACGGCCAGCTTCATCGGCACGGCCATCGAGTTCTACGACTTCTATATCTACGCCACCGCCGCCGCCCTGGTGATCGGCCCGGTGTTCTTCCCCCAGGGCTCGCCGACCGCGCAGATGCTCTCGGCCTTCCTCACCTTCGGCATCGCGTTCCTCGCGCGGCCGCTGGGTTCGGCCCTGTTCGGGCACTTCGGCGACCGTATCGGACGCAAGTCGACCCTGGTGGCCTCGCTGCTGCTGATGGGGGTTTCCACCACCCTGATCGGTGTGCTGCCCGGCTACGACAGCATCGGCGCCTGGGCACCGATCCTGCTGTGCCTGCTGCGCTTCGGCCAGGGCCTGGGGCTGGGGGGCGAATGGGGCGGTGCGGCACTGCTGGCCACCGAGAATGCACCGCCGGGCAAGCGCGCCTGGTTCGGCATGTTCCCGCAACTCGGCCCCTCCATCGGCTTCCTCGCCGCCAACGGTCTGTTCCTCTCCCTGGCGCTGCTGCTCAGTGACGAGCAGTTCCGTGCCTGGGGCTGGCGCATTCCCTTCCTGCTCAGTGCCGTGCTGGTGATGGTCGGTCTCTATGTGCGCCTGAAGCTGGAGGAAACGCCGGTCTTCGCCCAGGCCCTGGCCCAGCATCGCCAGGTGAAGCTGCCGGTGGTGGAAGCCTTTGCCAGCCACTGGCGCCCGATCCTGCTGGGCGCCCTGGCGATGGTGGTGTGCTACGCGCTGTTCTACATCTCCACGGTGTTTTCCCTCAGCCACGGCGTGGCGAGCCTCGGCTACAGCCGCGAGAGCTTCCTCGGCATGCTGTGCTTCGCGGTGCTGTTCATGGCGGCGGCCACCCCGCTCTCGGCCTGGCTCAGCGACCGCTTCGGGCGCAAGCCGGTGCTGATCGGCGGCTGTGTGCTGGCGATCCTCTCCGGTTTCACCATGGAGCCACTGCTGACCCAGGGGTCCACCCTTTCGGTGACCCTGTTCCTCAGCCTGGAGCTGTTCCTGATGGGGGTGACCTTTGCCCCCATGGGCGCGCTGCTGCCCGAGCTGTTTCCCACCCCGGTGCGCTACACCGGCGCGTCGGCGGCCTACAACCTGGGGGGCATCGTGGGCGCTTCGGTGGCGCCGTTCTTCGCCCAGAAGCTGGTCAGCCTCGGCGGCCTGTCATGGGTGGGGGGCTATGTATCGGCAGCTGCGCTGCTCAGCCTGCTGGCCGTGCTGTGCCTGAAGGAGACTCGCGACCGGGACCTGTCCGGCCCCCGTTAACCGGCTGCCGCAGCCAAGGGCGGTTGCGGCACCATCTCGAGCCACAGGCGGTCGGCCAGCAGGCCGGCCCAGACCTCGCAGCCCAGCTCTGACGGGTGGTAGCCATCAATCGCCAGGTAGTCGGGGCGCATCGCCAGGGTGGCGGTGCAATGAAGGGCGCCCAGGGGGCTGGCCGTCTCCGCCAGCACCCGGTCCATCAAGCGCGCACGCCAGCCCAGCAGCAGGCGCAGCGGCCAGGGCAAGGCCCGGAAGTGCCCGAGCGGCGGCACGGCGGAAAAGGCCACGCAGGCGCCACGCTGGAGAAAGGGCCTGCCCAGCCCTTCCAGCGCCTGGCGCCAACGGGATCGCGAAGTGAAATGGGTGGTGTCGTTGACGCCGAAGGCCATCACCACCAGGTCGGGTGCCTCGTCGGCCACCTGCGGCAACAGGCGCTCGCAGGCCTCCACGGCGGTGATGCCGTTCTCCCCACAGGCCCGCCAGGCTACCGGGCGCTCCAGGCGGCGCGACAGCGCATTCGCCAGTTGCCCCGGAAGTGCCCGTTCGAGCAGGTCGACTCCGACACCCGCGACGGTGGACTCGCCGATCACCAGCAGCCGCAGCGGCTCACCGGCGAACCCCACGCCCGCCACCCCCTGCTCGGGGCCTGCTGCCGGCGGCAGGCGCAGGGCGGTGCGCCGGGTATGCAGGGCGAGGGGCAGCATGAGGGGCATCAGCGTGACCGCCGATGCCCACCAGAGCGCCCCGGCCCAGCGGCTCACAGCTTGACGTCGACCGCCTGGGCGGAACGGGTCGCCTTGGCGCGGGCCAGGTCGGTGGACTCGTCGCGCGCCAGGGCTACGCCCATGCGGCGCTGGCCATCGACTTCCGGCTTGCCGAACAGGCGCAGCGCGGTGTCCGGCTCGCTCAGTGCGTCGGCGAGGTTGCCGAAGCTGACTTCGCCGGACTTGCCTTCCACCAGGATGACGGCGGAAGCCGACGGCCCCTGCTGGCGGATGGCCGGGATCGGCAGGCCGAGGATGGCGCGCGCGTGCAGGGCGAACTCGGAGAGGTCCTGGGAGATCAGGGTCACCAGGCCGGTGTCATGGGGGCGCGGCGAGACCTCGCTGAACCACACCTGGTCGCCCTTGACGAACAGCTCCACGCCGAACAGGCCACGGCCGCCCAGTGCCTCGGTCACGGCCTTGGCCACGCGCTCGGACTCGGCCAGTGCCTTCGGGTTCATGGCCTGGGGCTGCCAGGACTCGTGGTAGTCGCCCTTCACCTGGCGGTGGCCGATGGGCGCGCAGAAGGTGGTGCCGCCGATGTGACGCACGGTGAGCAGGGTGATCTCGTAGTCGAAGTCGATGAAGCCCTCGACGATGACCCGGCCCTTGCCAGCCCGGCCGCCTTCCTGGGCGTAGTCCCAGGCGGTCTGCAGGTCGGCGTCGCTCTTCAGAACGGACTGGCCCTTGCCGGAGGAGCTCATGATCGGCTTGACCACGCAGGGGTAGCCGACGCTGGCCACGGCGGCGCGGTAGTCCTCGAAGGTATCGGCGAAGTGGTAGGGCGAGGTGGGCAGGCCCAGTTCCTCGGCCGCCAGGCGGCGGATGCCCTCGCGGTTCATGGTCAACTGCGCGGCACGGGCAGTGGGAATGACGGTGTAGCCCTCGGCCTCCAGCTCCACCAGGGTGGCGGTGGCGATGGCTTCGATCTCCGGCACGATGTAGTGCGGCTTTTCCAGCTCGATGACACGGCGCAGGGCCTCGCCGTCCAGCATGCTGATGACGTGGCTGCGGTGGGCGACCTGCATGGCCGGTGCGTTCTCGTAGCGGTCCACGGCGATGACTTCAACGCCCAGGCGTTGCAGTTCGATCACCACTTCCTTGCCCAGCTCGCCAGAGCCGCAGAGCAGTACACGGGTCGCGCTCGGCGACAGCGGGGTTCCAATACGGGGCATCGGTGTTTCCTCGAAGGATGAAGAGTCGGTGAGGCGCCGGCGCGACCGGCGCCTGGAAGGGTCAGGCCATCAGCTGGCCCTTGTCGCGCGCGCGCTCCAGGCAACGGGCCAGGACCTCGCGGCGCTCGGTGTTGTCCATGCGCCCCCAGCGGCTGATTTCATCAATGCTGCGCTGGCACCCTAGGCAGGTATCGTCATCGTCCAGCGCACAGACGTGTACGCAAGGGGACGGTACGGGGCGTTCGATTTCCATCAGTCTTCCTGTTCGACCAGCTCGCGGGCGTAGCGCTGGGCGTTGTGTACGTAGTGGGCGGCACTGGCTTCGAGCATTTTCTTCTGTGGCTCGGTCAGCTCGCGGACGATTTTACCGGGAGAGCCCATCACCAGCGAGCCATCGGGTATTTCCTTACCCTCGGCGATCAGCGCGTTGGCGCCGATGATGCAGTACTTGCCGATCTTCGCCCCGTTGAGGATCACCGCATTGATGCCGACCAGGCTGTAGTCGCCGACCGTGCAGCCGTGGAGCATGGCGTTGTGACCGACGGTGACGCCCTTGCCGAGGGTCAGCGGGTAGCCCATGTCGGTGTGCATCACCGCGCCGTCCTGCACGTTGCAGTGCTCGCCGATGTGGATCAGCTCGTTGTCGCCGCGCAGCACGGCACCGAACCAGACGCTGGCGCCCGCCTCCAGGCGCACCTTGCCGATCACCGAGGCGTCGGGGGCGATCCAGCTGTCTGGATGGGTTTCGACACGGGCGTTGCCCAGGCGGTATTTCATCAGGCGCTCCTGTATGCGGGACTCAGGTGAGTTTGACGAAGGATTCCGGCGGCTCGCGCAGCTCGATGCCGGCATCGAAGATGAGGTTGACCAGCTCCACCACCATGATCGCGGTGAGGCCCCAGATCTTGTACCCGTCGTAGTGATAGCTGGGCACGTACCAGCTCTGCCCGAGGTAGTCGATGCGGTGGGTGACCTCGCGGGGGTCATCACGGAAGAACGACAGCGGCACGCTGAACACCGAGTCGATCTCGCCCCGGTTGGCGTGGTACTCGACGTAATCGGGCACCAGCCCGACATAGGGCGTGACCTTGATGCCGTGGCGGGACACCAGGGTGCTCAAGGGCCCGACCACTTCCACCAGGCCTGGCGGCAGGCCGATCTCCTCTTCCGCCTCGCGCAGGGCGGTGTGGATCAGGTCGTGGTCCTCGGGGTCACGTCGTCCACCGGGAAAGGCCACCTCGCCGCCATGGGTGGACAAGCCACTGGCGCGCAGGGTCAGGATCAGTTCGGGGTCGTCGCTGCGGGTCACCGGCACCAGCACCGCCGCTTCGGGAAAGCTGCGCTCGATGGGCAGGTCGGTGGGGGAATGGCTCCGCACCCGGCGGAGAAGCTCATCCAGCATGGAAGGTCTCGGTCTCTTGTTGTGCCGGGCATCATGGCACGAACCGCCAGGGGCCCCCAAGCCCCGTTCCGCCCTTCGATCCGGCCACCCGCCCCGCTTGCCGAGCCCCTGGCCGGCGCGCCAAGATGACGACCTCCAACCGAGGGCCCCCGATGAAGTTCTGCAGCCAGTGCGGCACCCCCGTGGTGCAACGCATCCCCCAGGGCGACAACCGCCTGCGTCACGTCTGCGATGCCTGCGACACGGTGCACTACCAGAACCCGCGCATCGTCTCCGGCTGCCTGCCGGTCTGGGGCCAGCAGGTGCTGCTGTGCCGCCGGGCCATCGAGCCCCGCCGTGGCTACTGGACGCTGCCGGCCGGCTTCATGGAGAACGGCGAGACCATGGAACAGGCCGCCGCCCGGGAAACCGCCGAGGAGGCCTGCGCCCGGGTCCACAACCTGCGCCTGTACACGCTGTTCGACCTGCCCCACATCAGCCAGGTCTACACCCTGTTCCTCGCCGACCTCACCGACCTGGACTTCGCCGCTGGCGAGGAAAGCCTTGAGGTGCGGCTGTTCCACGAGCACGAGATCCCTTGGTCCGAGCTGGCTTTTCCCACTGTGGGCCGTACCTTAGAATGCTTCTTCGCCGACCGGGTGCAGCAGGTCTACCCGGTGCGCAACGAACCGCTGGCCCCTCTGGTGGCCCATGACAAGAAAGCCTGATCGCTGCCAACACGTGTTCCCGGGGATGCTGTAGATGCGCTGGATGCTCCTAGCCTTTGTTTTCCTGTTCACCACCCTTTCCCACGCCAGCGCTGCACCCGCCCTGGGCGGCAAGCCCATCGACAAAGTGCTGGTGGTGAAGTCCGAGCGCAAGCTGCTGCTCATGAATCGCGGCGACATCCTCAAGAGCTACCGCATCTCCCTGGGCAAGCAGCCCAACGGGCCGAAGCTGCGCGAGGGCGACCAGCGCACCCCCGAGGGCTTCTACTGGATCGACTGGCGCAAGACCAGCGACAAGTTCAACCTGGCCATGCACATCTCCTACCCCAATGCCCGCGACGCCAAACTGGCCCGCGAGAAGGGCGTGCCCCCGGGCGGCATGATCATGATCCACGGCACCCCGTTGGACGAGGAGTACCCCGAGTGGTACTTCCACACCCTCGACTGGACCGAAGGCTGCATCGCCATGAAGAACGCCGACATGCGCGAGATCTGGAGCCTGGTGAAGGACGGGACGCTGATCGAGATCCGCCCCTGAGCCCAGCCCCAATAGAAAAGGCGCCTTGAAGGCGCCTTTTTCATGCCTGGCCGATCAGTTCAGAACACCAGGTCCGACAACCGCCACACCTCGAAGGCCGGGGTCTCGTAGGGATGGGCCTTCTTCAGGGCCCGCACCGCATCGTGGATCAGCTCGTCGGCTACCACCATCTCCACCTTCCACTCGGGCAGGTGCTCGACCTGCCCCACCTGGCCGATGAACGGATCGGCGCCATCGAGGGGCCTGAACTGCCCCTGACCCAGGGCCTGCCAGGAGCAGCTGTCATAGGCGCCGATGCGCCCTCCACCCGCTGCGAAGACCGCCTGCTTGACGGGTTCGACATGGGACTCCGGCACATAGAAGCACAGCTTGTACATCAATAACTCCGTCAGGAAATTACAGGCTGGACAGTGATGGCACGATGATGCCACTTAATCGAGGCCGTCCGCCAAGATTTTATGAATCCGTGGAATCGACCCGCCATTCGACTAACGGGAAGGTGTCGCGTTCAGCCGGGTCCGGAAAAAACGACGGTTCACCGTCCGGCCCAGAAGCGCCGCCAACGCGCCTTGAAACCGACGGCTTCGGGCGCATGGCTGCCATCGCACCAGGGCAGGCGACGGGATCGACCACAACGACAGAGCAGGAGGATACGCGGGCGCTCGACCTGGAAGGCGAGCCCTTGTCGACAATCGAGGGGACAGTCGGGAAGCCGGGGCGAATGCCCACAGCGGCAGAGCAGGAGGCGCACGCCAGGCTCGACCTGGCGCACTTCGGGCAGCCTGCCCTCCTCCCCCGGGGCCGGGAGAGGAGGACCGGCAGGGTCGTCAGTCGACCCAGACACGCGCGTTGCGGAACATGCGCATCCAGCCGGCGTCTTCCTGCCACTCGTCGGGGCGCCAGGAGTTCTGCACGGCGCGGAACACGCGCTCCGGGTGCGGCATCATGATGGTCACGCGGCCGTCGCGGCTGGTGAGGCCGGTGATGCCACGGGGCGAACCGTTGGGGTTGGCCGGGTAGTTCTCGGTGACCTTGCCGTGGTTGTCGACGAAGCGCAGGGACACGCAACCGGACAGGTCCGCTTCCAGCAGGGCTTCCTCGCTCTCGAACTCGGCATGGCCTTCACCGTGGGCGATGGCGATGGGCATGCGCGAACCGGCCATGCCACGCAGGAAGATCGAGGCCGACTCCTGCACCTGCACCATGGCGACGCGCGCCTCGAACTGCTCAGAGCGGTTGCGCACGAAGTGCGGCCAGAACTCGGTGCCGGGGATCAGCTCGTGCAGGTTGGACATCATCTGGCAACCGTTGCACACGCCCAGGGCGAAGCTGTCCTTACGCTCGAAGAAGGCCTGGAAGCCATCGCGGGCACGGGCGTTGAAGAGGATGGACTTGGCCCAGCCTTCGCCGGCGCCGAGCACGTCGCCGTAGGAGAAGCCACCGCAGGCCACCAGGCCCTTGAAGTCTTCCAGACTGATGCGGCCGGCGAGGATGTCGCTCATGTGCACGTCGATGGCCGAGAAGCCGGCGCGGTCGAACGCCGCCGCCATCTCCACCTGGCCGTTGACGCCCTGCTCACGCAGGATCGCCACCTGGGGACGCACACCCTTCTTGATGTAGGGCGCGGCGATGTCCTGGTTGACGTCGAAGGACAGCTTGGCGCTCAGGCCGGGGTTCTCTTCGTCGAGGAGAACGTCGAACTCCTGGTCGGCACACACGGCATTGTCCCGCAGGCGCTGGATCTGGTAGCTGGTCTCGGCCCACTGGCGCTGCAGCATGCGGCGCTCGCCGGTGAAGACCGCCTCGCCATTGAAGGCGATGGCGACGCTGGCACTGTTGAGCGGACGGCCGATCACCGCCACGCAATCGCCCAGGCCGGCAGCGCTGAACTGGGCCAGCACCTCGGCGGTGGCGCCCTGCTGAACCTGGATGACGGCACCCAGCTCCTCGTTGAACAGCACGGCCGGCAGCTCGGCGGCGGCATCGGCCAGGGCGTCCAGTTGCAGGTCCAGGCCACAGTGGCCGGCGAAGGCCATTTCCAGCACGGTGGTCATCAGGCCACCGTCGGAACGGTCGTGGTAGGCCAGCAGCAGGCCGTCCTGGTTCAGGCCCTGGATCACCGCGAAGAAGGCCTTCAGGTCCTCGGCATCATCCACGTCCGGCGCGGCCTGGCCGAGCTTGGCGTAGGTCTGGGCGAGGATCGAGCCGCCCATGCGGTTCTGGCCACGGCCCAGGTCGATGAGGATCAGGTCGGTGTCGCCCTTGTCCAGGCGCAGCTGCGGGGTCAGGGTGCGGCGCACGTCCTGCACCGGGGCGAAACCGGAGATGACCAGGGACAGCGGCGAGGTGACGGACTTGTCCACACCTTCGTCCTGCCAGCGGGTCTTCATGGACATGGAATCCTTGCCCACCGGGATGGTGATGCCCAGCGCCGGGCACAGCTCCATGCCCACGGCCTTGACCGTGTCGTACAGGCGCGCGTCTTCGCCGGGGTGGCCGGCGGCGGCCATCCAGTTGGCGGACAGCTTGATGTCGGAAAGCTTCTCGATGCGTGCCGCCGCCAGGTTGGTGATGGCCTCGCCGACGGCCATGCGGCCGGACGCCGGGGCGTCCAGCAGGGCCAGCGGGGTGCGCTCGCCCATGGCCATGGCTTCGCCGGTGTAGACGTCGAAGCTGGTGGCGGTCACGGCGCAGTCGGCCACCGGCACCTGCCAGGGGCCGACCATCTGGTCGCGGGCCACCAGGCCGGTGATGGTGCGGTCGCCGATGGTGATCAGGAAGCTCTTGCTGGCCACGGCCGGGTGGCGCAGCACGCGGGACACGGCGTCTTCCAGCGCAACGGTGGTGGCGTCGAAGTCATCGCCCTGCTCGGCTTCACGGGTGACGCTGCGGTGCATGCGCGGCGGCTTGCCCAGCAGCACGTTGAGCGGCATGTCCACCGGCTTGTTGCCGAAGTGGCTGTCGGCCACGGTGAGGTGCGGCTCTTCGATGGCCTCGCCGACCACCGCGAAGGGGCAGCGCTCGCGTTCGCAGATGGCCTTGAAGCGCTCGAAGTCAGCGGCGTCGACCGAGAGCACATAGCGCTCCTGGGACTCGTTGCACCAGATTTCCAGCGGGCTCATGCCCGGCTCGTCGTTGGGCACGGCGCGCAGTTCGAAGCGACCACCGCGGCCGCCGTCGTTGATCAGCTCCGGCAGGGCGTTGGAGATGCCGCCGGCACCCACGTCGTGGATGAACTTGATGGGGTTCTCGGCGCCCAGTTGCCAGCAGCGGTCGATCACTTCCTGGCAGCGACGCTCCATCTCGGGGTTGTCACGCTGCACGGAGGCGAAGTCCAGGTCGGCGGAGCTGGCGCCCGTGGCCATGGAGGACGCAGCGCCACCACCCAGGCCGATGAGCATGGCCGGGCCACCGAGGACGATCAGCTTGGCGCCGATGGAGATCTCGGCCTTCTGCACGTGGTCCGCACGGATGTTGCCCATGCCGCCAGCCAGCATGATCGGCTTGTGGTAGCCACGCACTTCTTCACCACGGGGCGACTGGACCGCCTGCTCGAAGGTGCGGAAGTAGCCGTTCAGCGCAGGGCGGCCGAACTCGTTGTTGAACGCGGCACCGCCCAGCGGGCCCTCGATCATGATGTCCAGCGCGGTGACGATGCGCTCGGGCTTGCCGTAGGGCTTCTCCCAGGGCTGTTCGAAGCCGGGGATCTGCAGGTTGGAGACGGTGAAGCCGGTCAGGCCGGCCTTCGGCTTGGCACCGCGACCGGTAGCGCCTTCGTCACGGATCTCGCCACCGGAGCCGGTGGAGGCACCGGGGAACGGGGCGATGGCGGTCGGGTGGTTGTGGGTCTCCACCTTCATCAGGATATGCACGGGCTCTTCGGTCGCGCCGTACTGGCGGGTGGCCGGGTCGGGGAAGAAGCGGCCGGCGGTGAAGCCCTCGATGACCGACGCGTTGTCCTTGTAGGCGGACAGCACGCCTTCGCGGTTCATCTCGTAGGTGTTCTTGATCATGCCGAACAGGCTCTTCTCCTGCGCCTGGCCGTCGATGTCCCAGCTGGCGTTGAAGATCTTGTGGCGGCAGTGCTCGGAGTTGGCCTGGGCGAACATCATCAGCTCGACGTCATGGGGGTTGCGCCCCATTTCGTTGAAGCTCTTCACCAGGTAATCGATCTCGTCATCGGCCAGGGCCAGCCCCAGCTCGACGTTGGCCTTCTCCAGGGCGGCGCGACCGCCCCCCAGGACGTCCACCACGGTGAGCGGCTTGGGCTCGGCATGGCTGAACAGGGCGGACGCGGCTTCCAGCTCGCCCAGCACCAGCTGGGTCATGCGGTCGTGCAGGACGCTGGCGATCAGTTGTGCATCGGCGTCCGACAACTGGCCGGCAACGTAATAGGCGATGCCGCGCTCGATGCGCTGGATCTTCGCCAGGCCGCAGTTGCGGGCGATGTCGGTGGCCTTGCTGGACCAGGGCGAGATGGTGCCGAAACGCGGGACCACCAGGAACAGGCGCCCTGCGGGCTCCTGCACCGGTACGCTCGGCCCGTACTGGAGCAGCCGTGCCAGCACCTTCTCCTCAGCGGCGTCGAGCACGCCGGTGACTTCGGCAAAGTGGGCGAACTCGGCGTACAGACCGGAGACGGCGGGTACCTTCTGGGTCAGTTGCTCGAGCAGTTTGCCGTGACGGAAGGCGGAAAGAGCGGGGGCACCGCGCAGGATCAACATCGTCGGGACAGCCTCTGGGAAGGGGTGTACTTGGAGGCCGTGCATTCTAGCCTAAAGGACCTCTTTTCGGCACCTTCGACAAGGCGGGACGACAGCAGGCTCTGAGGACGCTGTATTCCCCGTCCCACGGCGCCTCAAGCCGTTTCGGTTAGCAGAGAAGAATCTCGCTGTCGAGATATGGCAAGAAACGGCGTTTGCGTATACTGCGCCGATGTTCACCCCACCCGTGTTCCGCACGCGCCGTGCCCTGTGGCTGATGGCGACCGGAATCCTCCTGCTGCTCGGCGGCTGCAAACAGCCCAATACCCTCGAGCGCATCCAGGAGGAGGGCGTCCTACGCGTGGTCACCCGCAACAGCCCCGCCACCTACTTCCAGGACCGCAACGGCGAAACCGGTTTCGAGTACGAACTGGTCAAGCGCTTCGCCGACGACCTGGGCGTGCGCCTGGAAATCGAGACCGCCGACAACATCGATGACCTCTTCGGCCGCCTCGGCCAGGCCAAGGGTCCGGTGCTGGCCGCCGCCGGCCTGGTGGCCAGCGATGCCCGCCAGCGCCAGGTGCGCTTTTCCCACCCGTACCTGGAGGTCACCCCCCAGGTCATCTACCGCAACGGCGAACGCCGCCCTACCCGCCCGGAAGACCTGGTGGGCCAGCGCATCCTCGTGCTCAAGGGCAGCAGCCATGCCGAACAGCTCGCTGCCCTCAAGGCCCAGTACCCGGAGCTGAACTACGAGGAATCCGACGAAGTCGAGATCGTCGACCTGCTGCGCATGGTGGATGAGGGCCAGATCGACCTGACCCTGGTGGACTCCAACGAGCTGGCCATGAACCAGGTCTACTTCCCCAACGTGCGCGTCGCCTTCGACCTGGGCGACGCCAGCAACCTGGCCTGGGCCGTCGCCCCCGGCGAGGACAACAGCCTGCTCGACCAGGTCAACGGCTTCCTCGACAAGGCCAAGCAGAACGGCACCCTGCAGCGCCTGAAGGATCGCTACTACGGCCATGTCGACGTCCTCGGCTACGTCGGTGCCTACACCTTCGCCAAGCACCTGCAGCAACGCTTGCCCAAGTACGAACAGCACTTCCGCCAGGCCTCCCAGAGCAACCAGGTGGACTGGCGCCTGCTGGCCGCCATCGGCTACCAGGAGTCGCTCTGGCAGCCCACCGCCACCTCCAAGACCGGCGTGCGCGGCCTGATGATGCTGACCCAGGACACCGCCAAGGCCATGGGCGTGTCCAACCGGCTGGACGCCCGCCAGAGCATCGGCGGCGGCAGCAAGTACTTCGCCATGATCAAGGAAGGCCTCTCGGACGACCTCAAGGAGCCGGATCGCACCTGGTTCGCCCTGGCCGCCTACAACATCGGCATCGCCCACCTGGGCGACGCCCGCAAGCTGGCGGAAGCCGAAGGACTGAACCCCAACAAGTGGCTCGACGTGAAGCAGATGCTGCCGCGTCTCTCGCAGAAGCAGTGGTACCGCAAGACCCGCTACGGCTATGCACGGGGCGGCGAGACGGTGCAGTTCGTGCAGAACATCCGCCGCTACTACGACATCCTCACCTGGGTGACCCAGCCGCAGATGGAAGGCACCGAAGTGGCCGAGGGCAGCCTCCACGTGCCGGGCATCGACAAGACGCCGCCAGCGGACGGTGCCAACGAGAAGCTCTGAAGCTCGAACCACCCCCACAAAAAAGCCCGGCAGATGCCGGGCTTTCTCGTACCTGGGGGTCTTACCAACCCGAAGGCAGCAGGTTCAGCGCGCTGCAGATCGCATAGGCTGCGCTGGCCAGATAGATCATCACGATCACCACCTGGATGGCCGGGTGGGCGATCCAGCCACAGGACCACGCCGGCTGCAGGTCGCCCTGGCGGCGGGCCGAGCGCAGCATCAGGATCGGCATGATGGAGAGGATCACGCCACTGAAGGCACCGGCGAAGTACAGGGCGTTCACGAAACCGACCATGCCGCTGTAGGCCAGCACGAAGGGCGGCACGCAGACGATGCCCAGCACCACCAGGCGGGTCTTGGGCTGGGACTCGGAGCCGAGGGCATGGAACTTGTCGAAGATGTTGGTCAGGAAGCTGCCGCCCAGGCCCCAGTAGGAGGTGAGCATGGCGCACAGGGCGAAGGTGTTGGCGGTGTAGAACGCCCACTGGCCCAGCGCCTCGCCCCAGGCCAGGGTGGCCACCTCGGTCTGGCCGTCCAGGCCGGTCAGGGCGATCACCGACATCGGCACGATGGCCAGCAGGCAGAAGGTCAGCACCATGCCGGTGATCACCGCCTTGGGCAGTTGCTCCGGCGCATGGCTGAACCCTCGGGCCATCTCCGGGACGATGTACTGCGCGGAGAAGCAGAACACGGCGATGTTGAACACCGGCACCATGTAGATCCAGTCACCTTCCAGCAGGCGCGCCACGTCGGTGTGCTCGTTGAGCAGGGTCGCCACCACCAGCAACACGATCATGCTGACCATGCCGATGCTGATGAACTTCTCACCCTTGCCGATGGCACCCAGGCCCAGGTAGAGCACCAGCGCAGCCGGAATGAAGAACACCAGGCTGCCAACCGCCGGGCTGATGCCGAGGAAGGCCGCGAGGATCTTGCCGCTGCCGCTCATGTAGGCGATCAGTGCACCGATGCTGTTGACCGCCACCGACAGGAAGATCGCCCAGGAGCCAAACGAGCCCACGTAGCGCTGGGCCAGGCCGCTCAACTGGGAGTGGGTGCGGGTGCGCAGGGCCGTCTCGGAGACGTAGAGCATGGAGATGGTGGTGAACACGCCGGCCACCGCCAGCCACAGCAACAGCGGCATGAAGCCGGCCTTGCGGCTGGCGTAGGCCATGGACAGCACGCCGGCGCCGATGTTGGTGCCCACGATCATGGCCACCGCTTCGAGGAAGGTCAGTCGCTTGACCTCCAGCCCGGACGCATCGACCGCGCCCTCTTCCGCCGCCCCGAGGTGGGACCGCACTTGCGTTTCACTCATCACAGCACCCTCGACAACATTCAACGGATCAGGAGGGCCACACCGAACTGCCACGGCCTTGCGTCATCGTCGAAAACGGGCACTGCGGGACAACGGTACTGCGGGCGCCTCCTGGCAATGCAACCTCCCAGCTCGATTCACCAAAGAACCGCTCTAGGACGCCACTTCTGGCGGCCGCGCACCTTAACACAGCATTTCTGTAGGACAAGACTGACAGCCTGCGACCTTGGTCGCAGGCTGTCAGCTCTCCCGACGGGCGGCGCGACGGGCCTGGAAGAAACCGGACAGCAGTTCGCTGCAGGCCTCCCCCAGCACCCCGCCTTCCACCAGCACCCGGTGATTGAGGAAGGCCTGCTCGAAGAACTGGCCACGGCTGATCGCCACCCCGGCCTTCGGCTCGGTGGCACCGTAGACCACCCGGGCGATGCGCGAGTGGACGATGAGCCCGGCGCACATGCTGCAGGGCTCCAGGGTGACGTAGAGGGTGGCCCCCACCAGCCGGTAGTTCTCCAGCGCCTGGGCCGCGTCGCGGATCGCCACCATCTCGGCATGGGCGCTGGGGTCGTGGCGGGAAATGGGGCAGTTGAAGCCGCGCCCCACCACCTGCCCGTCGTGCACCACCACCGCGCCCACGGGCACCTCGCCCAGGGCCGCACCCTCGGCGGCCAGCGCCAGCGCCTCCTGCATGAAGCGCTCGTCCTGAGTGCGGTCGATGAACATCGGCTGGCGCACGGTCAGGCCACCTCGATGGCGGCCATGAGGCCGGTTTCCATGTGGTCGATCACGTGGCAGTGGAACATCCACACACCGGGGTTATCCGCCACCAGCGCGATGCGCGCGGTCTCGTTCTTGCCCAGCAGGTAGGTGTCGGTGAAGTACGGGATGATCGACTTGCGGTCCGAATCCAGCACCTTGAACGACATGCCGTGCAGGTGGATGGGGTGCAGGTACTGGGCCATGTTGCGCAGCTCGAAGATGTAGTGCCCGCCCTTCTTCAGGGTCGCGATGGGCCGGTCGGCGCAGGTCTTGTCGTTGATGTCCCAGGCCTTGCCGTTGATCTGCCAGTAGTTGCTGGGCTTGCCGGCAGCGCTGACCAGGGTGGCGGCCCACTCGAAGCGGAAGCTCAGCGTCTCGGCCTTGGCCAGGTCGGGCTCGGGAATCGGGTTCGGCGGCAGTGCAGCCGGCCAGTCACCGGCCGGCTCGTTGCTCGGCACGCTGCGCAGGGTGGCCAGGCGCAGCGGCCCGTTGCGCATGGACAGCTCCTGGCCCGCCTCCGGCACCTTGATGCCCAGCTCGATGCGCATGCCCGGGCCCAGCCAGTATTCCTTGCCCAGCGGGCGCGGCTCGATGGGGTGGCCGTCCAGGGCGTAGATGCGCACCTCGGCGCCCGGCAGGTTGAGCCGGTAGGTGATGGTGCTGTCCAGGTTCAGCAGGCGCAGGCGGACCACCTGCCCGGCCGGCAGGTCGAGAGTCGGCGTGGGCTTGCCGTTGATGGTGGTGAGCCGGCCCCGGGTGCCTTCGCGCGCGGCCTCGCGGGGCACGCTGAAGGCGGTGAAAGCGCCTTCCTGATCCACGTGCCAGGTCTTCAGCGAGAGCACCTGCTCATGACGGAAGCCGGACGGCTCGCGCTCCTCGACGATCAGCGGCCCGACCAGCCCGCGCCCGAGCTGCACCGCACTGGACTCGTGGGGGTGGTACCAGAAGCTGCCGGCATCGTCGGTGCGGAAGCGGTAGTCGAAGTACTCGCCCGGCAGCACCGGCAGCTGCGACACATAGGGCACACCGTCCATCTCCAGCGGCAGGCGGATGCCATGCCAGTGGACAGTGGTGGGTTCGTCCAGCTTGTTGATGAAGCGCACCCGCAGCCAGTCGCCCTGGCGCGAGCGCAGTTCCACGCCCGGCGCCTGGCCGCCATAGCCCCAGGCGGGGGTGGTGTGGCCGGGGACCAGTTCGAGGTCGAAGGGGGCGGCGATCAGTTCGTAATCGTGGGTCTTGGCATCGAGGGAACGGCCCAGCCAGTAGCGGGCGGCGCCACCGGCACCAAGGCCGACCACGCCGAGGCCGACGAGGCCACCGAGAATCTGTCTGCGGGTGAATGACACGGGTGCAGGCTCCTGTGAGTAAGGCATCGGGCCCATCAGGCGTTACGCGGCCACTCTGTTGGCGGCCTCATCATCGCGGCCCGGGGGCCGCTCGCAGGTCGCGCATTTTCGCACAGCCCTCCCCTTGCGGGGCGGCCGCCCGCCGTGGCGCGATGCCACAGCGGGATCAGCCACGGCGCCCGAGGTAGGCGCGCGTGGTCAGCAGGTACACCGGCAGGCCGGACACCAGCACGATCAGCGCCGCATAGGGCGCCGCCGCGGCGTATTCCAGGTTGGCCGTGTGAGACCACACGGCGGTCGCCAGGGTGTCCAGCCCGGTGGGGCCGAGGATCAGGGTGGCGGTCAGCTCCTTCATGCAATCGAGGAACACCAGCACGAAGCCGGCACCAATGGCCGGGAAGATGATCGGCAGGGTCACCCGCAGGAAGGCCAGGAACGGCGTCTGCCCCAGGGTCCGGGCGGCTTCCTCCAGCTGTGGCGAGGCTTTCTCCAGGGCCACTCGCAACGGCGACTGGGCCATGGGCATGAACAGCAGGGCGTAGGCCACCAGCAGCAGCAGGGTGGTCTGGTACAGCGACGGCGCATAACCCAGTGCGAAGAACACCAGGGACAGCGCGATGACCAGCCCCGGCAGCGCATGCAGCAGGTACGGCAGGCGATCGGCCAGACGCGCCAGGCGCCCGTGGTAGCGCACCACCACCAGGCACACCGGCAGGGCCAGCAGGCAGCTGATCAGCGCCCCGCCAAAGGAAAGATAGAGGGACGAGCCGAGGGTGCGGAGGATGTCACCGAGCGGGAAGGCGGCGGAGCTGCCTTCATGAATCCAGAAGCCCAGGGTCACCAGCGGCACCAGCGAACCCACCACCACCAGGGCCACCAATACCCCCTGCACCAGCCAGTCCCAGTGCCCCAGGCGCACCGGCGCGATGCGCCGCGCCACGCCCTGCCCGGTGCGTGCATGGCCACGGCCACGCAGGCGCAGCTCCAGGCCCATCAGCAGCATGCACAAGGCCAGCAGCAGGGCGGAGAGCATCGCCGCGTTGGCGTTGCTGAACTCCAGTTCGAACTGTTGATAGATGGCGGTGGTGAAGGTCTGGTAGCGCATGATCGACGGCGCGCCGAACTCCACCAGCATGTGCAGCGCCACCAGCAGGCTGGTGCCCATCAGCACCGGGCGCAGCAGCGGCAGGGTCACCCGCCAGAACACCTGGCGCCGGGTGTAGCCGAGCATGCGCGCGGACTCTTCCAGGGCCGGGTCGAGGTTGCGCAGGGTGGCCATCACCGGCAGGTACACCAGCGGGTACTTGGACAGCACCATCACCAGCACCGTGCCCCACAGCCCCTCGAACAGCGGGCTGAGGGAAATCCAGCTGAAGCCGGCGACGAAGGCCGGGATGGCGAACGGCAGGCAGAGCAGCACGTTCCACTGCCGGCGACCGCGCAGGTCGCTGCGCTCCACGCACCAGGCCAGCGCCAGGCCGAGCAGCGCGCAGCCGGCAGTGACCGCCACCATCAGCTTCAGGGTGTTGCCCAGCAGGTGGAACACGAAGGGCCGCCACAGCAGCTGCCAGGCGGTGTGCCAGCCGGACTCCCAGCTACGCACCGCCACGTAGAACAGCGGCAGGGCCGCCACCAGCAGCAGCGCCATGACCGGCACCTGCAGCCAGATCGGCGGCGTGCGTCGCCGGCGGCTGGGCACCAGCGAGGGTGTGTCCGGCAGCGCCGGGTCGACGGCTTCGGCGTGCATCAGTTCAGCCCGACCTCGCGTTCGAGTTCCAGGGCATCCTCGGCCAGGCCGATGTCGGAGGCGCTGAGTTTCGGCGGGCGCAGCTGGTCGTAGGGCTTGAGCAGCGGATCAGCCGGCACCTTCGGGTTCACCGGGTATTCGGCCGACTGGCTGAGGATGGCCTTCTGGCCTTCTTCGCTGAGCATGAAGGCCACGAACTGCTGGGCCTCCTTCGGGTGCTTGCTGGCCTTCACCACGGCCACGCCGGAAACGCTGGCCAGGCCGCCGGCATCGCCATCGGCGAAGTAGTGCAGCTTGCTGTTCAGCTCGCCCTTCTCCTTCTTCAGCGCCATCCAGTAGTAGCTGTTGATCAGGGCGGCGGCGACTTCGCCGTTCTCCACCGCCTTCATGGCGATGACGTTGTTGGTGTAGGTGGAGCCGAAGGCCTTCAGGCCGGTCAGCCACTCCTCGGCCTTCTCGCGGCCCTGCAGCTTGATGATCGCGGCCACCTGGCCGAGGAACTCACCGCTGCTGGGCACGAAGGCGATCTTGCCGCTCCACTCCGGATCGGCGACATCGAGCACGCTCTGCGGCAGAGGCTGGTCGCCCAGCTCCTTGGGGTTGTAGGCCAGCACGCGGACCCGGGAGGTGACACCGATCCAGTGGCCGGCAGGGTCGGCGTACTGCGGCTCGACCTGCTTGAGCAGCGCGTCGTCCACCTTGGCCAGCAGACCCTGGTTGGCCAGCTTGATCAGCGGCGGCGCTTCCTCGGTGTAGATGATGTCGGCGGGCGAGCGCTCGCCTTCCTCGGCGATCTGGTTGGCCAACTGGCCACCACCGCCCTTGCGGATGCGCACCTGGATGCCGGTGGCCTTGGTGAAGGCCTCAGCCACGGCCTTGCCGGTGGCTTCGTGCTGCCCGTTGTAGAGGGTCAGGGTCACTGCGTCATCGGCGCGGGCCGCCAGCGGCAGCAGCAGGCCGAGGGACAGCAGGCCGGCGCCACAGGCGCGGGCCAACGCAGTTGCGAGACGTACCGACATGTAACCACTCCTCTGAACTCAGCAATGATCTGTAATGATTATACGGATCAACTGCTGCTCATTCTCAAGAAATGTCTGCGACACAAGGCATCAGGCGAGGGACGGTCGCAGGGCCACCACACGAAAAAGGCGCGGATCGCCTGAGCGGTCCGCGCCTTCGTTCATCCAGCGTTCAGGGGAGCTGGATCACTCCCACTCGATGGTCGCCGGCGGCTTGCTCGACACGTCGTAGGTGACGCGGGAGATGCCTTCGATCTCGTTGATGATGCGGTTGGAAACCTTCTCCAGCAGCTCGTAGGGCAGGTGCGCCCAGCGTGCGGTCATGAAGTCGATGGTTTCCACGGCGCGCAGGGCGACGACCCAGGCGTAGCGACGGCCGTCACCGACCACGCCTACGGATTTCACCGGCTGGAACACCACGAAGGCCTGGCTGGTCTTGTGGTACCAGTCGAAGGCACGCAGTTCCTCGATGAAGATGTGGTCCGCGCGACGCAGCAGGTCGGCGTACTCCTTCTTCACCTCGCCGAGGATGCGCACGCCCAGGCCCGGGCCCGGGAACGGGTGGCGGTAGACCATGTCGTAGGGCAGGCCCAGTTCGAGGCCGATCTTGCGCACCTCGTCCTTGAACAGCTCGCGCAGCGGCTCGACCAGTTCGAACTGCATGTCTTCCGGCAGGCCGCCGACGTTGTGGTGGGACTTGATCACGTGGGCCTTGCCGGTTTTGGCGCCAGCCGACTCGATCACGTCCGGGTAGATGGTACCCTGGGCGAGGAACTTCACGTCCTGCAGCTTGGTGGCTTCCTCATCGAAGACTTCGATGAAGGTGCGGCCGATGATCTTGCGCTTCTCTTCCGGGTCGGCAACGCCGGCCAGGCGGCCCAGGAACTTGTCCTCGGCGTTGGCGCGGATGACCTTCACGCCCATGTTCTCGGCGAACATGGCCATCACCTGGTCACCTTCGTGCAGGCGCAGCAGGCCGTTGTCGACGAAGACGCAGGTCAGCTGGTCGCCGATGGCCTTGTGCAGCAGGGCCGCGACCACGGAGGAGTCGACGCCGCCGGACAGGCCCAGCAGCACCTTGTTGCTGCCTACCTGGGCGCGCACGGTGGCGATGGCGTCTTCGACGATGTTCGACGGGGTCCACAGCGCGGCGCAGCCGCAGATATCCAGCACGAAGCGGGAGAGGATGCGGCCGCCCTGCTTGGTGTGGGTCACTTCCGGGTGGAACTGCACGCCGTAGTAGGCGCGGCTGTCATCGGCCATGGCGGCGATGGGGCAGCTCGGGGTGCTGGCGAGGATGTGGAAACCCTCGGGCATGGCGGTGACCTTGTCGCCGTGGCTCATCCACACGTCCAGGCCCAGCAGGCCGTCCGCGTCGACGTGGTCTTCGATGCCGTCCAGCAGGCGCGCCTTGCCGACCACGTCGACACGGGCGTAGCCGAATTCGCGCAGGTCGGAACCCTGCACCTTGCCACCCAGTTGCTCGGCCATGGTCTGCATGCCGTAGCAGATGCCGAACAGCGGGACGTTGAGGTCGAACACCGCCTGCGGGGCGCGCGGGCTGTTGGCCTCATGCACCGACTCCGGGCCGCCGGCAAGGATGATGCCCTTGGGCGCGAAGGCGCGGATGGCATCGTTTTCCATGTCGAACGGGTGGATCTCGCAGTACACGCCGATCTCGCGAACGCGGCGGGCGATCAGTTGGGTGTACTGGGAACCAAAGTCGAGGATCAGGATGCGGTGAGCGTGGATGTCTTGATGAGCCATGTGCTTCCCCTGGGAAAGTGGCTGAAACGCTGAAGGCTGAAGGCTGGACGAAACCCTGTCCGTCCAGCCCCCAGCCTCCAGCTCCAGTGAAGTGTCAGTTAGCCGACCCGGTAGTTCGGCGCTTCCTTGGTGATCTGCACGTCATGCACGTGGGACTCGGCCATGCCGGCACCGGTGATGCGCACGAACTGCGGCTTGGTGCGCATCTCTTCGACGGTGGCGCAGCCGGTGTAGCCCATGGAGGCGCGCAGGCCGCCCATCAGCTGGTGGACGATGGCGGTCAGGCTGCCCTTGTACGGCACGCGGCCTTCGATGCCTTCCGGTACCAGCTTCTCGGCACCGGCGGCGGAATCCTGGAAGTAGCGGTCGGACGAGCCCTGGGACTGCGCCATGGCACCCAGCGAGCCCATGCCGCGGTAGGCCTTGTAGGAGCGACCCTGGAACAGCTCAACCTCGCCCGGCGCCTCTTCGGTACCGGCGAACATGGAGCCCATCATCACGCAGGACGCGCCGGCCACGATGGCCTTGGACAGGTCGCCGGAGAAGCGGATGCCGCCGTCGGCGATCAGCGGAACGCCAGTGCCGGCCAGAGCGGCGGCAACGTTGGCGATGGCGGAGATCTGCGGTACACCGACGCCGGCGACGATACGGGTGGTGCAGATGGAGCCCGGGCCGATGCCGACCTTGACCGCATCGGCGCCGGCCTCGGCCAGGGCCTTGGCGGCTTCGCCGGTGGCGATGTTGCCGCCGATCACCTGGACTTGCGGGTAGGTTTCCTTGACCCAGCGAACGCGGTCGATCACGCCCTTGGAGTGGCCGTGAGCGGTGTCCACCACCACCACGTCGACGCCTGCGGCAACCAGGGCTGCGACGCGCTCGCCGGTGTCGGCACCGGTGCCGACCGCTGCGCCGACGCGCAGGCGGCCCTGCTCGTCCTTGGAGGCCAGCGGGTAGGTCTTGGCCTTCTCGATGTCACGGAAGGTCACCAGGCCACGCAGGTAGAAGTTCTCGTCCACCACCAGCATCTTCTCGATGCGGTTCTCGTAGAGCTTGGCCTTGATGTCGTCCAGCGGGGTGCCCTCGTGGACGGTGACCAGCTTGTCCTTGGGGGTCATGATCGCTGCCACGGTGTCGCCGACGTTCGGCTTCACGCGCAGGTCGCGACCGGTGACGATGCCGACCAGCTCGCCCTCTTCCACCACCGGGAAGCCGGAGAAGCCGCACTCGCGGGCGATCTGCAGCAGTTCGAGGATCTTGGTGGAGGGGGTGACGGTGACCGGATCACGGACGATGGCGGTCTCGTGACGCTTGACCTTGCGGACCTCGGAAGCCTGCTGCTCGATGGTCATGTTCTTGTGAACGATGCCGATGCCGCCTTCCTGAGCCATGGCGATGGCCAGCCGGGCTTCGGTCACGGTATCCATCGCGGCGGATACCAGGGGAATGTTCAGTTCGATGCCACGGGTCAGTCGGGTCTTGAGACTGACGTCCTTCGGCAGGACCTCGGAATACCCCGGGATCAGGAGTACGTCGTCGAAGGTAAGGGCTTCTTGGCTGATGCGCAGCATGGCGGGGGCTCCCAGGCGGGAAAATTGGAAGCGCGGCATTATATCCCAGCTGCGCACGGGCGCTCAATTGGCCATCACACACCGACGACAGGTCTCATGCCTGCGTCAGATAACGCGCCACCAGCGCCACCCCACTGCACAGCACCAGCCAGGTCACCAGCCGGACGAACGCCTCCCGCGACAGGCGCAACGTCACCCGCCGCCCCACCCACAACCCGGCGGCCATCCCCGGCAGCAGGCACAGGGCGATCAGCAGCAACGAGGCATCGGCATAGAAGCCCGCCAGCAGGAACAACCCCAGGCGGACGAAGGTGCTGCACCCGATCAGCGCGCTCTGGGTGGCGCGGATCTGCTCCTTCGCCTCCAGCCGCCCGCTCAGGTAGAGGGAATAGAGGAAGCCGCCACTGCCGAACAAGGCCCCGAACACACCGCCGAACAGCCCGAAGGGCACCACCCAGCCCACCGCCATCGGCGCACGGCGCACCGGCTGGAGGAACAGCGAATACACGGCATAGAGGCAGACGAACACCCCCAGCAGCAGCATCAACAGCTCCGAGCGCAAGGTCGCCAGACCATAGACCCCTACCCCGCAACCCAACGCCATCAAGGGCAGCAGCCGGCGCAATTCGCTACCCGACACCGACCGACGCGCCGGCAGCCAGTTGCCGAACGAGGCGGCGAAATCCAGCAGCACCAGCAACGGGATCACCTGGGACAACGGCAGCCAACCCACCAGCAAGGGCGCGGCCACCAGCGCCGTGCCGAACCCGGCGATGCCGAAGACCACATAGGCCAGCGCGATGACACTCTCCAGCAGCAGCCACTCCAGCGGCGTGAACGGCAGCGCCCCCAACAGCTCGAACAGGTGCATGAACGACTCCTTCCGAAAAACAGGTGGACTCTAGCGAGCACGCCTGCCATCTCACCAATACAATCCAAGCCCTCTCTCTATCTCGAAAAGGCATGGATCGATGATCTCCATCCGCCAACTGCGCTACTTCGTGGAAATCGTCGACGCCGGCAGCCTCAGCCGTGCGGCGGAGCGCCTGTTCATCGCCCAATCAGCCCTGAGCCGCCAACTGCGGGAGTTGGAGGACGACCTGGGCACCGAACTGCTGCTGCGCGGCCCGCGCCAGGTGACGCTGACCGAAGCCGGCCAGGCCTTCCTGCCCCGGGCCCGGCGCCTGCTGCTGGACCTGGAAGCCGCCAGCGACCTGGCCCGCCAGGTCGGCAAGGGGCAGCACGGCAGCCTGCGCCTGGGCCACTCCAGCTCCGTGCCGCTGGTCGCCCCGCTGCAGGCGGCACTGTGCAGCTACCTGGAAGCGCACCCCGGCGTCAGCCTCGACCTCATCCAGCAATCCTCCGAACAACAACTGGCGGACCTGCGCGAAGGACGCCTGGATGCCTGCCTGCTGCGCCTGCCGGTCCTGCGCCAGCACCCCGGGTTGAGTCTCCGCCCGCTGTACCGCGAGCCCCTGCTGCTGGCGGTCGCCGTCGACCACCCGCTGGCGCGACGCGACGAGCCGGTGCCCCTGGCCGATCTGCGTGAAGAGGCCTTCGTCTCCATCCCCCACCTGCAACGGGGAGGGCTGAGCTACCGCGCTGCCGAACTGTGCCTGCGGGAAGGCTTCTTTCCCCGTGCCGCGCGGGTGGTGTCGCGCAAGACCAGCCAGTTGCACCTGATCGAAGCCGGCCTTGGCGTGGCTCTGGTGGCGACCTCCATGAGCCGCATCGCCCCTGTCGGCGTGCGCTTCCTGCCGCTGGCCGATCCCCAGGCCGACAGCGAGGTCGCCCTGGCCTGGCGCAGCGAGACCCGCGCCCTGGACCGGGGCCTGGTGGAGCACCTCTGCCAGCACCTCGCCAGCGACCCGACCACCGCCGATTGACGAGGCCGGCGGGGCGGGTAAGCTGCGCGCCCTCGTCCACCGGAGCCGGCCATGGAAACCCGTCAGCTGATCATCGTTCCCCAGGTCTCCAGCGTGCCCGGCCACCAGGCCCTGGCCGGGCGCCTGCTGCGCTGGCTGGTGCAGAGCGGCGTGGTCGAGGCGGTACCGAGCGCCTTCGGCCGGGGCGGCAACCGCGCACTGCACGCCCCTGCTGCCGGTGCCCGCCGCGTGGTGGAACATCCCGAGCGCCTGCCCATCGGCCAGCCGGGCTGCGGCCTGGAGATCGTCGACAAGCGCTGCATCTATACCCCGGTGCGCGGCTTCCTCAACGAAGCCGGCTGCCCGGAATGCCGCCGGGAGATCGGCGAGCCGCTGTTCGACAGCCTGGAAGCCTGGTGGCCGGGCGAGACGGACAACTTCACCTGCCCCGAATGCGGCTTCGAGGACGACATCAACGGCTTCCTCTACCTGCAGCCCTGCGGCTTCTCCAACCTGGCCTTCATCTTCAACCACTGGGTAGAGGCCGGCTTCACCCGCGCCTTCCTCGACGGCTTCGCCGACCGCCTGGGTTTCCCCGTGCGCGTGGTGCGCGTCGAAGACTGACGCGTGCGCATTGGCGCCGTCCCCCTGCGCCCGTATCATCCCGCGCCATGTACAAGGACCCCTTCCAACGGCTGGGCCTCGATCGCGAGGTGCTGACCGTCAGCCAACTGAACCAGCGTGCCCGCCACCTGCTGGAGGACGTGTTCCCCCAGGTCTGGGTGGAAGGCGAGATCTCCAACCTCGCCCGGCCCGCATCCGGCCACCTCTATTTCACCCTCAAGGACAGCCAGGCCCAGGTGCGCTGTGCGCTGTTCCGGCAGAACGCCCTCAAGGTGCGCCAAGCCCTGCGTGACGGGCTGGCGGTGAAGGTGCGGGGCAAGGTCTCGCTGTTCGAAGGCCGTGGCGACTACCAGATGATCGCCGACGCCGTGGAGCCCGCCGGTGACGGCGCCCTGCGCCTGGCCTTCGAAGCGCTCAAGGAGAAGCTCGCCGGCGAGGGCCTGTTCGCCACCGAGCGCAAGCGCCCGCTGCCGGCCCATCCCCAGCGCGTGGGCATCGTCACCTCCCCCACCGGCGCGGTGATCCGAGACATCATCAGCGTGTTCCGCCGCCGTGCGCCCCAGGTCAGCCTGACCCTGGTGCCCACCGCCGTGCAGGGCCGCGAGGCCACCGCGCAGATCGTCCGCGCCCTGGCCCTGGCGGATGCCCAGGGCTTCGACGCGCTCATCCTGGCCCGGGGCGGCGGCTCCCTCGAAGACCTCTGGTGCTTCAACGAAGAGGCCGTGGCCCGCGCCGTCGCCGCCTGCAAGACCCCCATCGTCAGCGCCGTGGGCCACGAGACGGATGTGTCCATCAGCGACTTCGTCGCCGACGTTCGCGCGCCGACGCCCTCTGCGGCCGCCGAGCTGCTGGCACCGGATTCCAGCGGCCTGCGCCAGCGCCTGGAGGGCCTGGAGCGCCGCCTGCTGCTGCGCATGCGCCAGCTGATCGCCCACCAGCACCTGCGCCTGGACGGGCTGACCCGACGCCTGCGCCACCCGGGCGAACGGCTGCGCCAGCAGGCCCAGCGCCTGGATGACCTGGAGATGCGCCTGCAACGCGCCCTCGACCGCCAAGTGAGCCAGCGCCGCGAGCGCCTGGCCCGCCTGGAGACGCGCCTGGCGGCCCAGCACCCGGGGCGCGCCCTCGGCCTGCTGCGCCAGCGCCTCGACGCCCTGGCCGCGCGACTGCCCCGAGCCATGCGCGAAACCCTCGGTACCCGTCGCCTGGAACTGCAAAGCCAGGTGCAGACGCTGCACGCCTTCAGTCCCCTGGCCACCCTCGGCCGCGGCTACAGCATCCTCCTCGACGAGCGCGGCCAGGCCATCCGCAGCGCCAGCCAGACCCAACCCGGCCAACGCCTCAAGGCACGTCTCGGCGAAGGTGAGCTGGAGGTACGGGTCGAGGACAACCACCTGGCCCCCGTCACCCTCTCACTGCTGGACTGATCGATGCGCCTGTTGCTCGCCCTGCTTCTTCTCGTTGCCCTCCCGGTCCAGGCCGAGGGCTTCATCACCCGCCTGCTGGACAAGCCGGTGCCCGGCGGTGTCGCCGTGGTCCAGCTCGGCCAGGGCGCCCAGGCGCCCACGGCCCGCTACCAGGGCAAGCCGGTGCTGGTGGTCAAGGAGGAAGGGCGCGACTGGATCGCCATCGTCGGCATTCCGCTGGGCACCGCCGCTGGCGAACAGCGTATCGAGGTGAGCGACGGTCGCCGCCTGGCCTTCACGGTCGGCACCCGCCACTACAAGGAACAGCGCATCACCCTGAAGAACACCCGCCAGGTGAACCCGCTGCCCGAGGACCTGAAGCGCATCGACCGCGAATTGGCGGAACAGACCCGCGCCTACCGCAGCTTCAGCCCCGGCACGCCAAGCAACCTGCTGTTCGACAAGCCGGTGAACGGCCCGCTCTCCAGCCCCTTCGGCCTGCGCCGCTTCTTCAACGGCGAGGAGCGCAACCCGCACTCCGGCCTGGACTTCGCGGTGGGAGCCGGCACCCCGATCAAGGCCCCGGCGGCCGGCAAGGTCATCCTCATCGGCGACTACTTCTTCAACGGCAAGACGGTTTTCGTCGATCACGGCCAGGGGCTGATCAGCATGTTCTGCCACCTGTCCAAGGTGGACGTTAAGCTCGGCCAGGCACTACCGCGCGGCGGCGTGGTGGGGCGCGTCGGCGCCACCGGCCGGGCCACCGGGCCGCACATGCACTGGAACGTCAGCCTGAATGACGTGCGGGTAGACCCGGCCATCTTCATCGGTGCCTACACGCACTGAACATGACGGCCCAGGGCGCAGCGACACCTGCGCTTACACCCCCGGGCTTGGGCCGCCGGGCTGCGTTTTGCTAAGGTCCGGCGGTTTTGGGGCAGACCCCCACCCATCGGAACCCTGAAGGGAGCAGCCCATGCAAGACACGTTCAACCATTCCCTGGAGTGGCTGCGACAGCACCCGGAACTGCACACGCTCGTCGCCTCCTCCGTCCTCCTCCTGCTGGCCTGGCTGTCCAACTGGATCGTCCGGCGCATCCTCCTCAAGGGCCTGCTGCGCCTCGTCGGCGGGCAGATCCAGGACCAGGGGCTGATCAAGCGCCTGGCCAACGTCGTCCCCGCGCTGGTGCTGACCGCCGGGGTGAAGGTGGTGCCCGGCCTGCCCGCTGCGCTGGTGACGGTGGTCACCAATGTCTGCGCGGCGTTCATCATCCTCACCCTGGCCCTAGCGATCAGCGCCCTGCTGGACATCGTCAACAGCCTCTACAACCGCCGCCCAGACGCGCACCTGCGGCCCATCAAGGGCTACCTGCAGGTGCTGAAGATCGCTGTGTTCGCCATCGCCGCGATCCTCATGGTGGCCAGCCTGATCGACCGCTCGCCGCTGATCCTGCTGTCCGGCCTCGGCGCCATGGCCGCAGTGCTGATGCTGATCTTCCAGGACACCCTGCTGTCCCTGGTGGCCAGCGTGCAGATCACCTCCAACGACATCATCCGTGTCGGCGACTGGGTGGAAATGCCCCAGCTGAACGCCGACGGCGACGTGATCGACATCGCCCTGCACACGGTGAAGGTGCAGAACTGGGACAAGACCATCACCACCATCCCCACCAAGCGCTTCATCACCGACTCGTTCAAGAACTGGCGGGGCATGCAAGAGTCGGGCGGACGGCGGATCAAGCGCAGCCTCTACCTGGACCAGAACAGCGTGCATTTCCTCAGCGCCGACGAGCAGGCCGGCCTGCGCCGTTTCCGCCTGCTGGACAGTTACCTCAAGGCCAAGGAAAGCGAGCTGCTGAGCTGGAATGCCCAGCTGGACGAGTCGGCCCGCCTGCCGGTCAACAGCCGTCAGCTGACCAACATCGGCACCTTCCGCGCCTACGTGGAGCAGTACCTGCGCCACCACCCGGAGATCCGCCAGGACATGACCCTGCTGGTGCGGCAGATGGCGCCGACCGCCGACGGCCTGCCGCTGGAGCTGTACTGCTTCACCAGCACCACGGCCTGGGCCCGCTACGAGGCGATCCAGTCGGACATCTTCGACCACCTCCTGGCGATCCTCCCGGAGTTCGGCCTGCGGGTCTTCCAGCATCCCAGCGGTGCGGACCTGCGCGAACTGCAGCGCCCGCGTCCCCGCCATTCGTCGGCCTGAGACGGACGGCCATCAAGAAGCCAGCACGACCGCCGATGACCCTGACGAGCCGGAATTTCCCGGCCTCAGGGTCCGAGCGATCGACTGATGCTGACGGTCAACACCAACACCGCCTCATCGTTCACGCAGCGGCAACTGGGCGACACCAACAAGACGCTCGACAGGGCCATGCAGCGCCTCTCTACCGGCCAGCGCATCAACAGCGCCAAGGACGATGCGGCCGGCCTGCAGATCTCCAATGCCCTCACGTCTCAGGTGCGCGGCCTCGGTATTGCCGTGCGGAACGCCAATGACGGCCTGTCCATGCTGCAGGTGGGCGAAGGCGCGCTGCAAAGCGTGACCGGTGCGCTGCAGCGCATCCGCACGCTCGGGCTGCAGGCCATGAACGGCTCCAACACCGCCACCGAGCGCGCCGCGCTCAACCAGGAGGCGCAGCAGCTCCTGCAGGAGATCAACCGGGTCAACGAAACCACCACCTTCGGCGGCCGCCAGGTGTTCAACCAAGACAACAGCTCACGCCTGGGCAAGCTCGATGAACGCGCCGTGCTCAACTCGCTGCAGGGGTTCTGGATCGGCGAAGGCGAAAAGCGCGTGCTGGATGCCTACGGACTGAAGGCGGACGGTGCTCCGCTGACCATCACCCTGACCAATGATCCGTCGAGCAACGCACTGGCCTCCGTCTCCGGCACCCCGGGGGCTGGCGGCAAGTACTACGACCAGGTGCTGAACGTGAACCTGGCCTATTTCGATGGCTCTACCCTGCCCAACGGCGGCACCAACCCCGGCCAGTACACCGACCGCGTGCTGGCCCACGAGATGGTGCACGCGGTGATGGGGCGGACGATGAATTTCAACGCCCTGCCCGGCTGGTTCAAGGAGGGCACGGCAGAGGCCGCCCAGGGCGCCGACGAGCGCCTGGCTGCCGACATCGCCGCCAGCGGCATCGGCGGGGTGATGGGCGCCTTCGGCAGCATCGCCAGCAGCGCCGGCTATTCGGCCTCCTACGCGGCCGTGCGCTACATGCACGCCGAGATCAAGGCAGCCGGCGGACTGGGCATTCGCGACGTGATGCAATACCTCGCCGGCCACGCCAACTCCACCCTGGACGACGCCCTGGCCAACGCCAGCCGCGGGGCCTTCGCCAGCACGGCGGACTTCACCACGAAATTCAACACCGATGGCGCGGCCTTCATCGCCGCCATGAACCTGACCAACGCTGACACCGGCGCCATCGGCGGCTTCGATGCCGATGGCGGCGACGTGCTGACCGCCGAGAACGTGCTGCCCAACCGAGGCGTTGGCGTGCCAGGCTCCATCGGCTTCAAGCTCATCCCACCCAAGCTGTTCGACCCCAACGCCACCGGTGGCGGGACCCAGGTTTCCCTGCAGGTGGGCGCCAAGGCCTTTGAAACCATCGACGTGGGGCTGGACGCGTTCAACGTCGGCGCCATGGCACTGAACAACATCGACCTTATCAAGACACCCGGCCTGGCGGTGATGGACATCGACGATGCGCTGGCCTACGTCGACAGCCAACGTGCCTACATGGGCGCCATCCAGAACCGCCTGGACGCCACCATCTCCAACCTGCAGAACATCGGCGAGAACGTCAGCGCCAGCCGCTCGCGCATCCTCGACGCCGACTACGCCAGCGAAACCGCCACCCTCGCCTCCCAGCAGATCCTGCGCCAGGCCGCCCAGAGCGTGCTGGTGCAGGCCAACCAGATACCGCAGTCGGTCCTGACGCTGCTCCGCTGACGCGCAATTCCCCTCAAGCAACGCCCACCCAGAAAGCATAAAAACCCTTTAAAAATCCGCTTTAAGCTGCTTTCCACCAATTTTTCCGCAAGACTTGCCATCCACAACCCGAATCAATAGGGTTGTCCGCATGCAAAACGCTCACACCCTCATCCTCCTCCGGCAGCATGCCTGCCTCCGCCTGGTCAGCCCGCGACTGCGTAGCTGAACAGCGTCGCCTCATCCCGGCTTTTTCATTCGCCCAGGGCCCCGCAACGACCAGGCCCAACACAAGGATTTCGCCATGAGCATGCTCAAAGACCCGTCCAGCAAGTACCGTCCGTTCCCCGCCATCAACCTGCCGGACCGCACCTGGCCGTCGAAGACCATCACCGAAGTGCCGATCTGGTGCAGCTCCGACCTGCGCGACGGCAACCAGTCGCTGATCGAACCGATGGATGCGCAGAAGAAGATGCGCTTCTTCAAGACCCTGGTGCAGGTGGGCCTGAAGGAGATCGAGGTGGCCTTCCCCTCCGCCTCCGACACCGACTTCAACTTCGTCCGCGAGCTGATCGAAGGCGGCCACATCCCCGATGACGTGACCATCCAGGTGCTGACCCAGGCCCGCGAAGACCTGATCACCCGCACCTTCGAATCCCTCAAGGGCGCGAAGAAGGCCATCGTCCACGTCTACAACGCCACCGCGCCGTCCTTCCGCCGCATCGTCTTCAACCAGGACCGCCAGGGCGTGATCGACATCGCCACCAACGCCGCGCGTCTGATCAAGCAACTCGCCGCCGAACAACCCGAAACCCAGTGGACCTTCCAGTACTCGCCGGAAATCTTCAGCTCCACCGAGCAGGACTTCTCCCTGGCGGTGTGCAACGCGGTGATCGACGTCTGGGAACCGACCCCGACCAACAAGATCATCCTCAACCTGCCCGCCACCGTTGAGTGCGCCACGCCGAACGTCTACGCCGACCAGATCGAGTGGTTCGGCCGCCACATCAACAAGCGCGACAGCGTGATCATCAGCCTGCATACCCACAACGACCGCGGCACCGGCGTGGCCGCCACCGAGCTGGGCCTGCTGGCCGGCGCCGACCGCGTGGAAGGCTGCCTGTTCGGCAACGGCGAACGCACCGGCAACGTCGACCTGGTGACCCTGGCGCTGAACATGTACACCCAGGGCCTGCACCCGAAGCTGGACTTCTCCGACATCGACGCCGTGCGCAAGGTGGTGGAAGAGTGCAACCAGCTGCCGGTCCACCCGCGCCACCCCTACGTGGGTGACCTGGTGCATACCGCCTTCTCCGGCTCACACCAGGACGCCATCCGCAAGGGCTTCGCCCAGCAGCAGGACGGCGCGCTCTGGGAGGTGCCCTACCTGCCGATCGACCCGGCCGACATCGGCCGCAGCTACGAGGCGGTCATCCGCGTCAACAGCCAGTCGGGCAAGGGCGGCATCACCTTCCTGCTGGAGCAGGAATACGGCATCAGCCTGCCGCGCCGCATGCAGATCGAGTTCAGCCAGGTGGTGCAGAAGGAAACCGACCGCCTCGGCCTGGAAATGACCGCCGAGCAGATCCACAAGCTGCTCGACGCCGAGTACCTGCAGGCCACCACGCCCTACACCCTGAAAGGCCATCGCCTGCAGGAAGAGAACGGCACCAGCGCGGTGGACATCGAGGTCCAGGTCAAGGGCGAGACCCAGCACCTGCGCGGTATGGGCAAGGGCCCGCTGGAAGCGCTGGTGGCCAGCCTGCCGGTGAAGGTGGAAGTGATGGACTACTCCGAGCACGCCATCGGGGCCGGCAGCAACGCCAAGGCCGCTGCCTACATCGAGCTGCGGGTGAACGGCGGCCGCGCCCTGCACGGCATCGGCATCGACGAGAACCTGACCACCGCCAGCTTCCGCGCCCTGTTCAGCGCCCTCAACCGCGCCCTGAGCCAGGCCGAGGCCGAAGCGGCCTGAGTGCAACCGCGCTGAAAAAAGAACCCCGCCGATTGGCGGGGTTCTTCGTTTCAGGGGAGCGTCGGACTCAGTAGCTGACCACCGGCGACACCCGCTGGTAGCGGCCATCGATGAACGCCTTCAGCCAGGTGCGGTAGCGCTTGCCCAGGGTGTAGGCGAAGTAGTGGTAGCTCAGCTCGTTCTCTGCACCTCGCTCCAGCACGATCTGGCCATCCTCTTCGATCACCCAGGTCAACATGGTGTGCGTGCCCTGGGTGCGGGTCAGGTTCTGACTGCCGTCAACCGACAACTGGTAGAGCGGCAGGTAGTCCTCGACCGGTGCCGCGGCCCGACCGTAACGCACCACGTTGGATACGCGCTGGTAGTAGCCGTTCTCGAAGCGGGTCAGCCAGACACGGTAGCGCTTGGTGGGATAGAAGGGCGAGTAGGTGAAGCTCAGTTCGTTCGCTGCATTGCGCTGCAGCACGGTATTGCCGTCCTCTTCGATCACCCAGGTCAGGGGATCGTTGAGGCTGCCGCTGCGAGTCAACTGATTGTTCGCGCCAATGGTCAGCTGGAAGAGATCGGTGAGCCCCGGTGAGAAGTACTCGGCATCGGAGACCTGCACCGATTCGCCCCCAACGGTCTGTTCGATCCAGACCTTGTACTGGCGCCCCTTCTGGAAGGGATAGCGCAGTTCGGACGCACCGCCGGTGGGCTGGCGCAGGACTTCGACGCCGTTCTCGCGGATGACCCAGCTCAGCGGCTTGCCGCTCGGGCCGTTATGGCGGAGCTGGAAGTCCGCCTCCACCTCCAGGTCGATGTAGGGCGACGGGAACCCCTCGCGGAAGGCCAGCGGGACGGAGATCGCCTCATCCTTGCCATTCACGTTGGCCTCGGCCCAGACCTGGTAGCGCTCGCCATAGGTGAAGGCGAACTGCAACGGAACGCCCGCCTGGGCCGGCTGGCGCACCACCTCGGCCCCTTGGCGGGCAATCACCCAGTTGCCCTGGAACGCGGCCGAAGGGCTGATGCTGCCCTGGCTGGCATCACGGGTCAGTACCACGCGATCGGTTACACCGGGCTGGTAGCTGACGGTATTGGACACGGTCTTGTAACCATCACCGTTGTTGGCTTCGAGCCAGATTCGGTAGCGACTTCCAGCGAGGTTGCGCCAGTACCGATCACGCAGATTGCCGGCAGCATTGCGGTCGAGAACGCGCTCACCGTCCATCTCCACGATCATGCCCAGCTTGTCTCCCAGCTCACCGCTACGGGTCACCCAGAAACCAGGCTCCAAGGTGAGGGTGTAGGGGAACGTGGACGGTGCCGGGCCATCCGGCAGCTTGACGGTGTAGTCCTCGGTCTCACCGTAGCCAATGCTGCCGCAGGGCTGGGCCGCAGAGCCCCAGCGCATCTGCACGCGCATGCGCGTGGTGCCGGTGACGCCGGAGGGAATGGCGATGGGGGCGGACACAGCCGCGCTGCCCTGGGCGGTCAGGACCTTTTCGCTGGCCTCGAAGGTGCCGTTCTGGTTGAAGTCGATCCAGGCACCCCAGTTCTCGTTGTATTGGGAACCACGGAAGCCGGGACGCAGCTCCAGGCGGTCGCCCTTGCCAGTGAGCTGGAAAGGTGGCTTGCCGGTGGCATCCAGGTAGCCACCGTCATTGCCGGAGGCCTGGTTCACGCCATTCACGCTGACCCCGGCCATCCACTCGCTGCTGCTGTTGCCACGGCTGTCGCAGTAGGTGGCGGCCATCACCGGGCCCATCGCCAGGCAGGTGCCCAGCGCCATGAGTATCTTGTGCATTGAATTCGCTCCTTGCGTTCATGTTGGGCAGGGAGCGGCAATACCACACCAGGCACACCCTGTGACCTGTCATCGACGCATCCCTGCATCGGCCATGTTAAGGGCTACGGCAACGGCTTTCCGGGAATTATTGGCAAACTGCCATCACGACGATTCAGCCCTGTTGCTGCCAGTGGCACTTGCCCCAGGCGCACATTGCATCGAGCACCGGGCGCAGGCTGAGGCCGTGCTCGGTGAGGCTGTACTCCACCCGTGGCGGCACTTCGGCGTACACGGTGCGGGTGACCACGCCGTCGCGCTCCAGCTCCCGCAGTTGCTGGGCGAGCATCTTCTCGGTGATGTCCGGTACCAGGCGCTTGAGTTCGGAAAAGCGCCGGGTCTGCCCCATCAGGTGGTAGACCAGCAGCGCTTTCCACTTGCCCCCGACCACCGCGAGGGTGACCTCCACCGGTGTGTTGAACACCCGGTCTCCCAGCACCAGCCGGGGCCCGGAGGCAGGGAGCGGCTTCTGTTCGCTCATGCTTGATCCTCTTCCGTCGTCGCCTGGTACTCAGGGCGCAAGCTGGAAGCCGTCGGCGTCGAGGTAGGCCGGGAAACGCTCACGGTAGGCGGCCAGTGCGGTGGCCGACAGGGTCGTGCGGAAAACGCCATCGCCGTCATCGGCATTCAGCAAGGGCTCCCCCTGGAAATCGAGCACCTGACTATCGCCGCTGTAGGGGTGGCCTTTTCCGTCGCTGCCTACACGGTTGACGGCGGCGACGTAGCAGAGGTTCTCGATGGCACGGGCGGGGATCAGACGGTTCCAGTGATGACGGCGAGCAGCAGGCCAGTTGGCGGTGTACAGCAGCAGGTCGGTGTCGTGCGGGTCACGGCTCCAGACCGGGAAGCGCAGGTCGTAGCAGATCAGCGGGCGTACCCGCCAACCCTTGAGCTCGAACAACGCCTGGGTCTCCCCCGGGCTGTAGTGCTTGTGCTCACCGGCCATACGGAACAGGTGGCGCTTGTCGTAATGCAGCACCTCGCCGTCCGGGCGGGCCCAGAGCAAGCGGTTGCGGTGATTGCCGTCGGCAGCACGGATGATGACGCTGCCGGTGATCACGGCACCCAGCCGGGCAGCCTGGACCTTGAGCCAGGCATGGGTGGGGCCCTGTTCGGGTTCGGCGAGTGCTTCGGAGTCCATGGAGAAGCCGGTGGTGAACATCTCCGGCAGGATCACCAGGTCAGCGCCTTGCGCGGAATCCAGCAGGGTTTCGAACCGCGCCAGGTTGGCGTCGCGGTCGTGCCAGGCCAGGGTGGTCTGAACCAGGGCCAGCTTCAGGTCGGGCAGAAGGCTCAGATCGCGCATAGTTTTTCCGCTGCCTGGCGCAGCGTCTCCTCACGTTTGGCGAAGCAGAAGCGCACCAGCCGCAGGTCGGCCGGGGCGTGCTGGTAGAACACCGAGACGGGAATCGCGGCCACGCCGTGCTCACGGGTGAGCCACTCGGACATGGCGACATCGTCCAGGTCGGGGCGGATGCCGCTGTAGTCGACCAGCTGGAAATAGGTGCCCGCGGCGCGGGTGAAGCGGAAGCGCGAGTCGGCCAGCAGGTCGCAGAAGAGGTCGCGCTTGGCCTGGTAGAAGCCGGGCAGCTCAGCCAGATGCTCGGGGTGGGCGGCCATGAAATCGGCCAGCGCCCACTGAAGCGGGGTAACGCCGCAGAAGTTGACGTACTGGTGGACCTTGCGCAGCTCGGCGGAGAGCGCCGGGGGCGCCACCACGTAGCCGGTCTTCCAGCCGGTGACGTGGTAGGTCTTGCCGAAGGAGCTGACCACGAAGGCGCGGGCATAGAGCTCGTCATGGGCCAGCACGCTGACGTGCTGGACGCCATCGAACACCAGATGTTCGTAGACCTCGTCGGACACCAGGTAGATGTCGCGGCCGCGGATCAGCGCTGCCAACTGGTCCAGCTCGGCACGGGAGATCAGCGCGCCGCTGGGGTTGTGCGGGCTGTTGAGGATGATCATGCGGGTGCGCGGACTGAGCGCATCCTGCATCCGCTGCCAATCGATGGCGAAACCCGGCAGGGCCAGCGGTACGTGCACGCAGCGCCCACCTGCCAGTTCCACCGAGGGCTCGTAGCTGTCGTAGCAGGGGTCAAGGACGATGACCTCGTCACCGGCGCGGACCACCGCCTGGATGGCGCAGAAAATGGCCTCGGTGGCGCCGGGGGTGATGGTCACTTCGCTGTCGGCGCTGACCGTGCGGCCGTAGAAGGTCGCCACCTTGGCGGCGACCTGCTCGCGCAGCGCCGGCAGCCCGGTCATGGGCGCGTACTGGTTGTGCCCCTGGGTGATGTGCTGGCCGACGGCATCGCACAGCGCGGCGGGTGCGGCAAAGTCAGGAAAGCCCTGAGACAGGTTGATGGCGCCGACTTCGGCGGCCAGTTGCGACATGCGGGTGAAGATGGTGGTGCCGACGTTGGGCAGCTTGCTGGTGATCATTGCAATCCGGCTGTTGGCGACTGGGAAATGCGCCATAGCTTAAGCGCTGCGCGGGCTGCCGACCACAGCCGACGCGCCCCATGAAAAAGGGCGCCCCCAGGCGCCCTCTTCCAACCGGCAGGGATCAGCGCTTCTTGTCGCGGCGCTTTTTCTCGGCCTTCTTGTGGTGCGACATGAGGCGACGCTTCTTGTTCACCTGGCGCTCGGTGAGCTTGTTCTTCTTGCCCTCGAAGGGGTTTTCACCACCCTTGTACTCGATGCGGATCGGCGTACCGACCAGCCGCAGGACCCGGCGGTAGGTGTTCTCCAGGTAACGGGTGTAGGACTTGGGCACCGCCTCCACCTGGTTGCCGTGGATCACGATCAGCGGCGGGTTGGCGCCGCCCAGGTGGGCGTAGCGCAGCTTGATGCGGCGACCGTTGACCAGCGGTGGCTGGTGCTCCTGCACCGCGTCCTCGAGGATCTGGGTCAGGCGGCTGGTGGGCCAGCGGGTGATGGCGGAGTGGAAGGCGGCCTGGACGGACTTGTACAGGTGGCCCACGCCCGTGCCGTGCAGGGCGGAGATGAAGTGGATGTCGGCGAAGTCGACGAAGAACAGCCGGCGCTCCAGCTCGGTCTTCACGTAGTCGCGCTCGCCCGCCTCCATGCCGTCCCATTTGTTCAGGGCGATGACCAGGGCACGACCCGTCTCCAGCACGAAGCCCAGTAGGTTGAGGTCGTGCTCGACCACGCCTTCGCGGGCGTCCATGACGAAAATCACCACGTTGGCGTCCTGGATCGCCTGGAGGGTCTTCACCACCGAGAACTTTTCCACCGCCTCGAAGATCTTGCCGCGACGGCGCACGCCGGCGGTGTCGATCAGGGTGTACTTCTCTTCGTTGCGCTCGAAGGGGATGTAGATGCTGTCGCGGGTGGTGCCGGCCTGGTCGTAGACGATCACCCGCTCCTCGCCGAGCATGCGGTTCACCAGGGTGGACTTGCCGACGTTGGGGCGGCCGATGATGGCGATCTTGATGCCGTCCTTCTCGCTCGGGCCGGGGATGCGCGTGGCCTCCTCGCCTTCGGCGACCTCTTCGGTCTCGGCGGCTTCCTGCTCGTCGGCATCGTCGTCACGGGGGAACTCGCCGAGGGCGGCCTGCAGCATCTGGCTGATGCCCCGGCCGTGGGCGGCGGCGATGGGCAGTGCGTCCCCCAGGCCCAAGGGGCTGAACTCGGCACGGGCCAGGTCCGGGTCGACGGTGTCGACCTTGTTGGCCACCAGGAAGGTGCGCTTGTTGCGGCGGCGCAGGTGCTCGGCGATAGACTGGTCGGCAGCGCTCATGCCGGCACGGGAGTCCACCATGAACAGCACGGCATCGGCTTCCTCGATCGCCTGGAGGGACTGCTCGGCCATCTTCGCGTCGATGCCTTGCTCGTCACCCGAGATACCACCGGTGTCGATGACGATGTAGGTGCGTCCCTGCCACTTCGCCTCGCCGTACTGGCGATCACGGGTCAGACCGGCGTACTCCGCGACGATGGCGTTGCGGGTCTTGGTCAGGCGGTTGAACAGGGTGGACTTGCCGACGTTCGGGCGGCCCACCAGGGCGATTACGGGAACCATGAGGCTCTCCACTGCATTTTTCAGAAAACACAACGGCCGCTGCCGTCGAACGGCAGCGGCCGGACATTGAACACCAGCTTAGCGGATGGTCAGGGCAACCAGCTTCCCACCGTTGCCGAAGGCGTAGAGCATGTCGCCCACCACCAGCGGACGGGCGCGCAGGCCATCGCCGTCGATCTTCTCGCGACCGACGAAGTGGCCGTCCACCTGGCTCAGCAGGTGCAGGTAGCCTTCGAAGTCACCGACCGCCACGTAGCTGGAGAACACCTCGGGGGCCGAGAGCTGGCGACGGGCCAGGGAGTCGTTGCTCCACAGGGCCGAGGTCGAACGCTCGTCGATGCCTTCGATGGTGCCGCTGGCCTGGCTGACGTAGACGCTGCCGAAGCCCTGGGCGACGCCCACGTAGCTGGACGCTTCGCGCTGCCACAGCACGCGACCGCTTTCCAGGTCCAGGCCGGCGACGCGGCCCTGGTAGGTGGAGACGTACAGGGTGCCACCGGACAGCAGCAGGCCACCGTCGATGTCCACCACGCGATCCAGCTCGGAACGGCCCTGGGGCACAGCGACACGCTGCTCCCACACCGGCAGGCCGCGCTGCACGTCGAGGGCGATCACCTTGCCGGACGACAGGCCGGCCACCGCCAGACGGTTGGTCACGACCGGTGCACCGGTGCCACGCAGAGTCAGCACCGCCGGGGTGTTCTCGTAGATCCAGCGCTGGTTGCCAGTAGAGGCGTCGAAGCCGAACAGGGTGTCGTTCTGGGTCTGCACGACCACCACGTCACCGTTGGTGGCCGGCGGAGCCAGCACCTCGCCGTTGACGCGGGCACGCCAGCGCTCTTCACCATTGCTGGAGTCGAGGGCGATGACCTCGCCCTTCAGGGTTCCCACCAACACCAGGCCATAGCCGGCACCGACCGCGCCGGACACCGGCAGGTCGAGTTCCTTGGTCCACAGCTTGTCGCCGGTCATGCGGTCCATGGCGACCACCAGGCCTTCGACGTCACCGGCATAGATGACCTCGCCGTCGACGGCGGGCACCAGCATGTTGTAGGTCTCGCCCTGGCCTTCGCCGATGGAGCGGCTCCAGACTTCCTTGAGCTGGACCTCTTCGGTGATCTTCGGCAGCTCGGCCGGCGGCAGTTCCTTCTTGCTGTTGCTGCTGCAACCGGCGGCCAGGACGGCCAGGGCCAGCAGTGCGGCGAATTTCCAGCGCATCGTCATGCGTCCCCTTTGGCGAGGTCGTCGAGCTTCATCTGCAGGCCACCGACTGCGGCGTCATCCGACAGCGCGGCCTTGGCCTTCTCGTAAGCGGCATGGGCATCATCGGCACGGCCCAGCTGGACCAGCAGATCACCCTTGAGTTCTTCACGGCTGGCGAGGAACGCCTTGGTGGCGTCGCCTTCCAACAGCTTCAGGGCGTCATCGACCTTGCCCTGGGCCGCCAGGACACGGGCCAGGCGCTGGCGTGCCAGCTCGCCCAGGGTCGGGTCGGCCGGCTTGTCGACGATGGCCTTGAGCTCGGCGGCCGCGTCGTCCAGCTTGCCGGACTCCACCGCCACCTTGGCGACGAACAGGCTGCCGTACTGGGCATAGTGAGTGCCGCCGAAATCGCTCTTCAGCTTGTTGGCCAGCTCCGCGACCTTGCCGGCATCGGGCTTGCCGCTGGGGTTCAGGGCCGTCTCCAGCAGTTGCTGGTAGACGATGGAAGCGCCCTGGGACTGGTTGGTCTGGTACTTCTGCCAGGCCTGCCAGCCGAACACCACGGCCAGCGCCAGTGCGCCGCCAGTGACGAGGGGCTTGCCGTTGCGCTGCCACCAATCCTTGATCGCCGCCAGTTCTTCGTCTTCGCTACGCGTGCTCACCCCAATCAACTCCTATGTTCCAAAGCTCAAGCCTGTTGCAGGCAGGCGGCCAGGTGCTCGGTCAGAGCATCCCAGGCAATGTTCTGTTGTTCCTGGTCTTCGCGCAGGGGTTTGAAACCTACCACGCGCTTGGCCAGTTCGTCCTCACCCAGGATCAGCACATACCGTGCGCCGCTCTTGTCGGCTTTCTTGAACTGGCTCTTGAAGCTGCCGGCGGCGGCATTGACCAGCAGGCGAAGGCCCGGCAGGCCATCGCGCAGGCGCTCGGCCAGGGCCAGGGCAGCCAGCTCGGCCGGCTCGCCGAAGGCGCAGATGTAGACGTCGGCCGGGGCGTTGAGGGTGTCGGGGATCTGCTGCAGGGTCTCCAGCAGCAGCACCAGGCGCTCGACGCCCATGGCGAAGCCCACGCCCGGGGTCGGCTTGCCACCGAACTGGCTGACCAGCCCGTCGTAGCGGCCACCGGCACAGACGGTGCCCTGGGCGCCGAGCTTGTCGGTCACCCACTCGAAGACGGTGCGGCTGTAGTAGTCGAGGCCGCGTACCAGCTTCTGGTTGATCTCGTAGCGGATACCGACGGCATCCAGGCGCGCCTTGAGGCCTTCGAAGTGCGCGACGGACTCTTCGTCCAGGTAGTCGTGCAGCGTCGGCGCATCCACCAGCAGTGCCTGGGTATCGGCATTCTTGCTGTCGAGGATGCGCAGCGGGTTGGTGGTGAGGCGACGCTGGCTGTCTTCGTCGAGGCGGTCGAAACGCTCCTGCAGGTAGGCCACCAGGGCGTCACGGTAGCGCGCACGGGCCTCGCTGGAACCCAGGCTGTTCAGCTGCAGGGTCACGGCGTCGGCAATGCCGAGCTTCTGCCACAGGCGCCAGGTGAGGACGATCAGCTCGGCGTCGATGTCCGGCCCCGGGAGGTTGAACACTTCCACACCGATCTGGTGGAACTGGCGGTAGCGGCCTTTCTGCGGCTTCTCGTAGCGGAACATCGGGCCGGCGTACCACAGCTTCTGCACCTGGCCGCCACCAGTGAGGCCGTGTTCGAGGACGGCACGCACGCAACCGGCTGTGCCTTCGGGGCGCAGGGTCAGCGACTCTTCGTTGCGGTCGAGGAAGGTGTACATCTCCTTGTCGACCACGTCGGTGCCCTCGCCGATGCCCCGGGCGAACAGCTCGGTGAACTCGAGGATGGGCAGGCGGATTTCCTTGTAGCCATAGCCGTCGAGCAGCGTGGCGAAGGTGTTTTCCAGGTAGCGCCAGGCAGGGGTCTGCTCCGGCAGGATGTCGTTCATGCCACGGATGGCTTGGAGGGTCTTGCTCACGGGGTGTCCTTAATTCAGCTGCGGGCGATGACGGCCGCGTCAGCCTCGGCCTTCTCGGCCGCCTTGCGACGGATCAGCCTCTCCAGCTCATCCACCAGGTTCTCGTTCTGCAGTTTCTGCGCCGGCTTGCCGTCGATGTAGACCAGGTTGTTCGGCGTACCGCCGGTGAGGCCGACATGGGCCTCCTTGGCTTCGCCGGGGCCGTTGACCACGCAACCGATGACGGCGACGTCCAGCGGGACCAGCAGGTCCTCCAGGCGCCCTTCCAGTTCGTTCATGGTCTTGACCACATCGAAGTTCTGCCGCGAGCAACTCGGGCAGGCGATGAAGTTGATACCACGGGAGCGCAGGCGCAGGGACTTGAGGATATCGAAACCGACCTTGATCTCTTCCACCGGGTCGGCGGCCAGGGAGATGCGGATGGTGTCGCCGATGCCTTCGGCGAGCAGCATGCCCAGTCCGACCGCCGACTTGACGGTACCCGAGCGCAGGCCACCGGCCTCGGTGATGCCGAGGTGCAGGGGCTGCTCGATCTGCTTGGCCAGCAGGCGATAGGCGGCGACGGCCATGAACACGTCGGAGGCCTTCACGCTGACCTTGAAGTTCTGGAAGTCCAGCTTGTCGAGGTAGTCCACATGGCGCATGGCCGATTCGAGCAGGGCTTCCGGGGTAGGCTCGCCGTATTTCTTCTGCAGGTCCTTCTCCAGGGAACCGGCGTTGACGCCGATGCGGATCGGGATATTGCGGTCACGGGCGGCGTCGACCACGGCCTTGACGCGGTCCTCGCGGCCGATGTTGCCGGGGTTGATCCGCAGGCAGTCGACACCCAGTTCCGCCACGCGTAGGGCGATCTTGTAGTCGAAGTGGATATCGGCCACCAGCGGGACACGGACCTGCTGCTTGATCAGGCCGAAGGCTTCGGCTGCCTCCATGTCCGGCACGGATACACGGACGATATCGGCACCGGCTTCCTCCAGGCGACGGATCTGGCCGACGGTGGCGGCGACGTCGCAGGTGTCGGTGTTGGTCATGCTCTGCACGGCGATGGGGGCATCGCCCCCCACCGGCACGGAGCCGACCCAGATCTTGCGGGAGGGGCGGCGTTTGATCGGGGATTCGCAATGCATCGTTTATTGACCCAGTTTCAGGCGAGCGGTCTCGCCATGGATGAACGGCGCGATATCCACGGGCTGGCCGTTGTAGCTGACCTGGGCGCCTCGGGCATAGCCCAGTCGCAGTTCGAGGGGGGCCTTGCCGGCAGCCTCAATGCTCTCGCCGGAGCGCTTGATCCCGCTCTGCAGCACAGCGCCGCCAGCATCGGTGAGCTGGAACCAGCAGTTGGCGGTGAACTGCACACGCACCACGCCTTCACCGGCAGCGGCCACGACCGGGGCACTGGGCGACGCGGCAGGCGCGGGAGCCTGGGCCGGGACAGCGGGCTGGGCCGGCGCAGTGGCAGGTGCTGCGGTGCTCGGTTGCGCGGGCTGAGCGGCAGGGGAATTGACGGTAGGGTTGGTTGCGGTAGCAGCCGGCGCCTGGGACGGCGTAGCGGGCTGTTGCGACGAAACCGGGGGAACAGCGGCGGTCTCGCTACCGGCGGCCTGGGCTTCCTGCTCGGCTTCGACAACGGCCTGGTCTTCCGGCTCGTCCAGCGGGTGGATCTGGGTGGTACCGTCGGCACTCTCGACTTCCACGTGCTCCAGGCTCAGCTCGCTGTTGTCGCTGGCGCGACGCTCGGCCTGGTCCTGCCACCAGAGGAAGCCGATGACGCCGAGGGCGACGAGGATCGCGAAGCTGACGAAACGAAGCACACTCTGGGACAGGCGAACCGGTTCCTCGATACGACCGAGGCTGTGTACGTTGCTGCCGGTGGCATCGGTACCGGTGTAACGATCGAACTCGGCAACCAGTTCAGCCTGGTCGAGCCCGATTAGCTTGGCGTAGGCGCGGATGTAACCGCGCGCGAAGGTGTGCCCGGGAAGCTGCTCGAAAGAGCCGGCCTCCAGTTGGCGCAACGCGTATTCGGTCAGGTTCAGCTGGCGGGCGATGTCGGCCAGGTCCAGGCCCTGGTTCTCTCGCGCCTGGCGCAGCACTTCGCCCGGATTGCCCCGGGTCGCTGCAACAGGTTCGGGTTGCGACGATTTCATCTTTGCTCCGACAGGTATTGCTGGTACTCGGGCGTACCGGGATAGAGGCGTTTGAGCTGCAGGCCCAGGCTGGCGGCCTGGTCACGGTCGTCGAAGACCGTGGCGATGCGCACGCCGAGCAGGAGGCTGCGGGCTGTCTGGGGGGCGATCTTGGTGTAACGCTCGTAGTAGTCACGGGCGGGGACGTATTGCTTCTCGTCGAACGAGAGGCTGGCCATTTCCAGCAATGCCACAGGCTGCTGGACGTTCAGGCGCAGGGACTTGTCGAAATACTGCTTGGCCTGGTCGGTACGCTTCATGCGCAGGGCCGTCAGGCCGAGGTTCTCGAATACTCGGGAACGCTCGGGGTAGAGACTGTCTTCCGCTGCTTCCTGGAAACGCTCAAGGGCTTCCTCGTAGCGCTTCTGCTCGAAGAGAAATCCGCCGTAGTTGTTGAGAATCCGCGCATCACGGCGGGACGAGAGCGCCTTGCGGTAGTGCTCGTCGGCCAGCTTGGGCTCCATCTCGGTCTGGAAAACCAGGGCCAGCGCAGCGTTGGCATCCGCGCTTGAGGAATCAAGTTCGAGGGCCTTGCGCAGCGGAACCTTTGCACGCTCCGCAGCCCCCTGCTGCAGGTAGCCGAGGCCCAGCTGGATGTAGGCATCCCGGGCCTTTTCACGCCCCTCCGCGGTCCTCATCGGGTCCACCGAACCGGTGGATACGCAGCCAGCCAGGCCAGCGAGTACGAGAATGAGCGCAGCGCGCAGGGTCATGGGGTTCCTCCCTTCAGTTTCGATTGGCGGCGTTCAGGCCGGCGTCCGCATCGGTATCGAGCTGACGCAGGGCGATGTAACGCTCACTGCGGCGGGTACGGTCCATGACCTGCCCGACCAGTTGCCCACACGCGGCGTCGATGTCGTCGCCACGGGTGGTGCGAACGGTGACGTTGTGGCCGGCCTTGTGCAACAGGTCCTGGAAACGGCGAATGGCGTTGTTGCTCGGCCGCTCGTACCCGGAGAAGGGGAAGGGATTAAACGGAATGAGGTTGATCTTGCAAGGAAAATCCTTGAGGAGTGCGATCATCTGCTCAGCATGGACAGGCTGATCGTTCACATCCTTGAGCAGCGTGTACTCGATGGTCAGGAAGCGCTTCTCGCCAAGGCGGGAGATGTAGCGATTGCAGGCATCCAGTACCACCGCGAGGGGGTACTTCTTGTTGATCGGTACCAGCTCGTTACGCAGTTCGTCATTGGGCGCGTGCAGGGACAGCGCCAGGGACACGTCGGTGACTTCAGCGAGCTTGTCGATCATCGGCGCCACGCCCGAGGTGGACAGGGTTACCTTGCGCTTGGAAATGCCGTAGCCGAGGTCGTCCATCATGATGGTCATGGCGGCGACGACGTTGTCGAAGTTCAGCAGCGGCTCGCCCATGCCCATCATCACCACGTTGGTGATGGCGCGGTCGATCTTGGCCGGCACGGTGCCGAAGGATTTGTTGGCGATCCAGACCTGGCCGATGATTTCGGCGGCGGTGAGGTCACTGTTGAAGCCTTGCTTGCCCGTGGAGCAGAAGCTGCAGTCCAGCGCGCAACCAGCCTGGGACGAGACGCACAGCGTGCCGCGCCCTCCCTGGGGGATGTAGACGGTCTCGACGCAGCTGCCCGACGCCACCCGGACCACCCACTTGCGGGTGCCATCGCTGGAAATGTCCTGGCTGACCACTTCCGGGCCACGGATCTCGGCAGAGGCCTTGAGCTTTTCGCGCAAGGCCTTGCCGATATTGCTCATGGCGTCGAAATCCTCGACGCCGAAGTGGTGAATCCACTTCATCACCTGACCGGCGCGGAAGCGTTTCTCCCCGATGGTTTCGAAGAAGCTTTCCAGTTGCGGCTGGGTCAGACCCAGCAGGTTCACTTTACCGGTCGATGCAGTCATGGCTTCACCCTCTCCCAGCCGCGATCAGCGGATGCGAGCGCACACCTCGGTGGCGGCGAAGAAGTAGGCGATCTCGCGAGCAGCGGAGGCCTCGGAGTCGGAACCGTGTACGGCGTTCTCGTCGATGGAAACGGCGAAATCAGCGCGGATGGTGCCGGCGTCGGCTTTCTTCGGATCGGTAGCGCCCATCAGTTCACGGTTCTTGGCAATGGCGCCTTCGCCTTCCAGGACCTGGACAACGACCGGACCGGAAGTCATGAAGGACACCAGGTCCTTGAAGAAGGGGCGCTCTTTGTGCTCGGCGTAGAAACCACCGGCTTCACGCTCGGACAGCTGGACCATCTTGGCGGCAACGACGCGCAGGCCGGCCTTTTCGAAGCGGGTGACGATCTCGCCGATGACGTTCTTGGAAACGGCGTCCGGCTTGATGATGGAGAGGGTACGTTCAACAGCCATGGAATTACTCCGGAAACTATGGATTAAAGCGAAAAATTAAACCCGCGAATTATACGCGGGTTCCTGTTAAATGCGTAGGGTGGCTGAGCAGGCCTCAGTCGGCCTCTTCGATCCAGGCCGCCTGGATCGCCTCCAGGACCTTCTCCCCGCCTCGCTGGGTGTCATCGTCGAACTCGGGCAGGCTGGTCACCCAGTTGTGGAGATCGACGAAATTGACGTAGCGCGGATCCACGTCAGGCTTGCTTTCGGCGAGCTGGATGGCGATTTCCAGCACATCGACCCATTTCAGACTCATGGCGCGGCCCTCAGTGCTTTTCCGAAACCTGGTTGATGGTGTACTTCGGAATCTCCACCACCAGGTCCTCTTCGCCTACGACGGCCTGGCAGGACAGGCGCGACTCGGCCTCAAGCCCCCAGGCCTTGTCCAGCATGTCGTCCTCCAGCTCGTCGGAGGGCTCCATGGAGGCGAAGCCTTCACGCACGACCACGTGGCAGGTGGTGCAGGCGCAGGACATCTCGCAGGCATGCTCGATCTCCAGGCCGTTGCGCAGCGCCGCCGCGATGATGGTCTCGCCCGGCTGGGCCTCTACCACCAGCCCTTCGGGGCAGTGCTCGGCGTGGGGCAGGAATACGATCTGCGGCATGGGGTCATTCCTCGATTTCATTCAGTCGGCGCCCGGCGAGGGCTGCCTTGACACTGGCATCCATGCGCCGCGCCGCGAAGGCGTCGGTCACCTGGACCAGTCGTTTGGTCTGCTGCTCGATCGCCACGCCGTCACTGCCTTCGAGCAGCTCGCGCAGTTGATCCAGTTGGTAGGCGATGGCGGCACGTTCGTCGGCGTCCAGCAGGGTGTCGCCGTCAGCCTGGACAGCCGCCTCGACTGCTTCGATCAGGCGGCGGGCCTCGACCTGGTGCTCACGCAGCACTCGGGCCTGCTTGTCGTCATTGGCGTACTGGAAAGAGTCCTGCAGCATGCGGGCGATCTCGCCATCGGTCAGGCCGTAGGACGGCTTGACCTGGATGCTCGCCTCGACACCAGAGCCCAGCTCGCGCGCGGTCACGCCCAGCAGGCCGTCGGCGTCCACCTGGAAGGTGACGCGGATCTTGGCCGCACCCGCCACCATCGGCGGAATGCCGCGTAGCTCGAAGCGGGCCAGGGAGCGGCAATCCTTGACCAATTCGCGCTCGCCCTGGAGCACGTGGATCATCATGGCGGTCTGGCCATCGCGGTAGGTGGTGAAGTCTTGCGCGCGCGCTACCGGGATGGTGGTGTTGCGCGGGATGACCTTCTCCATCAGTCCGCCCATGGTCTCGAGGCCAAGGGACAGCGGGATCACGTCGAGCAACAACAGCTCTTCGCCACGCTTGTTGCCCGCCAGAATGTCAGCCTGGATGGCGGCGCCGATGGCCACCACCTGGTCCGGATCGATATCAGTGAGCGGCTCACGCCCGAACAGGCCGCCCACCGCCTCGCGAACGCGGGGCACGCGGGTCGAGCCGCCGACCATCACCACCGCCTCCACATCCTCGACTTCAATGCCGGCGTCCCGCACGGCACGCCGACAGGCCTTGAGGCTGCGCGCCACCATGGGCTCGATCAGCGACTCGAAGTGGGCACGGGTCAGGCTGGAGGTCCAGCCACGGTAGGCAACATCTACCTGGTCGGCCGTGGTAAGCGCTTCCTTGGCAGCGCAGGCCACCTGCAGCAGGTTGCGCTGGGCACCGGCATCCAGGTCAGCGGAAAGCCCGGCCTGCTCGACGATCCAGCCAGCGATGGCATGGTCGAAGTCATCACCGCCGAGGGCGCTGTCACCGCCGGTGGCCAGGACCTCGAAGACGCCACGGGTCAGGCGAAGGATGGAAACGTCGAAGGTGCCGCCGCCCAGGTCATAGATGGCGACAACACCCTGGGCCTGCTTGTCCAGACCGTAGGCGACCGCTGCCGCCGTCGGCTCATTGAGCAGACGCAGCACATTCAGACCAGCCAGGCGCGCGGCGTCCTTGGTGGCCTGCCGCTGGGCGTCATCGAAATAGGCCGGCACGGTAATGACCGCACCCACCAGTTCGCCCCCCAGGCTCGACTCGGCACGCTGGCGCAATGCGCGAAGGATCTCGGCGGACACCTCGACCGGACTGCGGACGCCCTGCACGGTCTCGATGAACGGCATGTGGGATTCGCCCGCGACGAAGCGGTAGGGCAGGTGCTCGCCGAGGTGCTTCACATCCTCCAGGCCACGCCCCATCAGGCGCTTGACGGAGAGGATGGTGTTCAGCGGATCTTCAAGGGCGGTGTCACGGGCGGTACGCCCGACCTCGACCCGGTCGGCATGGTAGCGAACGGCCGAAGGGACGATCACGTCGCCCTGTGCATCGGACAGGGGCTCGGCGACACCGCTTCTGACGGCGGCGACAAGGGAATTGGTGGTGCCGAGGTCGATCCCCACGGCCAGGCGACGCTGGTGCGGCTTGGGGCTCAGTCCGGGTTCGGCGATCTGCAGTAGGGCCATGCTGGTCTGCTAGTCAGGCGGCGCCCCCGCCATGGCGAGGGCGACAGGGTTAGTCGTCGAGGCGCTCTTCGAGTTGGCGCACTTCCTGGGCGAGCTTGTCAAGGAACTGCATGCGGCGCACGAGGCGCTCGGCTTCATCGCGGCGGGCTTCGTCATCCCAGCAGGCGGCAAACGCCGACTCAAGCTCGGCCTGGGCCGAGCGCAGGCGGCGCTTGAACGAGGCCACGCCATCGAGATCAGCAGAGTCCTGAAGGTCTTCCAGCTCTTCGCGCCACTGCATCTGCTGCAGCAGGAAGCCGGGATCCTGGACGGTCGCCTCCAGCGGCAGCTCGCGCCCCTTCAGCGCCAACAGGTAGAGCGCGCGCCGCGGGGCACTGCGCAGGACCTGGTAGGCCTCGTTTAGCTGGGCGGCATGCTCAAGCGCCAGACGCTGCTCGCGCTCGGGCGCATCGACGAAGCGGTCGGGGTGGACGGTACGGGCCAGCTCGCGATAGCGAACCGCCAGGCGCTCCGGATCGATCTCGAAGCCGGGCTTGAGATCGAACAGCGCGAAGTGACAGGGACTACCCACACCGAACCTCAGACGTTGAAGCTTTCGCCGCAACCGCACTCGCCGCGAACGTTCGGGTTATTGAACTTGAAGCCCTCGTTGAGGCCTTCGCGGACGAAGTCCAGTTCGGTGCCGTCGAGGTAGGCCAGGCTCTTGGGATCGATGATCACCTTGACCCCGTGGCTCTCGTAGACGAGATCCTCGGACGCCACCTCGTCGACGAACTCCAGCACGTAGGCCAGGCCGGAGCAGCCGGTGGTGCGGACGCCGAGTCGGATGCCCTCGCCCTTGCCGCGCCCTTCGAGAGAGCGACGGACATGGCTGGCGGCGGCTTCGGTCATGCTGATGGCCATAACGACTCCTCGATGATCAGATCAGACCCTTCTTCTGCTTGTAGTCCTGGACGGCCGCCTTGATGGCGTCCTCGGCCAGGACCGAGCAGTGGATCTTCACCGGCGGCAGTGCCAGCTCTTCGGCAATGGTGGTGTTCTTGATGGCAGCGGCCTCGTCCAGGGTCTTGCCCTTCATCCACTCGGTGGCGAGGGAGCTGGAGGCGATGGCGGAACCGCAGCCGTAGGTCTTGAACTTGGCGTCTTCGATCACGCCCTGCTCGTTGACCTTGATCTGCAGGCGCATCACGTCGCCGCATGCCGGGGCGCCGACCATGCCGGTGCCGACGTTCGGGTCCTCGGCGTCGAGCTTGCCGACGTTCCGGGGGTTCTCGTAGTGGTCGATGACCTTTTCGCTGTATGCCATGTGCTTATTCCTCGCTCATCAGGGGTAGCGTCAGTGCGCCTGCCATTCGACCTTGGAGAGGTCGACGCCCTCTTTGTACATGTCCCACAGGGGGGACAATTCACGGAGTTTGTCCACCGCCTCGCGCACCTTGGCGGCCGCGTAGACGACCTCTTCCTCGGTGGTGAAGCGGCCGAAGGTGAAGCGGATGGAGCTGTGCGCCAACTCGTCGTTACGGCCCAGGGCACGCAGCACGTAGGACGGCTCGAGGGAGGCGGAGGTGCAGGCCGACCCCGAGGACACGGCCAGGTCCTTGAGCGCCATGATCAGCGACTCACCTTCGACGTAGTTGAAGCTGAGGTTCAGGTTGTGCGGAACGCGGGCGGTGGCGCTGCCGTTCAGGTACAGCTCTTCCATACCTTCCAGGGCAGCCCAGAAGCGCTGGCTGAGACCACGGATGCGCTCGTTCTCGGAGGCCATTTCCTGCTTGGCGATCTGGAAGGCTTCGCCCATGCCGACGATCTGGTGGGTGGCCAGGGTGCCGGAACGCATGCCGCGCTCGTGACCGCCGCCGTGCATCATCGCCTCCAGGCGCACGCGCGGCTTGCGGCGTACGTAGAGAGCGCCGATGCCTTTCGGGCCGTAGGTCTTGTGGGCGGAGAAGGACATCAGGTCGACCTTGAGCTTCTCCAGGTCGATTTCCACCTTGCCGGTGGACTGGGCCGCATCCACGTGGAACAGGATGCCGCGGGCGCGGGTCAGCTCGCCGATGGCGGCGATGTCGTTGACGGTGCCGATCTCGTTGTTCACGTGCATGACAGAGACGAGGATGGTGTCGTCGCGCAGGGCCGCCTCGACCATCGCCGGGGTGATCAGACCGTCTTCACCGGGTTCCAGGTAGGTGACCTCGAAGCCTTCGCGCTCCAGCTGGCGAGTGGTGTCCAGGACCGCTTTGTGCTCGATCTTGGAGGTGATCAGGTGCTTGCCCTTGCTCTGGTAGAAGTGCGCGACACCCTTGATGGCGAGGTTGTCGGACTCGGTGGCACCGGAGGTCCAGACGATTTCGCGGGGGTCGGCATTGACCAGTTCAGCCACCTGGCGACGGGCGTTCTCCACCGCCTCTTCGGCTTTCCAGCCGAACACGTGGGAGCGGGAAGCGGGGTTACCGAAGTTGCCGTCGGCCAGCAGGCAATCGCTCATCTTCTGAGCAACGCGGGGGTCGACCGGAGTGGTTGCGGAGTAATCCAGGTAAATCGGCAATCTCATCGGTTGTCTCCTATCAGGCGGGTGCCCTGCTCATTCGATGGCGGACACTTCAATCTTTTCGGGGCTCGAATTCCGTCCACTGGGACGACGCTGGCCATGGCGCTCGTTCTGACGCTGGGCGACTTCCTGGACCTCGTTGCGACTGACGATGTCGCTCAGGCTGATGCTGCTGAGGAAGTCGTGGATCTGGAGGCTGAGGTCATCCCACAGGTGGTGGGTCAGGCAGGCACCGCCAGAGGAGTCGCAGTTGCCCTGGCCCTGGCAGCGGGTGACATCGACGGACTCGTTGACCGCATCGATGACCTGCGCCACGTAGATGCTGGAAACGTCGCGGGACAGCTGGTAGCCGCCGCCCGGGCCGCGAACGCTGCTGACCAGGTTGCCACGGCGCAACTTGGCGAACAGCTGCTCGAGATAAGAGAGGGAGATGCCCTGACGCTCGGAAATATCTGCCAGAGAAACCGGACCTTGCTGCGAGTGCAAAGCCAGGTCGAGCATGGCTGTGACGGCGTAGCGGCCTTTGGTGGTCAGTCGCATGGGAAGTCCACGGTTCGCTGAAGTGCGAGCGAGTATGCTATTCCCGACTATTTAAGTCAACTATAAGCCTGATTAAATAAGTCGGGTATTGCGCTAGGCAGGGGCGCGAATGATATCAGAATTTCACCCCCTCGCCTATCAGACCGCCGGACGCTCCGTGGCGCCCTTTTCATCCTCGAAGGCCTCGCAACGCAACTCGGGCAGGGCTGTCGCGCGGTAGTCGCTACCCAGCTCGGTGAGCGCCTTGCACATGCCATCGAGGCGCTGATCCACCGCCTGGACGTGATCGAGCAGTTGACCGATGGCGCGCGCCACCGGATCCGGCATGTCCTGACCGACGCCATAGGCATCGAAGCCGAAGCGTTCGGCGAGAGCCTGGCGCCGCGCAGCCTGCTCGGAATCCTCCTTGATGATGATCCGCGCAGGAATGCCGACCGCCGTTGCGCCAGCCGGGACGGCCTTGGTCACCACCGCATTGGAGCCGATCTTGGCACCCGCCCCGACCGTGAACGGGCCAAGCACCTTGGCCCCCGCTCCCACCACCACGCCATCTTCAAGAGTCGGGTGGCGCTTGCCCTTGTTCCAGCTGGTGCCACCCAGGGTCACACCCTGGTAGAGAGTGACGTCGTCACCGATTTCGGCCGTCTCGCCAATGACGATGCCCATGCCGTGGTCGATGAAGAAGCGCCGACCGATCCGCGCACCGGGGTGGATCTCGATACCGGTCAACCAGCGACCGAAGTTCGACACCAGCCGCGCCGCCCACTTCCACCCGGCAACCCACAGCGCGTGCGCGACGCGATGCAGCCAGATGGCGTGCAGCCCCGGGTAGCAGGTGAGCACCTCGAAGGCCGTGCGCGCTGCCGGGTCACGGTGAAATACACCCCGGATGTCTTCTCGCATGCGAGCCAGCATCACTTCTCCCTCCGCTTCTGGATCTCGCCGCGCGCTGCCTTCTGCGTCTCGGTGAGGATGCCGCGCAGGATGTTCATCTCGAGCTTGCTGATGGAGGCGCGCCCGTAGAGGCGGCGCAGGCGGGTCATCAGGTGGCGGGGACGCTCAGGGTCGAGGAAGGCGATGTCCACCAGGGTCTGCTCCAGGTGACCGAAGAAGCGCTCGAGCTCGTCGACCGTCACCGGCTGCACATTCTCCTCGGCCGTGAGCTCCACCTTCTCCATCTTGGTCGGCTGACCCTGGACCTGCAGCCAGGCCATGCGCGCCTCGTAGGTCAGCACCTGCACGGCGGACGCCAGGTTCAGGGAGCCAAAGGCCGGGTCGGACGGGATATGCACATGGAACTGGCAACGCTGCAGCTCGTCGTTCGTCAGGCCGGCGTATTCGCGCCCGAAAACAAGGGCGACCTCGGCCCCGTCGCTGATCTGCTCGACACAACTGGCCGCGCACTCGCGAGGGTCCAGCAGCGGCCAAGGTATATGGCGATCCCGCGCGCTGGTGCCATAGACCAGGCTGCAGCCCACCAACGCCTGCTCCAGGGTATCCACCACCAGGGCGGATTCGAGGATATCGTCGGCACCCGAGGCGCGGGCATAGGCCTCGCGATCGGGGAACTGCTCCGGCTGGACCAGCACGAGCTTCGACAGGCCCATGTTCTTCATCGCCCGCGCGGCACCACCGATGTTGCCGGGATGACTGGTTCCGACCAGCACCACACGAATGTTCTGCAGCACGCCCGCCTGCTCCCACCTGGACTACAAAAGGGTGGCAAATCTTACAGAAACAGTCGGGTAAACACCACGAAGGCCGATGGGCGCATCTACATGGCCCGGCCTTTTCTGCTAGAATTCGCGGCTTTCTTTAACGACCCCAGGTATACGCCCCCATGCAGCCCATGCTGAACATCGCCCTGCGCGCCGCTCGCAGCGCCGGCGAATTGATCTTCCGTTCGATCGAGCGCCTGGACGTGATCGCCATCAACGAGAAGGACGCCAAGGACTACGTCACCGAAGTCGACCGCGCTGCCGAGGAAACCATCATCCAGGCCCTGCGCAAGGCGTATCCGACCCACGGCATCCTGGGCGAGGAAGGCACCTCCATCGCCGGCACCGGCGAAGGCGCCGACTACCAGTGGATCATCGACCCGCTGGACGGCACCACCAACTTCATCCGCGGCGTCCCGCACTTCGCCGTCAGCATCGCCTGCAAATACAAGGGCCGCCTGGAACATGCCGTGGTCCTCGATCCGGTCCGCCAGGAAGAGTTCACCGCCAGCCGTGGCCGTGGCGCCGCCCTGAATGGCCGCCGCCTGCGCGTCAGCAACCGCAAGAGCCTGGAAGGCGCCCTGCTCGGCACCGGCTTCCCCTTCCGTGACAGCCAGCTCGACCACCTGGACAACTACCTGAACATGTTCCGCAGCCTGGTCGGCCAGACCGCAGGCCTGCGCCGCGCCGGCTCCGCGAGCCTGGATCTGGCCTATGTCGCCACCGGCCGCTTCGATGCGTTCTGGGAGTTCGGCCTGTCCGAGTGGGACATGGCAGCAGGCGCCCTGCTGGTTCAGGAAGCCGGCGGCCTGGTGAGCGACTTCACCGGCGGTCACGACTTCCTGGAAAAGGGCCACGTCGTGGCCGGCAACACCAAGTGCTTCAAGGCCGTGCTGACTGCCATCCAGCCGCACCTGCCGCCTTCGCTGAAGCGCTGAACCGCGACTGCAACGAAAAAGGCGCCTTACGGCGCCTTTTTCATGGGCGAGAACCAGCGGTTACTGGTTAACGCCGGCCTGCTGCAACGGCTGGCGCTGCGACAGGATCAGGCGACCGTCCTTGCCCACCGGGATCTGAGCACCCGGATCGTGATCCATGCGCACCTGGTTCACACGGCCGTCCAGCTGGTACTGCACGTCATAGCCGACCACCTTCTCGCTGGTCTCGTGCACGGTGTTGCAGCGGGTTTCGGTGGTGGTGTAGGTGTCGCTGTTCTGCATGTGCTCCTGCACCTTGTTACCCGCATAACCGCCGCCCACGGCGCCAGCCACGGTGGCGATCTTCTTGCCGTTGCCGCCGCCGACCTGGTTGCCCAGCAAGCCACCCGCCACCGCGCCGAGCACGGTGCCGGCGATCTGGTGCTGGTCCTGGACCGGCCGTTGACGGGTCACGGCGACATCCTTGCAGACCTCGCGCGGGGTCTTGATGGTCTCCTTGACGGGCTGTACCGCGAGCACCTCGGCGTATTCCGGGCTATTGCCCACAAGGCTGTAGGTTGCGACGGCGCCACCGGCGGTTACACCGACCGCACCCAGCACCGCGCCGACGAGCATCGACTTGTTCACTTGAACCTCCTGGTTTCACTCCGGGCTTTCGCCCTATGCCTTGCCTTGGATTACACGCACTCACCCAAGTTCCTACAGACCGACCAGCAACACAGCCAATGGGATGTCTTTCACAAAGCCAGAAACGAGAAAGGCCCGCTTTCGCGGGCCTTTCCGATGAAGCACACCTGCTGTCAGGGGCGCTCGTCCACTTCGGCAGTCGCGGCCGGCGGGATAAGGTCCTCGGAGGTCAGCTTCAGCCAGATGAGCACCGGCGCACTGATGTAGATCGAGGAGTAGGTCCCCACCACGACACCCACCATCAGCGACAGGGCAAAGCCGTGCAGGCTGTCGCCACCGAACAGCAGCAGCGCCAGCAGGGCCAATGCCGTGGAGGTGGAAGTGGCGATGGTACGCAGCAGCGTCTGGGTGCAAGACACGTCGATGTTCTCGATCAGGTCCGCCTTACGCAGGACGCGAAAGTTCTCGCGGATCCGGTCGAAGATGATGATGGTGTCGTTGAGCGAGTAACCGATCATCGCCAGCACCGCCGCCAGCACCGTCAGGTCGAACGGCACCTGGAAGAACGCCAGGATGCCCAGGGTGACGATCACGTCGTGGATCAGCGATGCCACCGCACCAACGCCGAACTTCCACTGGAAGCGGAAGCCGAGGTACAGCAGGATGCCGCCCAGCGCCAGGAGCATCGCCAGGCCGCCCTGGTCGCGCAGCTCCTCACCCACTTGCGGGCCGACGAACTCGACGCGCTTCACGGTGAACTGGGTGTCGGCGTCGATCTTGCGCAGCGAAGCCGCCACCTGGTTACCTAGCTGCGGGTCTTCGCCAGCCAGGCGGACCAGCACGTCGGTGGTGGCGCCGAAGCTCTGCACCACCGCATCGCGGTAACCGGCCTGCCCCAGCTCTTCCTTGATGCGCTCGAGGTTGGCCGGTTTCTCGTAGGACAGCTCGATCAGGGTCCCGCCGGTGAAGTCCAGGCCGAAGTTCAGGCCCTTCATGAACAGGGCACCGATGCCGATCAGGCTGATGACGACGGTGATGGCGAACGCGAGGTTGCGGATCGCCATGAAGCGAATGGTTGACTTGATCATGGCTGCCTCAGATCCACAGTTTCTTGAAGTTGCGGCCACCGAAGATCAGGTTGACCTGGCCTCGGGTGAACATGATCGCGGTGAACATCGAGGTGACGATACCCAGCGACATGGTGACGGCGAAGCCCTTGATCGGCCCGGTACCCAGGGCGAAGAGGATGCCGCCCACCAGCAGGGTGGTCAGGTTCGAGTCGACGATCGCGGTGTAGGCACGGTCGAAGCCTTCGTGGATCGCACGCTGGACCCCCATCCCATTGGCCAGCTCCTCGCGTATCCGCGAGTAGATCAGCACGTTGGCGTCCACCGCCATGCCCAGGGTCAGGACGATACCGGCGATACCCGGCAGGGTCAGGGTGGCACCGATCACCGACATCAGGCCGACCAGCAGCACCAGGTTGAATGCCAGAGCCACGGTGGCCAGCACACCGAAGAAGCGGTAGATCGCGATGATGAACAGCGACACGAAGACCATCGCCCACTCGGTGGACTCGATGCCCTTGACGATGTTCTCGGCACCCAGGCTCGGGCCGATGGTGCGCTCTTCGGCGAAGTACATCGGCGCAGCCAGGCCACCGGCACGCAGCAGCAGGGCCAGTTCGGAGGACTCGCCCTGGCCGTTCAGGCCGGTGATACGGAACTGGCTGCCCAGCGGCGACTGGATGGTCGCCAGGCTGATGATCTTCTTCTCTTCCTTGAAGCTCTGGACCTCGACTTCCTTCTCGACGCCATCCACCACCTGCTTCACGTAGCGGCTCTGCGGACGTTGCTCGATGAAGATCACCGCCATGCTGCGGCCCACGTTGTTGCGGGTGGCACGGTTCATCAGCTCGCCACCGTGGCCATCGAGGCGGATGTTCACCTGCGGGCGGCCATTCTCGTCGTAGCTCGCCTGGGCATCGGTGACCTGGTCACCGGTGATGATCAAGCTGCGCTCCAGCGGCACCGGCGGACGACCCGGCTCGCGGAATTCGAAGGACTCGGTGCTGGCCTTGTTGGCATCGGCCGCAGCCGCCAGGCGGAACTCGAGGTTGGCGGTCTTGCCGAGGATACGCTTGGCTTCGGCAGTGTCCTGCACGCCGGGCAGTTCCACCACGATGCGGTTGGCGCCCTGGCGCTGGACCAGCGGCTCGGCGACGCCCAGCTCGTTCACGCGGTTGCGGACGGTGGTGAGGTTCTGCTTGATGGAGTATTCGCGGATCTCGGTGACCTTGGCCTGGGTCAGGGTGAGGGTCAGGACTTGCTGGTCGCCGCGCTCGCCGGTCTTCAGGTCGAAGTCATTGAAGGTCTTGCGGATCAGGGACTGGGCCTTGTCCAGGCTCTCCTGGTCGCTGAAGCCCAGCTGGAAGCCGTTGTCGACGCCCGGCAGGCTACGGTAGCGCACGCGCTCCTTGCGCAGCAGGGTGCGGACTTCGCCTTCGTAGATTTTCAGGCGCGAGGTCAGGGCCTTCTCCATGTCCACTTCCAGCAGGAAGTGCACACCACCGGAGAGGTCGAGGCCCAGCTTCATCGGCGAGGCACCCAGGCTGCGCAGCCACTGGGGCGTGGTGGGGGCCAGATTGAGGGCAACCACGTAGTCGTCACCCAGTGCACGGCGGATGGCGTCCTTGGCCGGCAGCTGGTCGCCCAGCTTGGTCAGACGGAACAGGCCGCCACGCTCGCTGATGCTGGAGCTCTTGACCTCGATGCCGGCTTCCTTCAGCGCCGCCAGCGCGCGGTCCACATCGGGCTGCTGGATCTTCAGCGCGGTGCTGGTACCGGAAATCTGGATCGCCGGATCATCGGGGTAGAGGTTGGGTGCGGAATAGATGAGGCCGACGGTGAGGACCGCCAGGATCAGCAGGTACTTCCACAGGGGATATTTGTTGAGCATGACACCGCCCGTTATGACGCGGGGCGCCCAAGGCGCCCCGTGAATGGTGAAGATGATTCGTTAGATGGCTTTCAGCGTGCCTTTCGGCAGAGTCGCGGCGATAGCGACCTTCTGGATCTTCAGCTCGACGGTGTCGGACACCTCGATGACCACGAAGTCATCGGACACCTTGACCACCTTGCCGGCGATGCCGCCGGAGGTGACCACTTCGTCACCTTTCTGCAGGCCGGAGAGCAGGTTCTTGTGCTCCTTGGCGCGCTTGGACTGGGGACGCCAGATCATCAGGTAGAAGATGACCAGGAAACCGATCAGGAAAACCCACTCGAAGCCGGTGCCGGCAGGACCTGCGGCGGCGGCCGGAGCGGCTGCGTCGGCGTAGGCGGCGGGGATCAGAAAGCTCATGTAGCACTCCTGTTGCGGAAATTTGAAAAGTGTTCGGCTTGGAAAAATGCGGCGTTATCAGTCCAGGGGCGGTGTCGGTAGTCCGCGCCGGGCGTAGAAGGCATCGACGAAGTCGGCCAATTTACCCTGTTGAATAGCCTCGCGCAAACCAGCCATCAGGCGCTGGTAATGCCGCAAGTTGTGGATTGTATTCAACATGCTGCCGAGCATTTCGCCGCATTTATCCAGATGGTGGAGATAAGCCCGTGAGAAGTGTTTGCAGGTGTAACAGTCGCAGCCAGGTTCCAGCGGCGAATCATCGTGACGGTGCACGGCGTTGCGGATTTTCAGCACGCCGGTGTCGATGAACAGGTGGCCGTTGCGCGCGTTGCGGGTGGGCATCACGCAGTCGAACATGTCGACGCCACGGCGCACGCCTTCCACCAGGTCCTCCGGCTTGCCGACACCCATGAGGTAGCGCGGCTTGTCCGCCGGCAGGTGCGGCGGGAGGAAGTCGAGCACGCGGATCATCTCTTCCTTGGGCTCGCCCACCGACAACCCGCCGATGGCCAGGCCGTCGAAGCCGATTTCCAGCAGGCCTTCGAGGGAGCGCAGACGAAGCTCCTCGTGCATGCCGCCCTGGACGATGCCGAACAGCGCGGCGGTGTTCTCGCCATGGGCAGCCTTGGAACGCTTGGCCCAGCGCAGCGACAGCTCCATGGAGCGCTTCGCGGTGTCGAAGTCCGCCGGGTACGGGGTGCATTCGTCGAAGATCATCACGATGTCGGAGCCCAGGTCACGCTGGACCTGCATGGACTCCTCGGGCCCCATGAACACCTTGGCGCCATCCACCGGCGAGGCGAAGGTCACGCCCTCTTCCTTGATCTTGCGCATCGCCCCCAGGCTGAACACCTGGAAGCCGCCGGAGTCGGTGAGGATCGGGCCCTGCCACTGCATGAAGTCGTGCAGGTCGCCGTGGCGCTTGATCACCTCGGTACCCGGGCGCAGCCAGAGGTGGAAGGTGTTGCCGAGGATGATCTGCGCACCGATGCCTTCGATATCACGCGGCAGCATCCCCTTCACCGTGCCGTAGGTGCCTACGGGCATGAAGGCGGGCGTCTCGACCACGCCACGGGGGAAAGTCAGGCGCCCGCGACGGGCCTTGCCCTCGGTGGCGAGCAGTTCGAAGCTCATGCGGCAGGTGCGCGTCATGCGAGGTCCTCGGGCCCGCGCGGAGCGGGATTGCGGGTGATGAACATGGCATCACCGTAGCTGAAGAAGCGATAGCCCTGCTCCACCGCCGCCCCGTAGGCGGCCATGGTCTCCGGATAGCCGGCGAAGGCCGAGACCAGCATCAGCAGGGTGGATTCGGGCAGGTGGAAATTGGTGACCAGGGAATCCACCACATGGAAGGGTCGCCCGGGGTACAGGAAAATGTCGGTGTCGCCACTGAAGGGCTTGAGCTGACCATCCCGCGCGGCGCTTTCCAGCGAACGCACGCTGGTGGTGCCGACGGCGATCACGCGCCCGCCGCGCGCCCGGCAGGCGGCGACGGCATTCACCACATCCTGCTTCACCTCGAGCCACTCGCTGTGCATATGGTGGTCCTCGATACGCTCCACCCGTACCGGCTGGAAGGTACCGGCCCCCACGTGCAGGGTGACGAAGGCACGCTCGACGCCCTTGGCGGCGATGGCCTCCAGCAGGGCCTGGTCGAAATGCAGGCCCGCAGTGGGCGCCGCGACGGCACCGGCGTGCTGCGCGTAAACCGTCTGGTAGCGCTCGCGGTCGGCGTCCTCGTCAGGGCGATCTATATAAGGAGGCAACGGCATGTGCCCGACCCGCTCCAGCAGCGGCAGCACCTCTTCGGCGAAGCCCAGCTCGAACAGCGCGTCATGGCGAGCCAGCATGGTGACCTCGGCGCTGCCGTCGATGAGAATCTTCGAACCCGGCTTGGGCGACTTGCTCGAACGGACGTGGGCTAGCACGCGATGGCTGTCCAGCACACGCTCCACCAGGATTTCCAGCTTGCCTCCCGAAGCCTTCTGCCCGAACAGGCGCGCCGGGATCACCCGGGTGTTGTTGAACACCATCAGGTCGCCAGGGCGCAGGTAGTCGAGCAGATCGGCGAAGCCACGGTGGGCCATTTCGCCGCTGACGCCATCAAGCACGAGCAGGCGACTGGCACGTCGCTCGCTCAGCGGGTGGCGGGCGATCAGGTGTTCGGGAAGGTCGAAATGGAAATCGGCAACGCGCATGGTGGGTCGTCTCACAGGGGCGCGAATAGTAGCGGAATTACGCAAATCTGACCACGCAGGCGGATTGACCGCCCCAGGCGCCCTCCCTATACTGCGCCGCCATCGTGCCTCGGTGGCGGAATGGTAGACGCGGCGGATTCAAAATCCGTTTCTGGCGACAGAGTGAGAGTTCGAGTCTCTCCCGGGGCACCACGATCCTTAGGTCGCAAGACCACCTCCCCTCGCATCAATTCGTCCTTGTCTGCGCTGTTCAGCGTTCCCAGAACGACATGTCGTCGCTTGCGCACATGCCGCGTCGAAACTCGCCCGCACGGGGGATTGGCAGCCCCGGACAGTTAGCGTAGAGTGTCACGCACTGTGTTTGCATGGGTCGCTGTTGAATCGTGACCTGATGCAGTAGATCCGACAGATCCGCTACATCCCGCTCGACTTCTCTTACTCTTTGCAACCAGTTCCTAGCCCTCGGCCCAATGTCGGGCAGAGGCTGAAAATCAACTCCAGTTCCAAGGAAATTGAGACATGTCGAATCGTCAAACCGGCACCGTTAAGTGGTTCAACGACGAGAAGGGCTTTGGCTTCATCACCCCCGAGAGCGGTCCGGATCTGTTCGTACACTTCCGCGCCATCGAAGGCAGCGGCTTCCGCAGCCTGAAGGAAGGCCAGAAGGTTACCTTCGAAGCCGTCCAAGGCCAGAAAGGCATGCAAGCTGACAAAGTCCAAGTCCTGGCCTAAGTCGCTGCAAGAGAACCCCTGATGTTTCATCAGGGGTTTTTTTATGCCCGCGTTTCAGTGCCTGCCCTTAGAATGCGGCGTCTTCACACGTCACAAGGGCCCTCCATGCCGAAACACATCCTGCGCCCGGAAGGCGAGTTCCCCACAGCCGGGGCCGTTCGCCGCTTCGCCGCCATCTTCTATGACTTCCTCCTCAGCGTCGCCCTGCTGATGGTGGTCACCCTCTTCTACCAGCAGGTCATCCTGCGCTCGATCTACGGCGGCGAGCGCCTGCGGGAAATGGCCGAGCAGGGCCTGCTGGCCCACGACCCAGTCCTGTCCACCTTGCTGCTCTTCAGCCTGTTCGCCTTCTTCGCCAAGTTCTGGACCCACAACGGCCAGACCCTCGGCATGCAGGTGTGGGGCGTGCGCATCCAGAATCGCGACGGCTCGGCGGTCAGCCTGTGGCAGGCCCTGCTGCGCTTCGTGGTCGCCATGGGTTCCTGGCTCTGCTTCGGCCTCGGCTTCCTGTGGATGCTCTGGGACAAGGACAAACGCACCTGGCACGACCGCTACTCGGAGAGCATCGTGGTGCAACTTCCCAAGAGCGCTCACAAGAAATAGCGAACACAAAAAAGCCGGCTCGAAGCCGGCTTTTTCATGAGCGATCTGATCAGCCAGCCCGGCGCAACAGCCAGACACCTGCCAACGCACAGATACCCGCAGGAATCAGCACCGCCAGGAACGGCGGGAAGCCGAACACCAGGCTCGACGGTCCCAGCAGATCCTGACTGATACGCACCACGAAACCGATGACCACACCGGTGAAGATGCGCTGCCCCAGGGTCACCGAACGCAGCGGCCCGAAGATGAACGAAATCGCCATCAGCACCAGCGCCCCCGTCACCAATGGCTGCAGCAGCTTGGTCCAGAAGGCCAGCCAGTAACGGCTGTTGTTCAGCCCCTGCTCCGCCAGGTAGTGCACATAGCTCCACAAGCCACTGATGGACAAGGCCTCGGGCTCCATCACCACCGTACTGAGCAGTTGCGGGTTGAGCTGGATGTCCCAGCGCTCGCTGCCCGCCTCTACCACCTCGGTGTGGTCGCCACGGAAGTGCGTGGTGGTCACCTCCTCCAACTGCCAGTGATCACCCTGGTACAACGCACGCCGGGCGAAGCTGGCGGCCTGCATGTGCCGCTCACCGTCGAACTCATAGCGGGTCACGCCATAGAGCACGCCATTGGGCTGCACGGCGTTGATGTGCACGAACTCGTTGCCCTGGCGGTGCCACAGGCCGCGCTTGGAGGTCTGGGCCTCGCCGCCGCCCTGCGCCAGGGCGCGGTTGGCCTGGGCCAGGTTCTCGCTCCAGGGCGCCACGTACTCGCCCAGCAGGATGCCCGCCAGCATCAGTACCAGCAGCGGCTTCATCACTGCCCAGACGATACGGCCGATGGAAACACCGGCCGCCCGCATGATGGTCAGCTCACTGCTGCTGGCCAGGGTACCGAGGCCGATCAGGCTGCCGATCAGCGCCGCCATGGGCAGCATCTCGTAGGCGCGGCGCGGCGCGGTGAGCAGCACGTAGCAGATGGCGTCCATCAGGGTGTAGCTGCCCTGGATGTCGCCCAACTCATCGATGAAGGCGAACAGCAGCGCCAGGCTGACGATCACACCCAGCACCGCCAGGATGCCGAAGAACACGCTGGTACCGATGTACCTGTCCAGCTTAGCCATGGGCCACCTCACGAGCGGAACGACGGGCAGCCCACTTCAGGCGGAGCGGTTCCCAGTAGAGCAACAGCAGCCCCACGCTCAGGAAGATGCCATGCACCCACCACAAGCCGAGGGCCATCGGGATCTTGCCCTTGTCGAGCTGGCCACGGGCGGCGATCAGCATCGACAGGTAAGCCATATAAAGAAGGATCGCCGGCAGCAGCTTGAGGAAGCGCCCCTGGCGCGGATTCACCCGCGACAGCGGCACCGCCAGCAGGGTCACCACGAACACCAGCACCGGGATGGACAGGCGCCACTGCAGCTCAGCCTGGTAGCGCGGGTTGTCGCTACCCAGCAGGTCGCGGGTCGGGATCGCCTCGCGCTCGCCGATCTCGGCACTGATCTCCGGCTTCGGCAGGAGAATGCCGTAGGTCCCGTACTTGATGGCCCGGTAGTCGGCCTTGCCCGGATTACCGTCGTAGCGGTAGCCGTTCTCCAGGATCAGGTAACGACTGCCATCCTCATGGATGACCTGGCGCCCGCTCTCAGCCACCAGCACCCCGATGCCCTGCTCCTTGTTGTCCTGGGACAGGCGCTTCTCGGAGATGAACACCCCGCCCAGCTCGCCACGGTCCGCCGACAGGCTCTCGGTGTAGGTCACCCGGTTGCCATTCTTCAGGGTCTGGAAGCGCCCCGGCACCAGGGTGTCGAACTCGGTCAGCGCGTCCTGCTGGTTGAGGATGCGGCCCACCGCCGTCACGCCCTGGGGCGCCAGGCCCAGGCTCAGCCAGGCCACCATCAGTGCGACCAGCGTCGCCGGCGCCAGGCTATACGCCATCAGGCGCTGCTGACTCATGCCAGTGGCGGAAAGCACCGTCATCTCGCTGTCCAGGTACAGCCGACCGTAGGCCAGCAGGAAGCCGAGGAACAGGCCAAGCGGCAGGATCAGCTGGAGGAAGCCCGGTATGCGGTAACCCATGATCAGGAACAGCACGCCAGGGTCCAGGGCACCCTGCGCCGCCTGGGCCAGGTACTTGATGAATCGACCGCTCATGATGATCACCAGCAACACGGCGCTCACCGCGCTGAGGGTCACCAGGACTTCGCGGGACAGGTAACGGAAGACGATCAAACCAGACACTCCAGGGTTGTCAGGCTCAGGCGGCTACGCTCAAACTAGCCGCTTTGTGGCCGGCACGCCCGAACGGGCACGCCACGGAAAATGGCCGGCATTATACCCTGCAATCCCGACTCTTTGTCTTGGGGACATCACATGGAATTCCTCGTCAAAAGCGCACGCCCGGAAACCCTGAAGACCGCCACCCTGGTGGTCGCCGTCGGCGAAGGCCGCAAGCTCGGCACCGCTGCCGGCGCGCTGGACACCGCCACCGGCGGCGTCATCGCCACCCTGCTCAAGCGCGGCGACCTGGCCGGCAAGGTCGGCCAGACCCTGCTGCTGCACAGCCTGCCCAACCTGAAGGCCGACCGCGTGCTGCTGGTCGGCGTCGGCAAGGAGCGCGAGCTGACCGACCATCAGTTCCGCAAGGTGGCCGCTGCCGTTGGCGGCGTGCTCAAGGGCCTGGGCGGCAGCGATGCCGTGCTCACCCTCGGTGAACTCAAGGTCAAGGGCCGCGATGCCTACAGCAAGGCCCGCCTGCTGGTGGAGACCCTGGCCGACGGCAGCTACCGCTTCGACCGTTTCAAGAGCACCAAGGCCGATGCCCCGGCCCTGAAGAAGATCACCCTGCTGGCCGAGAAGGCCGAGCAAGCCGACGTCGAGCGCGGCAGCCTGCACGCCCGCGCCATCGCCACCGGCATGGCCTACACCCGCGACCTGGGCAACCTGCCGCCGAACCTCTGCCACCCCAGCTTCCTCGCCGAGGAAGCCAAGGCCCTGGCCAAGGCCCACAAGAACCTCAAGGTCGAGGTGCTGGACGAGAAGAAGCTCAAGGAGCTCGGCGCCGGCGCCTTCCTTGCCGTCGCCCAAGGCAGCGAGCAGCCGCCACGGATGATCGTGCTCAACTACCAGGGCGGCAAGAAGGACGACAAACCCTTCGCCCTGGTCGGCAAGGGCATCACCTTCGACACCGGCGGCATCAGCATCAAGCCCGCCGCCGGCATGGACGAGATGAAGTACGACATGTGCGGCGCCGCCAGCGTCCTCGGCACCTTCCGTGCCGTGCTGGAGCTGCAGCTGCCGATCAACCTCGTCGGCCTGCTGGCCTGCGCCGAGAACATGCCCAGCGGTGGCGCCACCCGCCCCGGCGACATCGTCACCACCATGAGCGGCCAGACCGTCGAGATCCTCAACACCGACGCCGAAGGCCGCCTGGTGCTGTGCGACACCCTCACCTACGCCGAGCGCTTCAAGCCCCAGGCCGTGATCGACATCGCCACCCTCACCGGAGCCTGCATCGTCGCCCTGGGCGCCAACACCTCCGGCCTGATGGGCAACAACGACGCCCTGGTGAAGCAGATCCTCAAGGCCGGCGAGTACGCCGACGACCGCGCCTGGCAGCTGCCGCTGTTCGAGGAATACCAGGAGCAGCTCGACAGCCCCTTCGCCGACATCGCCAACATCGGCGGCCCCAAGGCCGGCACCATCACCGCCGGATGCTTCCTGTCGCGCTTCGCCAAGAAGTTCCACTGGGCCCACCTGGACATCGCCGGCACCGCCTGGGTCAGCGGCGGCAAGGACAAGGGCGCCACCGGCCGCCCGGTCCCGCTGCTCACCCAGTACCTGCTCGACCGTCTCTGATCCACTGCGACACCTCCCGGCGCCCCAGGCGCCGGGCCTCTTTCCAGGAACACCGAAATGACCCGCGTCGAGTTCTACGTCCTGTCCACCAGTACACCGGCAGACCGCCTGCGCGCCGCCTGCCAGCTGGCCGGCAAGGCCTGGCGCCACGGCATGCCGGTGTTCGTCCGCTGCGCAGACGACGCCCAGGGCCAGGCCCTGGACGAACTGCTCTGGCAGTTCCGTGCCGAGACTTTCATCCCCCACGCCCAGCACGGGGAAGACCCGCACGCCCCGGTGGTCATCGGCCGGGACCAGCAACCCGGCGCCAGCCAGGGCCTGCTGATCAACCTCGACCCGACCCTCTCGCCCCACCTCGGCCACTTCAGCCGGGTCATCGAGATCGTCAACCAGGAGCCAGCCCTGCTTGCCGCCTGCCGGGAGAATTTCCGCACCTACCGGCAGCGGGGCTATGATCCCAAACGAGTCGAACTCTGAGCCGCACCATGGACAACCCCAGCCAGCCTCCCCGCCCGGCCCACCTGCTGGACGACCTCGAGTCCATCCGCGCCCTGCTCGATGAACACACCAGCAGCGAGCCGCCCCTGCTCACCGAATCGGTGGACCCTGCCAGCATCCCCCTGCTGTCCGAGATCGTCGAACCGCCGCCGTTCAGCCTCAGCCCCGCACCCGCGCCCCAGGCCGCCCAGCCTGCAACGCCCGCCGCCCCGCGCCCGGCGCAAGCGCCGACGCCCGCCCCCGTGAAGGCCGCCGACCCCGTATCGCCCGTCGCCCCGGCTCCTGCAGCGCCCAGTGCCGCCCAGCCCTCCGTGCGCGCCGGCGTAGAAGCCGCCACGCAAACCCAGCTCGATCGCCTGGACGGCGAGCTGCGCGCCGCCGCCCAACTGATCCTGCAGGACGTCATCGACGACTTCGTCCCGCAGATCGAAGCCGAGCTCAAGCGCCGCCTCAACGCCCGCCTCGCCCGCCTGCTTCCCCAACTGCCGCGACGCAGCTGACCGCCTGCTTAGCGGCCTTTGGCCGCCTGGGTTTTGCCCGTTATACTCGGCGGCTTTCCGATCAGTTGCCGACACGGTCCCGCCGCACACATGGACAAGACCTACCAGCCCCACGCCATCGAAACTTCCTGGTACCAGACCTGGGAGAAGAACAACTACTTCGCCCCGCAAGGTTCCGGCGAGCCCTACACCATCATGATCCCGCCGCCGAACGTCACCGGCAGCCTGCACATGGGCCACGGCTTCAACAACGCGATCATGGATGCGCTGATCCGCTTCCGCCGCATGCAGGGCCGCAACACCCTGTGGCAGCCCGGTACCGACCACGCCGGCATCGCCACCCAGATGGTGGTGGAGCGCCAACTGGCCGCCCAGGGCATCAGCCGCCATGACCTCGGCCGCGAGCAGTTCCTTGACAAGGTCTGGGAGTGGAAGGAACAGTCCGGCGGTACCATCACCCGCCAGATCCGCCGCCTCGGCTCCTCCGTCGACTGGTCGCGCGAGCGCTTCACCATGGACGACGGCCTCTCCGAAGCGGTCAAGGAAGCCTTCGTGCGCCTGCACGAAGACGGCCTGATCTACCGCGGCAAGCGCCTGGTCAACTGGGACACCAAGTTCCACACCGCCATCTCCGACCTCGAAGTGGAGAACCACGACGAGAAAGGCCACCTGTGGAACCTGCGCTACCCCCTGGCCGACGGCAAGAAGACCGCCGAAGGCAACGGCTACCTGATCGTCGCCACCACCCGCCCGGAAACCATGCTGGGTGACAGCGCCGTCGCCGTGCACCCGGAAGACGAACGCTACAAGGCCCTGATCGGCAGCTTCGTCGAACTGCCCCTGGTCGGCCGCCGCATCCCCATCGTCGCCGACGACTACTGCGACCCCGAGTTCGGCACCGGCTGCGTCAAGATCACCCCCGCCCACGACTTCAACGACTACGAAGTCGGCAAGCGCCACGACCTGCCGCTGATCAACATCTTCGACAAGAACGCCGCCGTGCTCGCCACCGCCCAGGTGTTCAACCTCGACGGCAGCGTCAACGACAGCCTCGACGCCACCCTCCCGGCCCAGTTCGCCGGCCTCGACCGCTTCGAAGCACGCAAGCAGATCGTCGCCGCCTTCGAACAGCTCGGCCTGCTGGAGAAGATCGAAGACCACGCCCTCAAGGTGCCCAAGGGCGACCGTTCCGGCACCGTCATCGAACCCTGGCTGACCGACCAGTGGTACGTCTCCACCAAGCCCCTGGCCGAACCGGCCATCGCCGCCGTGGAAGATGGCCGCATCCAGTTCGTGCCCAAGCAGTACGAGAACATGTACTTCTCCTGGATGCGTGACATCCAGGACTGGTGCATCAGCCGCCAGCTCTGGTGGGGCCACCGCATCCCCGCCTGGTACGACGAAGCCGGCAACGTCTACGTCGGCCGCGACGAGGCCGAAGTCCGCGCCAAGCACAACCTCGGCGACCAGCCGCTGCGCCAGGACGAAGACGTCCTCGACACCTGGTTCAGCTCCGGCCTGTGGACCTTCTCCACCCTCGGCTGGCCGGAACAGACCGAGTTCCTCAAGACCTTCCACCCCACCGACGTCCTGGTCACCGGCTTCGACATCATCTTCTTCTGGGTCGCCCGCATGATCATGCTGACCATGCACCTGGTGAAGAACGAGGACGGCACCCCGCAGGTGCCGTTCAAGACCGTCTACGTCCACGGCCTGGTGCGCGACGGCCAGGGCCAGAAGATGTCCAAGTCCAAGGGCAACGTCCTCGACCCGCTGGACATCGTCGACGGCATCACCCTCGACGCCCTGCTGGAGAAACGCACCAGCGGCATGATGCAGCCCAAGCTCGCCGAGAAGATCGCCAAGCAGACCCGCATCGAGTTCCCCGACGGCATCAACAGCTTCGGCACCGACGCCCTGCGCTTCACCTTCTGCTCGCTGGCCTCCACCGGTCGCGACATCAAGTTCGACATGGGCCGCGTCGAGGGCTACCGCAACTTCTGCAACAAGCTGTGGAACGCCGCCAACTTCGTCATCGAGAACACCGACGGCCAGGACACCGGCGTCAACGGCGAAGCCGTCGACCTCTCCTCCGTCGACCGCTGGATCATCAGCCAGCTGCAGCGCACCGAAGCCGAAGTCACCCGCCAGCTCGACGCCTTCCGCTTCGACCTGGCCGCCCAGGCCCTCTACGAGTTCGTCTGGGACGAGTACTGCGCCTGGTACCTCGAACTGGTCAAACCCGTGCTCTGGGACGAGAACGCCCCCATCGAGCGCCAGCGCGGCACCCGCCGTACCCTGGTGCGCGTACTGGAGGTCATCCTGCGCCTGGCCCACCCGTTCATGCCCTTCATCACCGAAGAGATCTGGCAGCGCATCAAGGGCCAGGCCGGCGTCAGCGGCGACACCCTCATGCTGCAGCCCTGGCCGGTGGCCAACGAAAGCCGCATCGACGCCGCTGCCGAAGGCGACATCGAATGGGTCAAGACCCTGATGCTCGGCGTGCGCCAGATCCGTGGCGAGATGAAGATCTCCATGGCCAAGCGCATCGACATCATCGTCGCCAACACCAATGCCGAAGACCTGCGCCGCCTGGCCGACTTCGAGCCCCTGCTGAACAAGCTGGCCAAGCTCGAATCCGTCCGCGTCCTGGCAAGCGGCGAGGAAGCCCCCATGTCCGCCACCGCCCTGGTGGGCGACATGCAGGTGCTGGTGCCCATGGCCGGCCTGATCGACAAGGACGCCGAACTGGCGCGCCTGGACAAGGAAATCCAGCGCCTGGACGGCGAGGTCAAGCGCGTCGGCGGCAAGCTCGCCAACGAAGGCTTCGTCGCCAAGGCCCCGGCCGAGGTGCTCGAGAAGGAGCGCGCCAAGCTGGCCGAGGCCGAACAGGCCCTGGCCAACCTCACCGAGCAGCGCGGGCGCATCGCCAGCCTGTGAAGCACAAGAGCCCGCCCATCGACAGATCGGCGGGCTTTTTACTCCCTGCGACCCCGTTCACCGCTGAAAGGATGTCCCCATGTACGCGCTGATGGCCCTGCTGTTCATCGCCGGTTACCTGTGCATCGCCCTGGAACACCCGCTCAAGGTGGACAAGGCCGCCTCGGCCCTGATCACCGCCGTCCTCTGCTGGACCGCCCTGGTCCTCGGCGTCGACAGCATCGCCCCCGGCCTGGCCCAGGGTGAGCACGGCGTCAGCGGCGAACTGCGCCACCACCTGGGGGAAATCTCCGAGATCCTGTTCTTCCTGCTCGGCGCCATGACCATCGTCGAACTGGTCGATGCCCACGAAGGCTTCAAGGTCATCACCGACCGCATCCAGACCCACAAGCGCGTCACCCTGCTCTGGCTGATCGGTTTCATCACCTTCTTCCTCTCCGCCGTGCTGGACAACCTCACCACCACCATCGTCATGGTGTCCCTGCTGCGCAAACTGATCCGCCACCAGCACGAACGCTGGTTCTACGCCGGCATCGTGGTGATCGCCGCCAACGCCGGCGGCGCCTGGTCCCCCATCGGCGACGTCACCACCACTATGCTCTGGATCGGCCACCAGATCAGCGCCAGCGGCATCATCACCAGCCTGTTCATCCCCAGCCTGGTGTGCCTGCTGGTCCCCCTCGTCATCCTCAGCTTCATCCTGCGGGGCGAATTCCAGCGTCCCGACGACGAAGCCGACGCCGCCGAGCACGACCCCACCACCCCCTTCGAGCGCAACCTGGTGTTCGTCCTCGGCCTCGGCGCCCTGCTCTTCGTCCCGGTGTTCAAGAGCATCACCCACCTGCCGCCGTACATGGGCATCCTCCTCGGCCTCGGCGTCCTCTGGGTCGTCACCGAATGGCTGCACCGTGGCAAGCACGACGAAGACAAGCACCCGCTCTCGGTGATCGGCGTCCTGCGGCGCATCGACACCCCCAGCATCCTGTTCTTCCTCGGCATCCTCCTGGCCGTCTCCAGCCTCGCCACCGCCGGCCACCTCACCCAGGTCGCCGCCGCCCTCAAGGACAGCCTCGGCAACGTCTACGCCATCAACATCGCCATCGGCCTGCTGTCCTCCGTGGTCGACAACGTGCCCCTGGTGGCCGGCGCCATGAAGATGTACCCGCTGGCCACCCCCGAGGCCGTCGCCGCAGCCGGCGACCAGGCCGGCTGGCTCGGCCACTTCGTCGTCGACGGCACCTTCTGGGAACTCCTCGCCTTCTGCGCCGGCACCGGCGGCAGCTGCCTCATCATCGGCTCCGCCGCCGGCGTCGCCGCCATGGGCATGGAGCGCATCGACTTCCTCTGGTACCTCAAGCGCATCAGCCTCCTGGCCCTGCTCGGCTACCTCGCCGGCGCCGCCACCTACATCGGCCTCGCCCAGCTCTGAAGGGAACGACACGGATGTCCAGCCCGATCCAGCTGCAATTCGAATCCACCCTGCCCATCACGGCAGAGACCGCCTGGCGCTGGATCACCGACGTCGACCTGCTGCGCGCGGAAATGCGCCCCTGGCTGCGCATGAGCGTCCCGCCCGGCGTCCGCTCCCTCGACGACCTCACCCTCATACCGGGACGCCCCCTGTTCACCAGCCGCCTCTGGCTGCTCGGCTGCCTGCCCATGGGCCACTCCCACCTCACGCTGGAATCCCTCGAACCCGGCCACGGCTTCGTCGAAGCCTCCCCCATGACCGGCATGCGCCTGTGGCGCCACGAACGCACCCTGCACGCCGTCGAAGGCGGCGTACGGCTCTGCGACCGGTTGACCTTCGAGCCCTACCTGGCCGCTACGCTGGTTCGCACCCTCACCCGTTTCTTCTTCAATCAACGCCACCGGGTACTCCGGCACCGAGCCACCACCACGAATTAGCGCCCCAGCCCCTGGCCCGACGCCCCTCGCCTGCCTCGACAAGGACCTGCCATGGAAACCAGCAAGACCCGCACCAGCTTCTACCGCCGCCTCTACGTCGCCTGGCTGATCGACAGCGGCACCGCCACCAGCGTCCCCGCGCTGATGGCGGCCACCGGCATGCCCCGCCGCACCGCCCAGGACACCCTCGCCGCCCTCGCCGAACTGGACATCGACTGCCGCTTCGACCAGGCCGAAGGCGAGCGCAACAACAGCGGCCACTACCGCATCCACGACTGGGGCCCCATCGACCCGGCCTGGATCGATGCCAACCTGAGCCCGATCAAGGCGGTGCTCGGCTATCCCTGACAAGCTGCCGCCGCGTCAGAAACAGGAAGCCCCGCGTGAACAACGACCTGCTGATGGTCCTCGGCCTGCTGGCCGGCGCCGTCACCCTATTCGCCCTCAACCGCCCGCGCATGGACGTGGTCGCCCTGCTGGTGCTCGTCGCCCTGCCCCTCACCGGCGTGCTCGACACCAGCGAAGCCCTGTCCGGCTTCAGCGACCCCAACGTGGTGCTGATCGCCGCCCTCTTCATCATCGGCGACGGCCTGGTGCGCACCGGCATCGCCTACCGCCTGGGCGACTGGCTGGTGGCCAGGGCCGGCAGCAGCGAAACGCGCCTGCTGGTCCTGCTGATGCTGGCCGCTGCCGGGCTCGGCTCGGTGATGAGCTCCACCGGCGTGGTGGCCATCTTCATCCCGGTTGCCCTCGGCGTCGCATCGCGCCTGCGCATTCCGCCGGGCCGGCTGATGATGCCGCTGGCCTTCGCCGGGCTCATCAGCGGCATGCTCACCCTGGTGGCCACCGCCCCCAACCTGGTGGTCCACGCCGAGCTCAAGCGCGCCGGCCTGGAGGGCTTCGGCTTCTTCAGCATGACCCCGGTGGGGCTCGCCGTACTGGTCCTCGGCATCGGCTACATGCTGCTGGTACGCCGCTGGCTCACCCCACGGGGCGATGACGGCAACGCCAATGCCCCACGCCTGACCCTCGCCGACCTCGCCCGTGCCTACCGCCTGGACGAACGCGAGCGACGCCTGCGGGTGCGCGCCGACTCGCCCCTGGCCTGCCAGGCCCTCAACGAACTGGAGCTGCGCAGCCAGTACGGCATCAACGTCATCGCCGTGGAACGCCAGCGGCGCTTCCGCACCCTGCTGCTGATGGCCACCGGCGACACCCAGCTGGAGCCCGGCGACGTGCTGCTGGTGGACCTGGCCAGCCCCGCCATCGGCCTGCTCGGCGCCTACCAGCAACTGGGGCTGGAACCCATGCCCCTGGCCGACTCCTACTTCAGCCTGCACGCCCACCAGCTCGGCCTGGCCGAAGTGGCCATGCCGCCGGAATCCCAACTGCCGGGCAAGACCATCCAGGAACTGGGCTTCCGCACCCGCCACAAGCTCAACGTGGTCGGCCTGCGCCGGAGCGGCAAGGCCCTGGAAGGGGTGCTGGTGGACGAGAAGCTCAAGGCCTCCGACACCCTGCTGGTGGCCGGCGAATGGCGGGCCATCCACCGCCTGCAGGGGCTGAGCCGCGACTTCCTGGTGCTCAGCCTGCCGGCCGAGGTGGACGAGGTCGCCCCCACTGCGCGCAAGGCGCCCTACGCCCTGCTCAGCCTGGGGGTGATGATCGCGCTGATGGTGTCCGGGCTGGTGCCCAACGTGCTCGCTGCACTGATCGGCTGCCTGCTGATGGGCGCCTTCCGCTGCATCGACCTGGACAGCGCCTACCGCGCCATCCACTGGCCGACCCTGGTGCTGATCGTAGGCATGCTGCCTTTCGCCACCGCCCTGCAGCGCACCGGCGGCATCGACCTCGCCGTACAGGGCCTGGTCGCCCTGCTCGGCAACGCCGGGCCGTACGCCATGCTGGCCAGCCTGTTCGCCGTCACCGCGCTGATCGGCCTGTTCATCTCCAACACCGCCACTGCCGTGCTCATGGGCCCGGTGGCCATCGCCACGGCGCAGCAACTGGGCGCCTCGCCGCTGCCCTTCGCGCTGATCGTCGCCCTTGCCGCCTCGGCCGCCTTCATGACGCCCATCTCCTCCCCGGTGAACACCCTGGTGGTCGGCCCCGGGCATTACCGCTTCGGCGACTTCGTGAAGATCGGCGTGCCCTTCACCCTGCTGGTGATGCTCGTCAGCGTGGTGCTGGTGCCCTGGCTGTTCCCGCTCTGAGCGGGCAGCCCGTCAGGCCGTGCGCAGGAAGAAGCGCTTGGTGGCGCGGCGCAGCCAGTTGGACTCGGCCGCCAGGCGGGTGAGGTTCTCGCGCACCGCACCCACGTAGTCACGGTCGTCGTTGAGGATGTGGTTGAACAGCCAGCGGCCCAGCAGGGACTTCAGCTCATCGGCCACGTCCTCGCCCCGTGCGAAGCGCTCGCGGTACTCCCCCACCCGGCGGATGAACAGCTCGTGCACGCGCTTGTGGGCACGGGTGAAGGCGTAGCCGGCCTCCTCCATCATCGATTCCTCGAAGGCGAAGTGGGACAGGGTGTAGTCCACCAGCTCCTCGATCACCGTGGCGACGACCCCGGCATCCGCCCGCAGCTGCGCCTCGTGGAGCTGGTTGATCATGTCGACGATGCGCCGGTGCTGGTCGTCGATCACGCTGATGCCACTGTCCAGCTCGTCACGCCATTGAAGAAAAGCCATGGTGTCCTCCTGATCTCGCGGTCTGCCCGACAACCTAAGCGGCCCGCCCCTCTCGCCCCATGACACGCATCAACAGAGTTCCCCTCGCCACGGCGTTGCACGGCAAAACAGGCGCTTCCCACAAGGCCCTGGCTGCGCATCCGACCGCTGACTTCAGCCTCCAGCCGTGGGAAAATCCCGCGCCCACCCCCAGCCGACAGCCGCCCCATGCCCCAGCCGCCGAAACGCCCCCGCACGCCTGAAGCCCAGGCCGGCAAGGGCGCCCTGCACCCGCGCAATCGCCACCAGGGCCGCTACGACTTTCCCACGCTGATCGCCGGCAGCCCCGAGCTGGGTGCCTTCGTCATCACCAACCCCTACGGCAAGCCGAGCATCGACTTCGCCAACCCCGAGGCGGTGAAGGTGTTCAACCGGGCCCTGCTCAAGCAGTTCTACAGCATCCGCCAATGGGACATCCCCGCCGGCTACCTGTGCCCGCCGATCCCCGGGCGTGCCGACTACCTGCACCACCTGGCCGACCTGCTCGGCGCCGCCCACGACGGCGTCATCCCCCAAGGCCCCGGCCTGCGCGGGCTGGACATCGGCGTCGGGGCCAACTGCGTCTACCCGCTGATCGGCCACCACGACTACGGCTGGCGCTTCGTCGGCGCCGACATCGACCCGCAGTCATTGGATTCTGCCGCCGCCATCCTCGCCGCCAACCCACGCTTCGGCGACGCCATCGAACTGCGTCGCCAGGAAAACCCGCAGCACATCTTCCAGGGCCTGGTGCAGGCGGACGAACGCTTCGACTTCACCCTCTGCAACCCGCCCTTCCACGCCTCCCTGGACGAAGCCCGCAGCGGCAGCACCCGCAAGTGGAAGAACCTCGGCAAGCAGGACCCGAGCCGCCAGCTGCCGGTGCTGAACTTCGGCGGCCAGTCCAACGAGCTGCATTGCGAAGGGGGCGAAGCCGCCTTCATCGCCCGCCTGGCCGACGAGAGCGCCGCCTTCGCCCAGCAGGTGTTCTGGTTCAGCACCCTGGTCTCCAAGGTCAGCAACGTCGCCCCCCTGCAGGAGCGCCTCAAGGCCCTCGGCGCCACCGACATCCGCGTGGTGCACATGGCCCAGGGTCAGAAGCAGAGCCGCTTCGTCGCCTGGACCTACCTGGAGAAGAACCAGCGCCGCGCCTGGCGCAAGGCACGCTGGCCATAAGCACCGCGCAGCCCAAACTGCCGTAGCCCGGACTTCAGTCCGGGAAACCCAAGCACACATCCCCGGGCTGAAGCCCGGGCTACAGGGATCGGCCACGAATGGCCCGCGCAACGGCCCACCCTGCGAACAGCCCTGCCCAGCTACACGGCGAAGCGTTGTTCCAGGCGGCTGTAGCCCATGCCGACGCCCTTGTGCACCTTGAGCTGCACGGGAATACGTTCCTTGAGGGCTTCGACGTGGCTGATGACGCCGATCATCTTGCCGCTGGCGTTGAGGGCATCCAGGGCGTCGAGGGCGATTTCCAGGGTCTCGCCGTCGAGGGTGCCGAAGCCTTCGTCGAGGAACAGCGAGTCGATGCTGGTCTTGTGGCTGACCAGGTCGGAGAGCGCCAGGGCCAGCGCGAGGCTGACCAGGAAGCTCTCGCCGCCGGAGAGGGTGCGGCAATCCCGGGCGACGTCGCCCTGCCAGGTGTCCAGCACCTCCAGCTCCAGTTCGCCCTCCGTCTTGCGTGCCAGCTGGTAGCGCCCATGCAGGCGTTGCAGCTGGCGGTTGGCCAGGTGCACCAGGTGATCCAGGGTCAGGCCCTGGGCGAAGCGCCGGTACTTGGCGCCGTCGGCGGCGCCGATGAGGCTGTTGAGGCGCTGCCAGAGGTCGTAGGCGGCGGTCTGCCGCTCGATCTCGGCGAACAGCGCCTGCTGCCCTTCCCGACGCTGGGCATCGGCGACCAGCAGCCCACGGACCTCGCCATGGCGCTGGGCCAGGCCACGGCGCTCCGCCTGCACGGCCTGCAGCTGTTCGTCGAGCTGGACCAGGGTCTGCTCGGTCTGCGGCGCCGCCAGCAGCGCATCCAGGGCCTCCCGGGCCGAGACTTCCAGGGCCCGGGCTTCGGTGGCGGTCTTGTCCAGGCGCGCCTGGAGGGCCAGCAACCGGTTGCGGGTGTCCTCGTCCAGCAGGGCCGCCCGGTACTGCGCCTCGTCGGCGAAGGGGCTGTGGGCCAGAGCCTGTTCCCAGGCGCTGCGCTGGGCGTCGAGGGAACCACGGGCGGCCTCGCCCTGCTCGACCAGGGTGTGCTCGCGCCCGACCAGGGCCTGGCTGCGTTCCTGGGCCAGCGCCAGGCGCTGCTCGGCCTGCTCCAGGGCGGCGACAGGGTTATCCACAGGGGCCAGGGGCTCGCCATCGGCCTGGCCGAGTTCGCGCCAGCGTTGCTGCCAGCGGCTGGCGGCGCTTTCTGCCGCCTGCAGCTCCACTCCCAACGCCTGTTCATCCCGCTCCAGGCGTTGTTGCAGGGTCTGGGCCTCGCGCCAGGTCCGGGCTTCGGCCTCGCGCTCGCTCAACCAGCCTTCGCCATCCTCGGGCAGGGCGTAGCCGAGTGCCTCCAGGGCGGCGCGCAGTTCTGCCTCCTGGCGGGCCTGCTGCGCCTGGAGCTGGCCCAGGTGTTCGGTGTTCTCCGCTTCGCGGCGGCGCAGGGCGTCCTGCTCCTGCACGGCCAGGGCGAGATTCTTGGCGGCCTCCTGTTGCTGCCGCTGCGCCTGCACATGCCGGGCACGGGCGTTTTCCAGGGCCTGCTTGAGGCCGTCCAGCTCACCCAGGCTGCGCTGCAAGGCGGCCAGGTCCGCCTGCTGCTGCGCCTGGGCCGCCTCCACCGCCTGGGCATCGGCCAGTGGCCGGTCCAGTGCCGCGCACAGCTGCTGCCACTGGGCCTGCAGCTGTTGCAATTCATCCTGCAGGCGCTGGGCATCCTGCTGCCGCTGGCGCAGTTGCGCCTCCAGGGCGGCCAGTTCGTCGCGCAGTGCCTCGCCGCGCTCGCGCACCTGGTCCTGCTCGGCGCGCTTGGCTTGCAGGGCCCGCTGGGTCTCCGAGGTGTCCAGCGCGCCGTAGGCCTCGATGGCCGGGTGTTCGCAGGAGCCGCACAGCGGGCAGGCCTCCCCCGGCTGCAGGGCCGCGCGGTGGGCCTCCAGCTTGAGGATGCGCTGCTCCTGTTCCAGCAGCTTTTCCTTGTCCTGGATCTGTTGCTTGAGGTCGATGAACTGCAGGCGCAGGGCATCCCGCGCCGCCGCCTTCTCCGCCTGGGCGCGGCTGTCGGCGTCGATGCCGGCCTGTGCCTCGGCCAGTTGACGCGCCAGGCGCGTGCGGGTGTCCGCCAGCTGCTGCAGACGGGTGAGCTGGTGGCCCTGGTCGCTGAGGCGCTGCCAGCGGTCACGCAACGCGGCTTCGGACTCACCGGCCAGCAAGTCGCCCAGGGCAGCCTGGGATTGCGCGTCGTCGGCGCGGGCCCGCTCCAGGTGCTGGTCACTGTCAGCCAGCGTGGCCTGGAGGCCGGCGATGCGCTGCGCCACGCGCTCCGCGTCCTGCTTGTCCTGCTGCTGGCGGGCCAGCGACTGGGCGATGGCCTGGGCCAGGTTGCGGCGCGCACCGAACTGCTCGCGCCAGGCGCCCAGGCGCTCGCCCAACAGGCCGTGCTGCGGGTTGGCCGCCAGTTGTGCCTCCACCTGCCGCCTCTGCCCGGCCAAGGCCTCGCATCGGGCAGCCAGGGCTGCCGCCCGCTGCTGGCTGTAGCCGCGCGCCCTCCACAGGCCGTCGGCCACCTCGCGGGCGGCCTCGGCCTTCTGTTCACGCACCTGTGCCAGGGCCGCCGCGGCTTCGGCAGCGGCCTGCTCGGCACGCTGCCAGTCGCGGTGGGCACTGCGCAGGCGCTCGGCCGGCTCGCTGGCGGCCAGCTGCTGCAGCTCCGGCTCGGCGGCGTCCCGTGCCTGCCGGGCGGCCTCGCCCTGGGCCTGGGCGGCGTGCAGGCGGGCCTCGGCGTTGGCCACGGCCTCGCGCCATTGGCGCTGACGCTGCAGGGCCTCCTGCTGCTGGCTGAGGGCGGCTTCGCGGGGGTCGAGGGCGGCGAGTTCGTCCTGCAGGCCCTGGCGCTGCGCGTCGTCGAGCAGTTCGACACCCTCGGCGCGGGCGCGGGTCTGCTCCAGGGCCGCCTTGGCTTCGCGGGTGGACTCGAACACCCGCTGGGAGATCAGCCCGTACACCTCGGTGCCGGTCAGCTCCTCCAGCAACTCGGCGCGCTGGTTGGCACTGGCTTCGAGGAAGGCGGCGAACCCACCCTGGGCCAGCAGCATGGACTTGGTGAAGCGCTCGAAATCGAGCCCGGTGAGGCTTTCGGTCTGCTTGAGCTTGTCGTTGATCTTGTCGGTGAGGATCTCCCCGTCGGCGATGCGCGCCAGCTCCACCTTGGGCGGCTGCAGCCCGCCGTCCACCTTGTCGCGGGCCCGGCGCTGGCTCCAGAAGGCGCGGTAGCCCACGCCCTTCACCTCGAACTCCACCTCGGCCAGGCAGTCGGCGGTGTGCCGCGTCATCAGCTCGTTGGCCGAGGCGGAGACGCTGCTCATGCGCGGCGTGCGGTGGTAGAGCGCCAGGCAGATGGCGTCCAGCAGGGTGGTCTTGCCGGCACCGGTGGGGCCGGTGATGGCGAACAGGCCGTTGCCGGCGAAGGGCTCGGCGGTGAAGTCGATCTTCCACTCGCCCTTGAGCGAGTTGAGGTTCTTCAGGCGCAGGCTGAGGATTTTCATGCGGGGGTCGTGCTCATCCGGGAAGCCGGCATTCTGTCATCCCCGCGCGCCCGTGCCGACCCGCATCCGCACCCGCGCAGCGGCCCTGCCCCATTGGCCTGCCAAAGCCTTACACTCGCCGGCTTCCTGCCAGACCACCCACAGGCCACGCCATGGCGACACGTTTCGAGCTGGACACCCTGAAGATGCGCATCGCCCAGGCCGAGCTGCAGCCCCTGGACCTGCACCAGCGCATCCAGCGGGCGCTGCAGGGGCTGATCCTCGACGGCACCCTGGCCCCCGGCCTGCGCCTGCCGGCCACCCGCAGCCTGGCCACTGCCCTGGGGGTGGCCCGCGACACGGTGGAGAACGCCTACGTGCAGCTCCAGCGCGACGGCTACATCGCCCGCCAGCAGGGCTCGGGGAGCTTCGTCTCCGACAGCCTCGGCCAGCGCCTGCGCGGCGCCCCCGCCCAGCGCCGGGCACCCCGCCCTGCCGCCACCACCAGCCCCACCAGCGGGCTGAGCCGGCGGGGTGAGGCGATCCTCGCCAGCGGCGGCATCCAGGACCACCGCCAGGTGCGTGCCTTCGCCACCGGCCTGCCGGAGACCCGCTCCTTCCCCCTCGCCACCTGGACGCGCCTGCAACGCCAGGCCCAGAAGGACCCGGCCGCCCTGCTGCACGGCGACCCGCAAGGCTGCGAGGCGCTGCGCACGGCCATCGCCACCTACCTGAACCTGGAGCGCGGCGCCCGCTGCAGCCCGGACCAGGTGCTGGTGCTGAGCAGCACCCGCCAGGGCCTGTTCCTCTGCGCCCAGCTGCTGGTGGACGAGGGTCGCCCGATCCTGCTGGAAGACCCGGGCTACATCGGCGCCCGCCGCGCCTTCGAGGCCGCCGGGACGCGGGTGCTGCCGGTCCCGGTGGACGCCCAGGGCCTGAGCACCGAGGCGCTGCGGGCCGACCGCAGCGGCGCCAGCTGCGTGTACGTGACGCCGTCGCACCAGTACCCCACCGGCGCCACCCTGCCGTTGCAGCGGCGCCTGGAGCTGATCGGCTGGGCCGCCGAGCGCCGGGGCTGGATCATCGAGGACGACTACGACAGCGAGTTCCACTACGACGGCCTGCCCACCGCCTGCGTCCAGGGCCTGGACGACCAGCAGCGCACCCTCTACCTGGGCACCCTCAGCAAGGCCCTGTACCCCGGCCTGCGCCTGGGCTACATGGTGCTGCCCCAGGCGCTGGTGCCCGCCTTCACCCACGCCCGCAGCATCATCGACGGCCACAGCCCGCAGGTGCTGCAGCTGACCCTGGCGCGCTTCATGGAGGACGGCCACTACAACGCCCACGTGCGCGCCATGCGCAAGCTCTACGCGCAACGCCAGGGGGTGCTGGTGGATGCCCTGGAGCGCCACCTGCCGAGCGTGGTCCAGGCCCTGCGGCCGCCGGGCGGCCTGCAACTGCCCTGCCTGCTCGCCGAGGGCTGGACGGAGGCGCGCACCCAGGCGCTCGCCGCCCGCGCCGGGCTGCTGCTGCCGGGGCTCAGTCGGTTGTACCTGGGGGCGGAGAAACGCCAGGGCTGGCTGCTGGGCTATTCGGCCCTCAGCGACCACGAGATCGAAGGGGCGGTGCGGCGCCTGGCCGACGCGCTGGGGGCGTGACGGCTCAGGCCGTGTCGTCGCGCACCTGCTCCAGCACCTGGCGGTAGAGGTCGGTCAGCCGCGCGGCCTCGGCCTCTTCCAGGGCCTCCAGCCCCAGACGGCGCTGGAACACCTCTTCCACGCTCAGCTCGTCGAGGGTTTCCCGCGCCTCGCCCTGCAGGCCGGGGCGTGCGGCACCGCGTTCGCGGCGGATGCGCAGCACCTCCACCGGCAGCCCGTCGCACAGCTGTGCCAGGCGGGCCTGGAGGTCATTGAGGTAGTCGTCCGTGGTCACCACCACCTCCAACCAGGCCGGGCGCTCCGGGGTGCCCTCGCGGGCGGCCTCGGCCAGGCGTTCGGGCAGCTCGGCGAGGCTGCCGCGCAGGCTCAGCAGCGGCTGGAAGCATGGCACCGGGAGCGCCTGCACCTCGCGCAGGCCGCTGCCGTCCAGCTCCACCAGCAGCACCTCCTTCTGCTGGCGCGCCTCGTCGAAGGCCAGGGGGATGGGCGAGCCGCTGTAGCGGATGTGCCCCAGGCCGCCGACCTTCTGCGGCCGGTGGATGTGCCCCAGGGCGATGTAGTCGGCCGCCGGGAAGGCGCTGGTGGGGAAGGCTTCCAGCGCACCGACGTAGATTTCCCGCACCGACTCGCTGGCACTGGCACCCACCGTGGTGAGGTGGCCGGTGGCGATGATCGGCAGGTCGCCGCCCGAGGCGGCGCGGCATTGCAGGGCACGCTCGAACAGCGCCTGGTAGTGGGCCTGGATGGCCTGCTGCAGGCCCAGCTGCTTGTCCTCGGCACTCTGCCCGGCCTGGCTCAGCAGCACATCGCGGGGGCGCACGAAGGGCACCGCGCAGAGCACTGCACCGGGCTGGCCATCGCGCCGGGGCAGCACCCGCACCTGTTCGTCCGGGTCGGCCACCACCGCCGGCACCACCCAGGTGTCCAGCTGGGCCAGCAGCTCGCGGCTCTCGCCGAGCATCGCCACCGAGTCATGGTTGCCCCCCAGCACCACCAGCCGCGCCCCGCTGGCGCGCAGGTCGACGATGAAGCGGTAGTACTGCTCGCGGGCGTAGCTGGGCGGCGCGCCGGTGTCGAATACATCGCCGGCCACCAGCACTGCGTCCACCTCATGCACCCGCACCTGCTCCAGCAGCCACTGGCAGAACGCCTGGTGCTCGGCCTGGCGGGTCTTGCCCATGAAATGCTGGCCCAGGTGCCAGTCGGAGGTGTGCAGGATGCGCATCGGAAACCACGCTGAAGACGATGAAGGCGGCCACCTTGTCATCGGCCACCGGCGCTGGCAACCACCGCAAGCGGCTCGTGCTGCCCAGCGCAGCGGCACGCACTATCCTGTAGCCGTCATACCCGCAACGGAGTCCCCATGCCGAGGCTGTTGAAAGACCTGAAGATCATGCTGCTGGCCAACCTGTGGACGGTGCCGGTGCTGGCTGCGCTGGTGGGCGCGCTGTTCTACTTCGTCGCCCCGCCGCCGCCCATGCACGCGCGCCTGGCCACCGGCGGTGCCAATGGTGGCTACGCGGTGTTCGGCCAGCGCCTCAAGGAAGAACTGGCGCGCCAGGGCTTCGACCTGGAGCTGGTGCCCAGCGACGGCTCGCTGGACAACCTGGACAAGCTGCGCAACGGCGAAGTGGAGATGGCCCTGGTGCAGAGCGGCCAGGAACTGACCCTGCCCGTGGAGGTGCGCCAGCGCCTGCACGGCCTCGGCGTGATGTACCAGGAGCCGCTGTGGCTGTTCCGCCGCGCCGACGTGGACATCGACAGCATGGCCGACCTGCAGCAGCTGCGGGTGGCCATCGGCAAGCCCGGCAGCGGCACCCGCGCCATCGCCGATGCGCTGTTCGCCGCCAACGCCATCCCCACGGAGAGCTACCCGGCCAGCTGGCAGGCCTACAGCGGCAGCCGCGCCGCCGAGCAGTTGCTGAATGGCGAGCTGGATGCGGCCTTCTTCGTCGGCCCGGCGGAGAACGCCGTGGTGCAGCGCCTGGCCGCCAGCCCGGGGGTGGACCTGGTGAGCTTCCGCCGCAGCGCCGCCTACCGCGCGCGGCTGCCCTACCTGACCCGCCTGGAAGTGGGCGAAGGGCTGCTCAACCTGGCCAACAACGTGCCCCGCCAGGACGTACTGACCCTCGGCCCGGTGGCCACCCTGGTGGCCGGCGAAGGCTTCCACCCCTCGCTGACGCCGCTGATCCTCGAAGCCGCCCGCGAGGTGATGCAGAACGGCAGCCTGCTGGACCCGTCCGGCACCTATCCGAAGGAGCAGCCGATGACCCTCGCCGCCCTGGACGAGGCCAGCTACTACTACCGCAACGGCTTGCCGATCCTGCAGCGCTACCTGCCCTTCCGCATCGCCTCCCTGGCGGACCGCTACATCATCCTGCTGATCCCGCTGCTGGTGGTGATGTTCCCGCTGTTCAAGGCCGTGGGCCCGGTGTACCGCTGGCGCGTCCGCGCGCGCATCTACCGCTGGTACAAGCACCTGCGGGAGATCGATCGCAAGCTGCAGCACGGCACCGCCTTCCCGGCCCTGGACGAGGAAATACGCGGGCTGGAAGCCCTGGAGGCACAGCTGGACCGGGTCGACGTACCGCTCTCCTACACCCACGAGCTGTACGACCTGCACATGCACCTGCGCTACGTCATCGAACGCCTCAAGGCCCTGCGCGCCCAGCGCCAGGCCGACGCACAGGGCATGCGGGACTGAACGCAAGCGGGCCGGGTCACCCCGGCCCGCAACGCCCGATTCAACGACCTACGCCAACTGCAACCAGCGCCACAGTGCCGCCCAGCTCGGGGTCAGCGGGCCGAAGGCCAGGCGCCGCGCCAGGCCATGGCGCAGGCGCCGGTAGTACGGGTGATTGCCGGCACTGCGGGCGAAGGTGCGCGCCTCACCGAACAGGGCCTGGGCGGCCCGCGCATCGCCTTGCTCCCAGGCCTTGGCGGCGCCTTCGGCCAGTTGCTTCATGCACAGGTAGAAGCCTCGCAGCTGCACGCCGTCGAGCCGGGCCAGCCACTCCGCCACCGCTTCACGGTCGCCGGCCAGGGCGGCGTCGCCCACCAGCCAGGCCATGGCGTCGTGGTTGTTAGGGTCGCGCTGCAGGGACAGGCGCGACACCTCCGCCGCCTCGGCATCGCGCTTGAGGGCGCGCAGCGCCAGGGACAGGTTGTCCAGCGCCCAGGCGGGCAGGTCGTCGCGCTCGCGCCAGTCGCCCATCCAGTGGAGCATCGCCGAGTAGCGTTCCTGGCTGCTCAGCGCGTAGCTGGCCATGCCCCAGGTCACGGGGTTCTCGCGGATGGCCGGGGCGCACGCTTCCAGGGTGCGCGTGAGCAGCCCGCTGGCGTTCTTGCGCTCAGCCAGCAGGTCGAGCATGCCGTGGCGGGCGGCGTGACTTTCATCCTGGGGCAGCACGCGCTGGAAGGCCTTCCACAGGGTGCCTGGCAGCCAGCGGGCATCCTCCATGGCGAACCAGTGACGGTATGCGATGCGGTGCAGCTCACCGCTCGGGGCGAACTGTTCGATCACGTCGCGCCAGAGGCGGTCGTCCGCCGGAGCGCCGAGCACCTCGACGACCCCGTCCCAGGCGTCCAGCCCCGCGGCGGTGGTGCAGACCCGCTCCAGGGCCTGGCGCTTCAGTTCGCGGTCGTTGACCATCCCGGCCGCCCGCACGCCGCGCACCAGCGCGGAGGGGCTGGCCTCGCCGGCCAGCAGGCGGCGCACCACGTCGGCCGACTCGGCGTGCCGGCCGTTTTCGGCCAGCAGGTCGAAGGCATGCAGCCCAGCGAAGCTGTAGTCGCGGTCCAGCTCGAAGGCCTTGAGGAAGGCCGGCAGTGCATCGGCCTTGCGTTCGGCCATCAGCAGGGCATGGCCACGGAAGCCATGGGAGACGGCCTTGCGCGGTTCCAGGCGGACCATCTGGTCGGCGGCGGCCAGGTAGGCCTCGGCGTTGCCGCCGTTGTCGTGCAGGTCGGCCAGCTCGCGCCAGCCGTCGTAGGCATCCGGGTGCACCCGCAGCAGCGCGTCGAGTTCGGCCTGGGCGCCCTCGCGGTCGTCGTTGCGCAGGCGCACGCGGGGGCCGTAGAGCGCCAGTTCCACCGGTGGCGCGCCGCCCCAGCAGGGCGCCTGGAGCAAGGCATCCAGCTCGTCCTGGCGGCCGCCTTCCAGCAGCAGGCGGGCCAGCTGGTCGTTGGCGCCCCGGTGCCGGGGGGTGAGCTGCAGGGCGCGGCGCAGGGCCTGTTCGCGGGCTTCGTCAGCGCTTTCCTGCTCGGCCAGGGCCAGCCAGGCGTCGCTGTCGCCGGCGCGCCGCTCCACCAGGCTGCGGGCCAGGGCCAGGGGCCGCTCGGGCTGGTCCAGCGCGGCGCTGTAGCGGCGCAGCTGGTTCCAGGCCCAGCCGTTGCCGGGCTCGTCGAGCAGGACGCGCTCGGCCTCGTCGGCACCGGCGGCCATCTCGCCGCGCTCGCCCAGCACGTAGCCGAGCCAGGCGCGCAGGTCGGTGTTGTCGGGGGTGCGCTGGAGCACGCCGCGCAGCATGGCTTCAGCCTCGTCGAGGCCGGTGCCCTCCTCCACCAGGGTTTCCACGTAGAGGCGCACGCTCTGGGTCCACAGCGGGTTGATCCGCAGGCTGTCGCGCAGGGTCTCGCGGCACTCGGCGTAGCGGCCCTGGTCACGCAGCAGCAGGGCGCGCTCCAGGCCCAGGCGCGGCATCTGGCTGAAGCGTTCCTGGGCACGGGCCAGCAGGGCGTCGGCCTCGTCGGTGCGTTCGAGGAAGGCCAGTTGGCGGGCGGTGACCACCCACAGCTGCCAGGTGTCCGGCTGGCGCTCCAGGGCGGCCTGGAGCTGCTCCAGCAGCGCGGCGTCGTCCAGCAGGGCGCGGGCCTGGTAGGCGTAGGTGAGCCAGCCGTCGCCGAAGTTCACCTGCTGCACCAGTTGGGTGTGGATGTAGGCCAGGGCTTCGTCCAGTTCCTCGCGGCTGGCGCAGCTGTCCAGCAGCATGCTCAGGGCGTAGTCGTTGTCGATGCTGCGGGCCAGCGCCAGGCGGAAGGCCTCGCGGGCAGCCTCGCGGCGGCCGGCCTGCAGGTGCACGAAGCCGAGGGTGGACTGGGCGCTGGTGGCGCCGTGCTCCACCTGGATGGCCCGCTCGCAGGTCTCCAGGGCTTCGTCGTCGCGCCCGAGGCGGGCCAGGGTCACGGCCAGTTCGCGGATCGCCCAGGCGTGCTCGGGGTGGCTGGCCAGCAGGCGCAGCAGGGCGGTCTCGGTGTCTTCCAGGGAGCGCCGCTTGGCCCGCTCCACGGCCAGGTCGGCAATGCCCCGGTGATGGGGGAAGCGCGCCACCAGGGCTTCGACGTAGGCGTCCACGGCCTCTTCGCCGGCGCTCTGCAGCAGCAGGTCCACCTGCAGGCGGTGCACGCGCATGTTCAGCGGGTCCAGTTCGGCGGCTTCGCGGCACCAGGCCTGGGCCTGTTCGAGGTCACCGCCGGCGCGCTGGCTGTGCAGCACGGCGGCGCGCAGCCAGTTGCCGCGCCGGCTGACCGGTTCGGCGCGTTCGAGCAGGGCCTGGTTCAGCTCCAGTTCGCCGATGCGCCCGTAGAAGTCGGCCAGGCTGAGCAGCAGCGCGGGGTCGCGCGGGCGCTGTTCGACGGCCTGCTCCAGGACCTCGCGGCACTCGCGGGAGAAGTCCAGCTCCTCCAGGCATTCGGCGAGGGTCAGGCTCGGGCCGGCGTCCAGGCTGCCCAGGCGTGCCTGCCGGCGACGCAGGAAGGCCAGGCCCTCCTCCTGGCGGCCAAGGAAGCGCAGGGCGCGGAAGTACTGGACGCTGAAGCCTTCGTTGGTGTCGTGCAGGCAGGCGGCGATGCGGTAGTAGTCGCAGGCCGCCTCGCGCTCGCCGGCGCTCCACAGCTGGCTGGCCAGCTCGTTCCAGGCCAGGGCGTTGGTCGGTGCCTGGCGCAGGACGCGGGCCAGCAGGCGGCGGGCCTCGGGGGCGTCGCGGCCGTCTTCGCCGAGGACGCTGGTGTAGCGCACCAGCAGCACGGGGTCGCACCAGCGTTCCTGGCAGTGCTGGGCGAGCCAGTCGAGGTGGACTTCGCGGCTTTCCAGCTGGGACAGCGAGGTGGCCTTGGAGAGGATCAGGTTGGCGTCTTCGGGGAAGCGCTGCAGCAGCGCTTCGGTGGCTTCCAGCACCTGGCTCTCGCGGCCGTCGTACCAACCGAGGGCGCGCAGGCCCTGGTAGGCCAGGCGGTGCTCGGGCGCGGCTTGGCGCAGGGCCTGGAGGGCGGCCTCGGCCTCTTCGCGGTCGTGCACTTCCAGGGCGCTGACCAGGCGGTAGTAGTGATCCCACACGTCGCTTTCGGGCAGTTCCAGCCCGTCCAGCTGGTGGGCTTCCTCGGGGGGCAGCAGGAGCATGCCGCGCGGGCCGGAGGGGCGCTGGCTCTCCAGCAGGCCGACGGCGAGGGATTCGCCGAAGTGGGCCTGGCCGGGGTCGCGGATCAGCAGGGTGCCACGGGGTTCGTCGTAGCCCACCACGGCCTGCAGGTGGCCGCTGCCGGTGTACTGCAGGGTCAGGGTGAAGGGGATGCCGCGGTCGATCAGGGCGCGGCTGGTGGCCCAGTCCACGGTGAACTCGCGGGCCAGCCAGCCGTTGCGCTCGCCCCAGGCGCGCTCGGCCTGGTGGGAGGTGCCGTCGTAGCAGATCTCTTCGGCCACTTCGAGGTGGCCGACGGGGCGGCCCCAGTAACCGGACAGCGCGGTGAGGGTGGCCGGTACGCAGGTCATGTGGTGCTGGCGGACGAAGCGCACCGGCAGCAGGCAGCGCCGGCCCTGGGGCTCGGCGAGGTGCTCGGCGACCTTGCGGTAGAACGGCGACTCCGACTCCAGGGCCAGGCGATGCCCGGCGGCCAGGTCGCCGCGCAGGCAGGCGATGTCGCACCGGCGGGCGGCGTACCAGCCGCGCATGCCCTTCTCCATCAGCGGCGCCAGCTGTTCGCCATGGGCCAGCCAGTGCTCGGCCTCGTCGAGGGCTTCGCGTTCGATCAGCAGGTCGGTGAGCTGGGCACACAGGCTGGCGCTCTCGCTGCGCGCGCAATCGGCCCGCAGGCGCGCCAGGGCGGCGTCCTCGCGGCCGAGTTGCAGTTCCAGCTGCGCGGCCTGGTGCTGGGCGCCGCGGTAGTCGGGGCGCTCGGCGAGCACGGCTTCGCAGAGGGCCAGGGCTTCTTCGTAGCGGTCCTCCTGCTCCAGGCTGTAGGAGCGCTCCACCGGCAACCACGGGTCGCCGGGCAGCAGGCGCTCAGCTTCGGCGTGGCATTCGGCGCTGCGGTCGAAATCACGCAGCAGCGCGTGCAGGTAACCGAGGAAGGACAGCCATTCAGCGCGCAGCTCGGGCGCCTCGGGCAACCAGCCGTCGAACCCCTGGACGAAGCGCCAGGCGCGGTACTGCCCGCGACGCGAGAGCAGGAAGCGCGCATAGCGCAGGCGTGCCTCGGGGGATTCGGGGTGGCGGCGGTAGGTACGCCAGGCCAGGGCGTCGGCCAGGCGCGGCGCGCCCATGTGGCCGACCAGGCGGCAGGCCAGCGCCAGGGCGGCGGGGTCGCGCCATTGGCGGTAGTCACCCAGGCGGCCGGCCAGGGCATGGGCCTGGAGGAACAGGCCACGGTCGGCCAGCGCCTCGATGGCGTGCAGCAGCTCGGCGCGCTGGTGGGCGGGTAGATCGAGGGCGATGTCGGTCATCGGAACCATCCCTGGTCAGGCGGGGCCGCCACGCTGACGTGGCGCCACGCTCAAGGTGAGAGCGGATTCATCCGCGAAACAGGCTGAAAAGAATAATGCCCGGCACCGGGCAGAACCAGCGCCTGCGGCCGCGTTCTACTGCACGACGACTCATCGGTTCACAGGGGTGTGAACCGGGTAGCAGTCGTCGGGTTCCTTCAGGAGCGAAGAAACGAGATGGCGACAAAAGCGGGTGTCTTCACCAAACGTGTGTTGGGCGTGCTTTTGACCGTGGTGGCGCTGGGGGCGGTGACGGCCCATGCCATGGACGAGGATGTGGATAACGACGGATACCGCGATGCCACCTACGGTGGTACGGACGAGGATCTGGACAATGATGGCCGCCGCGATGCCCGCTTCGGCGGCACGGACGAGGACCTGGACAACGATGGGCGCCGTGATGCCGAGTTCGGTGGCACGGACGAGGACAGCGATAACGACGGGCGGCGCGATGCCCAGTACGGCGGCACCGATGAGGACATCGACAACGACGGCAAGCGTGACGTTCGTTTCGGTGGCACGGATGAAGACCGCGATAACGACGGCTACCGCGAGGAATAGCGCGTCCGGCCCCCGGAAGACGCCCGCACATGCGGGCGTTTTCGCTTCTCCGCCCTCCCGCGAAACGACCACCCGCCGCGCCGTTGCGCCGGGAGCCTGTTAGACTTCCGCCCCTCAGCCGACCCCAGCGGTCGCCCCGTCCACCGTTCCCGGATACGTCCATGCCGATTCGCCATTGCATCGTCCACCTCATCGACAAGAAGCCCGACGGCAGCGCCTCCACCCTGCACGCGCGCGACAGCGAGCTGGCCGAGTCCAAGGCCATCGAGAACCTGCTGGCCGACCTCAACGACAGCTACAACGCCAAGCAGGGCAAGGCCTGGGGCTTCTTCCACGAGGAGTCCGGCGCCTACCCCTTCAGCGGCTGGCTGAAGGCCTACCTGGAGGGCGGCGAGTTCGCGCCCTTCACCCGCCAGGCGGCGGAGCACCTGCAGAAGCTGATGGACGAGTCCAACCTCTCCACCGGCGGCCACGTGCTGTTCGCCCACTACCAGCAGGGCATGACCGACTACCTGGCCATCGCCCTGCTGCACCACAGCGAAGGGGTGACGGTGACCGAATCCCTGGAGCTGGCCCCCGCCCGCCACCTGGACCTGGGCCAGTTGCACCTGGCGGCGCGCATCAACCTCTCGGAATGGCGCAACAACGCCCAGTCCAAGCAGTACATCTCCTTCATCAAGGGCAAGAACGGCAAGAAGGTCTCGGACTACTTCCGCGACTTCATCGGCTGCCAGGAAGGCGTCGACGCCCCGGGCGAGACCCGCACCCTGCTCAAGGCCTTCAGCGACTTCGTCGAGCAGGAGGACCTGGCCGAGGAACAGGCCCGCGAGAAGACCAAGACCCTGGTGGACTACGCCACCACCCAGGCCAAGCTGGGCGAGGCCATCACCCTGGAAGAGCTGTCCGGGCTGATCGACGAGGACCGCCCGCGTGCGTTCTTCGAGCACATCCGCAACAAGGACTACGGTCTGTCTCCGGAGATCCCGCCGGACAAGCGCACCCTCAGCCAGTTCCAGCGCTTCACCGGCCGTGCCGAGGGCCTGTCCATCAGCTTCGAGGCCCACCTGCTGGGTTCGAAGATCGAGTACGACGAGGGCCGCGACATGCTGATCATCCGGCAGGTGCCGACCCAGCTGAAGGATCAGCTCAAGCGCCGCAAGGACAACTGATCGCAGCGCCACCCTGGTGAGGCATGCAGAACGGAAACCCGGCACACGCCGGGTTTTCTCTGGGTACTCGGCAGCCCCCCCAGCCTTCCCGTGATTGCGGAACAGGCACCGGCCCCGATAAGATGCGACGCATTCTCATTTGAGCCCGGATCGCTCCCTTGCCCGCCTCCTCCTCCAGCAAACTGGGCTTCTTCTTCAGCGACCACCATCGCTGGTTGCTGCAGCACGTGCAGCGGCAGTTGCGTAACCGCGCGGATGCCGAGGACACGGCAGCCGAAACCTTCTGCCAGTTGCTCGCTGCGCGGGTCGACCCGGACAGCATCGAACAGCCCCGTGCCTACCTTTCCACCATCGCTCGCCGACTGATCTTCGATCGCCACCGCCGCAAACGCCTGGAGCAGGCCTACCTGGAGCGGCTGATGCTGCTGCCGGAGGAACTGGTGCCCTCCCCGGAAGAAAGCCACCTGCTGCTGGAAGCCCTGCACGCCATCGACCACAGCCTTGCCGGCCTGCCGCTGACGGTAAAGAAGGCCTTTCTCATGAGCCAGCTCGACGGTCTCGGCTACGCGGAGATAGCTCGGCGCCTGGGCGTCTCCGAGCGCACCGTCGGCCGCTACATGACCCAGGCCCTGCGCCAGTGCTACCTGAGCGGGGCCCAGCCGTGAGCCGCGACGCATTGGCTCCGGCCGCCGAAGAGGCCATCGCCTGGATGGTACGCCTGCGCAACGGGCACGCCGACGCACACCAGCAGGCGCTGTTCCAGCAGTGGCTGGAGCAAGCGCCCGCCCATGCGCACGCCTGGGCGCAATTGCAACGCGGCCTGGGCGGCCACTACGACATCGTGAGCCGAGCCCCCCAAGCCCTGCGCGAGAGCCTGCTGCAACACGAACCAGGCCGCCGCGACCTGCTGCGCAGCCTGGTCGGCATCGGCCTGCTCGGTGGCGGGCTCTGGCTCGGCGGCCGCAGCCAGCCAGGCCAGGCGTTGATGGCAGGCCTGCGCACCGGCACCGGCGAACGACGCCATTTCACCCTCGCTGATGGCAGCCAGCTGGACCTGAACGCCGGCAGCGCCGCCGATTTCGCCCCCTCCGCCGAGCATCGCCTGCTGCACCTGTACCAAGGCGCCCTGGTGGTCCAGGTGGCAGCGGACCCGTCGCGCCCCTTCGTTGTGCGCAGCGCTCAAGGTGAGATCCGTGCGCTCGGCACGCGCTTCCTGGTCGAGCAACTGGCGGGGGCCACCCGCGTGGTGGTGCTGGAGCATGCCGTGCGCGCCTCGCTGCCCAACCGCACCACGCTGGACATGACTGAAGGCCAGGCCGCCCTGCTGCACGACCAGCGCATCGAGCCACTGCCTCGCGGCCAGGCCTTCCGGGCTGACTGGGTCGAGGGCCGCCTCAGTGTGCTCGACGAACCCCTGGCGGCGGTGGTCGATGCTTTGCGCCCTTACCGTGCCGGGCTGATCCGTGTCAGCCCGGCAGTACGCGACCTGCGTGTGCAGGGCGTGTTCCCCCTGGACGACAGCGAACGCACCCTTGCCGCACTGGCGGAAACCCTGCCAATCCGCATCGAGCGCTACGGCCCCTGGCTGACGCTGATCGACACCCGCTAAAAGTGCGAGTGAAAAACTTTCGCATTCATGTCCGGTTTTTCGTACTCGTTGCACCTCTCTCCTGACACGCCCACCCTTTCAGGAGAACCCCCGTGCTCAAACCCTGGCCCCTTGCTCTCGCCATAGCCCTGGCTGCCGCGCCCTCGGCCTTTGTCCGAGCCGACGGTTCCGTCCAGCACGCCGTGCAGCGCTTCGACCTGCCGGCTGCCGGCCTGGCGGAGACGCTCAACGCCATCGCCCGTCAGAGCGACCAGGTGATAGCCCTCGACCCGGCGCTGGTAGCCGGCAAATACGCGCCGGCCATACAGGGCGAGATGAGTGCCCTGCAGGCCATGCAGCGTGCCCTGCGAGGCAGTGGCCTGCAGGTGATCGTCACCCGCAGCGGCACCTTCAGCGTGGCACCGGCCGTGGATGCCGGTGGTGCACTCGAATTGAGCGCGACCGACATCAACAGCAGCGGACTGGGCGAAACCACCGAAGGCAGCGGCTCCTACACCACCGGCGCGGTGACCCTCGGCAAGACCGCGCGCTCCCTGCGCGAAACCCCACAATCGGTGACCGTGGTCACGCGCCAGTTGATGGACGACAAGAACCTCGTGTCCCTCGACCAGGTGATGGCCCAGACACCGGGCATCACCCGCGCCAACCGTGGCTACGGCAACCACCACTTCAGTTCCCGGGGCTTCGATCTCACCGACGAGAGCTACATGGTCGACGGCGTGCCCGGACAAGCCTTCGCCTACACCGGCTGGATGCCGCCGGACATGGCGATCTTCGATCGCGTCGAAGTACTGCGTGGCGCCTCCGGGCTTCTGGTGGGAGCCGGCAACCCAGGCGGCGCGGTGAACCTGGTGCGCAAGCGCCCGACCCTGGACCCGCGTTTCACCATCACCACCCGCGCCGGGTCCTGGGACACCTACCGCCTCGACCTGGACGCCAGCGGCCGACTGAACGACGAGGGCACCCTGCGGGGCCGCATGGTCGCTTCCTATGAGGATCGCGGGTCGTTCATTGATGTCACCACGTCCAAGCGCCCGCTGCTCTACGGCATCCTCGAAGCCGACCTGAACAACGCCACCACGGTCGCTTTCGGGCTGCGCCGGCAGACCTCGCGCATCGACGGCTACAGCGTGCTGGGCCTGCCGATGAACCCCGATGGCAGCAACCCGCACCTCAAGCGCTCGACCTTCCTCGGACAGGACTGGGCCAAGCTGCAGAGCCGCATCGACGAAGTGTTCGCCGACCTCGACCATCGCTTCAACGACACCTGGACCGGCAAACTGGCGCTGTCCCACTCCGAAAGCAGCTATAACCGCAGCGCCATCGAATGGAGCGCAGGCGATACGCTGACCTACGGCAGCCCCGGCGGCCCGATGGTCAGCGGCATCGGCTACCACAAGTTCGATGCCACCTCGAATGCCGTCGACGGCCACCTGGACGGGGAGTTCGAAGCCTTCGGCCTGTCCCACCAAGTGACCCTGGGTGCCAATTGGTCCAGGCGCAAGATGAACGACAAGGACGCCACCGTCGCGTTGCCCAGCCCCATCCCCCTCGACGTGTTCAATCCCGACCACGGCAACGTGCCCCGCCTCGCCCGCCAGGCCTGGGACGCCAAGGACGACACCCTCGAAACCCGCTACGGCACCTACCTCAACGCCCGCCTGCACATGACCGAAGCCCTCAGCCTGGTCCTCGGCGGCCGTCTGAGCTGGTACAAGACCGACGCCTGGAACGGTGACCTGCTCTCCACCAACCAGCAGAAGCACGAGTTCACGCCCTTCGTCGGCGCCCTCTACGACCTCGATGAAACCTGGACCCTGTATGCCAGTTACGCCGACATCTTCATGCCCCAGGCCAGCTATCGCACCGTGGGCGGTCGCATGCTGGACCCCTCCATCGGCTCCAACTACGAGACCGGGATAAAGGGCGAGCTGTTCGACAAACGCCTGAATCTGTCCTTCGCGCTGTTCTACATCGAGCAGGAGGACATGGCCGCCCGCGACTACGCCAACGACGGCAAGTGCACGCAGGATGTCGCGGGACGCTGCTGGGTGAACAGCGATGGCATCAGCCGCAGCAAGGGCTTCGAGGCGGAAGCCAGCGGAGAGGTACTGCCAGGGCTGCAGGTAGCGGCCGGCTACACCTTCAACACCACCCGCTCGGAGGATGGCGGGCCCATCTCCGCGCAGACCCCCAAGCACCTGCTGCGTCTCAATACCCTCTACACCTTGCCGGGCGAGTGGAACCGCTTCAGCGTCGGCGGCGGTGTGTCCGCGCAATCCGGCTACGAAGATGCCTACAACGGCACCGACAACAGCGGCCGGGCGATCTTCGACGCGCGGGCGGCCTATAAGGTCGACTCGAACTGGACCGTCGCCCTGGACGTCGAGAACCTGTTCGACCGCACCTACTTCGCCTCTACCGGCTACTGGACGCGAGGCACCACGTACGGCACGCCGCGCAGTTACATGCTCACCCTGCGCGGCGATTTCTGAAGGTAGCGACGCCCGGTGTTGTCAGCGCGCCTCGATGCGGAAACCGACCCGCGGGAAGTGCACGTGGACCACGCCGGCGCGGTCGTCCTCGCGGCGCAGGATGAGGCTTTCCAGGCCGACGAACAGCAGCTCGCCTTCCACCGGGTCGACGCCGTAGTCGGTGGCGGCGATGCTGACCGCCTGGCCGGCCACCAGGCCATTGGCATCGCTGAAGGGCTCGGCCGGCAGCGGGGCCGGTTCGGCGGCGCGGGCGATCTCGATGGCCTCGGCAGCGCTCAGCTCGCTGGAGGCGCCATGGCCGAAGCCGAGCACGCGGCCCAGCCAGGCGGCGACCGCCGGGTAGTCATCCACCAACGGGGCGGTGACCGGGGTGCCCTTGAGGAACCACAGGCAGTGGGCCAGGGAGAAGTCGGCCATGCTCGGCTCGCCGAAGAGGAAGTCGCCGCCGGCGGCCAGTTGCGCCTGGACCCGGGCCATGAAGGTGGGCCAGTTGTGCCGGGCCACCTCCAGCGGCAGGCGGCTGCTGGTGCCGCCGCTGAACAGCGCGGCGCGGTCGGCCATGAAGGCCTTGATCGCTTCCGGCGGCAGGCCGGCGAAGCGCACGGCGGCCGATTCGGGCTGGAACACAAGGGTCACGGCGTGCTGGAAGATCACCGCGTCCACCCAGTGGCAGAAGCTGGCGATGTTGAAGGCGTGGGCATCGGGCAGCAGCGCCGGGACGGCCTTTTCCTGCTCCAGGCGACGGGCGATCAGGGCGGTGTCGCAGTAGATGTCGGCGCCCACCTGCAGCACCGGCGTCTTGCGGTAGCCGCCGGTCAGGGCCATCAGGTCGGGCTTGGGCATCACCCGGGGAATGTGCACCGAGCGCCAGGACAACTGCTTGAAGCCCAGCATCAGGCGGGCCTTCTCGGCGAAGGGCGAGGCGGGATAGTGGTGCAGGATCAGCTCGTGCATGGCGCGCTCCATCGGGTGGCGTGGGAGCCGCAGCTTAACCGGCCAGCGCGCTACGGCCTATCGCCCAGCGGGCATGACAGGCCATCAGCCTCGCTGATGCAGGTCGCCACCAGCGCCTCCTTGGCGCGCTTGCTCAGGGCCTTGATGGCGCGCTCGCGGCGCAGGGCATCGCCCTTGCTGGCGCAGACCTCGACGTAGACCAGCGCCTGGGCCGGGCTGGAATGGAAGAAGCGCGCGCCCTTGCCGCTCTGGTGCTGCTCGAAGCGGCGCAGCGGGTGGTCGCTGATGCCGCAGTACAACGCACCGTTCAACGCACGCACCAGGTAGACGAACCAGGGCCGGGGTGGCGCTGCACTCATGCCCAGGCCACGGCTCGCAATCGCTGGCAGTAGTCCACCAGCACGGGGTATTCCCGCGCCAGGCGGTTGAGCGGGGTCTGCAGGGAGCAGAACACCAGGTTAGCCAGCACGCCGTAGGCGGAGGCGTCGGCGCTGCAGGGGTGGTCGCCGCCGAAGAACGGGGCGTCGCCGAGCAGGTCGGTGAGGGCCTGCAGGTCTTCCCGGGCGAAGGTGAGCAGGTCTTCCCGCTCGTGGCGGGCGAAGCCCTGGGCACTCAGGTCGGCCCTGACGCGACGCTGGATCAGCGGGGTGATCAGCGTCAGCAGTGCCGGGCCGAGGTGGCCGAAGAAGGCCTGGCGGGTCTGCTGCCAGCCCTCCGGCTCCAGCCAGCGGAAGTACACCAGCAGCCAGTAGAGGTGGTCGTCGCACAGGCGGGTGACGGCCACCGCGCGGCCACGGGCCTCGGCGTCGAGGTGCTGGTCGAGTTCCAGGTGCAGGCGCTCGGTGAGCACCCGCTGGATGATGGCGCTGTCGGCGATCAGCTCGCCGTCGAAGTCGATGTAGGGGAGCTTGCCCTTGGGGGCCTTGCGCGGGTCGCGGAGCGCACGCACCTGGTACTGCACGCCGGCCAGGCGCATGAAGGTCTCCAGCTTGAGGCAGAAGGGGCTGACGTTGGGCACGTCGAACCCGGCAGGGAACTGGTAGAGCCTGATCATGAAGAAGTTACCGGTGAACAATCCGCCGGCGAGCTTAGCAGGTTGCCCGGGTAGCATCGCGCCACCCCGGCTCCGGCTGCTCAGTGGTTGGCGCGCCAGGCGGCCAGCCCGTGAGCGGCCTGGCGGCGGATCGCCGCCTGCACCGGCGGCAGCCAGCCCAGCAGCAGGCCCTTGGCGCCGAGGGCCTGGCGGGCCCAGCGCCACAGGTCGAAGCTGTCGCGGTGCTCGACGATCAGGCCGTTCTCGAAGCGGAAGCGCGCCTCGATGCGGTTGACCACGGTGCGCCCGGTCTGGCTGAACAGGTAGGTGGCGACCCAGCGCGCGCGGCCCTCGCGGTCATCGGCCTCAACACCGTCGAAGGTCAGGGAGAAGGCCTGGGCGCGCTGGGTCAGCATGCGCCACATGTCCGCCGCCTCGCTGCCGCGCAGGTCGGTGAACACCGGGTCGGCGAAGCGCACGTCAGCGGCGTAGCAGGCGGCCATGGTCTCGGCGTCCAGGGCCTGGAAGGCGCGGTAGAAGCGTTCGATGAGGGCGGCGTTGGGGTGGCTCATGGGGCGACTCGCGGCAAGTGGGGTGAGGAGAGTATCGACGCCTTTCCGCTGGGCGGCGATTGGCTGTATCGCCATCTTTGTGTCAATAATCGCCACTCTTCCCCACTGTGCCGAGCCTTGTGATGATCCGAATCGCCCTGCTGGTCTGCCCACAGACGGTCTGCTCCAGCCTGGCCATGGCCGACGACGCGTTCCGCCTGGCCAATGCCCTGGCGGGCGAGGCGCTGTTCGAGGTGCTGCGGGTCAGCCGGGATGGCCAGCCGGTGGACCTGGGCATGGCCAGCATCCGCGTGGATGGCGACCTGGGCCTGGCCGAAGGTGCGCGCCTGGTGATGCTGCCGGCCACCGGCAGCGCGGTGGAACGCACCATCGCCGCCAACCCGGAGCTGCTGCGCTGGCTGGCGCAGCGACCCGCCCGGCAGCAGGTGGCCAGCCTGTGCAGCGGCGCTTTCCTGCTGGGCGCCGCCGGGCTGCTGGAAGGCCGGCGCGCCACCACCCACTGGGCCCTGGCCGGCGCCTTTCGCCAACGCTTCCCCGGGGTGCGACTGGAGGCGGATGCGCTGTACACCGAGGACGGCGAGCGCTTCTGCTCCGGCGGCGCCCAGGCCGGGCTGGACCTGTGCCTGCACCTGATCGCCCGGCACGCCGGCGAGTGGCTGGCCCAGCGGGTGGCCAGCGCGCTGGTGGTGGAGCGCGAGCGCGGCGGCCAGAACCGCTTCGCCCCGCTGGTCCCCGAGGCCGGCCTGGACGACCCGCAACTGGGCGCCTTGCTGGCCTGGCTGCAGGCCCACTACGCCGAGCCCATCGACCTGCCGGGCCTGGCGGCGCGGGCCCACTGCTCGACCCGCACCCTGCTGCGGCGCTTCCGCACGGTGACCGGGCTGACCCCGAACGAGTACGTGCAGCGCCTGCGCATCGGCGCCGCCCAGCTCGCCCTGCGCCACCCGGGCCGCTCCCTGGAGCAGGTGGCGGCGCAGGTGGGCTACGGCGACCGGGCGACCTTCGCCAAGCTGTTCAAGCAGGTGTGCGGGGAAACGCCAGGGGCCTTCCGCAGGCGCCTGCGGGAACAGGCGTGATCCGCGTCATGCACCGTGCGGAGTGGCCGGCATTCCCGGACTGAAGCCCGGGCTACTCGTGCCCAGCCGGACCGTAGGCCATTCCCTGTCAATCCGCCTTGGCGACGCGAGGTCGATAGGGCTTCTGACTGCTCATCACGGTAAGGGCGATCCTGCCAGGGCGTAGGGTGGATCACGCTTCACCGGTCCACCCTGTGGTGGTCACGGCGAACGACATTGGTGGATGGAAAAAGCGCCATCCACCCTACGCCCCGACTGGCGACACGCCGGTATGTGGTAGCGGATTCATTCGCGAATCGGTGCACGGATATCGCGGCTGAAGCCGCTCCCACAGGGTGGCCGCCTGTAGCCCGGACTTCAGTCCGGGGCCGGCGGTGGTGCCTGGGATGGGCGTTCGCGAGCAGAGCTCGCTCCTACGGAGTCGGTGCCAGCCGGAGGGATTCCCGGGCTACGGAGCGCTCTGGCTCGGTGGGAGCGAGCTCTGCTCGCGAAGCCTTTCAGCCCAGGAATGGAATAACCGGCGCTCCCGGACTGAAGTCCGGGCTACGGCGGAAACGAAAAAGGGGCCCGAAGGCCCCTTTCCGTGTCGTGCTGACGATCAGTGCAGGATCTGCCCGAGGAACAGCTTGGTGCGCTCGTTCTGCGGGTTGTCGAAGAAGGCGTTGGGTTCGTTCTGTTCGACGATCTCGCCCTTGTCCATGAAGATCACCCGATCCGCCACGGTGCGGGCGAAGCCCATCTCGTGGGTCACGCAGAGCATGGTCATGCCGTCCTGGGCGAGGCCGACCATGGTGTCGAGCACTTCCTTCACCATCTCGGGGTCGAGGGCGGAGGTGGGTTCGTCGAACAGCATGATCTTCGGCTTCATGCACAGGGCGCGGGCGATGGCCACGCGCTGCTGCTGGCCGCCGGAGAGCTGGCCGGGGAACTTGTGGGCCTGCTCGGGAATGCGCACGCGCTCCAGGTAGTGCATGGCGATCTCTTCGGCCTGGCGCTTGGGCATCTTGCGCACCCACATCGGTGCCAGGGTGCAGTTCTGCAGCACGGTGAGGTGCGGGAACAGGTTGAAGTGCTGGAACACCATGCCCACTTCGCGGCGGATGGTCTCGATCTGCTTGAGGTCGTTGGTCAGCTCGGTGCCGTCGACGACGATGCGGCCCTGCTGGTGCTCTTCCAGGCGGTTGATGCAGCGGATGGTGGTGGACTTGCCGGAGCCGGACGGGCCGCACAGCACGATGCGCTCGCCCGGCTTGACGTTCAGGTTGATGTCCTTGAGCACGTGGAACTGGCCGTACCACTTGTTCACGCCCTGCAGCTGGATGATCGGCGCAGCGGCGTCATTGCGGATTGCTTCACTCATTCAGATTCTCCTAACGCTTGTGCCCGGTATGCAGCTTGCGCTCCAGCCTCATGGAGTAGCGCGACATGCTGAAACAGAAGATCCAGTAGACCAGGGCGGCGAATACGTAGCCTTCGGTGGACATGCCCAGCCATTTGGGGTCGGTGGTCGCCTGCTTGATGCTGTTGAGCAGGTCGAACAGGCCGATGATGATCACCAGGCTGGTGTCCTTGAACAGGGCGATGAAGGTGTTGACGATGCCGGGGATGACCAGCTTCAGCGCCTGCGGCAGGATCACCAGCGCGGTGCTGCGCCAGTAGCCCAGGCCGAGGGCGGCGGCGGCTTCGTACTGGCCCTTGGGGATGGCCTGCAGGCCGCCGCGGACCACTTCGGCCACGTAGGCCGCCTCGAAGAAGATCACCATCACCAGGGCGCGCAGCAGCTTGTCGAGGTTCATGCCTTCGGGCAGGAACAGCGGCAGCATCACCGAGGACATGAACAGCACGGTGATCAGCGGCACGCCGCGCCAGAACTCGATGAAGGTCACGCAGATGACCTTGATCGCCGGCAGCTTGGAGCGCCGCCCCAGGGCCAGCAGGATGCCCAGCGGCAGGGCGCCGGCGATGCCGACGTAGCCGATCACCAGGGTCAGCATCAGGCCGCCCCAGCGGCTGGTGGACACTTCCTGCAGACCCAGCCCGCCGTGCAGCAGCCAGAAGGCCAGCAGCGGGTAGACCACCAGGAAACCGATCCCGTACAGGGCCTTGTGGGGCATCTTCTTCAGGAACAGCGGCGCAGCGCCGATGATCGCCAGCCACACGGTGACGTCCACCCGCCAGCGCAGTTCGCTGGGGTAGAAGCCGTACATGAACTGGCCGAAGCGTTGCTGGATGAAGACCCAGCAGGCGCCCTCGCCGGTGCAGTCGGTGCGGGTGGTGCCGCTCCAGGTGGCGTGGATCACCGCCCAGTTCAGCAGCGGCGGGAGGATCAGCCACAACAGGTACAGCGACAGCAGGGTGAGCACGACGTGCAGCGGGCTGGCGAACAGGTTGTGGCGCAGCCAGGCGACCGGCCCCACGACGTTGCTCGGCGGCGGCAGATCGGGCTTGAAGGTATGGGTGTTCATGGCTGTGCCCTCACCGCTCGATCAGCGCGATGCGCTTGTTGTACGCGTTCATCAGCAGCGAAATGCTGATGCTGATGGCCAGGTAGACGCTCATGGTGATGCCCATCACCTCGATGGCCTGGCCGGTCTGGTTGAGCGTGGTGCCGGCGAACAGCGAGACCATGTCGGGGTAGCCGATGCCGGCCGCCAGGGACGAGTTCTTCGCCAGGTTCAGGTACTGGCTGGTGAGCGGCGGGATGATCACCCGCAGGGCCTGGGGCACGATGACCAGGCGCAGGGTCAGGCCGGGGCGCAGGCCCAGGGAGTGGGCGGCCTCGGTCTGGCCGTGGCTGACGGCCTGGATGCCGGCGCGCACGGTCTCGCCGATGAAGGCGGCGGTGTAGATGGACAGCGCCATCATCAATGCCACCAGCTCGGGGATCACCACCCAGCCGCCACGGAAGTTGAAGCCGCTGAGCTGCGGCACCTCCCAGTGGAAGGGGCTGCCGATCAGCAGAGCACTGAGGCCGGGCACCAGCACCAGCAGGGCGATGGCGCTGAGCAGGACGGGGAAGCGCTGGCCGGTCTCGTCCTGGCGCTTGCGGGCCCAGCGCCGCAGGGCATAGATGGCCACCAGGCACAGCAGCACGGCGATGGCGAAGGGCCAGAAGCCATCGGCCACGGTGGGCGAGGGCATGTACACGCCCCGGTTGTTGATGAAGAAGGTGTCGGCCAGGCTGAGGCTCTGCTTCGGCCCGGGCATGGGCAGCATCACCGCGAAGTACCAGAAGAAGATCTGCAGCAGCGGCGGGATGTTGCGGAAGGTCTCGATGTACACGGTGGCCAGCTTGCGCACCAGCCAGTTGGGCGACAGCCGGGCTACGCCCAGGATGAAGCCGAGGATGGTGGCGAGGATGATGCCGATCACCGTCACCAGCAGCGTGTTGAGCAGGCCGATGAAGAAGACGCGCCCGTAGGTGTCGCTTTCCTGGTAGTCGATCAGGTGCTGGGAGATGCCGAAGCCGGCGCTCTGGTCGAGAAAGCCGAAGCCGGAAAGGATCCCGCGCTTCTCGAGGTTGACCTGGGTGTTATGGAAGAGGAACCAGCCGAAGGCCACGACGGCGACCACGGCGATGATCTGGAATAGCCACGCGCGCACCTTGGGATCGGTCAGTGCCGACCCTCGGGCACGCGGGGCTTGGGAAGTGTTGTGCATGACAGCCCTCGACGATTGGAACGGAACGCTGCCGCCCGCCTCCGCAGGCGGCAGCGTGGTCGGTCAGCGCACCGGCGGTGCGTATTGCAGACCGCCCTTGTTCCACAGGGCGTTGAGGCCGCGCTCGATCTTCAGGTCGCTGCCGGCACCGACGTTGCGGTCGAAGATCTCGCCGTAGTTGCCGACCTGCTTGACGATCTGGACGGCCCAGTCCTTCGGCAGCTTGAGGTCCTTGCCGAAATCACCCTCGGCGCCCAGCAGACGGGCAACGTCGGGGTTCTTGGTGGACTTGGCGGTGGCTTCGACGTTCTTCGAGTCGATGCCCAGTTCCTCGGCGTTCAGCTGGGCGAACAGGGTCCAGCGCACGATGTCGAACCACTCTTCGTCACCCTGGCGCACGGCCGGGCCGAGGGGTTCCTTGGAGATGACTTCCGGCAGCACCACGTACTCGTTCGGCGCGGCCAGCTTGATGCGCTGGGCGTAGAGCTGGGACTGGTCGGAGGTCAGCACGTCGCAACGGCCGGATTCGAGGGACTTGGCGCTCTCGTCGGAGGTGTCGTAGGTGATGGGGGTGTACTTCAGGTTGTTGGCGCGGAAGTAGTCGGACAGGTTCAGCTCGGTGGTGGTACCGGCCTGGATGCACACGGTGGCGCCGTCCAGTTCCTTGGCGCTGGAAACGCCCAGCTTCTTGTTCACCAGGAAGCCCTGGCCGTCGTAGTAGGTCACGCCGGTGAAGTTCAGGCCCATCGCCGCGTCGCGGGAGCTGGTCCAGGTGGTGTTGCGGGAGAGGATGTCCACTTCGCCGGATTGCAGCGCGGTGAAGCGCTCCTTGGCGGTCAGGGGGCTGTACTTGACCTTGCTGGCGTCGCCGAAGACTGCAGCGGCAACGGCACGGCAGACGTCCACGTCGATGCCTTTGTATTCGCCCTTGGAATCGGCGTAGGAGAAGCCCGGGAGGCCGTCACTGATGCCGCACTGCACGTAGCCTTTCTTCTTCACTGCGTCCAGGGTGGCGCCGGCCTGCACGAAACCACTGGCGCCGAGCACAGCAGCTGCGGTCAGCACAGCCAGGGTGGATTTCACCATCTTCATCAAAACCTCCAGTTGCTTTTATTTGTGTTGGAGTCTCGGTCCTACCGCCGTACCCTCGTGAGGCAGGTTCAACCGCCTGGGCGGCCAACCGGGGAATCGGACCTAAGGAAAGCGGGGATGCATCGCTCCACTCGTCCCGCGCTTTCCCCGCCCATTGGTCAAATGGGCTGGAGACGGATTTTCGTCCACAGGCTTCGCGGAACCCCGCAGCCAGCGGACGTTTGCAAGGGCACGGCGAACCGTGCCCCAACCCGTTGGGCCGCCGCCCGGAGTGTTACCTCACGGCCGGTGCCAGCAGTCTGCTACGGCCTTAGCAAGGCTCGTACCAGTACCTTTTCCGAAGGACTCTTCCGATAGGTCAATAGGAAAAGTTTTGATGGTGCGACATGTTCTTCACAGATAGACCACAACCCTGCAATGCGCCAGCACCACACTGGTGCGCACGCCCCAAACCGGAGCCCCACATGCGTGAATCCCTGATCCTGGAACCTACACACTCCGTCGATTCGTGCGTCATCTGGTTGCACGGCCTGGGGGCGGACCGTTACGACTTCCAGCCGGTGGCCGAGGCCCTGCAGCAGCAGCTCACCGGCACCCGTTTCATCCTGCCCCAGGCGCCCACCCGCGCCGTGACCATCAACGGTGGCTGGGCGATGCCCTCCTGGTACGACATCCTCGCCATGACCCCGGCCCGGGCCATCGACCAGGACCAGCTGGAAGCCTCGGCGCAGACGGTGATCGACCTGATCGAAGGCCAGCGCGATGCCGGCATCGACCCCGCGCGGATCATCCTCGCCGGCTTCTCCCAGGGCGGCGCGGTGGTGCTGCACACCGCCTTCCTGCGCTGGAACGGCCCCCTGGGCGGAGTGATGGCGCTGTCCACCTACGCGCCCACCTTCCCCGATGCGCTGGAGCTGGCGGATACAAAACTACAACTGCCGACCCTCTGCCTGCATGGCACCTTCGACGACGTGGTGCCGCCGGCCATGGGCCGCGCCGCCCATGACAAGCTCGCCGCTGCCGGCGTGCCGGTGACCTGGCGCGACTACCCCATGGGCCACGAAGTGCTGCCCGAGGAAGTGCGCGACATCGGCGCCTGGCTGGCCGAGCGCCTCGTCCGCTGACCCGAACAATCCACAAGAAGCCGGCCATGACCCAGACGCCCATCACGCCCATCGTCACCCTGCGCGACATCGAAGCGATCGAGCGCACCCCGCTCGAAGAGCGCGGCATGCCCGCCAGCACCTACGAGCTGATCCGCCAGAGCGCCGAGCGCAGCCCCGAAGCCACCGCGATGAGCTTCCTGCTCCAGGGGAGCGCCGAGGAAACGCCCTGGCAGCTCACCTATGCCGAGCTGCTGGCCCAGGTCACCCGCACCGCCAACGCCTTCCACCGCCTGGGCGTGCGCCCGGGCAAGGCGGTGTCGTTCCTGCTGCCGAACCTGCCCCACACCCACTTCACCCTGTGGGGCGGCGAGGCGGCGGGCATCGTCAATGCCATCAACCCGCTGCTGGAGCCCGAGCACATCGCCGAGCTGGTCCGCGCTGCCGACTCCGAGGTGCTGGTGACCCTGGCGCCCTTCCCCGGCACCGACCTGTGGGACAAGGTGGCCGGCCTGCGCGACCACCTCGGCTCGCTCAAGGCCATCGTCACCGTGGACCTGGCCAACTACCTGCCGGAACCCCAGCGCAGCGCCCTCAAGGCCCAGCGCGGCCCGCTGCCGGAGGGCGTGCTGGACTTCGACACGCTGATCGCCGACTGCCCGGCCGACCACCTGGAGAGCGGCCGGGTGATCGCCCCGGACGACATCGCCTCCTACTTCCACACCGGCGGCACCACCGGCACGCCGAAACTGGCGCCGCACACCCACCGCAACGAGGTGGCGATGGCGATGATCCTCGCCTACACCATCCACCTCGGCCCGCAGGACGTGACGCTCTGCGGCCTGCCGCTGTTCCACGTCAACGGCGTGATGGTCACCGGCCTGGCGCCCTTCTTCGTCGGCGCCCAGGTGCTGCTGGCCACGCCCCAGGGCTACCGCAACACCACGCTGATCCAGAACTTCTGGAAGGTCATCGAGCGCTACCGGGTGAGCTTCTTCAGCGGCGTGCCCACCATCTACGCCGGCCTGCTGCAGGTGCCCAGCGAGGGGCATGACCTCTCCAGCCTGCGCTACGCCCTGTGCGGCGCCGCGCCGATGCCGGTGGAGCTGATCCGCCAGTTCGAGGCCAAGACCGGCCTCAAGCTCATCGAGGGCTACGGCCTCACCGAAGGCACCTGCGGCAGCTGCGGCAACCCCAATGCCGGCGAGCGCCGCCCCGGCTCCATCGGCCTGCGCATGCCCTACTGCGAGGTGAGCATCAAGGTGCTGGACGAGGACGGTCGCTACCTGCGCGATGCCGCTGCCAACGAGATCGGCAACGTCTGCCTGCGCGGCGTGACGGTGTTCAAGGGCTACCTGCAGGCCGGCAAGAACGCCGGCATCTGGGTCGATGGGGACTGGTTCAACACCGGCGACCTGGGGCGCATGGATGCCGACGGCTATATATGGCTGACCGGCCGCAGCAAGGACCTGATCATCCGCGGCGGTCACAACATCGACCCGCAGATGATCGAGGAGGCCCTCCACGGCCACCCCGCCGTGGCCATGGCCGCCGCCGTCGGCAAGCCTGACGAGAAGGCCGGCGAACTGCCGGTGGCCTACGTGCAGCTCAAGCCCGGCCAGCAGGCCAGCGAGGACGAACTGCTGGCCCACGCCGCCGCCCACGTGCCGGAGCGCGCCGCCGTGCCCAAGGACGTGTGGATCATCGACGCCCTGCCGGTCACCGCCGTGGGCAAGACCTTCAAGCCGGCCCTGCGCCACGACGCCATCCGTCGCGTGTTCGAAGAGCGCCTGGCCGAGGTCGCCCCCGGCGTACGGGTCGAGGTGCGCAGCGATGACCGCCACGGCCAGCTGGCCCACATCCATGTACCGGGCCTGGACGATGCCCGACGCAGCGCTCTGGAGCAGGGCCTGGCCGGCTTCGCCGTGCGCTACGCGCTGTACCTCGCGGACTGAGATCCACCGCCCCCGGACTACCCGGACGGGGGCCTGCCCACCCTGCAACCGGCCGATGGAATGGCCGGTTTGTGACGCCTTTCGGATTTTCGCCGGCCACCGGTCGGCCCGACTTCCGGCGTGCGTTGAAAGCGCCTCTGCGCAGCAATAATGTCGGGTCATGCAATTCCCGCGATGACACGGACCGTTCTGCAATGTCCCCTTCCGTTGGCCTCCGTGATGGAGGTGATCCATGAAGAACGCCCATTGGCAGGCCGATGTGCAGCAGTTGAAGGATCAACGGCTGTTCCAGAACGTCGCCGCCCACAGCCTCCGGCAGGTCCTGCGCGAATTCACCGCCTACGACCTGGAACAGGGCGAGGTGCTGCTCTCCCCCTTCGACCGCAACCAGTACCTCTACCTGGTGGTGCGCGGTGCCCTGCAGGTCTACCTCGGTTCGCTGGACAACCAACCCATGTCCACCCTGGGCGTGGGTGACTGCGCCGGGGAAATCAGCTTCATCGACCACGAGCACCCGTCTGCCTATGTGGTCGCCGCCGAGCCCAGCACCGTGCTGCGCCTGCACCGGGAGGCGCTGCTGAAGCTGTTCCAGCAGTCCCCGCAGATGATGCAGAACCTGCTGGAGCTGCTCTGCGAGCGGGTGCGCGGCGGCAACCGGGTCATCCTCGACACCGAGCAGAACGCCAACGTCGACACCCTCACCGGCCTCTACAACCGTCGCTGGCTGGAACACGTGTACGCCCGCGAGAGCACCCGCTGCGCCTTCAACGGCCAGCCGCTGTGCCTGCTGATGCTGGATGTGGACCACTTCAAGGCCTACAACGACCGCCACGGGCACCTGGCCGGCGACTACGCGCTGTGCCTGGTGGCCCATACGCTGCGCAACCAACTGCGGCCGAAGGACAGCATGTCACGCTTTGGCGGCGAGGAGTTCGTCATCCTCCTGCCGGACATCGCCCTGGACGAGGCCCGCCGCATCGGCGAGCGCCTGCGCGCCAGCCTGGAGCAGATTTCCTCCTTCTATTCACCGGTCGGCGTGCTGCCGGGGGTGACCGTCTCCATCGGGCTCACCGAGATGGACCCGCGCGACGACCTCAAGTCGTTGATCGCCCGGGCCGACCAGGCCCTCTATGACGCCAAGATGCGGGGACGAAACTGCCTTAGCGGCTGAGCCCCGCTGCATCGGCCCCGACGGCTTGCTAGAGTGCGCCTCCACAACAACAGAAGCGGGATGCTCCCATGCGCAAAGTCCTCATCGCGCTGGCCGTCGTGGCCGTGCTCGGTCTGGCGGTGTTCTTCACCCTGCCCAACCTGCTGGACCGGCGGATGAACACCGTGGCCCAGCCCGGCCCCTACCAGGCCGGCGCCAGTGCCACCGACCTGCACAAGACCCTGTTCGTCGCCGACCTGCACGACGACGCCCTGCTCTGGCAGCGCGACCTGCTGGAGCGCCACGACTACGGCCACAGCGACCTGCCGCGCCTGCTGGAAGGCCACGTCGGCCTGCAGGTGTTCTCCACCGTCACCAAGACGCCGCGCGGCATCAACTACGAGAAGAACGACAGCGACAGCGACAACATCACCCTGCTGGCCATGGCCCAGCGCTGGCCGGCGCGCACCTGGCACAGCCTGCTGGAACGCGCCCTGTACCAGGGCGAGAAGCTGGAGGACGCCGCCCGTCGCAGCGACGGCAAGCTGGTGCTGGTACGCACCCGGGGCGACCTGGAAGGCTTCCTCGCCGCCTGGCAGAAGGACCCGCAGCGGGTCGCCGCGATCCTCGCCACCGAAGGCCTGCACCCGCTGGAGGGCAAGCTGGAGAACGTCGACCGCCTGTATGACGCCGGTTTCCGTATCACCGGCCTGACCCACTTCTTCGACAACGAGATCGGCGGCTCCGCCCACGGCATGGAAAAGGGCGGCCTGACCCGCTTCGGCCGTCGGGTCATCGCCCGCCTCGAAGAGAAGCACATGGTGGTGGACCTGGCCCACGCCTCCCGCGCCCTGATCGATGACGTGCTGAAGATCGCCGAGCGCCCGGTGCTGGTCTCCCACACCGGTGTCGAGGGCACCTGCAAGGGGCCGCGCAACCTCACCGACGACCACATCAAACGGATCGCCGCCACCGGCGGGGTGATCGGCATCGGCTACTGGGACGCCGCCGTCTGCGACACCTCGGTGGACGCCATCGTCAAGGCCATCCGCTACACCGCCGACCGGGCGGGCGTCCAGCACGTCGCCCTGGGCTCGGACTTCGACGGCACCGTGCACACCCCGTTCGACACCAGCGGCCTGGCCCTGCTGACCGAAGGCCTGCAAAAGGCCGGCTTCAGCCAGGACGATATCGCCGCCATCATGGGCGGCAACGTGCGCCGCCTGCTGCTGGCCAACCTGCCCACCGAGTGAGGCTGCAGGCCCCGGAAAGTCCGGGGCCTTCGCCGCGATGGCTTCTTGCTTTACACTGGCGCCCGTTCACTCCTTAACCAATCGACGAGATGACCGTGCTCAAAGCACTCAAAAAGATATTCGGCAAGGGCGAAGCGCCCTTCGCCGGTAGCGCACCCAGCGCACCGGCCACCCCCACCCGCGAAGGTGAAAACAGCCCCGTACCGGCGCAACAGGCGCCACGCGCCGAGAAGCCGGCCCGCGACAACGCCCCCCGTGGCGAGCGCAAGCCGCGCACCGAGAAGACCGCCGACGCCCCCCGCGCCGACAAGCCCAAGACCGACAAGCCCCGCAGCGAGAAGCCCCGCCGCGAGCGCGCACCCAAGCCGGTGGACACCTGGAAGCTGGAAGATTTCGTAGTCGAGCCGATGGAAGGCAAGACCCGCTTCCACGACTTCAAGCTCGCCCCGAGCCTGATGCACGCCATCCACGACCTCGGCTTCCCCTACTGCACCCCGATCCAGGCCGGCGTACTGGGCTTCACCCTCAAGGGCCAGGACGCCATCGGCCGCGCCCAGACCGGCACCGGCAAGACCGCCGCCTTCCTGATCTCGATCATCACCCAGCTGCTGCAGACCCCGCCGCCGAAAGAGCGCTACATGGGCGAGCCCCGTGCGCTGATCATCGCGCCGACCCGCGAGCTGGTGGTGCAGATCGCCAAGGACGCCCTGGCGCTGACCAAGTACACCGGCCTGAACGTGATGAGCTTCGTCGGCGGCATGGACTTCGACAAGCAGCTCAAGCAGCTGGAAAGCCGCTTCTGCGACATCCTCGTGGCCACCCCCGGCCGCCTGCTGGACTTCAACCAGCGCGGCGAAGTCCACCTGGACATGGTCGAAGTCATGGTGCTGGACGAAGCCGACCGCATGCTCGACATGGGCTTCATCCCCCAGGTCCGCCAGATCATCCGCCAGACCCCGCCCAAGGGCGAGCGCCAGACCCTGCTGTTCTCCGCCACCTTCACGGAAGACGTGATGAACCTGGCCAAGCAGTGGACCGTCGACCCCGCCATCGTCGAGATCGAGCCGGAGAACGTCGCCAGCGACACCGTCGAGCAGCACGTCTACGCCGTGGCCAGCAGCGACAAGTACAAGCTGCTCTACAACCTGGTGGCCCAGAACAACTGGGAACGGGTGATGGTCTTCGCCAACCGCAAGGACGAAGTGCGCCGCATCGAGGAACGCCTCACCAAGGACGGCATCAGCGCCGCCCAGATGTCCGGTGACGTGCCCCAGCACAAGCGCATCAAGACCCTGGAAGGCTTCCGCGAAGGCAAGATCCGCGTCCTCGTCGCCACCGACGTGGCCGGTCGCGGCATCCACGTCGACGGCATCAGCCACGTGATCAACTTCACCCTGCCGGAAGACCCGGACGACTACGTGCACCGCATCGGTCGTACCGGCCGCGCCGGCACCAGCGGCACCTCCATCAGCTTCGCCGGCGAGGACGATGCCTTCGCCCTGCCGCCGATCGAAGAGCTGCTGGGCCGCAAGATCAACTGCGAAATGCCGCCGGCCGAACTGCTCAAGTCGGTTCCGCGCAACAAGCACTGATCCGCCGCCAGGCGACAGAAAAAGGCGAAGCCCCCGGGCTTCGCCTTTTTCATTTCAGCCCCCTGCAGCCCGATGTAAAAACCTCACCATTTCCTCGCCCTCCATCGTCCGGCACTTGCTGATCGATACAATAAATTCCACTATAGACAAATTGTTTACAGCGGAGTCCCACCATGTCCAGCGCCCTGCCCCGGGTCATCCCCGCCCACGAAGCCGAACGCCTGCTGCCACGGATCGACGTCCAGGCCGCCCTGCGCGGCATGTTCCTCGACCTCGCCGCCGGGGAGGCCGTGCAGCCCCCCCAGCAACTGGTGCCGTTTCCCGGCGGTGGCGACTTCATCAACTACCTCGGCGTACTGGCCCGCGAGCAGGTCTACGGGGTCAAGACCTCGCCCTACCTGCCCAAACCGCAAGGGGCGGTGGTCACCGCCTGGACCCTGCTGATGTCCATGCAGGACGGCCAGCCGCTGCTGCTCTGCGACGCCGCCACCCTCACCACCGAGCGCACCGCCGCCACCACGGCGCTGGCGGTAGATGCCCTGGCCCCGGCCGATGCCACCGAGCTGGCCGTCATCGGCAGCGGCGCCGTGGCCCGTGCCCACATCCGCCATTGCCTGGCGCTGCGGCCCTGGCAGCGCATCCGCGTGCACTCCCCGCGCCTGCAGGCCGAGGGCGAGCGTGCCGACGCCCTGCGCGCGCTGGACCCGCGCGTGACCCTCTGCACCCAGCAGGACGACGCCGTGGCCGGTGCCGGAGTGATCCTGCTCTGCACCTCCTCCGCCGGGCCGGTGCTGGACCCGCGCAGCCTCGGCCATGCGCCGCTGGTCACCTCCATCAGCACCAATGCCCCGCGCGCCCACGAGGTGCCGCCCGAGGCCCTGGCCGCGATGGACGTGTACTGCGACTACCGCGCCACCACCCCCGCCAGCGCCGGGGAGATGCAACTGGCGGCCGAACACCACGGCTGGTCCGTCGACGCCCTGCGTGGCGACCTGCCCGAGCTGCTGGCCGGTCGTGCGCCCCGCCCGGGCTACCAGCGTCCGGTATTCTTCCGCTCCATCGGCCTGGGCCTCGAAGACGTCGCCCTGGCCCACGCCCTGCACCGGCTCAGCAACGAGGAAACGGCATGACCCAGGCGGACTTCATCATCATCGGCGGCGGCATCGCCGGCGCCTCCACCGGCTATTGGCTGTCGCGCCACGGCCGGGTCGTGCTGCTGGAGCGCGAAGAGCACGCCGGCTACCACGCCACCGGGCGCTCCGCCGCGCTCTACACCGTGGCCTACGGCACACCCCAGGTGCGCGCCCTCACAGCGGCCAGCCGGGCCTTCTTCGATGCACCGCCGGAGGGTTTCTGCGAACACCCGATCCTCACCCCACGGGGCGAGATGGTGGTGGACTTCACCGGCGACCGTGACGAACTGCAGCGCCAGTTCGACAGCGCCCGGGAACAGGTGCCCGACGTGCGCCTGCTCGACGCCGACGAAGCCTGCAGCCTGGTGCCGGTGCTGCGCCGGGAGAAGGTCCACGGCGCCATGCTCGACCCCAGCGCCGCCGACATCGACACCGATGGCCTGCACCAGGGCTACCTGCGCGGCATCCGCCGCAACGGCGGCGAGGTACTGACCGGGGCCGAAGTCGCCACCCTCGAACGCCACGGCGACACCTGGCAGGTGGACAGCCGTGCCGGCCGCTTCAGCGCCCCCGTGGTGGTGAACGCCGCCGGCGCCTGGTGCGACCGCGTCGCCGAGCTGGCCGGGGCCCGCCCCCTGGGCCTGCAGCCCAAGCGCCGGGCGGCGTTCATCTTCGCCCCGCCGGAAGGCATGGACTGCCACGCCTGGCCGGCGCTGGTGAGCCTCGACGAATCCTTCTACTTCAAGCCCGATGCCGGGATGCTGCTGGGCTCCCCGGCCAACGCCGACCCGGTGGAACCCCAGGACGTGCAGCCCGAAGAGCTGGACATCGCACTGGGCATCTACCAGATCGAGGAGCACACCCTGCTGAACATCCGCCGCCCCGCCCGCACCTGGGCCGGCCTGCGCTCGTTCTTCGCCGACGGCGACCTGGTCTCCGGCTACGACCCCCGCCTGCCGGGCTTCTACTGGGTGGCCGGCCAGGGTGGCTACGGCATCCAGACCTCCGCTGCCATGGGCGAGGCCAGCGCCGCGCTGATCCGCCGCCAGCCGCTGCCCGAGCACCTCGCCCGCTTCGGTCTCACCGAGGCGATGCTGGCCCCCGCCCGCCTGGGATGACGGCCCCGGCGCTTTGCGCCACACTCCCCCGCGCCGGCCACCGGGCCGGCGTCGTTTCCCGTCCCTGGAGCCCCGCATGACGCCAAGCCCTGCCCCCGATCTGGACAACTACCGGGCCATCGCCGACGCCATCGCCACGCTGTTCTTCCCCCACGCCGAAGTGGTCGTGCACGACCTGCGCACGCAGGCGATCGACTACATCGCCCACAACCTGTCCAAGCGCTCGGTGGGCGACGATTCGGCCCTGGAAGACATGCTCGAAGAGGGGGTCGAGGAGCGGAACATCGGCCCCTACGAGAAGCTCAACTGGGACGGCCAGAAGATCCGCTCGGTGAGCACCGTGCTGCGCGATGCCGAGGGCAAGCCGGTGGCGGTGCTGTGCATCAACCTGAACATCTCCCTGTTCGAGTCGGCCAAGGCGGCGCTGGACCTGTTCCTCGCCCCCGGCAAGCTGATCCCGCAGCCGGACGCGCTGTTCCGCGACGACTGGCAGGAGCGCATCAATACCTTCCTCCACAGCTGGATGCGCCAGCGCCAGCTCGGCCTCAACCTGCTGACCCGCGAGCACAAGCGCGAGCTGGTCCTGGCCCTGCATGCCGAGGGCGCCTTCAAGGGCAAGAGCGCCGCCAACTACGTGGCCAACGTGCTCAACATGGGCCGCGCCACGGTCTACAAGCACCTGCGCGAACTCAAGGAAGAACCCGAAACGGATAGGTAGGGGCCATTCGTTGCGCCAGCCCCGTAGCCCGGGCTTCAGCCCGGGACATACACACGAACCCCGGACTGAAGTCCGGGCTACAGGAAACCATCCGGGGCCCTGTAGGGGCGACTTCAGTCGCCCGGCTCTTCGCAAGCAGAACTCGCTCCTGCAGCGTTCGTAGCCCGGGCTTCAGCCCGGGACATACACACGAACCCCGGACTGAAGTCCGAGCTACAGGAAACCATCCGGCGCCCTGTAGGGGCGACTTCAGTCGCCCGGTTCTTCGCGAGCAGAGCTCACTCCTACGGCGTTCGTAGCCCCGGGCTTCAGCCCGGGACATACACGCGAACCCCGGACTGAAGTCCGGGCTACAGTAACCATCCGGCGCCCTGTAGGGGCGACTTCAGTCGCCCGGCTCTTCGTGAGCAGAACTCGCTCCTGCATCGCTCGCTTCCGATCAATCCCCGTAGATATCGAAATCGAAGTACTTCGCCTGAATCGTCTGGTAGGTGCCGTTGGCGCGCAGGGCCTTGATGGCGGCGTCCAGCTTGTCACGCAGTGCGGTGTCGCCCTTGCGCACGGCGATGCCGGCGCCTTCGCCGAAGTAGCGAGGGTCGTTCAGCACCGGGCCGACGAAGGCGTAGCCCTTGCCGTTGTCGGTCTTGAGGAACCCCTCGTTGAGCGGGAACACATCGGCCAGCACCGCATCCAGGCGTCCGGAGAGCAGGTCCAGGTAGATCTCGTTCTGGGTGCTGTAGCGCACCACCTTCACGCCCTTGGGCTCCAGCACCTCAGTGGCGAAGCGGTCGGTGGTGGTGGAGCGCTGGGTGCCGACGGTCTTGCCCACCAGGCTGGCGAAGCCGTCGTCGACGCTGCTGCCGGCCTTCATCGCCAGCCGTGCGGGGCTGTAGTAGTACTTGCCGGTGAAATCCACCGACTTGCGGCGTTCCTCGGTGATGGTCATGGACGAGAGGATGGCGTCCACCTTCTTCACCTTCAGCGAGGGGATCAGGCCGTCGAACTCCTGCTCCACCCACTGGCATTGCACCTTCATCTCCGCGCACAGGGCGTTGCCGATGTCGTAGTCGAAGCCGGCGATCTGCCCGTCGGGCGTCTTGTAGGCAAAGGGTGGATAGGCCGCCTCGATGCCGATGCGCAACGGCTTGTCGGCCGCGAACGCAGTGGAGGCCAGGAGGCCGAGGGCAAGGCTGCCAAGGAGGACGAGTTTCTTCATGGTGCGACTCCCGCTGTGCATGTGTGGGCCCGCCCGTTCAGGGGCGAGCCCTGTCGTGGTGGGCGTTGAAGGAGGGCAGTGACCGGTACATGCGGCTGGCGCAGGCAGGCGGTGTGGAGAAGGAAAAGGGGATCGCGCGGCACGGCGACACCTTGTTATTGGAATTTCAGTCCACTCTGGACTTTTATGTACAGATCGTCAATCGGCCGCTCAATGGCCGGCACGGCTGACCCAGGTCATGCCGCGACCCGACGGGGCGTCTAGGCTGCCTACAGGCAACCCAACGGGAGAGGCAGGCCATGGACCACGTACACCTGATGATCACGCTGCTGGTGGCAGGCTTCCTGTTGCTGGGCATCGGCTTCAGCAACCGGGAGAAGGAATGGGGGGTGTGGCTGACGGGGCTGGGCACGGCGTCCATGTTCATGCCCATCGTCTTCAAGATGTACATCGAGCTGGGCTGAGCCTCAGCCCTCGGGGGTATCCCAGCGCTTCGCGGCGGCCTGGTCGCTGCAGCGGCCCTCGACCCAGCGGGGGCCGTCGGGGGTGTCTTCCTTCTTCCAGAACGGCGCGCGGGTCTTGAGGAAGTCCATGACGAAGTTGCACGCGTCGAACGCGGCCTGGCGGTGGGCGCTGGCGGTGCCGACGAAGACGATGGGCTCGCCCGGCTCCAGCCGACCGATGCGGTGGAGGATGTCGATGTTGAGCAGCGGCCAGCGGGCCGAGGCCTCGTCGGCGATCTTCTGCAGCGCCTTCTCGGTCATGCCCGGGTAGTGCTCAAGGAACATCCCGGCCACGTCCTGGCCGTCGTTGAAGTCCCGCACGTAGCCGACGAACCCCACCACCGCACCGACACCGACGTTGGCGGCGTGCAGGGCATTGAGTTCAACGCCCGGGTCGAAGGCAGCGCTCTGCACGCGAATGGCCATGTCAGCCTCCGGTCACGGTGGGGAAGAAGGCCACTTCGTCGCCTTCGGCCAGCGCGTCGTCGAGGCTGCACAGCTCCTGGTTGCGGGCGCACATGAGGTTCTGCTCGTCGAGCACCGCCCACACGCCGCCGCGCGCCGCGAGGTGCTGGCGCAGGTCGTCGAGGCGTGCGAAGGCCGGGTCCCAGGCCAGTTGCTCGCCATCCAGGCCGAGGGCCTCGCGGTAACGGGCGAAGTACTGCACACGGATCATGGTCACGCCTCCGCCTGGTAGTGGCCGCTCTTGCCGCCGAGCTTTTCCAGCAGCCGCACGGACTCGATGGTCATGCCACGGTCCACGGCCTTGCACATGTCGTAGAGGGTCAGCGCGGCGACGCTGGCGGCGGTGAGGGCCTCCATCTCCACGCCGGTCTGCCCGGCCAGCTTGCAGCGGGCGACGATATGCACCACGTCGTCGCCTTCGGCAGCCAGCTCCACCTTGACGCTGGTGAGCATCAGCGGATGGCAGAGGGGGATGAGGTCGGACGTCTTCTTCGCCGCCTGGATGCCGGCGATGCGCGCCACGGCGAACACGTCGCCCTTGGGGTGGCCGCCGGCCTGGATCATCGCCAGGGTTTCCGGGCGCATGCGCACCCGCGCTTCGGCCGTCGCCTCACGGGCGGTCACCGCTTTTTCGGTGACGTCGACCATGTTGGCGCGGCCTTGGGAATCGAGATGGGTCAGCACTGCAAGTCTCCTCGGGCGACCCGGTGGGAGCGGGCCGCAGGAGGCGAATTGTATACAGAAGAGCCGGCGGCGGTCGCGCTTTCGCCGCCGGGCGGGTGAGCGCCCGGCGGCGACGGCAGCTACATGTGGGCTTCGGCGTATTCGGCGAGCACCGAACGCGGGACGCCCTGGAGGGTGATGTGAACGCCGTGGGGGAAGTCCTTGAAGCGTTCGGTCAGGTAGGTCAGGCCCGAGCTGGGCGCCGACAGGTAGGGGGTGTCGATCTGCGCGAGGTTGCCCAGGCAGATCACCTTCGAGCCGGTGCCGGCGCGGGTGATGATGGTCTTCATCTGGTGCGGGGTGAGGTTCTGGCACTCGTCGATGATGATCAGGCTCTGCTGGAAGCTGCGCCCGCGGATGTAGTTCAGCGATTTGAACTGCAGCGGCACCTTGCTGAGGATGTAGTCCACGCTGCCGTGGGTGCTCTCGTCATCCATGTGCAGGGCTTCGAGGTTGTCGGTGATGGCGCCCAGCCAGGGCTCCATCTTCTCGGCCTCGGTGCCGGGCAGGAAGCCGATCTCCTGGTCCAGCCCCTGCACGCTGCGGGTGGCGATGATGCGCCGGTAGCGCTTGGTCACCATGGTCTGCTCGATGGCTGCGGCCAGCGCCAGGATGGTCTTGCCCGAGCCGGCGGCGCCGGACAGGTTGACCAGGTGGATGTCCGGGTCGAGCAGCGCGTACAGCGCCAGCGCCTGGTACACGTCACGCGGGCGCAGGCCCCAGGCTTCCTGGTGCAGCAACGGCTCCTGGTGCAGGTCGAGGATGGTCAGCTCGGTGCCCTGGATGCCCTTGATCCAGCCGACGAAGCCCTGCTCGTCGACGATGAACTCGTTGACGTGCACCGCCGGCAGGTTGTCGGTGAGCTGAACCCGGTGCCAGGTGCGGCCGTGGTCCTGGCGGGTCTCCACCTTGCTGACGCGCTCCCAGAAGGAACCGGGCATGTCGTGATAACCACGGGACAGCAGGGACACGTCGTCCACCAACTGGTCGGTGTGGTAGTCCTCGGCATCGATGCCACAGGCGCGCGCCTTCAGGCGCATGTTGATGTCCTTGGTGACCAGCACCACGGACAGGCCGGGCCGGCGGGTCTTCAGCTCCACCAGCTGGTTGATGATGCGGTTGTCGTTGAGGTTGTCCGGCAGCCAGGTGATGGGGGCTGCGCTCTTGCTCATGAGGATCGAGAGGAAGCCGCAGGGGCCGCTCTTCTCGCGCTGGATCGGTACGCCGTGCTCCACCTCCTCGGGGGTCGCGCCACCGAGGATCTTGTCGATGAGGCGGATGGCCTGCCGGCATTCGGCGGCCACGCCCTGCTTGCCACTCTTGAGCTTGTCCAGTTCCTCCAGCACCGTCATGGGGATGGCCACATGGTGTTCTTCGAAGTTGAGGAGGGCGTTGGGATCGTGGATCAGAACGTTGGTATCGAGGGCGTAGAGGGTTGGAGCGGTGGAGCGGGCGCGTCCGTGGTCATCCATACTCGGTCACCTTCTTGTCGGTCCGGGCGACGGAATGCCGGTACGGCGCTCCGCCGAGGAAGGACTGCCGCCCTGCCTGCCCGGGTCATGCCGGGAGCCAGGGACTCCATGAGGAGGATGAGGGCCTGGGGCCGCCACCCTGTCCTCAGGATTCGGCGGTCTGATTCGTTAATAACCCAAGAGAGATGACAGAAAAAAGAACTTTTTGGTCCGCAAAAACCTTTTTTTATCCCTCGACGAATAACCCTTGGCGCCGGACAGGGGCGCCGCTAAAGTCCGAAGTCCCCCCTGCCCTCGCCGCTCCGCTGCCCTCAGCGGTAGGTGTTGCACGGCATCCAGTCCACTCCCGCCAGGGCCGTCCGGTCCTTGAGCCACGGCACCGCCGCCAGCGCCTTCGGGTGGATGTCATGGAACAGCACCACGCCCCGGCGCCACAGCAGCATCAGGTTCAGCACCCGCTGCGCCGCTTCGTCGCCGCTGATGCGCGCGTTCCAGTCCTGCGAATCGATGTTCCACAGCGCCACCGTCAGCCCCTGGGCGGCGAAGAACGCCCCGCTGTCGGCACGACGCTGGCCATAGGGCGGGCGGAACAGCGGCACGGCGTTGTCCGGCAGCGTGCGGGCCACCAGATCACGCACCCGCACCACCGAGTCCTGCCACTGGTCCCAGCTGCTGTGGGACTTGTGCTCCCAGCCATGCAGCCCGACGCACTGGCCGGCGTAGAGCTGGCGCATCGCCTCCGGCGAGGACTTGCCCAGGCGGGTCTGGAACCCCTGCCCCAGCACGTAGAAGGTCGCGCTCATGTGCTGCTCGCGCAGCCAGGTGGTGAGGCGATCACTGAGGCCGTCACGGGGCGTCGGACCATCGTCGAAGGTGAGCAGGAACTGCCGGTCCTTCAGCTCATCGCCGTTGCGCTCCTGCTCGGAGAACAGGCCGATCTCGCTGCTGATGCGCGGGAACAACGCCGCCAGGCGCATCTGCTCGTCCAGGTAGCGCAGGTGGAAGCCCCGGCTGGCCTCGGACCAGGCGAAGAACGGCGAATCCGGCGTCACCTCGAAGCGCCGGGCGCGCTCGCGCAGCGCCGCCTCGTCAGCCGCCGGCTCGCAGAACGGCCGCGTGGCGTCACAGCCCTGGCTGGCCAGCCGGTAGTTCTCCGCCAGGCGCGCCCAGAAGCGCTTGCGCACCGTGGCGATGCCGTCCAGGTCCACCGCCTTCAGGCCCAGGCGTTGCTGCCAGGCGGCGGCGTCCAGCCCCTCGCTCTGCAGCAGGGTCTGGGCGAAGACCAGGATCTCGCCCCGGGAGGCGTCATCGAAGGCCGCCGGCGAATCCAGCGCAGCGGGCCAGGTGGAGCGGTCGATCAGGGCGATGCGGCTGGGGCCGGCGGCCTGGGCGAAGGTGGCGCCGAGCAGTGCGGCACCGAAAGCGAGGGTACGGAACATGGCGTTCTCCGTTCACGGCAGCGGAAACGAACGCGCCCCCGAAGGGGCGCGCTGTCAGCAGGGAGGGATCAGTGGCGGTCCTGAACCCGTTGGATCGCCTTGTCGTACACCGGGTTCGCCTTCTGTTCCTTGGCCAGGTGGTAGTGGCGCAGGGCATCGTCGTACTGCTCGGCCGCCTCGTAGATGCGGGCGATGTTGTAGTAGGAGCTGGCACGCACGGTGGCCGCGTTGGCACCCGTGGCCAGGGCGATGGCCTTGCGGTTGGCCCAGATGGCCTCGGCGGTGCGGTTGGCCTTCTGGTAGGCCAGGCCGAGGTTGCTGTAGGCCTGGCCGTAGTTGGCATCCAGCTCGATGGCCTGGCGGTAGAAGTCGATGGCCAGATCCAGCTTGCCTTCGTGGTAGGCCGCCTCGCCCTTGCGGTTCAGCGCCTTGGCATCGCCCTGTGCAACCTGGGAAGCCGCCTGCGCGGCCACGCTGCGGCCCTCGTTGAGCAGCGGCTCGATGTCGCCCAGCACGTAGGCCGCATCCTTCGCCTGGCTGCCCTCCAGGGTGTTGATGTCCTGGAAGTCACCGGATGCGGTGATGCGGAACACCTTCCACAGGTTGCCGCGCTGTTCCTTGGGCACGTAGTAGGTGCGCACCAGGGACTGGCCGACGTAGACGAACACCTTCGCCTGGCTGCCCGCCAGTGCCTTGGAGGACGGGTTGTCCCGGTTGGTGAAGTCATGCACCGCGTAGACGTAGGTCTCGCCGTAGCGCTTCTTGTGCAGGGTGATGGTCTCCGGGCCGTAGCTGTCGGTGTCGTCCACGTCCAGGTCGGCGTCGGTGCCTTCCTTCTCGGCGAAGTAGATGTGGTTGCCCGGGTAGGCGATGTGGGAGTCCAGGTCCTCCGGCTTCTCGCCCCAGCTCAGCACGATGCGCAAGCCGTCCAGGTCCTTCATCACCGGGCTGATGGCATAGGTCATGCCGGTGCACGGGCACTTGGCAACGAGGTTGGAGTAGCCGTCCTTCTTCACGATCACCAGGCTTTCCGGGTCATCGGCAAAGCTGCTGTCCAGGGTCACGCGGCCCTGGGCATCGGTACGGCCGGTCACGGTCTGGGCACCGTTCTTCTGCAGCAGCACCTCGGCGCCGGCAATCTTCTCGTCCTTCACCACGGCGCTCAGCACCTCGATGGAGACCGGCGCGGCCTGGGCCACCACGGCACCGGAAGCGAACAGCAGGGAAAGTGCGATACGCGAGAGGGTCTTCACAACGACCTCCTTGTCAGTCGGGGAATGGGCGGCCAGGGCCGCAGGGGAGCGCACTATAGCGCAGCCTCCCGGCCCGGTGTGTGACGCGGGGCATGGCCCCTGCCGGCTCAATCGGGGCGATAGGTGGAGCCTGCACGGGCAAGTCCCTACAATCGCGCCATTGCCGAAGGAGACAAGCCGATGCTGATGGTGATTTCGCCCGCCAAGACCCTGGACTACGAAACCCCACCGGTCACCGACCGCTACACCCAACCCCGCCACCTGGACCACGCCCAGGAGCTGATCCAGCAACTGCGCACCCTGGCCCCGGCCGACATCGCCGAGCTGATGCACCTGTCCGACAAGCTCGCCGGCCTCAACGCCGCGCGCTACGGCAGCTGGCACCCCGACTTCACCCCGGAGAACGCCAAGCAGGCCCTGCTGGCCTTCAAGGGCGACGTCTACACCGGCCTCGACGCCGAAAGCTTCGCCGAAGCCGACTTCGACTTCGCCCAGCGCCACCTGCGCATGCTCTCCGGCCTCTACGGCCTGCTGCGCCCGCTGGACCTGATGCAGCCCTATCGCCTGGAAATGGGCACCAAGCTGGCCAACGCCCGGGGCAAGGACCTCTACGCCTTCTGGGGCGAGCGCATCAGCACCTGGCTCAACGAAGCCCTGGCCGAACAGGGCGACAACGTCCTGCTCAACCTGGCCTCCAACGAGTACTTCAGCGCCGTGAAGCGCAAGGTGCTGGACGCCCGCATCATCGACACCGAATTCAAGGACCTGAAGAACGGCCAGTACAAGATCATCAGCTTCTACGCCAAGAAGGCCCGCGGCCTGATGGCCCGCTACGTGATCAAGGAGCGCCTCACCGACCCGCAGGGCCTGAAGGACTTCGACTACCAGGGCTACCGCTTCGCCGCCGAAGCCTCCAGCGAGAACAAGCTGGTGTTCCTGCGCGACACCCCGCAGGACTGACCCGCCCCCTCGCCCCTCCTCCCCGGAGGGGCACGTGCCTCCCCCCGCTTATGCCCCCGACCCGATGAAGGGTCTTATAACCATCCCGCCCAACGCACTTCCCACTTCACCGCTTGCCGGCAGACTTTGATATCACCGTGCAATAACGGTAGCGGCCTACCAGCGAATACTTTTCCAACTTCCTCCGCGCCCTCTAGCACGCGCCCTACAGCGCAAACCCGCGCCACGCCTGGCGTTTGAAAGTTTGAACTTTTTCGCAAGTTAGAAGTAAGCAAACTTTGCCATCATTGTGATGCCAAACTTACCGCTCATCGAAAAAGTGAAACGCCGCAAAATATTGACGAATGGCCGGAACTATCCAAACAGCCCCACACTCATAAACCGCGACACATAATTCTTCATATTTCCGTTTCTTACTGACTATGAAAACTGCCCCCGCTATCGGAGCACTCCGAGGGGGTAGTTATGCGTAACGGAAAGTTCCACTTGAACAAGGAGTGCAACGCCATTTTCGACGAGTGACATAAAAACCAAGGGCCAGAGCCGTTGAGGTGATCAGTCCAGGACTCTCTGGAGCCAGCGTCATTACAGGCTCCGCTTCAGGTACCCGCAGTTTCGGTGCCCGGTATCCGTCATGCCTGCACGCAGTAGAAAGTTGCTGTTTGGTGACAACTGCAGAAACGGCCGTGGCTAATAAGCCACTTATTAACACGTACTAAATGGAATGAGGTGATAGCGATGCGTATCAGCATCTTTGGTTTGGGCTACGTCGGTGCAGTATGTGCCGGTTGCCTGTCCGCTCGTGGTCATGAAGTTGTCGGCGTGGATGTTTCCAGCACCAAGATCGACCTGATCAACAAAGGCAAATCCCCCATCGTCGAACCGGGCCTGGAAGAGCTGCTGCAGCAGGGCCTGAAGACCAACCGCCTGCGCGGCACCACCGACGTCGCCGCCGCCGTACGCGATACCGACATGTCCTTCATCTGCGTCGGCACCCCGAGCAAGAAGAACGGCGACCTGGGCCTGGAATACATCGAAGGCGTCTGCCGCGAGATCGGCTTCGCCCTGCGCGACAAGGCCGAGCGCCACACCGTGGTGGTCCGCAGCACCGTCCTGCCGGGCACCGTGAAGAACGTGGTGATCCCGATCATCGAAGACTGCTCCGGCAAGCAGGCCGGCGTCGACTTCGGCGTCGCGGTGAACCCCGAGTTCCTGCGCGAAAGCACCGCCATCAAGGACTACGACTTCCCGCCCATGACCGTCATCGGCGAGCTGGACAAGACGTCCGGCGACCTGCTGGAAACCCTCTACCGCGAACTGGACGCCCCGATCATCCGCAAGGACATCGAGGTCGCCGAGATGATCAAGTACACCTGCAACGTCTGGCACGCCGCCAAGGTCACCTTCGCCAACGAGATCGGCAACATCGCCAAGGCCGTCGGCGTCGATGGCCGCGAAGTGATGGACGTGGTCTGCCAGGACCACAAGCTCAACCTCTCCAAGTACTACATGCGCCCCGGCTTCGCCTTCGGCGGCTCCTGCCTGCCCAAGGACGTGCGCGCCCTCAGCTACCGCGCCAGCTCCCTGGACGTCGAAGCCCCGCTGATCGGCTCGCTGATGCGCAGCAACTCGGCCCAGGTGCAGAAGGCCTTCGACATCATCGCCGCCCAGGACAAGCGCAAGGTTGCCCTGCTCGGCCTGTCGTTCAAGGCCGGCACCGACGACCTGCGCGAGAGCCCCCTGGTGGAGCTGGCCGAGATGCTCATCGGCAAGGGCTTCGACCTGCGCATCTACGACCGCAACGTCGAATACGCCCGCGTCCACGGCGCCAACAAGGACTACATCGAATCGAAGATCCCCCACGTCTCGTCCCTGCTCGACAGTGACTTCGACGGCGTCGTCGACAACGCCGACGTGATCGTCCTGGGCAACCGCGACGAACTCTTCGCCCCCCTTGCCCAGCGCGCCCCCGAAGGCAAGCACGTGATCGACCTGGTGGGCTTCATGCCCAAGGCCAGCCACGGCAACGCCGAAGGCATCTGCTGGTAACCGCGACCGCTTCAGCGCAACGCGATGACGCACCTTGGGCGAGCGAAACAATGACAAGCAGCGCCCACGCCCGAGGTCCGTCCAGCGTTCACGAAGGAATGGATGAATCAATGGACAAGCTCAAGCGAAGCCTCACCGAGGCAGCCGGCTGGCTGTTCTTCCTGACGGGCCTGATGCTGCTCGCGCTGGCGCTGCCCCGCTCGGTGTTCGATCCCGAGTCCAAGCACTTCCTGCTGCTCATCGGCGTGGTCGGTATCTGGCGCTATTCCATGGGCGCCCTGCACTTCCTGCGCGGCACCCTGTTCCTCTACGTCGTCTACCCCTGGCAGCGCCGCCAGGTGCGCAAGCTCGGCGCAGCGGCCGACCCGTCCCACGTCTACCTGCTGGTCACCAGCTTCCGCATCGACGCCCTGACCACCGCCATGGTCTACCGCTCGGTGATCCAGGAAGCCATCGACTGCGGCTACCCCACCACGGTGGTCTGCTCCATCGTCGAACTCTCCGACGAGCTGCTGATCAAGAACCAGTGGAACCGCCTGGCCCCGCCGGAGCGCGTCAAGCTGGACTTCGTACGCATCCCCGGCACCGGCAAGCGCGACGGCCTGGCCTACGGCTTCCGCGCCATCTCCCGGCAACTGCCCGACGACGACGCCGTGGTCGCCGTGGTGGACGGCGACACCGTGCTCACCCAGGGCGTGGTGAAGAAGACCGTGCCCTGGTTCAAGTACTTCCCCAACGTCGGCGGCCTCACCACCAACGAGTTCTGCGAAGTGCGCGGCAGCTACCTGATGAGCGAATGGCACAAGCTGCGCTTCGCCCAGCGCCACATCAACATGTGCTCCATGGCGCTCTCCAAGCGCGTGCTGACCATGACCGGGCGCATGTCGGTGTTCCGCGCCAAGGTGGTCACCGACCCCGGCTTCATCGCCGACGTGGAGAGCGACCACCTCGACCACTGGCGCCTGGGCCGCTTCCAGTTCCTCACCGGTGACGACAAGTCCAGCTGGTACAGCCTGATGCGCCTGGGCTACGACACCTTCTACGTGCCAGACGCCGCCATCAACACCGTCGAGCACCCGCCGGAGAAGAGCTTCATCAAGGCCAGCCGCAAGCTGATGTTCCGCTGGTACGGCAACAACCTGCGGCAGAACACCCGCGCCCTGGCCCTCGGCCCGCGCCGCCTCGGCTGGTTCACCACCCTGGTGCTCAGCGACCAGCGCGTGTCCATGTGGACCTGCCTGCTGGGCCTGGCCGTCGCGGTGATCGCCAGCCTCAAGTACAGCATCGCCTACCTCCTGGTGTACCTGCTGTGGATCGGCCTCACCCGCTTCATCCTCACCCTGCTGCTGAGCGTTTCAGGGCACCCCATAGGACCGGCCTACCCGCTGATCCTCTATTACAACCAGATCGTCGGCGCGCTGGTGAAGATCTACGTCTTCTTCCGCCTGGACCAGCAGTCCTGGACGCGCCAGAACACCAAGCTCAACCGGGACCTGGCCAGCTTCACCCGCTGGTTCAACACCTGGTCTTCCCGTGCCATGACCTTCACCGCCACCAGCGTCTTCGTAGCCACGCTGATGGCGTTCGTGTGACCGAACCCGATAGGAAATCCAGACCATGAATACAGCCGTCAACGTCAATGTGGTGCACGAATCCGAAGCCCAGCGCCAGCACGCCCGGGTCAAGCTCCCGGCCAAGGTGCGCTACCTGGTGGGCAAGGAGCGCGTCGAGCACCGCCTGCTCGACCTCTCCGCCGGCGGGTTCGCCTTCCAGGTGGAACCGGGGCAGAAGGTGCAGGTGGGCGACTACCACCAGGGCCGCATGCAGTTCCAGGTGGACAACCTCAGCCTCGGCCTGGACGTCGAGTTCCAGGTGCGCTTCCTCGACCCCCAGCAGGAGCGCGCCGGCTGCCAGTTCCACAACCTCAAGCCGCGTGACATCGCCACCCTGCGCTACCTGATCAGCGCCCACCTCTCGGGCGAAGTGGTCAGCGCCGGCGACATCCTCAACACCCTGCAGCGCGAGAACTTCACCAAACCGCGCAAGAACGGCAGCGGCGGCGGCATGGGCATGTTCGGCCGCCTGCGCGCCGTCACCTTCAGCGCCGGCCTGTTCCTCGTCGGCCTGGCCGCCTTCGGCTTCATCTTCAAATCGCTCTACGGCCTGTACTTCGTCACCCACGCCGAATCCGGCATGGTCGCCGTGCCCGCCATGCAGGTCACCATGCCCCGCGAAGGCACCGTGCAGAGCCTGATCGGCGGCGAAGGCGCCGTGGTGCAGAAGGGCGCCCCGATCGCCTCCTTCTCCGCCACCATGCTGGAGATGCTCAAGGGCCACCTGACCGACGACCAGCTCGCCCCCGCCAACGTCGAGGAACTCTTCGGCAAGCAGATGAAGGGCACCCTCACCAGCCCCTGCAACTGCAAGGTCGCCCGCCAGCTGGTGGCCGACGGCCAGTTCGCCGGCAAGGGCGACGTCATCTTCGAACTGGTGCCCCAGGACTTCGAAGCCACCGTCAGCGCCCGCTTCCCCTACCGCAACTTCGCCCAGGCCAAGCCCGGCGCCAGCGTCACCTTCCAGGTGGCCGGCGAAGACACCCCGCGCCACGGCAAGATCATCAGCTCCAGCCTGATCGACAGCGGCCTGTCCTCCGACATCCGCGTCGTCATCCAGCCCGACCAGGTACTGGACAGCAAGCTCGCCGGGCAGCCCGTCGAAGTCAGCATCGACCGCGGTCCCTCCTTCGACTGGATGATCAACCGCGCCCTGGCGGCCGGCTTCTGAGGAGGACACCCGTGGCGACCCTTCCCTCCCGCACCCTGCTGCTCGGCGTCGCCGTCGCGCTGGCCGGCTGCGCCGGCCTGCCCGACCAGCGGCTGGCCAGCGAAGCACTCAAGCGCGGCGACACCGCCACTGCCGAGCGCAACTTCCGCCAGCTCGCCGAGCTCGGCTACGTCAACGCCCAGGTCGGCCTCGCCGACCTGCAGGTGGACAGTGGCGACCCGGAGCAGATGCGCCAGGCCGAGCAGACCTACCGCCAGGCCATGGACCAGTCGCCGCGCGCCAAGGCCCGCCTCGGCAAGCTGCTGGCGCGCAAGCCCGACGGCACCCCGGCCGAACGCCAGGAAGCCGCCCAGCTGCTGGAAGACGCCTACAAGGCCGGCGAGCCCAACAGCCTGCTGCCCCTGGTGATGCTCTACCTCACCTTCCCCCAGGACTTCCCCGGCGTGAACGTGCAGCAGCGCATCGCCCAGTGGCGCGCCGACGGCCAGCCCCAGGCCGAGCTGGCGCAGATCCTCTACTACCGGACCCAGGGCACCTACGACCAGCACCTGGCCGAGATCGAGGACATCTGCACCCGCAACCTGCAGCAGGCCGACGCCTGCTACGTCGAACTGGCCACCGTCTACAGCAAGCAGGGCAAGGGCGACGAGCGCCAGGCCCTGGTGGAGCAGGTCATGGCCCGCTACGCCGCCGGCACCCTGCCCGCCCAGCGCGTCGACTCGGTGGCCCAGGTGCTGGCCGACGCCGAGCTGGGCAAGCCTGACGAAGGCAAGTCCCAGGACATGCTCGAACGCATCGCCCCGGCCTACCCGCCGGCCTGGGTCAGCCTCGCCAAGCTGCTCTACGAGTACCCGGGCCTGGGCGACATCGACAAGATGATGGAGTACCTCGACCACGGCCGCGAAGCCGCCCAACCGCGCGCCGAACTGCTGCTCGGCCGCCTCTACTACGAAGGCAAGCTGGTCCCCCTGGACCCGGTGAAAGCCGAGCGCCACCTGCTCAAGGCCTCCGCCACCGAACCCACCGCCAACTACCTGCTGGGGCAGATCTACATCCGTGGCTACCTCGGCGACATCGACCCGGACAAGGCCCTGGACTACCTGCTGAGCGCCGCCCGCAACGGCCAGATCAACGCCGACTACGCCCTCGGCCAACTGTTCGCCCAGGGCAAGGGCATCCGCCCCGACCTCGTCAACGCCTACGTCTTCAGCCAACTGGCGCTGCCCAAGAACACCCCGCAGGCCATCGAACTGGCGCAGACCGTGGAACAGCAGCTGAGCCCCGCCGACCGCGCCCGCGCCGAACAGCGCCTGCGCGAGGAACGCCAGTTCCGCGGCGTCGCCCTGCAGGACACCACGCAGATGCAGGCCATGCAGACCCCTTGAAGGAACCGACATGAAATTCAACCTCTGGACGACCGCCAGCCTCGGCCTGGGCCTCACGCTTCTTTCCACCAGCAGCGCCTTCGCCGTGCAGATGAGCGACAAGAACTTCGGCCTCGACATCAAGATCACCGCCCAGTCCGAGGACGACCGCGACCTCGGCACCCAGAAGGGTGGCGACGTCAGCGGCGTGGGTATCGACCTGCGCCCCTGGGTCTACGCCGAACGGGGTGACTGGAGCGCCTTCGCCATGGGCCAGGCCGTCAGCGCCACCGACATCGTCGAGACCGACACCCTGCAATCCAGCGACACCGACGGCGAACAGGGCGCGCGCGACGACGGCCGCCAGCCGGACAAGAGCTACCTCGCCCTGCGCGAATTCTGGGTCGACTACGGCGGCCTCACCGCCTACCCCGGCGAACACCTGCGCTTCGGCCGCCAGCGCGTACGCAGCGCCGAAGGCACCTGGTGGGACACCAACATCGAAGCCCTGCGCTGGAGCTTCGACACCACTCTGCTGACCGCCCACGTCGGCGTCGCCGAACGCTTCAGCGAATACCGCACCGACCTCGACGAACTGGCCCCCGAAGACAAGGACCGCCAGCACGTCTTCGGCGACATCGCCACCCAGTGGGCCCCGGGCCACTGGGTCGGCCTCAAGGTCCACCACAGCCGCGACAACGGCAGCCTGCCCGACGCCGGCGAGGTGGTGGAGCCCCTGGACAAGCGCTACACCGGCGACCTCACCTGGGTCGGCATCGACGCCGACGGCGGCTTCTTCGACCGGCGCTCCACCGCCCCGCTGAACTACTGGGCCCAGGCCACCTGGCTCACCGGCGACACCGACGAACTGACCCAGAGCGTGGTCGGCGACGAGCGCCTCGCCAGCGGCTCGCGCAACGTCGACGTCAACGCCTGGGGCGTCGACCTCGGCCTGCGCTGGAACCTCTCCGAGCAATGGAAGGTCGGCGGTGCCTACGCCCGTGGCAGCGGCGGCGGTGACGACGACAGCTCCCGCCAGTTCCGCCAGACCGGCATGGAGAGCAACCGCTCCAACTTCACCGGCACCGAAGCCCGCATGCACCGCTTCGGCGAAGCCTTCCGCGGCGAGCTGAGCAACCTGCAGGTGGCCACCGCCTTCGCCTCCTGGCAGCTGCACGACGACTACGACGCCAGCCTCGTCTACCACCGCTTCTGGCGCGTGGACGACAACCAGGACGTCGGCCAGGCCGGCATCACCGCCCCGCTGGAGGACGGCGAGAAGGACATCGGCCAGGAAGTCGACCTGGTGGTGACCCGCTACTTCCGCCAGGGCCTGCTGCCCGCCGGGATGGCCGAGCACCTGGACGACGCCTCCGCCCTGGTGCGCTTCCGTGGCGGCGTGTTCAAGCCGGGCGATGCCTACGGCAGCGGCACCGACTCGCTCATGCACCGCGCCTTCGTCGACTTCATCTGGCGCTTCTGATGCCAGCGAGCCCAGGGAGAACAGCCATGCCCAACCTCCTCGCAACCCCCCGGCCGCTCAGCGGCCTGGTGCTCGGCGCGCTGCTGGCCAGCGCCCCGTGGGTGCACGCGGCCGAGCCGGCCAAGGGCCTCAAGGAAACCAAGAACTACACCGTCACCAGCGCCCCGGTGGACCAGCTCCACCTGGACCCGCCCGAGCTGCCCGACCTCTCCGGCTACACCCGCCAGGCCATCGAGGCCAAGGTGGACCGCCGCACCACCGGCAAGGTGGTGGTCCGGCGCATGCTCCAACAGGACGCCCTGAAGGACTTCATCGGCGGCAACGAGCGCATGCGCGAATGGGTCAGCCGCCAGCGCGGCATGCCCCAGGCGATCTTCATCGAAGGCGGCTTCGTCACCCCGGCCGACCTGGCCAAGGCCCTGCCCGAGAGCCAGTTCGCCGAAACCGAACCGGGCGTCTACATCGCCCGCCTGCCGGTGGTGGTGGCCCAGGGCGCCAGCCTGCGCATCGGCGAAGAGACGCGTGACTTCCGCCTGTCCCAGGAGCGCGGCGCGTTCCTGGTCAACGACGGCAAGCTGTTCATCACCGGCACCAAGCTGACGGCCTGGCGCGAGCAGGACGACACCCCGGCCTGGTTCCGCAAGCCCTCGGAGTTCCGCCCGTTCCTGGTCTCCTGGGGCGGCAGCGAGCTGTACATCGCCGACAGCACCGTCACCAGCCTCGGCTACGACAACTCCAAGTCCTACGGCGTCTCCATCACCCAGTACACCCCCGGCATGCACGAGCGCCTCAAGCGCCCGGAACCCACCGGCTGGCTGGTGAACTCGGAGTTCGTCGACCACTGGTACGGCTTCTACTGCTACGAAGCCCGCGACGTGGTCATCAAGGGCAACACCTACCGCGACAACATCGTCTACGGCATCGACCCCCACGACCGTTCCCACGGCCTGGTCATCGCCGAGAACACCGTCCACGGCACCAGGAAGAAGCACGGCATCATCATCTCCCGCGAGGTGGACGACAGCTGGATCATCAACAACAAGACCTACGACAACAAACTGTCGGGCATCGTCATCGACCGCAACTCGGTGAACAACCTGGTGGCCTACAACGAGGTCTACCAGAACCATTCCGACGGCATCACCCTCTACGAGAGCTCCAACAACCTGCTGTGGGGCAACAAGATCGTCGGCAACCAGCGCCACGGCATCCGCCTGCGCAACAGCGTCAACATCCGCCTGTACGAGAACCTGTCCATGGCCAACGGCCTGACCGGCGTCTACGGGCACATCAAGGACCTGTCCAACACCGACCGCGACATCGAGCTGGACCCCTTCGACACCAAGGTCTCGATGATCGTGGTCGGCGGCAAGCTCGCCGGTAACGGCTCCTCGCCCCTGTCCATCGACTCCCCCCTCTCCGTGGAGTTGTACCGCGTGGAAATGCTCGCCCCGAGCAAATCCACCGGCATCAGCTTCGCCGGCGTACTGGGCGAGAAACAGGAGGAAATCCTCGACCTGATGGTGCGCCGCAACAAAGCGGTGCTCATCGACCCCGTCGAAAGCCAGGCCGAACTCCAGGATTGAGGCACACACCACCATGCACAGACACCCCATGAAATGGCTCGCCCCCTCCACCCTCGCCGCCGCCCTGCTGGCCGCGTCCCAGGGGGCCTGGGCCGCGCCCGAGTACAGCGTGCAGCGCACCGGTCCCCTGTGCGCCGTCGCCCAGGACCCGAGCGTGTACAACACCAAGTACCTGAGCTTCTTCACCGCCCTGGTCCAGGGCCGTGGCGACTGGCTGTTCCGCACCCGCTACGACCTGCGCACCGACTTCGGCACCAGCGCCTTCGGCTACAGCGAGTTCAAGCGCCTGCGCGACGCGCTCAAGGCCAAGGGCGTCGAGCTGATGGTGGTCTACCAGCCGACCCGTGGCCTGGTGAACCGCGAACAGCTCACCGAAGCGGAAAAGGCCCGCTTCGACTACGACCTGGCGAAGAAGAACTACCTCAAGGCCGTGGACGACTTCCGCAAGACCGGCATCTGGGTCACCGACCTCTCGCCGCTGTTCGACGAGAAGGGCGTGGACACCGACTACTACTTCAAGGCCGACCACCACTGGACCCCGGCCGGCGCCAACCGCACCGCCAAGCTGGTGGCCGAGACGCTGAAGCAGATGCCCGGCTTCGACGAGATCCCCAAGAAGACCTTCGACAGCAAGGTCGTCGGCCTGCTGCCCAAGGCCGGCACCCTGCACAAGACCGCCGGCCAGCTCTGCGGCACCACCTACGCCACCCAGTACGTCGACCGCTACGAGACCGAAGCCTCGGGCGACGGCGCCGCCGGCGATGCCCTGTTCGGCGACGAATCCAACCCGCAGATCGTCCTGGTGGGCACCAGCAACAGCGGCCCGGCCTACAACTTCGCCGGCTTCCTGCAGCAGCACAGCGGCGCCGAGGTGCTCAACATGGCGGTCAGCGGCGGCGGCTTCGACAGCGCCCTGCTGCAGTACATGAGCAGCCCGGAATTCCACGAGCACCCGCCCAAGATCATCATCTGGGAGTTCGCCACCCACTACGACATGGCGCAGAAGAGCTTCTACCGCCAGGCCCTGCCGCTGGTGAACAACGGCTGCGAGGGCCAGCCGGCGGTGATGCACCGCAAGGTGCGCATGAAGCCCGGCGCCAACGAAGTCTTCGTCAACGGCCAGAACCAGCCGATCAAGGACATCCGTGGCGGCGACTACCAGGTGGACCTGACCTTCAGCGACCCGACCGTTCACGAGTCCAAGGCCACCGTCTGGTACCTCAACGGCCGCCGCGAGAACTTCAAGATCGAACAGAGCGACCGCGTCGACACCGGCGGCCGCTACACCTTCGAACTGCGCAACGACCCCGACTGGCGGGACCTCAACGTCCTCGCCCTGGAAATCCACAGCCCCGAAGAGATGCCTGAGAACCTCAGCGTCGACGTGACCCTGTGCAAGCGCCCAGGCCACTCGGGTGAACACCTCGCGGCCAAGGCCGAGTGAGGAAGGAGGTCATCATGAAACCCCGACTCCGGTTGCTCGCCCCCTGCCTGTTCAGCGGCGCCCTGCTCGGCCCGCTCGCCCACGCCGGCGACCTGGTCCCGCCCTCGGGCTACTACGCCCCGGTGGAGGTCGACGAGCACAAGGCCGACAGCTGCGAAGCCCCGCCGCCGCCCTACACCGGCAAGCTGGAGTTCCGCAGCAAGTACGAGGGCTCCAACCAGGCCCGCGCCACCCTCAATCTCACGGCGGAACGGGCCTTCCGCGACAGCACCGCCGACATCACCCGCATGGAGCGCGGGGTCAACAAGATGGTCATGGCGTACATGCGCGACGGCCAGCGGGCGCAACTGGAGTGCGCCCTGCAGTGGATGGGCAGCTGGGCCCAGGCCAACGCCCTGCAGAGCACCGAGTACAACCACACCGGCAAGTCCATCCGCAAATGGGCGCTGGGCAGCCTGTCCTCGGCCTACCTGCGGCTGAAGTTCTCCAACTCCCACCCGCTGGCCGGCTACACCCAGCAGAGCCAGCAGATCGAGTCCTGGTTCTCGCGCCTGGCCGACCAGACGGTGCACGACTGGAGCGGCCTGCCGCTGAAGAAGATCAACAACCACTCCTACTGGGCCGCCTGGTCGGTGATGGCCACCGCCGTCGCCACCAACCGCCGCGACCTCTTCGACTGGTCCGTCGCCCAGTTCCGCGTCGCCGCCAGCCAGGTGGACAAAGACGGCTTCCTGCCCAACGAACTCAAGCGCGAGCAGCGTGCCCTGGCCTACCACAACTACAGCCTGCCGCCGCTGGCCATGATCGCCGCCTTCGCCCAGGCCAACGGCGTGGACCTGCGCAACGAGAACGACGGCGCCCTGCGCCGTCTCGGCGAAAAGGTCATCGCCGGGGTGGATGACCAGGAACCCTTCGACGACAGGACCGGCAAGGACCAGGACATGGAGGACCTGGAGAAGCGCGCCAAGTTCGCCTGGCTCGAACCCTGGTGCGCGCTCTACGGCTGCAAGCCCGAGACCCTGCGCTGGAAGGACTCCATGGCCCCCTACAAGACCTTCCGCCTGGGAGGCGACATCACCCAGGTGTTCCACCCGAAGAAGGAGGGCGGCAGCGGCAGCTGACCCGGTGCCCTCCCCCACCGGGGGAGCCACCTGACGCAACGAACCGACCGCGCGGCAGACGCGGCGGCGCAAGGATTTGAACGCCACACCCTGGGGAGGGAATGGCGGGTCGCACACCGGGCTGGAACGTCCGGCGGCGGCCCAGAAAGTTACGTACAAGTGGAGAGACTCGGATGGTCTTTTCTTCAAACGTGTTCCTGTTCCTGTTCCTGCCGATCTTCCTCGGCTTGTACTACCTGGTCGGGACACGCTATCGAAACCTGCTCCTGCTCATCGCCAGCTACGTGTTCTACGCCTGGTGGCGGATCGACTTCCTCGCCCTGTTCGCCGCCGTCACGGTGTTCAACTACTGGATCGGCCTGCGCATCGGCGCCGCCGGGGTGCGCACCAAGCCCGCGCAGCGCTGGCTGCTGCTCGGCGTCGCGGTGGACCTGTGCGTGCTGGGCTACTTCAAGTACGCCAACTTCGGCGTGGAGACCTTCAACGCGATCTTCACCCAGTTCGGCATGGAGCCCTTCGTCATCACCCACATCCTGTTGCCGATCGGGATCTCGTTCTACATCTTCGAGTCCATCAGCTACATCATCGACGTGTACCGGGGCGACACCCCGGCCACCCGCAACCTGGTGGACTTCGCCGCCTTCGTGGCGATCTTCCCGCACCTGATCGCCGGCCCCGTGCTGCGCTTCCGCGACCTGGTGGACCAGTTCAACCACCGCACCCACACCGTCGACAAGTTCGCCGAAGGCTGCACCCGGTTCATGCAGGGCTTCATCAAGAAGGTCTTCATCGCCGACAGCATCGCGCCCATCGCCGACCACTGCTTCGCCCTTTCCGACCCGACCACGGGCGACGCCTGGCTCGGCGCCCTGGCCTACACCGCCCAGCTGTACTTCGACTTCTCCGGCTACAGCGACATGGCCATCGGCCTCGGCCTGATGATGGGCTTCCGCTTCATGGAGAACTTCAACCAGCCCTACATCAGCCAGTCCATCACCGAGTTCTGGCGGCGCTGGCACATCAGCCTCTCCACCTGGCTGCGGGACTACCTGTACATCAGCCTGGGCGGCAACCGCGGCACCACCTTCCAGACCTACCGCAACCTGTTCCTCACCATGCTGCTGGGCGGCCTGTGGCACGGCGCCAACTTCACCTACATCATCTGGGGCGCCTGGCACGGCGCCTGGCTGGCGGTCGAACGCGCCCTGGGCGTGGACGCCGCGCCGAAGGTCATCAACCCGCTGCGCTGGGCCTTCACCTTCCTGCTGGTGGTGATCGGCTGGGTGATCTTCCGCGCCGAGAACCTCGACGTCGCCTGGCGCATGTACGCCGCCATGTTCAGCTTCGGTGACTTGGGCCTCTCCGAACTCAACCGCGCCCAGCTCACCAGCCTGCAGATCGCCACCCTGGTACTGGCCTACGTGGTGCTGGCCTGGTTCGGCATCCGCCAGTTCCACGCCAAGCCGCTGACCGGCGCGCCCAAGGCCCGTGCCGACGAACACGTCGACGCCAACGGCCCGGCCACCGCCCAGCCGCGCAGCCCGCAGGCCGCCGCTGACGACCCGGCCGCCATCGCCTACTCCCCCAGCGGCGCCCTGGTCTGGCAACAGACCTGGATGACCCAGCTGCCGGTGCTGGCCACCCGTGTCGCCCTGCTGCTGCTGTTCGCCGCGTCGATCCTGAAGCTCTCGGCGCAGAGCTTCTCCCCCTTCCTCTACTTCCAGTTCTGAAGGGAGCGCACACATGAGCAGAACTGCAAACACCCTCTACATCGTGGCCTTCGCCGGCATGCTGCTGGCCCTGAGCCTGTGGTCCATGCGCGGCATCGTCGGCTTCAGCGTCGCCAAGGAAACCACCGTGCTCAACGGCAAGCTGGCCCACGCCTTCGAGAAGCACTACGACGATGAATTCCCCATCAAGCAGATCGGCACCAACCTCTGGGCCCTGGTGGACTACGGCCTGTTCGGCGAAGGCCGCCAGGGCGTGGTGATCGGCCAGGACGGCTGGCTGTTCTCCGACGAGGAGTTCGACCCGGTGGCCGAAGGCGAGCGCCACCTGCAGGAAAACCTGGCGCTGATCCAGGGCGTGCGCGACGAACTGGACAGCCGGGGCATCAAGCTGGTGCTGGCCATCGTCCCGTCCAAGTCGCGGCTGTACCCCGAGCACGTCGGCGAGGCCCGCCCCACCGCCCTGCGCCAGGACCTCTACGCTCACTTCCGTGGCGCCGTGCGCAAGGCCGGGATCATCGCCCCGGACCTGCTCGGCCCGCTGGAACAGGCCAAGAACAACGGCCAGGTGTTCCTGCGCACCGACACCCACTGGACGCCCCAGGGCGCCGAAGTGGTGGCCCAGCGCCTGGGCCAGGTGGTGCGCGAGCGCGTCAGCCTCTCCGGCAGCGACCAGGCCTTCGTCACCGAAGCGGTGAAGAACGAGGACTACAAGGGCGACCTGACCCGCTTCCTGCCGCTCGACCCGCTGTTCGCCGACCTGATGCCCGCCCCGGACACCCTGCAGAAGCGCGAGACCCGCGCCGCAGGCGAGGAGGAATCCGGCGACCTGTTCGGCGACAGCAGCGTGCCGGTGGCCCTGGTGGGCACCAGCTACAGCGCCAACCCCAACTGGAACTTCGCCGGCGCCCTGCGCCAGTCCCTGCAGCGCGACCTGGTGAACCACGCCGAGGACGGCCACGGCCCGATCCTGCCGATGCTCAAGTACCTCAAGAGCGACGAGCTGAAGGACGCCGCCCCCGAGCTGGTGATCTGGGAATTCCCCGAGCGCTACCTGCCCATGCCCAACGACCTGAGCGAGTTCGACCCACAGTGGATCGCCCAGCTGCGCAAGGGCGCCCCCGGCGAGCGCGTCGCCGCCACCCATTAACGAACGGGCCTTCGGGTCCCAAGCGCCATGCGCATTGCACCAAAGGAGGAAACACCATGAACCGACAGAAGCAACGCACCTGGACGTCGTACGCCTGCGCCCTGGCCCTGGGCGTCAGCGCCTTCTCCGCCCTGGCCGATGAAGGCGGCCTCTACGGCCCGCAGGCGCCGAAGGGTTCGGCCTTCGTCCGCGCCTACAACGCCGGCGCCAGCGAACTGGACGTCAGCGTCGGCAACACCGCCCTGAACGACGTCGCCCCGCTGGGCTCCAGCGACTTCAAGTTCCTGCCCGCCGGCAACTACAACGCCCAGGTGGGCAGCGCCAGCGTCCCGGTGAAACTGGAGTCCGACCGCTACTACACCCTGGTCAGCCAGCCGGGCGCCGAGCCCAAGCTGGTGGAAGAGCCAGCCTTCAAGAACAAGCAGAAGGCCCTGCTGCGGGTGCAGAACCTCTCCGACGCCAAGCTCACCCTGAAGACCGCCGACGGCAAGACCGCCGTGGTCGAGGACGTCGCGCCCCAGGGCCGTGGCGAGCGCGAGATCAACCCGGTGAAGGTGGGCCTGGCCCTGTTCGACGGCAACCGCAAGGTCAGCGACCTCAAGCCGGTCTCCCTGCAGCGCGGCGAGGTGGTCTGCCTCTACGTCACCGGCAGCGGCGGCAAGCTCTCCCCGGTCTGGGTCAAGCGCCCGGCCGAGTCCTGATCCGCCCCGCCCGGGGCCGACGCCCCGGGCCACGCTTCGTACCCGCCGCACGAGACAGTGGGACTACAAGACAGAGGTTTGAACATGCTCAAGGCCTAGCGAGCTAGAGGGATGCAAGGCGAAAGCTTTCGAGGACGCGCAGTTTACGAGCTGTAAATGAGCATTCCGAGTGAGCTTTCAACGCAGCAGACCCGACGCGCAGCAGGTCTTGGGCATGTTCTCAGTGATCGATGTGATGAGCAGCAACTACTCACAAACAGACAAGCTTCTTAGGAGAAACACCATGATCCCTGTAATCCTTTCTGGCGGTAGCGGCTCCCGGCTCTGGCCCCTTTCGCGCAAGCAGTACCCCAAGCAGTTCCTCGCCCTGACCGGTGAGAAGACCCTGTTCCAGCAGACCCTGCAGCGCCTGGCCTTCGACGGCATGCAGGCGCCGGTGCTGGTGGCCAACAAGGACCACCGCTTCATCGTCCAGGAGCAGCTCGACAGCATCGGCGTCACCCCGCAGGCGATGCTGCTCGAACCCTTCGGCCGCAACACCGCGCCCGCCGTCGCCATCGCCGCCATGCAGCTGCTGGCCGAGGGCCGCGACGAGCTGATGCTGGTGATGCCAGCCGACCACGTGCTGGAAGACCAGCGCGCCTTCCAGCAGGCCCTGGCACTGGCCACCATCGCCGCCGAGAAGGGCGAGATGGTGCTGTTCGGCGTGCCGGCCCTGCGCCCCGAGACCGGCTACGGCTACATCCGTGGCCAGGCCAGCGGCGAGCTGCCCGAGGGCATCAGCCGGGTCGCCCAGTTCGTCGAGAAACCCGACGCCGAGCGCGCCCAGCAGTACGTCGAGGCCGGTGACTACTTCTGGAACAGCGGCATGTTCCTGTTCCGCGCCAGCCGCTTCCTCGACGAGCTCAAGCACCACGACGTGGACATCTACGACACCTGCCTGCTGGCCCTGGAACGCAGCCAGCGCGAAGGCACCACCGTCACCATCGACGCCGCCACCTTCGCCTGCTGCCCGGACAACTCCATCGACTACGCGGTGATGGAGAAGACCGCCCGCGCCTGCGTGGTGCCGCTCTCCGCCGGCTGGAACGACGTCGGCAGCTGGAGCTCCATCTGGGAAGTCCACGACAAGGACCCCCAGGGCAACGTCACCAAGGGCGACGTGGTGGTGCACGACAGCCGCAACTGCCTGGTGCACGGCAACGGCAAGCTGGTGTCGGTGATCGGCCTGGACGACATCGTCGTGGTCGAGACCAAGGACGCCATGATGATCGCCCACCGCGACCGCGTGCAGGACGTCAAGAAGCTGGTCAACGACCTCGACGCCCAGGGCCGCGCGGAAACCCAGAACCACTGCGCCGTGTACCGCCCCTGGGGCTCGTACGACTCGGTGGACATGGGCGGCCGCTTCCAGGTCAAGCACATCACCGTCAAGCCCGGCGCCCAGCTCTCGCTGCAGATGCACCACCACCGCGCCGAGCACTGGATCGTCGTCTCCGGCACCGCCGAGGTGACCTGTGACGACAAGACCTTCCTGCTCACCGAAAACCAGTCGACCTACATCCCCATGACGTCGGTGCACCGCCTGACCAACCCCGGCAAGATCCCCCTGGAGATCATCGAGGTGCAGTCCGGCAGCTACCTGGGCGAGGACGACATCGAACGCCTGGAAGACGTCTACGGCCGCAGTGACAGCGGCGTGCGCGTCAGCCAGGTGTCCACCGCGCGCTGAGGGGCCACGCCCCGGAGCCTCCCTCCCCCATCGGGAGGCTCCCGGCGCCTGTGCCAGCGGGTGCCGCCGCGCGCACCGCCTCACGGGGCCCGGGCCAGGAACGGCCAACGGCCCCGTGCCTTTTACCCCTGCCTGATCACGGATTGCGCTAGCATTGCAGCCTTTCCGTCATGGGCCCTCCTCATGCTCCTCGGCGCCATCCTCCTCTTCGCCTGGCTGATCCTGGTCATCCGCCACCCGACCAAGGCGCTGCCCATCTCCCTGGCTGCGGTGCTGGTCATCGGGCTCATGGCCGCCTGGGTGCTGTGGGAAGAGCGCCTGGTGAACGAACAGCTGGCCCGCCTCGACGTCCGCCTCGCCTACCAGCCCGACCAGTGCCCCGCCGACCGCCCGCTGAAGATCAGCGTGCACAACGGCAGCAGCACCACCCTGCTGGACCTCGCCTGGATCGTGCAGGCCTACCGCCCGGGCGACGACCTCAACCTCGCCGAATCCCCCTACGAGGCCGAGCGCAGCCTCGGCCCGCCGCGCCTGCAGGCCGGTGCCGACTGGCAGGACTGCCTGCCGCTGCCGCCGCTGCGCCGTGGCTATCGAGCCGACACGCTGGAGTTCCGCGCCGAACGATTGCATGGCAGATTCGCCGACTGATCGACTTCCACCACAACAAGACCAACAAGGAAATTCGCAATGAGCCAACCCGTTGCCCTCATCACCGGCTGCTCCAGCGGCATCGGCAGGGCCCTGGCCGACGCCTTCAAGGCCGCCGGCTACAGCGTCTGGGCTTGCGCCCGCAAGGCCAACGACGTGGACGCGCTGAACGTCGCCGGCTTCACCGGCGTGCAGCTGGACGTCAACGACGAAGCCGCCGTGGCGCGCCTGGGTGAGCGCCTGCAGCAGGAAACGGGTCGGCTCGACGTGCTCATCAACAACGCCGGCTACGGCGCCATGGGCCCGCTGCTGGACGGCGGCACCGAGGGCCTGCGCCGGCAGTTCGAGACCAACGTGTTCTCCCTGGTCGGCCTCACCCGCGCCTGCTTCCCCGTGCTGCGCGCCAGCCGTGGCCTGGTGGTCAACATCGGCAGCGTCTCCGGCGTGCTGGTCACCCCCTTCGCCGGCGCCTACTGCGCCTCCAAGGCCGCCGTGCACGCCCTCTCCGACGCCCTGCGCCTGGAACTGGCGCCCTTCGGCATCGAGGTCATGGAAGTGCAGCCCGGCGCCATCGCCTCCAGCTTCGGCGCCAACGCCAGCCGCGAAGCCGAATCGCTGATCGCCGAAGGCTCGCCCTGGTGGCCCCTGCGCGACGGCATCCGCGCCCGGGCCCGCGCCTCCCAGGACAACCCCACCCCCGCCACCGAATTCGCCCGCGACCTGTTCAACGCCATCCAGCACCACCCGCGCCCGCGCCTGCTGCGCCTGGGCAACGGCAGCCGCGCCCTGCCGCTGCTGGCCAGCCTGGTGCCCAAGGGGCTGCTGGAAGCGGTGCTGAAGAAACGCTTCGGCCTCAACGTGGCCCTGGAGCGCTCGTGAACGCGCCCCGCCCGCTGGCCCTGCGCTACGTGGTGATCGGCGGCGTGGCCCTGGCCATGCTGCTCAACCTCGCCCTGCGCAGCCTGGTGCACCTCGGCGGGCTGCTGGCCACCCTGGTGATCGCCGGCGCCACGGCCCTGCTCATCGCCCTCGCCTTCCGCCTGCTGTACAAGCGCCCGCCGACCCGGGGCGAAGCCTGGCGCATCGTCCTCGGCTACGGCGCCCTGCTCGGCGTGCTCTACCTCGGCCTGCTGGGCATGATGACCCTGCAGAACGCCCCCGGCCCCATGGCCATCGCCCTGTTCGTGCTGCACTACCTCTGCTACCCCGTCCTCGCCGGCCTCGTGCTCCTGCACCGCCGCTGACCCGCGTTGCGCCTCGCTCGGTCCTCATCACCGCGATGCGGTTCGCCGAGCTCACCGCATCCTACGGCCCCGCTCCGTCCGTAGGATGGGCTGAGCTGTGCGAAGCCCATCGTGACGCGCTCATGGGCCGCTGGGGTCTCATGCATCCCGATCGGCGATGCGGTTCGCCGAGCTCACCGCATCCTACGGTCCCGCTCCGTCTGTAGGATGGGCTGAGCTGTGCGAAGCCCATCGTGACGCGCTCATGGGCCGCTGGGGTCTCATGCATCCCCGCCAGAGATGCGGTTCGCCGAGCTCACCGCATCCTACGGCCCCGCTCCATCCGTAGGATGGGCTGAGCTGTGCGAAGCCCATCGTGACGGGCTCATGGGCCGCTGGGGTCTCATGCATCCCGGTCGTCCGTCTGTAGGATGGGCTGAGCTGTG